>NZ_JBEXNC010000001.1:0-132709 GCF_040610935.1 Lentzea sp. NPDC003310
TCTGCGTGTTCCGGCTGGCCGTGCAGTCTTTGCAGTTCCTTTGGATTGATCCCCTAGGGCTGTGATCGGCCCCACAGTACGGTCGGTCCGTGGCCGCGACCGGGCGCAGCGCCGTCCACAGCAGACCGAGGCCCAGCGCGAGGTTCCACGCCGTGCTCTCGTTGAACAGGTGGCTGCTGTCGACACCGGTCGTGTGGCCGCTGTGCGAGGAGCTGACACCGAGCACCTGCGCCAGCCCGAGCGTGAGCTGCGCGACGGCGACACCGGTGAGCAGACCGCGCGGCAGCCAGCCCTTCGGCGTCGCGGGCACGACCGGGGGAGCGGCGTCGAGGACCGCCGCGGCCAGGTCCGGCACCGGGGTGGCCGGTCGCACGCGGAGCGTGCGGGTGAGCGCGGCGGCGCTGTCGTGCCACTCCCGGCAGGACGCGCAGCCGTCGAGGTGCGCGTCCACCTGGTCGGCGGGCACGCCCTCCTCTTCCCCGTCGAGCCTCGCGGACAGGGCTTCGCGGCAGCTGGTGCACTCCACACCGTCATTGTCGGCCATTGGCCGTTCACAGTTCCCGGGGATCTCGATCGGTGGGTTACTCTGCCGAACCGTGTCGACTTCGAGGGGTGACGACGAGGCGGTCACAGCGTGCGCGCTCGCCGCCGGTGCCGGTGACCGCGAGGCGTTGGAGCGGTTCATCCGCCTGACGCAGCGCGACGTCTGGCGACTGGTCGCCCACCTCGGCGGCATCGGGGTCGCCGACGACCTCACCCAGGACGTCTACCTGCGCGCGCTGCGATCGCTGCCCGGCTTCGAGGGCCGGTCCTCGGCCCGCACCTGGCTGCTCTCGATCGCGCGGCGCACCGTCGTCGACCACATCCGCGCCGCCGTCGCCCGCCCGTCGATCGCCTGGTCCGCCGACTACCAGCTCGCCTCGGACGCCGACCGCTACGCCGAGCACGCGCGCTCCGCCGGGTTCGAGGACGTGGTGGAGCTCAACCTCATGCTCGCGGGCCTCGCTCCCGAACGCCGCGAGGCCCTGCTGCTGACCCAGGTGCTCGGCCTGTCCTACGCCGAGGCCGCCGAGGTGGCGGGGTGCCCGATCGGCACGGTGCGGTCGCGGGTGGCGCGGGCGCGCGAGGACCTGATCAGCGGGCAGGGCCACGAGGACGTCGGCGTCGTCTAACGGCGCCAGACCGTGCCGCGCCGTTCGTACTCGAGCACGGTCTCCGCGCGCTGGGCGACCTGGGCGCCGGCGAACCGTTCGACCAGCCACAGCGCGACCTCCAGCCCGGACGTGATGCCACCGCCGGTGACCAGGTCGCCGTCGTCGACCACGCGGGCGTTGACCACGGTCGCGCCCTGGGCGGCGAGGTCGGCCTTGGCGCCGGAGTGCGTGGTCGCGTTGCGGCCCCGGGTGATCCCCGCCGCGGACAGGATCATCGTGCCCGTGCAGATGCCCACGGGCAGCGCCTCGGACTCGGCCAGTCGGCGCAGGAAGGCCTTGTCGCCGATCAGCCGGTGCACGCCCGGCCCGGTGCGGTTGGTGTAGCCGCCGCCGGGCACCACGAGCACGTCCGCGTCCGCCGGAGACCAGCCGTGCGGAACCTTCACCTCGGTGCCGTACGTGCAGGTGACGGTGCGCGGGCGGTCGGGGGAGACGAGGGTCGTCCGGACGGCGCCGCCGCTGAGCTTGCCGGCGAGGCCCAGCACCTCGACGGGGGCGACGAAGTCCTGCTCCTCGACCCCGTCGAACATCAGTACCTGCACCCGCAGCGGGCTCGCGGCGGTCGCCGCGGTGGCGGTCATGGTGAGTCCCAGTGACAGCGCGGAAGCGCGCAAGAAGGTTCGACGTTCCATGGCTCACAGGTCGGTGCGGCGGTGCTTCCGGTTCCCGGGAACCGGAAGGGTTTCGCGCACGACTAGTGGTCGTGGAGGAGGTCCAACTGCGCGGCCGGGCCGCGGTGCCCGTGCTCACCACGGCGGCGATGACGGTGTCGATGCTGCCGTTGTTCCTGCTGGGAGCGCTCTCACCCGCCCTGGTGCGGGAGTTCGGGATCGCCCGGCCGTTGCTCGGCGTGCTCGTGACGGCGGGGTTCGGCGTGGCGGTGGTGCTGTCGCTCGTGATCGGGCCGGTGGTGGACGCGGTCGGGCCGCGCCGGTCGCTGGTTGTGTTGTTCGCGGCGAGCGCGGTGGCGTTGACCGTCTTCGCGTCGGCGCCGCACTACGCCGTGCTGGTGCTCGCCGTGGCACTCGGCGGAGTTCCGCAGGCGCTCGCGAACCCCTCGACGAACAAGCTGATCGCCGCGTCCGTGCCCGCGCCACGCCGGGCCTCGACCTTGGGGATCAAGCAGTCCGGGGTGCAGCTGGGGGCGTTCGCCGCCGGGCTGCCGCTGGCGTGGCTGGCGGACGGCGTGGACTGGCGGCTCGCCGTGGCGGTGGCGTCGGGTGTGGCGCTGTCGGCGGCGTTCGCGTGCGCGGCGCAGCCCGCTGATCCGGCTCCGGTTCGCCTGCCACCGTTGCGGTTCGCGCTGACGGCGGACGCGGTGATCTGGCGGCTTGCCGGGTTCTCCGTGCTGCTCGGGTCCGGGATCGCGGCGGTGAACACGTACGTCGCGTTGTTCGCGACGGAGGAGCTCGGGTTCGGCGCGACGGCGGCGGCCGGGCTGGTCGCGGTGCTCGGCGTGGTCGGGATCGCGTGCCGCGTGCTGTGGTCGCGGGTGGCGGGGACGTCGCCGGGGCGCGTGCTGGTGCGGCTGTCCGCGGCGGCGGTCCTGGCGCCGGTCTTGCTGCTGCTCGGGATGCCGTGGCTCGCCGTGGTGGTCGTGGGCGGCTGTGCCGTGGCGGCGAACGCGCTGTCGATGGTGCTGGTCGTGGCCGCGTCCCGGGGTCCGGAGCTGGGGCGCCACTCCGCTCTCGTGTCAGCGGGCTTCTTCGCCGGATTCGCCGTGGGGCCACCGGTTTTCGGTCTGCTCGGCTACACCGCGGGCTGGGTGCTGGTGGCTGTCGAGTTCGCCGCCGCGGCGCTCGTGGCGTGGCGGACGCGGTGAGGGCGCGGGTCGAGGCGACCCTGGCTGAGGTCGGGGACCGGTTCCCGCTCGTCGCACCGCCCGGCGGGAGCTGGCGCACCACGGCGCGGGGGTCGTGGGCGGGCGGATGCTGGGCCGGATTGCTGTGGCTGACCGGACATCCGGCGGCGGCGCGGTGGACGGCGAAGCTCGACACCTGGCACGACAGCGACACGGTGCTGCAGGCGCTGATCTTCTGGTACGGCAGGGGAGACACCGCGCGGGCGGCGCGGTCGCTGGCCTCGCGCGCGGTCGACGGCGTGGTCCCGTGGGGCACGGCGTTCGGCCCGGACGCGGGACCTCGCTCGGACGGGGCGGCGGGAGTGGTGCCGTTGCTCGCTTCCCACGGCCTCGGCGAGCTCGCACGGTCCCATGTGGACGCTCATCTGGCGTTGGCCGAGACCTGGCCGCGCGGCCGGGCCTGGCTGATGCTGGCGGCGGCCGACGCGGCGTGGTGGCTGGGGGAGGAGTACCGGCCGCGAGCGCTGGCCCTGGCGCGGGAGTGGGAGGCTCCCGGCGACACCGCGGCGGACGCGATCGCCTCCGTCGCGATGCTCAAGCTGGGCCTCGACGCGTCACTCCCGCTGGCACGGCTGGGCGAGTCGGTGCACGACGGCCGGTTGCTCGGCGGCACCTACGACGGTCTGGAGAACCACGAACTGGTGTGGGGCACGTTCTTCTACGCCCTGGCGCTGGCGATCGCGGCCGGGGAGGTCAGCCCGCACGAGTTCTGAGCACGCGCCGCGCGGTGTCGGAGACGTGCATCTCGTCGGCGCCGTCGAGGATCCGGGCCGCCCGCCCGATCCGCGCGAGCGCCGGCAGCGGCGTGCCGGGACCGAGCCCCTCCGCGCCGAACACCTGGATCGCCGCGTCGGCGACCTGGTGCAGGGTGCGGGCGGCGGCGACCTTGGCGAGCCCGATCTCGGTGCGCGCGTCCGCGTCCGCGGCGACGAGCTCGGCCGCCCGGACCGTCAGCGCTCTGGCCGACCGGATCGCCAGCAACGACTCGAACACGTGCTGCTGCACCAACTGGCGATCGGCGAGGGCACTGCCGCGCACCTGGCGTTCGTTGGCGCGCACGCACATCAGGTCGAACGCGCGCTCCGCCATCCCGACCCACCGCAGGCAGCGCAACGTCCTGCCGAGCGCGAGCCGCGTGCCGGCGATGGCGAGACCGTCCCCGCCGTGGCCGATCAGGTGGTCGTCCGGCACGAAGACGTCGTCCAGAGCGATCTCGAACTGCCCTCCGGCACCGAGCACCGGGATCTCGCGCACCACGCGGAAGTCCCGCACGACGAACAACGACCCGCTCGCCAGCACCGTGACGTACGAGGCGTTCCCGGCACCGCTGGTGAACCACTTCCGCCCGGTGAGGACCCAGCCCCCGCCGGTCCGCACGGCGGTCGTGCGCGCGGCGGCCGGATCAGACCCCGCCACCCCCGGCTCCGTCATCGCGTAGCAGCCGCTGATCTCCCCGGCCACCAACGGTGTCACGAGTGCGCGCACCGCCGGCCGCCCGAACCGTTCGAACATCCGCACGTCGAGCAGGCACGCCGACCCCAGCACCGCGGGCCCGTGATCGCTGCTGCCCTCCCGCTCCGCCAGGGCGAAGTACTCGGCGAGCCCGAGCCCGCCACCGCCCGACTCGCGCGGCAGTGGCAAGGCCCACAACCCGGCGTCCTTCGCGAGTCCCCGCAACCTCCGCAACTCACGCGCGGCGGCCCCTCCACCAGCGTCGAGCACCGTCTCGGCCGGCCACACCTCGCGCTCGACGAACGCGGAAACCTCTGCCAGCAAAGCCTTCTCCTCTCCGCCGGGAACCAGCACGGCGTCCCGCCCGACTGGTGGACAAGCGCACCGCACCGCCAGGAGGAGGCCCGCGTGACCCTGCACCTCGACCGGACGACGAGCGATCCACCGTTGTCCGCCACCGAGTTCACCGTCCGCGGCGACTCGGCCGCGGCCGACGTGCTCGGCACGCTCCTGCACCAGTCGGGCGCGACCGTCACCCGGTTCCCGGCCACCACCGGTGACCCCGCCCACGTGGACGGCCCGGCGTCCCTGACGATCACCTGGGCGGGACCCGTCTCGGCCGGTGTCACGGACGAGGCCAGCGCCCAGGCCGTCTGCGGCCCGATGCACGTGCACGGTCGCAGCCAGGGCTCTCCCCGAGGCCTCGGCCTCGACTACTGCGGTGTGGCCGCCGGCGTCCTCGGCGGCACGGGCCTGCTGGCGGCACTGTTCGGCGGCGCGTCCGCGGTGACGACGAGCGTCGCGCAGGCCGCCCTGCTGTCGGTGTCGCAGTACCTCGCGGCGGCCGGCGCACCGGAGGCCACGACGCCGGGTCCGGGCGGCCCGCCGTTCGTGAGCGCGGACGGGGTGCTGTTCGAGATCGAGGCGCTGGACCCGGCGGTGTGGCAGGCCTTCTGGGCGGGCCTCGGCGTGGCCGGCCGGGTGATCGGCGCGGGGTGGCGGCCGTTCCAGTTCCGCTACCCGACGGCGACCGCGCCGCTGCCGGCGGAGCTGCACGAGGCGGCGGGGGCGCGGACGTTCGCGGACCTGGTGGCGCACGCGGGTGGGACGGGGATGAGCATCTGCCGGCTGCACGCGCCGAACTCGGCCGGGGGACCGGCTTTCGAGCTGCGGGAGGTTGGGTGGCGGGGGTGCGAGGTGGGGTCGGCCTCGCCGCAGGACTCCGCACCCGTCGCGCCGATCCCGTCCGCCGCGCTGCCTGCTCCCGCCGCGCCGATCCCACCCGCCGCGCGACCCGCTGCTGCCGCAGCGGCCCTCCCTGCCACGCTGCCCGCTCCTGCCGCGCTGCCTGTCCCCGCCGCGCGGCCCGTCCCCACCTCACAACCGCAGCCCGCCTTACCCCTCGCCGGCCTCCTCGTCCTCGAAGCCGGCCGCCGAGTCCAAGCCCCTCTAGCCGCCCACCTCCTCTCCCTCCTAGGCGCCACGGTGGTCCGCGTGGAACCACCCGGCGGCGACCCGTTGCGCGGCATGCCCCCGATGTGCGGCGACACCTCCGCCCGCTGGCTCGCCCTCAACCGCGCCAAGTCCGCCGTCGAGATCGACATCAAGAACGCCGACGACCGCGACCGCCTGCGCGACCTGGTCCGCACCGCCGACGTCTTCCTCCACAACTGGGCCCCCGGCACCGCCGAACGACTCGGCCTCGGCGCCGACGACCTCGCCGCCGTCAACCCGCGCCTGGTCTTCGTGCACACGTCGGGCTGGGCCGGCCGGCTCCGGGACGCCCCGCTCGGCACCGACTTCATGGTCCAGGCCCGCACCGGCCTCGGTGCGCTCCTGCGACCGGCCGACGAGTCACCTGCCCCGTCGCTGATGACCCTGCTCGACGTGCTGGGCGGCCTCCTCGGCGCCTACACGGCGGTCGCGGCACTCCTCCAACGCCAACACACCGGGCGTGCGGTCCGCGCCGAGTCGTCGTTGCTCGCGGCGGCCGAGTTGTTGATGCGCCAGGCGAACGGGCGGCCGGCGCCGGGGTTCCGCAGGCCGTTGCTGGGTGACGGCGGCTGGGTGCACGAAGGGGTCGCGGTCACCGACGACCTCGCCTCCCTCACCACCGACCCGCGGTTCGCCGGCGCGGTCGGGCTCGACTCCGCCGGATGCCCCGAAGTCCTGACACCCTGGAGGTTCCGATGACGGCGACCACCGTCCGCGATCTCGTTCCCGCCGAGCTCCGCCACCGGTGGGCCGAGCAGGGGTACTACCCCGATCGCGACATCTACGACCTGTTCGCGGTGCGGGTGTTCCTGGACCCGTTGCGCACAGCCGTGGTCGACGAAGACGGCGAGCTGAACTACGTGCAGCTCAACGAGCTCGCGTTGCGCATGGCCGCGAACCTCGCCGGGCGCGGTGTCGGGGCCGGGGACGTCGTGGCCGTGCAGGTGCCCAACGGCCGGTACGCGGTGGCGGCCGACCTCGCCGTCGCCGCGGTCGGGGGTGTGGTGCTGCCGTTCCCGGTCGGGCGCGGCGCGGGTGAGGCGGAGGCGCTCGTCCGGCTCAGCGGTGCGAAGGCCCTCATCGCGGACGACCTCGACGGTGGCTGGACCACGGCGGAACTGCTGGCGCCCGCCGGGGTGTTCGAGCCGGTGCGGTCGGATCCCAACGGGCCCGCACGGATCCTCGTGTCGTCCGGCTCGGAGGCGGCGCCGAAGATGGTGCTGTACTCCCACAACGCTTTACTCGGCGGGCGCGGTGCCTTCGTCGGCAGGCTGATCCCGCCGGGCGAGGAGCTGCGGGCGTTGTTCCTCGTGCCGCTGGCGTCGTCGTTCGGCAGCAACGGGACCACGGTCACGCTGGCCCGGCACGGCGGCACCCTCGTGCTGCAGAGCAGGTTCAGCCCTCGGTCCACTGTGGAGCTGATCGAACGCGCCCGGCCGACGCACCTGTTCGGCGTGCCCACGATGTTCAAGATGCTGCTCGACCTGCCCGGCGACTTCTCGTCGATCCGGGTCGTCGCGCCCGGCGGCGCCCAGCTCGACGAGCAGACGGCGCGGGCCTGCCGGGAGGTCTTCGGCGCGCGGGTGGTGAACGTCTACGGGTCCGCGGACGGTGTCAACTGCCACACCGCGCTCGACGACCGGCCCGGTCGCGGTGCCGGGCGGCCCAACCCCGCCGTGGCCGAGATCCTGGTGGTGGACGACGAGTTGCGGCCCGTGCCGGCGGGCACCGAGGGGGAGATCATCGCGCGCGGGCCGATGAGTCCGTTGCGGTACCTGGACGACGACCTCAACGCCCGCTACCGGACGCCGGACGGCTGGGTGCGCACCGGGGACCTCGGCGTGTTCGACGACGAGGGCTACCTCTCGGTCGTGGGGCGCCGCAAGGACATCGTGATCCGCGGCGGCGCGAACATCAGCCCGGCCGAGGTGGAGCAGGCGCTCGCCGCCCACCCGTCGATCCGCGACGTCGCGTGCGTCGGCGTGCCGGATGAGCTGATGGGGGAACGGCTGTGCGCGTGCCTCGTCGTGGACGCGCCGGTGACCATCGTCGAGCTGGGGGAGTTCCTGGGGGAACTCGCGCGCTACAAGCACCCGGAGCACCTGCTGGTGCTCGACGAGTTCCCCCTCAGCCCCGCGGGCAAGGTCGACCGGGACGCGTTGCGAGTGCTCGCTAGGCGAGCGCGTCGCTGATCGTCCTCGCGTTCGCGCGGTAGACGCTGAGCAGGTCGTTGTCCTCACCGGGGTAGTTGACGAGGTCGACCTGCTCGGCGCCCGCGTCCGGCAGCACCGTGCCGGTGCTCATGTGCGAGTTCTCGAAGACGAACTGCGGCGCCTTGGTCCTGAGCTCCGCGAGCTGAGACGGCGTCACGGGCTCGGGTCCGTACACGCCGAGCAGCTCCGCGCCCGCGAGGTCCGCCGCGTACCCGACGAACATCTGCGCCACGACCTTCGGCCGCTGCCCGCCCGGCCACTTCGCCTTCACCTCGGCGCTGAGCTTCGCGTACTCGGCGTCGAAGCCCTCGATCCACTTCCGCGCGGCGTCCTGCGTGCCGAATAGCTCACCGAGCCGCGTCACCTCGGCCTTCACCTTGTCCCGCGAGTTGTCGAGCGCGACCTCGACCTTCCGCGCCCGCGACCCGGCCGCGTCGGTGATCTTCGGCGCGAACGCCTCGAACGGCGCGTACAGCACGTAGTCCGCGTCGGCCACGGCCTTCAGGTCGGACGGCTTCGGGTCGTAGTCCGGCGCGTGCAGCACGGACCGGGGCACGATCACCGTGACGTCGGAGGCGCCGGCCGCCTTGGCGAACCCGGCCTCCCAGCTCGTGGTCGCCACGATCTTCGGCCCGGTGCGCTGGTCAGCCGGTGCCGCGGTCGTGCCGCACCCGGCCACCAGCAGGACGGCGGTCAGTGCGAGGAGGCGGACTGCCATGCGGTGTTTCTCCGTTCGGGAAGGAAGTGAGCGGCGAGCGCGACCGCACCCGCCAGGAGCACGAGGACCGGACCGGGCGGCTGGTCCAGCAGCAGGGCCAGGACGAACCCGGCCAGGTTCACGACGACGCCGATCCCGACCGCCCACAGCGCCATCCCGGTCAGCGACTGCGCGAGCCGGCGCGCGGCGAGCGCGGGCAGCAACGTGAGCGCGTCGACCAGCAGCGCGCCGGTGAGCCGGATGGCACCGGCGATGGCGACCGCCACCAGCACCAGCAGCACGAGCGTCAGCCGGTTCACCGGTACCCCCGAGCACGCGGCGAGCTCGCGGTCGTGCAGCAGCAACGCGAGTTGCTTGCGCCGCCACAGGAACAGCGCGGGGACGGCGACCGCGAGCACGCCGAGCAGCACCACGTCGCCGGTCCGGGTCGCGAGGATCGAGCCCCACAGCAGCTCGAACGCCGCGGACGCGTTCACCCCGGAGATCGACAGCACCAGCAACGCGGCGGCGATCGCGAGGCTCATCAGCAGGCCCATCGCGCCGGACAGGCCGGACGGGCTGCGGGCCAGCGGGGCGAGCCCGGCGCCGGACAGTCCACACGCGACCACCGCGCACAGCAACGGGTCCAGGCCGGTGAGCAGGCCGATCGCGATGCCCAGCAACGCGATGTGCATCATCGCGAAGCGGACCGGCATGATGTCGAGTCCGATGATCACGACGCCGACGATCGGGAGGGCGACCGCGCCGAGCAACAGGGCAAAAGCCGCGCGCTGGACGGCGGCGAGCTCGAGCAGCTGGATCACGTGATCTCCCGCGCGGTGGGGACGGGACGGCGGAGGTGCTCGGTCACGTGATCTCCCGCAGCGACCCGGCCGCCATCTCCAGCACCCGCTCGCACCGCGCCGCCACGGCCCGGTCGTGCGTCACGACCACCACGGTCACCGGCAGGCTCGTCAGCAGCTCCGCCACCGCCGTCTGCCCCGCGAAGTCCAGTGCCGCCGTGGGTTCGTCGGCCAGCAGCACCCCGGCCCCTGCCTCGACGCACCCGATAGCGCGCGCCAAGTACGCCCGCTGCAGCTGCCCGCCGGACAACGTGTGCACCGGCTGCCGCCCGAGATCACCGACCCCGAGCTCACGAGCGGCCTCGCGGGCACGGTCCACCGCGCCGCTGCTCGCCAGCAGTTCGTCCACCAGCAACGGGAACCGGCCCGCCGCCTGCCGTTGCGGGATCCACGCGATCTCGCGCCGCCGCCGCGTCCAGTCTGCCGCGGTGCGGGCCTGCCGCGCCCCGACCTCGACCACGCCGTCGCACGCGCGGTGCAGGCCGAGGACCGCGCGCAGCAACGTCGTCTTGCCGGACCCGTTCGTGCCGGTCAGCGCCACGCGGTGGCCGGCGGGCACGTCGAGCGAGACGGCGCGGACGACGGTCCTGCCGCCGTGCGCACAGCTCACCCCCGCCAGCCGCACCGGCAGACCTGTCGTCTTCACGAGCATCTAGTCGGTGCGCGCAGCCGATCAGTTCCCTCGACAGGGTGAGATCGGGAACTTCCTCGGGGCACCGCCCGACCAGTGGACGGGTCACGCCGGGCCGGTCAGCTCACCGGTCCGGCGTCACCGGGACACGGACTGCGCGAACGCGAACACGCGGTCCGGGTCGTACCGGGCGGCGACCTCCCGCAGCCGGGCGAGGTTGCCGCCGTAGTACGCCTCCGCCCACCGCGGCATCGCCGGGTCGATGTAGTTGACGTACCCGCCGTCGCCGGTCAGCGCGCCGAGCCCGTCGCGGATCACGGCCAGCCGGCCGCGCGCCTCCTCGGCGGCCTCGGGCGGTGTCTTGACGTAGACCTGCACGTTCGCGAGAGCCGTGCGGTGCGGGAACGCGGTCGCGTCCGGCGCGACGTCGGCCACCGCGCCGCGCAGCCCGTCGAAGATCAGGTAGGTCTCGTCCGGCTGACCCTCCAGCAGTGCCACGGCCTGGGCGGGATCATCCAGCGGCTCCCGCAGGACGCGCGACGACGCGACGGCCGACTCGCGCGCGATCGGGCCGCCCGCGAAGTACTGGGTGGCCTGCGCGTAGGTCTGCGGCTGGAGGAACCGCTCCGCCGGCGCGGGCAACGCCTTGAGCAGGGTGGCGAGCTCGCCTGCGGAGCCCACGAAGCACCCGCCGATCCGGCAGCTCGGCTGGGCGCCGCCGCGCACGACGACGTTGGACCACAGCTCGTTCGGCGCGTCCGCGATCCAGCGCTGCCACGCGCCGAGCGGCGCCGCGGCGTCCGGGTACGACAGCGAGAACACGGTGACGTCCGGCGCGGGCACCGTCGCGAACACGAACTCCGTCACGATCCCGAAGTTGCCGCCACCGCCGCCGCGCAACGCCCAGAACAGGTCGGGCTCCTGGTCTGCCGACGCGGTCACCACCCGGCCGGTGCCCGTCACGACCGTCGCGGACACCAGGTGGTCGCACGTCAGCCCGTACCTGCGCGCGAGCACACCGATCCCGCCGCCGAGCGTCAGACCGGCGACGCCGACGGACGGGCACGTGCCGGTCGGCAGGCACCGCCCGGACTGCACCAGGGCCTTGGCCACGTCGCCCAGGGCGGCGCCGGACCCGATCCGGACCTGGTCACCCGGCAGCACCTCGACGGCCGCCAGCCCGCGCACGTCGACCTGCAGGCCGCCGGACGGCGACGAGTACCCGGCGTAGCTGTGGCCGCCGCTGCGCGCGGCGATCGCGACCCGGCCCCGCGCGGCCCGCACGCAGGCCTGCACGTCCGCGGCGGAGGCGACCCTGGCGACGGCGGCGGGCTTCTGGCCGTCCCACACGGGGTTGAAGCCCTGGTAGGCGAACCCGTCGTCCCCTGCGAGCGCGAGCCGGCCGGACAGCTCGCCGCGCAACGCTGCCCAGTCGGGCGGTCCACTCGGAACGGACGAACTGGACGGTGGCGGCGTCGGGGAGGTGGGGGAGGAGCAGGCGGTCAGCGCCGCGCTCGCACCGGCAAGTCCCGCGACCTTCAGAAACCCGCGTCGATCCACCTGATCGATCCTGGCACGCCATGATCGGCTCCGCACTCCGTGCTACCTCAGGAGGACCGACATCCCAGCCCGCGGTGTGATGCGGGCTGACGGCCGGCAGATCCACTCTGGAGCGGTGGGAGTCATTCGCAAACACGTGGCGGTCCTCCTCGCCACCGGCATGATCGCGCTGGTCTGCGCGCCGTCGGCGGCAGCGGGCCCGAGTTGGGGCAAGTGCGACAAGGACGTGGCCGAAGGGGTCGAGTGCGGCACCCTGACCGTGCCGGTCGACTGGGCGAGACCGGACCAGGGCACCGTCGGGCTGCGCGTCTACCGCTGGAAGGCCGAGCACAGCAGGGGAACGGTCCTGAGCTTCCCGTCCGGTCCCGGGCAGCCCGGCGACTACACCTTCGGCACCCTCAAGAAGGCGTTGCCCGGCTACGACCTGCTGTCGCTCGACCCGCGCGGCGTCGGCGAGAGCCACCCCATGACCTGCGACTTCGACAAGATCCTCAGGATTCCGTACATCCCGCCGGCGGACTCGGCGAGCTTCGCGGCGCTGCGGCGCGACCAGCAGGAGTTCTGGCGCACCTGCACGACCGGCGTGCCGAACCTCGACCGCCACCTCGACGCCTACAGCACGGCGAACGACGCCGACGCGCTGCGCAAGGCCGCGGGAGTGCGGAACGTGAGCGTGTACGGCCTCTCCTACGGCACGTTGCTCGGCGAGCGGTACCTGGAGAGGTTCGGGCAGCACGTCACCGGCTCGGTGCTCGAAGGCGTGATGAACCCGGGCCAGGGCCGCCGGGAGTTCATGGCCACGGCCGCGGCGGGCGTCGAGGCGATCTTCACGAAGTTCGCGCGGTGGTCGGACGAGACCCCGGACAGCCCGTTGCACGGCCGCGACCCGGCCGAGGTGTTCCGGCAGGCGCAGCGACAGGCCGCCCACCTGCCGGGGACGTTCTTCGGCGTGCCGTGGTCCGAAGCCATGATCACGCGCTACTTCGAGATCTTCGCACCGCGCGACTTCACCGAGGTGGCGAAGGGACTGCGCGACCTCGCCGACGGCCGCAACCCGTTCCCCGACGAGCCGCCGGGCGGGGAGCAGCCGCCGCAGCGGCTCGAGTACGCCGACCCGATCGCCTGCTCCGACTGGCCGTTCGCCTTGGCGAGCGCGGAGGAGGCGCGCGGTGATCTCGCCGCCACCCGGAAGGCCGCGCCCGTCGTCGGGTACTCGACCAACTCCAGCAACTACACGTCGATCTGCGTCGGTGGGCCGAGGACCGGGCGGCCGAAGCCGGTGTCGTCGCGCAGCGCGAACCCGACGTTGTTGCTGAGCAACACGTTCGACCCCGCCACGCCGGTGGTGTGGGCCGAGCACGTGCGGAAGCAGTTGGGGCACAAGGCGATCCACGTCGTCACCGACCAGGTCGGTCACGGTGGAGGCCTGGACGACCCGGTGACGCTCGCGACGGTGCGGGACTACATGGCCAGCACGACCCGGCCCTGACCCGTCCGCTCCCACGCCTCGGCGACGTCCGCGAGCGGCACCACCTCGTGGTCGACGGTGAGCACACCGGCGGCCGCGTGACGTGCGATCGCGGAGATGGCGTCGGACCGCCGCTGCGCGGTCAGCGAGTTGTTCGTGTACCCGCTGAGCTGCAACGACTTGCTGCGCAACGTGGACGAGGTGACCGGGCTCGTCTCGCTCGCGGACCCACCGAGGTTCACCCACCGGCCGCCGGGGCGCATCGCCTCGGCGGCCGCGGCGGCGGGAGGCCCGAACAGCGGGTCTACCAGCAGGTCGGCGTCCCGCGCGGCCTCGCCGACGTCCTCCAGCGGCACCACGACGTCCGCACCCGACCGTGTGGCGCGGTCCCGTGCCTCCGCCGACCGCGCGGCGGCCACGACCTTCCCGGCACCGGCCAGGTGGGCGAGCTGGATCGCCGCCTGACCGACCGCACCGCAGCCCAGCACCACCACGGTCTCGCCGGGGCGCAGCGACTTCAACGCTTGCAGCGCGGCCACGGCCGACAACCCCAGCGCGGCCAGGAGGACCGGGTCGACCTCCGGCAGGAACACCAGGTCCTCCTGCCGTGCCAACGCTTTCGCGGCCATGCTGCCGTCGCCCGGCGCCATGCCCGCGGTGGTCGGGAACCAGACCAGCCGTCCGCCGACCGTCCCGACCCCCTGCACGCCCGGCACGTACGGCGTCTCGGGCACGCCGAAGTACGACTTCCCGCCCGCGCACAGCCGGTCCAGCGGCGTGACGGGCGCGGCGAGGACGTCCACGACGACGTCGCCGGAAGGCTCGCCCCGGTCAGCGAGCGACGGCGGCTGACCGGGACGAACGACTACCGCGGCGCGCACGGCTGCAGCACGAAGTCGAACTCGGCGAGCACCCAGGGCACCTCGGACAGCCCGCCGTCCGGCGTGACACCGGGCTCGCGCGGCTCGAACCGCACGACGAGCTCCTGCTTGGTGCCGAACACGACGTCGCTGTCGAGGTACTGCGCGCCCTCCTCGAACAGGTGCGTGATCAGCGGCTCGAAGCCGTCGGCGGTGAGCAGGAAGTGCACGTGCGCGGGCCGGAAGTGGCTGATCTCGGTCTGCTCGATCAGCGCGCCGACCGGCCCGTCCATCGGGATCGAGTAGCCCTTCGGCGTGATGGTGCGGACGCAGTAGCTCCCGTCCGCCTCGGCGCGGTACTTCGCCCGCAACCGCGCCTCGTCCACCTCGAGCTGCGCCTCGTACGCGCCGTCGGCGTCGGCCTGCCACACGTCCAGCACCGCGCCCGGCACCGGTGTGCCGTCGAGCGACCGCACGGTCCCGGTGAGGTAGAGCGGCGTTCCGTCGACGTCGTCGGACATGTCGCCGCCGAACCCGAGCTCGGGGGAGCCGTCGATGTGGAACGGGCCGAGCACGGTCGCGGGCGTCGCCTCGGGCGCGAACCGGTGGTTCATCTGCACCACCAGCATGCTCAGCCCCAGCACGTCGGACGCCAGGATGAACTCCTCGCGCTTGGCGTCGCTGATCTGCCCGGTCGCGGTGAGCCACCCGATCGCGGCCATCCACTCCGCCTCGGTGAGCCGCACCTCGCGCGCGAACTCGTGCAGGTGCCGGACGAGCGCGGTCATCAGCGTCGCCGTCCGCGGGTCCTTCGCGGTGGCCCAGCGCCGCTGCGCGAGCTCGGTGATGTTGTCCTCGGTGACGAGCTGCATTGCTCACTCCTCGACAGGCGCGACGGACCTGGTGTTCGTGTCCACGGAAAGGAAGATCTCGTTGGCGACCGGGTTGCGCAGCTCTTCGGCGAGCTGCCCGATCAGCCCGGCGGTGCGGGCCAGCAACGCGAAGCCGCGCAACAGCTCCAGCGGCAGGCCGAGGTCGGCGAGCACCGCGCCGCACGTGCCGGCGCCGTTGAGCGGCAACGTCTTGCCGAGCACCTGCGGGTGCACGCGGCCGATCGCGGCGAACAACCGGAGGTGGGGGCCGACCAGGCCCTCCTCCTCCGCGATCTGGTAGAGCCTGGCGGTGCGGGGATCGCCGTTCTTGTGCACGTGGTGGCCGAGCCCGGGGATGCGCGCTTTCCCCTGCGCCCGCACGGTGTCCAGCGCGAGCGCGTCCCAGTCGGGGTCGGGGTGGTCGCGCACGACGGCGTCGAGGAACCTGCCCGCGTCCTCGGTGACGCCGAGGAACCGCGAGCCGCCGCCCAGCAGGCCTGCCGCGAGCGCGCCCTGCACGGAGTCGGGCGCCGACAGGAAGGTCAGGCGGCTCACGATCGCGGTCGGGGTGAAGCCGTGGTCGGCCAGGGCCGCGAGCACCGCCTCGAACAGCCGCGTCTCGCCGGGGCTCGGGCGGCGCTGGGTGGCGAGCCAGAAGGACAGCTCGCCGAAGCCGACGGTGCCCATCACGTCGCGGGCGAGGTCCTTGCCCAGCAACGTGATCGTGTCGGGGGTGGACGCGCCCAGCGCCGTTTCATAGACCGTCACGGTCCTCCTTCAGCCAGCTCCGCAGTTCCTCGCCGTGCTCGTCCAGTCCCGGTGGCGGCAACCGGTAGACCGCCGGTGTCTCCGAGAACCGGATCGGGTGCCGGGTCGTCGGCACGTCGCCGACCACCACGACCGGGTCGAGCCCGAACCGCTCGGCCATCGCGAACCCGCCGTCGATCGTGTTGATCGGCCCGCACGGCACCCCGGCCGCCACGAGCAGGTCGAACCACTCGACGGCGCCGCGCGTGCGCAGCCGTTCCTCCAGCACCGGCCGCAGCTCCTCGCGGTTGCGGGTGCGGTCGGCGTTGCGGGCGAAGCGCGGGTCGTCGGGCACCTCGTCCAGCCCGAGGACCTCGCACAGCCGCCGGAACTGGCCGTCGTTCGCGGCGGCGACGATCAGGTCGTTGTCGGCGGTGGGCAGCGGTTCGTACGGGAACACGCTGGGGTGCGCGTTGCCCATCCGGAACGGCACGACCCCGCCCGCCGCGAACGCCGAGCTGTGGTTCACCAGACCGGTCAGCGCCGACGACAGCAGGTTCACCTCGACGAGCTGGCCCTGCCCGGTCGCGTCGCGGTGGCGCAGCGCGGCGAGCACCCCGATCACCGCGTGGTTGCCCGCCATCACGTCGAACACCGAGATGCCCGCGCGGTACGGCGGCCCGTCCGGATCGCCGGTGAGGCTCATCAGTCCCGAGATCGCCTGCACCATCAGGTCGTAGCCGGGCACGTGCTTCCCGCCGCCGGAGCCGAAACCCGTGATCGACGCGTAGACCACCCGCGGGTTCGCGGCGCTGACGGACGCGTGGTCGAGCCCGTACTTCGCGAGGCCGCCGGGCTTGAAGTTCTCGATCACCACGTCCGCGCGGCGGGCGAGCTCGCGGCCCAGCGCGGCGTCGGCCTCGTCGCGCAGGTCCAGGGAGATCGACCGCTTGCCCCGGTTGACGCCCAGGTAGTAGGTCGAGACGTCGTCGCGGACCGGCGGCATCCACGTGCGGGTCTCGTCCCCGGACGGACCCTCGACCTTGACGACGGTGGCACCCATGTCGGCCATCAGCATGGTCGCGTACGGGCCCGCCAGGACGCGGGAGAAGTCGGCGACGAGCAGGCCTTCCAGCGGACCCATCAGACGGACGTCCTGGTGTCGCCGCGGTACTCGGTGTAGGTGTAGGGGTTGTCCAGGACCTTGGACTCCGGGATGTCCGGGTTCATGCCCTTGTGCCAGGCCTCCTCGCCGAGCTGCGCGCGCAGGTGCTCGACGGTGCCCAGCACCTGCGAGCGGATCGCGCCGAGGTCGACGCCGACGAGCCGGTGGTCGCGCTTCACGATCCGGCCGTCGACGACGACGGTGTCCACATCGGACCGCTGCGCCTGGAACGCCACGTGCCCGTACGGGTTGAGGATCGGGAACATGGCGGGGGAGTTCTCGTTGCGCAGCAACACGATGTCGGCCTTCTTGCCGACCTCGAGGCTGCCGAGGTCGGACGCGCGTCCCAACGCCCGCGCGCCGCCCATCGTCGCCCACTCCACGACCTGCTCCGCCCGCAACGAGGAGTGCGTGACGGTGTCGTTCCGCGCGTGCGCGGCCATGTGCTCTCGGGCCCGGTCGGCGCCCAGCGTCGCGCGCATCGCCGAGAACAGGTCGCCGCTCCACCACACGGACGTGTCCATCGACAGCGACACCGGGATGCCGTGCTCGCGGATCGCCCAGGTGGGCGGGTAGCCCTGGCCCGCGCTCTGCTCGCTCTCGGTCGACACGGAGATCGAGCCGCCGGTCGCCGCGATGCGGTGGTAGGAGTCGGCGGACAGCGTCGCCGCGTGCACGTAGATCGACTCCGGTGTCATGAACCCGTTGTCGTACATCAACCTGATGCCGTCGTCGTTCGTCGCGCCCCACACGCCCGCGTGCGTCGTCACGGGCACGCCGAGCTCCCGTGCGACCTCGAAGGCCGGCTTCTCCGGGAACGCCGGGTCGCCGGTCACGTCGAACGCGAGCTGGAAGCCCAGCATGTCGTCGCCGGTGATGCGGCGCGAGACGAAGTCGCGGAACTCCGGCGTGGCCGTCCACGACGCGGGGCTGTCCTGGATGTTGCCGTACGCCAGCACGAACCGGCCCGGCACCGCCTGCAACGCGTCCACCGCGGCGTCGGCGTGCTCGGTGGTCTGCAGTCCGTGCGACCAGTCGACGGTCGTGGTGACGCCGGCGTCGAGCGCCTCGGCCGCGCCGAGCAGGTTGCCGGCGTGGATGTCCTGCGGCCGGAAGACCTTGCCCCACTCCAGGTAGTACCAGACGAAGTACTGCGTGAGGGTCCAGTCGGCGCCGTAGCCGCGCATCGCGGTCTGCCACAGGTGCCGGTGCGTGTCGATCATGCCGGGCATCACGACGCCGTTCGCGGCGTCGATCTCCTCGGTCCCCTCCGGCACCTCCAGCCGCGGCCCGATCGCGGCGATGCGGTCGCCGGTCACCAGCACGTCGTGGCCGACCAGCGGCGGGCGGCCGTCCATGGTGAGGACGGTGCCGTTGCGGAAGACGAGGGAACTCATCGGGGAACTCCTTGACCGTCTGGCGGACAGGTGTCCGTTGAATCCTCAACCTTCGCCGCCCGCCGGTCAACCCCTCAGGACGCGACGACCTCGTGCGGCACCGTGCCGAGCCGGGCGAAGTCCGCGCTGATGTCGCCCGCGACCTGCAGCAGGAGCGGCAGGTGGTGCTCGAGCATGTGCTCGACCGAGGTCTCCGAGGCGTGGCAGTTGACGTTGATCCCGGCGACGACGGCGCCGGTCCCGTCCCGCAGCGGCGCCGCGATCGACCGGATGCCGAGCGCGAGCTGCTCGTCGGTCAACGCCCACCCGCGCGCCCGCACGTCGCGCAGCTCGGCGTCGCGCTCGGCGGCGTCCGGCTGCCACCGCGACGTGAGCCCGGACCGGGTCGGCTGCGCGAGCACGGCCTCCAGCTCGTCCGTCGGCAAAGCCGCGAGCTGCACCTTTCCCAGCGATGTGGAAAGCGCGGGGAACCTCGTACCGATCTGCACGGACAACGTGACGATCTTCGGCACGGCCACCCGTGCGACGTAGACGATGTCCGGCCCGTCGAGCTGCGCGATCGACACCGACTCGTTGGTGCGCGCGCACAGCCGCTCCATGTGCGGCCGCGCGACGTCCCACAAGCCCATCGACCGCACGTACGCGACCCCGAGCTCCAGCACCCGCGGCGTGAGCGCGAAGCCGGCCTCGTCCTGCCGCGCGTACCCGAGCTCGACCAGCGTGAGCAGGATCCGGCGGGTGGTCGGCCGCGCGAGGCCGGTGGCCGCCGCGACCTCGCTGAGCGTCATCACCGGGCGCAACGGCCGGAACGCGCGGATCACGTCCAGGCCGCGGGCGAGCGCCTCGATGAAGTCGGGGCCGGTGTCAGGGCGAGCAGGCATGCGCCCACGATAACGGACACCTGTCCGTTGTCGTGGGCGCTGGAGCTACGGTCTGGACGCCAGCACCGCGCACGCGATCACGAGGGCGCTCAGCACCAGGAGGGTGACGCTGACGTCGACGAGGAACTCGATCAGGCGCGCGGTGGCCATGCGGATCAGTCCAAACTGGCGTGTTCCCTGCGGTTGGCACGGAGGCTGGTCAGCGTGACGACGCCCAGCGTGGCCACGATGACGGCGAGCGAGAGCGGGGTCGGGATCGTCGGCACGGAGGGCCACACGTCGTGCGCCCAGTGCAGCACCAGCTTCAGCCCGATGAACGCCAGGATGATCGCGAGACCGTGGTTGAGGTGCACGAGCTTCGCGAGCACCGACTGCAGCACGAAGTACAGCGCGCGCAGGCCGAGCAGCGCGAACGCGTTGGTGGCGAACACCAGGTACGGGTCCTCGGTGATGCCGTACACGGCGGGCACCGAGTCGATCGCGAACACGACGTCGGTCGCGAAGATCGCCACCACCACGATCGCGAGCGGGGTGAGCGCCCGCCGCCCGTGCTCGCGCACGACCATCTTCGTGCCGCGGTAGTCGTCGGTGACCGGCATCAGCTTGCGCAGCAGCCGCACCGACCGCATCTTCGACGTGTCCTTCTCGGCGGGCTCGCCGGCCAGCGCCGAGTGCAGGATCTTCACCGCCGAGGCGAACAGGACGAGCCCGAACACCAGGAACGCCCAGGTGCCGGCCGACAGCATGGCGGCGCCGGCCGCGATGAAGACGCCGCGCAGCACCAGTGCGCCGACGATGCCGTAGAGCAGCACGCGCTGCTGGACCTCGTTCGGCACGCTGAACGCCGCGAGCAGCAGCATGAACACGAAGAGGTTGTCCACCGAGAGGGACTTCTCCACCACGAACCCGGTGACGAACTCCAGCGACTGGGCACTGCCGAACTCGAACCACAGCCAGAGGCCGAACACGAACGGCAGCGCCAGGTAGAAGATCGACCAGCCGGTCGCTTCCTTGATCGACACCTCGTGCGGGCGCCGGGTGACCAGGAAGTCGACCACCAGCAGACCGAGCAGCACCGCGATGCTGATGAACCACAGTGCGGGTGATGCCACGGATTCCACGGGCACGGAACCTCCTCGAACAACGAGCGTTCGAGGTCTCCTTCACCCGGTGCGGGCGGCCTCCCGGGGACACCGTCGGATGTCCGTACTGACCGGGCAGGCGCTTGGGAAGTACTCCCCTCGCCGGTCAGCATAGGTAAAGGGATAGTAATGCTCAAGTAACCCGATCGTGGGGTGCGTCTCAGGTGTCCCCCGCAGGAGCTACACGCGGCTGTCCACCGCGCGGGGACGTTTGGCGGGCGGGAGATCCCTAGCGTTCCGGCCATGCGATTCGTGAAGCAGTTGCTGGTGGTGGCGGTGGTGTCGTGGGCGGGCGGCACGGGTGTGCAGGCGCTGGGGTGGAACTGGCCGCTCACCCTCGTGGCGGGGTTCGTGGCGGCGGCGCTCGCCCTGGCCGCGTACGCCTGGATCGTGCGCAGGACCGAGCACCGCGAGCCCACCGAGGTCTCCCTGAAGTCCGCTCCGGGTGCGCTCGGCCGCGGTGTCCTGATCGGACTCGCGATGTTCGTCGCGGTGATCGCCAACATCGCCTTCCTCGGCGGGTACGAGGTGCGCGGGTTCGGGTCGGTCACCGGCGCCGTCGCGATCTTCGGGTTCATGGTCGCCGTCGCGGTGACCGAGGAGCTGCTGTACCGGGGCGTGCTGTTCCGGATCGTCGAGGAACGCCTCGGAACGTGGCTCTCCCTGGCGTTGAGCGGCCTGGTGTTCGGCTTCGCGCACATCTTCAACCCGAACGCCACGGTGTGGAGCTCGCTCGCCATCGCCGTCGAGGCGGGGCTGATGCTCGGCGCCGCCTACGTCGCCACGCGGAACCTGTGGGTCCCGATCGGCGTGCACTTCGCGTGGAACTTCGCGCAGGGCGGCGTCTTCAGCACCAGCGTGTCCGGCCAGGACGCCCCGCAGGGCCTGCTCTACGGCGTCACGTCCGGGCCCGCGATCCTCACCGGCGGCGACTTCGGGCCCGAGGCGAGCGCGTACTCGGTGCTGGCCGGCGTGGTCGTCACGGCGGCGTTCCTGTGGCTCGCGCGGCGGCGGGGGACCATCGTGCCGCGCCGGGGTCGTGCCACGTCGGCCGCTACCCTCAGCGCGTGATCAGCCTCCAGCGGTGGCGCGGCTGGGACGTCCGCGTCCAGGACGCGCCGCTCGCGCTGCTGCTCGTGCTCGGGTCGCTGGTACCCGCGTTGCACGACAAGGGAACCCAGCTCGGCGGGTTGCCGAACCGGCCGTTCGACGCGCTCGCGTTCGCCGTGATCGCCCTGGAGTGCCTGCCGCTGGTCGTGCGCCGCACGTGGCCGCTGGTCAGCCTGGCCGTGGTGGCGGTGGCCTTCGCGGTGGACCAGCTGCTCGGCTACCACACCGTCGGCGGCACGGCCCTGCCGATCGCGTTGATCAGCACGGGCCTGCACCTCTCGCACCACCGGCGCGCCACCGTGATCGCGCTCTCCGCCGGGTACGCGGCGCTCGCCGTCGGGCTGGACCTGAGGGGCGCGACCGAGGGCGTGGCCGGGTTCGTCACCTTCTACCTGGCGCTGGTCGCCGCGTGGGGGATCGGGGCGTGGCTGCGGCTCTCCCGCAGCGCCGAGGCCGAACGCCGCGTGCACGTCGCCGCCGCCACCCGCGTCGCGGAACGGACGCTGATCGCCCGCGAGCTGCACGACGTGGTGACCCACCACGTGACCGCGATGGTGGTGCAGGCCGAGGCCGCGCGGTACCTGACCGCCGCACCGGACAAGCTCGACGGCACGCTGCAGGCGATCACCGACACCGGCCGGCGGTCGCTGACGGACCTGCGGCACCTGCTCGACCTGCTGAACCCCGACCACAGCACGGAGACACCGGGGGACCTGCGCTCGCTCGTCGAGCAGACGCGGCAGGCCGGGCAGCCCGTTGAGTTCGCGGAGGAGGGCGAGGCGACGCGGGACGCGGGCAGCGCCGAGGCCGTCGCCTACCGGGTCGTGCAGGAGGCGTTGACGAACGCGCTGAAGTACGCGCACGGCAACCCGACGAACGTGCACGTGCGTTACGGCGAAAGGGACATCACCGTGGAGGTCGGCACCGAGGGCGCGAAGTCGTCCAGTGCGGTCGGGGGCAGCGGGCGGGGCCTCGCCGGGTTGCGCGATCGGGTCGACGTGCTGGGTGGCGAGTTCTCGGCGGGCTCGCGCGACGGCGGGTTCGTGGTCAGGGCGCGCATCCCGGCGGGGAACCCGGCGTGACCGCACCGGTTCGCGTGCTGGTGTGCGACGACCAGGCGCTCATCCGCACCGGCTTCGCCACGATCATCGACGCCCAGCCCGACCTCGAGGTCGTGGGGGAGTGCGGGGACGGCAGGGCGGCCGTCGACCTCGCCCGGCGGCTCAGCCCGGACGTCGTGGTGATGGACGTGCGGATGCCCGTGCTCGACGGCATCGGGGCAACCCGGCTGCTCGCGGGCGCGGGCGTCCCCGACCCGGTCAAGGTCCTCGTCGTCACGACGTTCAACCTGGACGAGTACGTCTACGAGGCGTTGCGGGCCGGTGCGAGCGGGTTCCTGCTCAAGGACGCGCCGCCGGCCCAGCTGCTGCACGGCATCCGGACCGTGGCGAGCGGCGCCGCCCTGCTCGCGCCGGAGGTGACGCGGCAGCTCGTCGGCCGGTTCGCGGCGCGCATCCGGCCCGCCGGGGAGGTCGCGGAGACCCAGCTGGCGCCGCGCGAGCTCGAGGTGCTGCGGCTCATCGCCGAGGGCCTGTCCAACAGCGAGATCGCGGCGGCGCTCGTCATCAGCCAGGAGACGGTGAAGACGTACGTGTCGCGCATCCTGACCAAGCTCGACCTGCGGGACCGCGTGCAGGCGGTGGTCTACGCGTACCGCCGAGGCCTGGTGACGTGATTACTGGGTGCTTACGAGACGTGACGTGATCGTCACGAAACGCTAAGAACCTCTGTATGAGAATCCCTGCGATCGTCTCGACCGTACTCGCCGTGGGAGCGCTCTTGTCGCCCGCGGCCGCCGCCGAACGCCCCGGCTGGTTCACCTCCTGGGCCCAGTCGCAGCAGGGCCTCGCGCCCGTCGTGCTGCACGACCAGTCGATGCGGATGATCACGCACCTCAGTCAGGGCGGTGGCGCGGTGCGGATCCGGGTGCAGAACACGTTCGGCACGGCTCCGCTGACGATCGACCGGACCACGGTCGCGGTGAGCGCGGGCGGCGCGGAGATCGAGGGCAGCCGCGAGCTGACGTTCGGCGGCCGCCGCGCGGTGACCATCCCCGCGGGCGGTGAGCTGTGGAGCGACCGCACGTCCCTGACCACCGCTCCCGGCACCGACCTCGCGGTCAGCATGCACGTGGCCGGGGACGTCGTGCCCGGCCGGCACGAGTCCGCGTTCCGCGAGAACTACCTGACCCCGCCCGGTTCCGGCGACCACGCCGCGGGCCAGGGCGCCGCGTACACGCAGAAGGTCCAGTCGACGTACGTGGTGAGCGCCGTCGACGTGCACAACCCGCGGCTCAAGGGGACGGTCGTGCCGTTCGGCAGCTCGGTCGTCGACGGCGTCGGCAGCACGAACTGCGGCCCGGGCTGCACCGAGCTCGGCACGAACAAGCGGTGGACCGATGTGCTCGCCCGCCGCCTCGCCGCCTCACCCGGCCCGCAGCTCGCCGTGGCCAACGCGGGCATCAGCGGCACCACGAGTTCCTTGTGCCCCAACACCCCTGGTGCGTTCGTCGGCCTGGATGCGGTGGCACGACTGGAAAGGGACGTCCTCGCACTGCACGGCGTCACCGACGTCATCTACTACTACGGCACGAACGACCTCGCGAACGGCTGCTCCGCCGCCGACATCATCACGAGCTACCGCACGGTGTTCCAGCGGCTGCGTGCGGCCGGGATCGCCGTGCACGTCACCCCGATCACGCCCCGGCCCGGCTACAGCGACCGGAACAACGTGGACCGGCACGCCGTCAACGACTTCGTGAAGCGCGGCGGCGACTGCTCGGACACCTGCGCCACGGTGCAGGACTTCGACCAGGTGCTGGAGGACCCGGTCAAGCCGAACAGCATCAACGCGCCCTACGACACCGGTGACGGCGTGCACGCGAACATCAAGGGACAGCAGGCGATCGCCGACTACATCGCTTTGGAGACCATCGCTTAGCGGCGTGCGCCGCGCACGCTGTACGCGGCGATCCCGGCCACGAACAGGATGCCCGCGGTCCACCTGGTCGCCGGGTCGTCCGGAGCGCCGAGAGGCCACGTGACGATCCGTCCGGTCACGGACTCCGTCGGCGGCATGATCGCCGCCACCGCCCACCACAGCACCGGGGCGGTGGCGGCGAGTCTCGCCCCGGCGACCGCTGCCGTGATTCCGGCCAGGCCGACCAGGCCCGCCACGTCGCGGACGACGAACTCCGCCGGGAACGGTTCGTCGCCGAGCCGCTGCACCAGGAGCACCGCGCCGGCAGCCGCGGACGTGGCGAGCAGGAGGTGACCGAGGCGCCACAGCGGCCACGGCACGGCGGTCGAGGCGTCGAGCTCCGGGTCCTGTCCTGCCAGGCCGGTCGTCGCGACCAGCACGGCGGCGAGGGTGGTCAGCGACGCGCTGAGCGCCGTCCACGGCGTGTGGAGCGCCGACCAGGCGATCAGCACGACCACCGGCAGGGCGACGACCGCGGCGGGAATGCCGCGCGATCGCGCGTAGAGCGCGAGCGGCCTCATCAGCTCGCCCCCAGGGCGTCGAGCGTGCGTTCGGGGTCCTGGCACGTCAGCAACATCTGACGAGCCTGCGCGACCCGCGCGAGCTGGTCCTGCGGCGAGTGGGCGCGGAACCGCTGCCACGCCTGGTCGATCTCGCCGCGCAGTCTCTCGTTGCGCCACATGAGGGGCTCGGACGCCAGCTCGGCCAGGTCGCCGTTGAAGTAGCCCGCGGTCACGTAGCGGACCACGCCCTCGGTGGGGTTGAAGCTGCTCGGCTCGGCGCAGCTCGGCACGCCCGCCCCGGAGAGCAGTTCCAGCCGCAGCTGGTCCTCGGAGAACGTCAGCGGGCGGGGGTAGCCGGACGCCCGGAGGTAGATGATCTTCTCGTTCCGCTGCGGCACCGTCAGGTGGGCCATGGCGGAGGTGTCCTCGCGGACCTCGCGGGGCGCGTCCGGCAGCACCCCGAGCTTCGCCAGCGCGGCCCTGCCGGCGGCAGCCACCTTGGGCAGCTGGTCCGCGTGCACCTGGCTGACGCACACCGGACCGTCGCAGACCTGCTTGCTCGCGATGGAGTCCGTCACCAGCACGTCGGAGTACTTGGTGGGCATGATCGACAGGGCGAGGGCGGCCGCCAGCGCCGCCGGCCCGAGCGCGGCCAGCCTCCCGAGGTGGGTGCGTGCGACGAGCAGCAGGAACGCCGTCACGCCCAGACCGGTGAACCACGCGATCTGGCCCAGGTCCACCGACGTCGAGGTGGTGACGAGGTCGGAGCTCGGCGGGTCCATCACGGGCGTGAGCAGGGCCAGCGCGGAGATCTCGTCGTCCGGCGACCGGGCCTCGACCGCCCGGCCCGCGGTGGTCGCGAGCATGAACGTGCCGACCAGCGCGACCGGAACGGTCAGCGGGTGCGGCAGGAGCCTGCCGAGCGCGAGTCCGAAGAGGACGCTCGACGCGAGGGCGAGCACCACGGTCACCATCAGCGGCACGAACCCTGCGGAGACGAACCCACCGCCCAGCGCGACCTTGGCGACCACTCCCGCGCACAGCAGGACCGCGGCGGCGGCGACCACCCCCGCGACCGCCGAGGCGAGCGTGCCGAGCCGGACCCAGCCGGGCCGGGAGGTGGTGGCGAAGAGCTCCGTGACCCCGGCCCGGCTGTCCCGCATCCCTTGCAGGACGGCCACTCCGACGGCGAGCGCCCACACGTAGGCGATCGGCAGCCGCAGCTGCAGCACCGCCGACGTCGAGTTGGCCGTCCAGGCCGCGCCGGCCGAGGTGATCAGCGCCAGCATGCCCGTGCCGGACACCAGCACGACCAGTCCGGCCCACAGCGCGGTGGAGCGCCTGAGCTCGATGCGCAGTCCGGTCACCAGGCACCCCCGGCGGACCTCGCGCTGATCAGTGCCGAGTAGCCGCGTTCGATCGGGCTGTCGCCGACGTGCGCGTCCGTGCCCGCGGTGGACAGGTCGGCGGGAGTTCCCTGGAAGACGAGGGAACCCTCGTTGACGAGCACGACGTCCGTGCAGGCCGCCGCGACGTCCTCGACCAGGTGGGTGGAGATCAGCACGCAGGCGTCGCGCCCGAGCTCGACGACGAGCTCGCGGAACCGCAGCCGTTGCGCCGGGTCCAGCCCGACCGTCGGCTCGTCGAGCAGCAGGATCTCGGGCCGGTTGACGATGGCCTGCGCGATGCCGACCCTCCTGACCATGCCGCCGGACAACGACTTCATCCGGTCGTTCGCGCGGTCGGCGAGCCCGACCCGGTCGAGCGCGTCGTGCACGGCGCCCGGGATCTCCCTGGCCGGCATCTCCTTGAGCCAGGCCAGGTACTCGACGAACTCGCGCACCTTGAACCGCTTGTAGTAGCCGAAGTGCTGTGGCAGGTAGCCCAGCTTCCTGCGGACGGCCTTCAACTTCCCGTGCGACGGCGTGCCGAGCAACGACAACGTCCCCGACGTGGGGGCCTGCACCGTGGCCAGCGTGCGGATCAGCGTGGTCTTGCCGGCGCCGTTGGGCCCGAGCAGCCCGTGCACGCCGCGGCCGAGCTCCAGGCTGAGCCCGTTGACCGCGTCGCGGCCCCTGCGCCCGCCCACGCGCACCACCAGGCTGTCGGCTTCGATCGCCTGCATCCTGTTCTCCCTCAAGTGTTTTGCGTTCTCGACGGGCTAGACGGCGGTGGTGCGCGCGAGGTTCTCGGTTTCGTGTGACGCCGGTCACCACGCGCCGGGTCGGCGGGCGATGCCGAGCAGGGCGCTGTACCCGCGTTCGAGGGGACTGTCCCCGGCGTGCTCGTCCGTTCCTCGTTGCGCGAGCTGATCCGGCGTGCCCTGGAAGATGAGTTCTCCTTGGGACAGCAGTACTACGTCGGTGCACGCGGCGGCGACGTCCTCGACGAGGTGCGTCGAGACGACCACGCACGAGTCCCTGCCGAGCTCGGTGAGCAGCTCGCGGAACCTGAGGCGCTGCGCGGGATCGAGGCCCGCGGTGGGTTCGTCGAGCAGCAGGACCTCGGGGTCGTTGACGATGGCCTGCGCGATGCCCGCCCGGCGGATCATGCCGCCGGACAACGTCTTCATCCGGTCGTCGGCCTGGTCGGCGAGCCCGACCCGTTCGACCGCCCGCTGCACGGCCCCCGGCACGTCCCGCACCTCCTTGAGCCACGCCACGTAGGACACGAACTCCCGCACGGTGAACCGCCGGTAGTGCCCGAACTCCTGCGGCAGGTACCCGACCCGGCGCCGCAGCTCCCGCAAGTCCATGCCGCCCAACAGGGTCAGCTCACCGCCGTGCGGCTTGAGCACGGTGGCGAGCGCGCGGATGAGCGTGGTCTTGCCGGCGCCGTTGGGCCCGAGCAGCCCGTGCACGCCGCGTCCCATCCGGAGCGTCACCCCGTCGACGGCCGTGCGGCGCCCCGCCCTGACCCGCAGTCCGCGCGCCTCGATCTCCCAGGCGTAGGTGGTGGGTGCGGTCACCGGTGGACCTCCAGTCGCGTGAACGTCAGGCGGCGCGCGGCGATGGTCACCACGCTGAGCACGGTGATCGCCACCCACACGGGCGCGAGGTCGAGCGCCGCCGCCGTGCGGCTGAACGCGATCGTGGGCGCCACGATGGCGATGGCCCAGCCCGCCGTGAGCACGACCGCCGCGCGCGTGACGCCGATCAGCGTGCCGAGCGCGAGCGTGCCGACGGTGAGCGCGAGGCACGGCAGCAGCCACCGCGCGAACCCCGCGCCGGTCAACAGACTCGCCACCCCCAACCCGGGGACCACCACGGCCAGCACGGCCGCCGTCCGCCGGAAGACCAGCGGCAACCCCGCCCTGGGCGTGGCGGCGGTGATCTCGTGGGCGGGGTCGAGCGCCCGCCCCCACGACGCGGCGACGCCCAGGACCGGCAGCACCGGCGCGACGAGCAGCACCAGCGAGACCCGATCACCCACCACGACCCCGACCCGGTCGAGCGCCACCGCCGCCGCGATGACCAGCAGGATCATCGCGAGCCACGGCCCGGCCGCGGGCGACATCCAGGCGTGCAGCCGGTGCCAGGGCTTGGCGCGCGGCATCTGCGGGGTGCGGTCGAGGAGGGGGGAGAGGCCGGTCCAGACGGCGTCGGCGAGGGGGACGGGGGCGAGCCTCGCGCGGCAGGGGGCGCAGGTTTCGAGGTGCGCCTCGACGGCCCAGAGCTGGTCGGCTGGGATGTCGGGGTCGCCCTGGGAGTAGCGGCGGAGCAGGGGGTCGCCGGGGTGGTGGGCGGTCATGGTCGCGCCTCCTTCGTCGCGGGGTGGGGGCGGTCGAGGTGAGGGGCGCCGGGGAGGTGCGGGGCCGGGCCGGTCGACGCGCCTTGGCCGGGTGGGCTGGGAGTCAGGCGGTGTGGTGCAGGCAGGCGGGCGGCGTGGCTGGGTGCCCAGCGGCACGGCCTCGGCTGCCGGGCGGCGTCGCCGAACCACCCTCGCCGGCGACCGGCGGGCGTGCCCGACGCGGTGCGGCTCGACCTCATGCCAGCGCCTCCCTCATCGCGATCCGCGCCCTCCGAGCGCGCGTCTTCACGGTCCCCTCCGGCACCCCGAGCAGCACCGACGTCTCCCGCACCGTCAGCCCGTCCAGCACCATCGCCTGCAGCACCTGCCGCAGTTCGGGCGCGAGCCGGCGCAGTGCGTCCCCCACCTCGTCGCCGACCACGCCGTCGAGCACCTCCTCGTCGGCCGCCATCGACGGGGCCGGCGCGGCCGCCAGCGGTGGGGTGGCGTGGTGGGCGCGGCGGCGGAAAGCGTCGATCAGGCGGCGGGCCGCGATGGTCCACAGCCAGCCGACCGCGGTGCCTCCCGCGGCGGCGCCCGCGAAGGCGTCGGCCGCCCGCCAGACCGCCAGGTAGGTCTCCTGGAGGACCTCGGCGACGATCTGGTCGTCCGCGCAGCGGCGGCGCAGGCGCACGGTCAGCCACGGTGACGTGCGGCGGTACAGCTCCTCGAACGCGCGGCGGTCGCCCCGTGCGACTCGGCGCACGAGCTGTTCCTCGTCGAGGTCCGCAGGCTCACCCCGGATGGCTCTCACACTCCGCAAGACGTCGAGATCGACGGCCAGGTTCTCGTCCCGCTGTGGTGTGCGCCACTTCAATCATGCTGCTCTATAGCTTCAGTGTTGACCAAAATCAGGCAGTCCGACGGCGAGCGTCAGCTCCAGGACGCGCTGCGGAGAGCCGAGGTCCGGGAACAGGTCGCGGAGCTGACCCATCCGGTAGCGCACCGTCTGCGGGTGCACGAACAGGGCGGCGGCCACCTCCTCGCGGCGGCCGTGGTGCAGCAGCCACGCGCGCAGTGTTTCCTCCAGGCGTCGGGCTGAAGCTGCAGGTAGAGCGAGCAACGGGGCGAGCGCGCGCGCTCGGAGGTCGGCGTACGCGTCAGGGTCGGCGCTCAGGACCAGGGAGGCCAGGTGCTCCTCGGTGTCGCGGATGTCGGGGGAGAGGGAGCGCGCGCGTTCGGCCCGTGCGTACGAAGCGGAGGCACGCGTCCATGGACGTGCTGGGCCGACGACGGCGTTACGGCCGATGAGCTGTCGTAGCAGATGAGAGCGGTCGGCGTCGGGGACGAACAGCACGCCGGTGGTGTCCGGCAGGTCGTCCAGGACGAGGGTGCCGGGGTCGAGCAGGCGGTAGGCGGGGCGGGTCTGGAAGGCGGGCAGCAGCACCGCGGTCAGCGTGGTGGGCGGCTGCCAGCCGGCCCGGCTCGCGGCGGCCAGGAGGACCTCGGTGCTCGACCCCGCCAGCAGGTCGCGGGCCAGTTGTTCCAGGTGGCGCTCGTGGGCGAGGCCCCGCGCGGCCAGTTCGTCGGCGTGGCCCGCGGCGGACGCGGCGGACAGCTCGTCGATGTACGCGAACGTCAGCTCGGCGAACTTCGCCACCTCGGAGGCGGGCAGACCCGCTGGTACGGCGCCCGCGGCGAGGCCTCGCCAGGCCACCCTGGCGCCCACGCGGTACGCGCTGAGCAGGGCGTCCATCGACCGGCCGTCGCGCACCTCACCGCGGCCGAGCTCGTACGCCGCGTCACTCGCGTCACCGCCACCACCTGTGCCACCGGCCAGATCCAAGTAGTGTCCTAGCGCCGTGCGAACCGCACGGCGGATCGTGCCGCCCATGCGTCCGGACAGTGCGTTCGCATAAGACGGCACTTCGGCGATGATGGCCCGCACGACCTCGTCCGCGGTGGTCTTCAGAACCGCCCGCAACGCGGTCACGGTCTTCTCATCCAGGGCCAGTTCGGTGGCCCTCCTCATTGCGTGAGTCACGATTTGTTCCCTGCGAACAATCTGAAGGTTCAAATTCACGTCCTGCGGACAGGACTTTACGCCCTGAGGCGCATCAAGCTGGAGTCATGACGAGTGCCGCCCTCCGCAGCAGGGCGTGGAAGTTCCTTGAGCTGGTCACGACGCCACTGCTGCCGTCCGACTACCTCGACCTGGTCAACCCCCTCCGGGCGGGTGCCGACCTGCGCGGCCGCATCGAGGCCGTGCACCGCGAGACAGACGACGCCGCGACCATCGTGATCAGGCCCGGCAAGGGCTGGCGCGGTCACGTCGCCGGTCAGTACATCCGGATCGGCATCGACGTCGACGGCGTGAGACTGTGGCGCGCCTACTCGGTGACGTCGCCGACGAACCGCGCGGACGGCCGCATCACGATCACCGTGAAGGCCATCCCCGACGGCAAGGTCAGCAACCACCTGGTCCGCAGGGCGAAGCCCGGCACGGTCATCCAGCTCGACCAGGCCACCGGCGAGTTCGTCCTGCCCGCCACCCGTCCCGCCAAGGTCCTCTACCTCACCGCCGGCAGCGGCATCACGCCCGCCATGGGCATGCTGCGCGACTCCCGGCTCGCCGACGTCGTGATGGTCCACTCCGCGCCGCGCCAGGAAGACGTGATCTTCCGCAACGACCTGCACGACCTGGTCGCGGACAAGGCCCTCACGCTCACCGAGCTGCACACCGACACCGACGGCATGCTCGACATCGCCGACCTCGAGAAGCTCGTGCCCGACTGGGCCGAGCGCGAGACCTGGGCCTGCGGCCCGGCCGGTCTGCTGGACGCCGCGGAGGCGCACTGGGCCGCGCACGGCATCTCCGACAAGCTGCACACCGAGCGGTTCCGCCCGACGGTCGTCGTGGCGGGTGACGGTGGCGAGGTCACGTTCGGCAAGACCGGCAAGACCGTCGAGGCCGACGGCGCCACCCCGCTGCTCAACGTCGGCGAGGAGGCGGGCGTGCTGATGCCGTCCGGCTGCCGCATGGGCATCTGCTTCGGCTGCGTCACGCCGCTGAAGTCCGGCGCGGTGAGAGACCTGCGCACCGGCGAGATCACCGAGGCCGAGGACGGCGTGCTCGTCCAGACCTGCGTGTCCGCCGCCGCCGGGCCGTGCGAACTCGAACGCTGACGGCCTGACCCGACCAGGCCGCGTACCTCTCCACCACAGACCTCCCTCCCCCCGCGAAGTGGCCCACCCCCAGCCACTGGACCCTCGAAAGCGAGCTCCATGACCGCCATCGACCCCACCGCCCACCTCACCGCCGAGCAGATCGAGGAGCTCGGCCGCGAGCTCGACGCGATCCGCGACGAGGTCATCGCGAGCCGCGGTGAGAAGGACGCCGCGTACATCCGCAAGGTGATCTCGGTGCAGCGCAAGCTGGAGATCACGAGCCGGGGAATCCTGCTGTTCTCGATCTTCCCGCCGGCCTGGCTGATCGGCACCGCCGGTCTCTCCGTGGCGAAGATCCTGGAGAACATGGAGATCGGCCACAACATCCTGCACGGCCAGTGGGACTGGATGCGCGACCCGAAGATCCACTCCACGACCTGGGAGTGGGACCACGTGTCGCCCGCCGACCAGTGGAAGCACTCGCACAACGAGCTGCACCACACGTACACGAACGTGATCGGCAAGGACAACGACCTCGGCTACGGCATCATGCGCGTGGACGAGGACCAGAAGTGGCACCCGATGCACCTGGGCCAGCCGCTGTGGAACTTCATCAACGCCTGCTTCTTCGAGTACGGCATCGCGGCGTACGACCTGGAGCTCGGCAAGAACCTCCACAAGCGCCGCCGCAAGAACCCCGAGTTCCGCGCGCGGGCCAAGGCCGTGGGCCGCAAGATCCGCCGCCAGGTGCTCAAGGACTACGTGATCCACCCGCTGCTGTCCGGCCCGTCGTTCCTGACGACGCTCGCGGCGACGTTCACCGCGAACCTGATCCGCAACCTGTGGTCGCACTCGGTGATCATGTGCGGTCACTTCCCCGAGGGCGTGCAGGTCTTCGAGCGCCGCTCGATCAAGGGCGAGACGCGCGGCCAGTGGTACCTGCGCCAGATGATGGGCTCGGCGAACATCAGCGGCAGCAAGGCCATGCACATCATGACCGGCAACCTGTCGCACCAGATCGAGCACCACCTGTTCCCGGACCTGCCGAGCAACCGGTACGCCGAGGTCGCGGTCAAGGTGAAGGCACTGTTCGAGAAGTACGAGCTGGACTACGTGACCGGCCCGCTGCCCAAGCAGGTCTTCTCCGCGTGGCACAGGGTGTTCCGCCTGTCGCTGCCCAACCGCAAGCCCAAGGCCAAGAAGACGTCCGACCGGGACAAGGAACTGGTCGCGGCCTGAGACAAGCAATGGTTTAGATCTTTCGGCCGTACCGGCGACACCGCCGGAACCGGTGAGATTCCTTCGTAGGGCCCGAGCTCCATCCCTGCTGCTTCATCGGGCCCTCCGACGGAGGAACCTATGCGAAGGGTCTACCTCGTCGTGGCCGCCCTGCTCACGGCCGCGACGATCCACACGCCTGCCTCGACCGCGGCGCCCGCCGCGGCGGCGGCGATCACCGAGACCGTCTACGTCGAGTCCACAATCGACAGCGACGCGGACGGCAAGCTCGACCGGATCGCCGCCGACGTCATGCGCCCGGACACGGCGGGCAAGGTGCCGATCGTGATGGAGGCCAGCCCCTACTACGGGCTGGGCGCCGCCGCGGCGTCGTCGATGACCGTGCCGCGCGGCTTCGGCCGTTGGTACGACGAGTACTTCGTGCCGCGCGGGTACGCCGTCGTCGAGATGGAGATGCAAGGCACCTCCCGCTCGACCGGCTGCCCGACCACGGGCGGTCCCGAGGACACGGCGAGCGTCCGCGCGGTCGTGGACTGGCTGAACGGCCGGGCGAAGGCGTTCTACGCGGACGGCCGCGCGGCGGTCGCGAGCTGGAGCACCGGCAACGTCGGCATGCTCGGCGTCTCCTACAACGGCACGCTGCCCAACGCGGCGGCCGCGGCGAACATCCCCGGCGTGAAGACGATCGTGCCGATCGCCGCGATCTCCAGCTGGTACGAGTACGCCCGCGACCAGGGCATCGGCTACAAGGGCTGGGAGTCGAACTACCCGACGTACCTCGCCAACTACGTCGTCAGCGCGGCGCAGAAGGCGAAGTGCAAGCCGGTGTTCGACAAGCTGACGGCGCAGGACGGCGACGAGTCCTGGGACTACACGTCGTTCTGGAAGGCCCGCGACTACCGGCCGGGCGCGCAGAACACGACCGCGTCGGTGTTCGTGGTGCACGGCCAGGCGGACTGGAACGTCAAGCCGTCGCAGTTCGGCCGCTGGTGGAAGGAACTGCAGGACAACAACGTGCCGCGCAAGATCTGGCTGCACCGCGGCGGGCACCTCGACCCGATCTCGTTCCGCCAGGCCGAGTGGCAGCGCGTCATGGGCCTGTGGATGGACCACTGGCTCAAGGGCGCCGACAACGGGATCATGAGCGAGCCCATGGCCGACGTGCAGAAGCCGGACGGCAGCTGGGAGCAGGCGGCGTCGTGGCCGCGGCCGAACACCCAGAGCACCACGCTGTACCTCGGTCCGGCCTCCGGTGGCATGTCCGGGTCGCTCACGACCTCGCCGGTTGCGAGCGGCACGCAGACGCTGGGCGCGAACGCGAACATCAGCGAGGCGAGCATGATGGCCAACCCGGAGACGGCGAACACCAGCCGGCTGGCCTACGTGACCGCGCCGCTGACGAAGGACGCGCGGCTCTCCGGTGAGGTCAGCCTGACGGTCCGGGTCGCGTCGAACCGCGCGTCCACGCCGCTCACGGCGGTGCTGGTGGACTACGGCCCGAGCACGCAGGCGGTGCTGTCCGAACGCAGCCCGCTGCAGCTGTCCACCGAGGTGTGCGGCAAGAACGACCTGCGCGACCGCACCGGCTGCGCGAAGGAGCCGGACGTGTCGATCCAGGCCGTCACGGCGACGATGCTCACCAAGGGCGCGATCGACACCAAGAACCGGTCGTCGCTCGAGACCGCGACCCCGTTGCCCACCAACGGGTCCACCGCGGACGTCACCTGGAAGCTGCACGCCAGGGACGCGTTGATCCCGGCCGGGCACCGGATCGGCATCGTGCTCGTCACCAACCACAACGCCTACATCGCGTCGGACTCGGCGGCGAGTGGTGTCTCGCTGAAGGTGTCGCTCGGTGTCAGCAAGGTGGTGCTGCCGATCGTCGGCGGCGCGCTCAACTAGTGCGAACGGGCCGGGGTTCGCGGACTTCACAGTGCGCGAGCCCCGGCCTCACTAGGGTGGCGCGATGCTGCTCGCGGCCATCCCGAGTCCGACCCAGGGCGTCTGGCACCTCGGCCCGGTGCCGATCCGCGCCTACGCCTTCTGCATCATCGCGGGGATCCTCGTCGCCGCCTGGCTGACCGAACGGCGCTACGTCGCGCGCGGCGGCCGGCCCGGTGTCATCAACCAGATCGCGACCTGGGGCGTGCCGTTCGGCATCGTCGGCGCCCGGCTCTACCACGTGGCCACGTCCTGGCAGCCGTACTTCGGTCCCGGCGGGAACCCCGTGAAGGCCCTCTACATCTGGGAGGGCGGGATGGGTGTCTGGGGCGCGATCGCCTTCGGTGCCCTCGGCGCGTGGATCGGCGCTCGGCGCGCGGGCGTGGCGCTGCCTCCGCTGGCCGACGCGGCCGCTCCGGGAATCCTGCTGGCGCAAGGCATCGGACGGCTCGGCAACTGGTTCAACAACGAGGTGTACGGCGGGCCGACCGACCTGCCGTGGGCGCTCACGATCCACGAGTGGGACCAGGGCGCCGGCCGGGCGGTGGCCGGTGCGGACGGGCAGCCGGTGGTGCTCGGGACGTTCCACCCGACGTTCCTCTACGAACTGCTGTGGACCTTCGCGGCGGCCGCTGTGCTGATCTGGGCCGAACGCCGGTTCGCGCTCGGGCACGGCCGTGCGTTCGGCCTATACGTCGTGCTCTACACGACGGGCCGGCTGTGGATCGAGGCGCTGCGGATCGACGAGGCGAACACGATCCTGGGGCTGCGCCTCAACATCTGGACGTCGTTGTTGGTGGGGCTGGGTGCCGCCGCGCTGACGCTGTGGTCGGCGCGACGGCACCCAGGCCGGGAGGACCTCAGGTCAGCTTCGGAGCCGAGTTGTACGCCTCCGCCAGCAGACGCGGCGTCCGGACGGACCGCTGCGGGCTGATCGTCACGGTCCGCACCTCGCCCGGCAGCAACCAGAAGTAGTTGTCGCTGTACAGGGTCGGCAGGACGCGGTCGGTGCCGTTGCGCTCGCGCAGCGACAGCCGGACCATCGCGGCCACCGTCTTGCCGGTGTTGCGTACGGTCGCGGTGTAGCCGTCCTTGGTGGCGCTCATCGTGGTCGCCAGCTGGGTGTAGGCCAGCTGGTTGAGCGCGTGCATGGACTCCGGGGTGCGGTAGCGCCAGTAGGTGTTCTCGGAGACCTGCTTGCCCTGCGCGTCGGTCAGCGTGAGGCGCAGCAGGTGGAACGCGGGCAGCGCGTCGTCGAACGGCACGGTGAACAGGTGGCTCACCGACGTCGCCGCCACGTCGAGCTTCTGCTCGTGCGCCGGGCCGATCGCCTTGCCGTCCAGGCCGTGCAGCTGCGCCCTGACGGTGACGCCGGTCAGCGCGGACGCGGTGTGGTTGACCGCGCTGACCTGCCAGGTCGTCAGGTTCGCCTGCACGTGCCGCTGCTCGCAGCCCTTGCGGGAGCCGTAGTAGCTGCCGTTGACGTCCATGTCGTAGTCGTAGGTCTGCCACACGGTGCTGTGCCACGCCGGGTGCGACATCCACAGCAGCACACCGGAGGCGTCGTTCCACAGCTTGGCGTTCCACGCCTCGAAGATCGCGCGCATGTTCTCGTAGTTGACGAACTGCGCCTTGCGGCAGAACTCCTCCAGGCTGCTCGACGGCGCGAGGCGGGCGTCGATCGCGGCCTGGTAGCCCTTCGGCTGCTGGTTGCTGTTCTCCGACCAGTCGTGCATGTACCAGGCGTCGCCGATCGGCCAGCCCGGGTTGCCCTGGCCGACGAGGTTGCGCATGCTCTCGACGACCGACACGGTCGGCAGGCCGATCTCGCTCCAGAACCCGAACTTCCCGCCCGTGGCCTCACCGGTGCCGTACGTGCGGGGGTCGACCCAGCGGTACGTGCCGTCGCCGGTGATCACACCGCTCGCCGAGTTCGGCTGGTACATCAGGTCGGTGTTGGTGTGCACGATCTCGCGCAGCACCTTGTCGACGGCGTAGGGCGGGCTGCCCTCGTTGCAGCCGAACCACACGACGCAGCAGGCGTGCGAGCGGTAGCGCAGCACGGTGTCCTTCGCCTGCGCGAAGAACTGCTCGTGGTTCGCGGGGTCGGACGACCAGCCGAGCCAGAACTCGTTCCACAGCAGGATGCCGTACTTGTCGCAGGCCTCGAACAGCTCCTCGCGGTACGACGAGCCGACCCAGTTGCGGATCACCGTGAAGTTCATGTCGCGGTGCAGCGCGACGGCCGCGTCCGCGCGCGAGCCGGGCATGCGGCGCAACAGCTCGTCCCAGCCCCAGCTGCCGCCGCGGGCGAAGATCCGCACGTTGTTGACGAAGATGACGAGCGGCTTGGGGGAGTTGTCCTGCGCCACCACGTCGGTCCAGGTGTCGCCGTCCTGCGAGACCTGGATCTTGAACGTCGCGGCGTAGGCCGTCTCCCAGCGCATTGTCACGCGGTCGAACGAGGTGGTGGCGCCCAGGTCGACCTGCACCCACTCGTTGTCGTTGTAGTTCGAGGTCCAGCGGGACTTCGGGTCGCCGTCGGTCACGGCGCCGGGCGAGGTCCAGTCGGCGCTCGACGACGCGGTGGCGGTCTTGCCGCGCGCGAGGTCGGTGTCCGGGGACCTGCTGTCCAGCACGGACATCGTGAAGACCGAGAAGCCCCAGCTGGTGGCGCGCCGGCCGCCCTGCATCCGGACGTACCGGGCCTGCTGCGCCGGGAAGTCGACGGTCTGGTCGGCGGCGCCGTCGACGATGGTGATCGGCAGGTCGTACTTGTAGGTGACCTGCCGGATGCCGAACTTGAGCTTCTTGCGGTCGCTGACCGCGCCGCCGACGGTGGCCGTCAGCGTGAGGTCGTGCAGGACCGGGTCGCCGTACCCGTTGGGCCACCACAGCTTCGGGTTCTTGATGCGCGTCTGCGGGTGCGTGGCCGGCGAGAAGACCGCGTCGGCCGCGGAGTTCGCCGGCACGGTGACCGTGCTCGTGATCTTGACGCCGTCGAACTCGGCGGTGACGGTGACGGTCTTCGCGCTCGCCTCGACGTTGCGGACCGGCACGGTGAACGTGACCTCGGCGGTGGTGGCGTCGGTCAGCTTCGTGTCGATGCGCGGGTCGCCGACGACCACGGCACCGGTCGAGCGCAGCCGGACGTGGTTCCAGATGCCGGACGCGCGGTCGCGGACCGCGGGCATCCAGTCCCAGCCCGACACGGCGAGGTAGGTGGGGGAGTTCTTGAACATCGTGCTGTTCGCGCCGACCCACGCCTCACCGCGCGGTCCCTTGTCGCCGGGGCTGCCGGGGAACGGCATCGGCGCGATCCGCACGGCCAGGTTCTGGTCGCCGGACCGCCGCAGCGCCGTCGTCACGTCGATCACGGCCCGGCCGAACGGGTTGCTGATCGCGCCGATCCTGGCTCCGTTGAGCCAGAACTCGGCCTCGTGGTTGATGCCGTCGAACTCCAGCCAGACGTGCCTGCCCGCACCGGTGTTCAGGCCGGAAGGCAGGCCGAACGTGCGGCGGTACCACCACACGTGCCGCGAGAGGGCCTCCGGGATCTCCAGGTTGTTCATGCCGTACACCGGGTCCGGCAGGTGGCCCTGCTCGACCAGCGACGCGAGCACGGTGCCGGGCACGGTCGCGGGCACCCAGCCGCGGGTGTCGACGTTCGGGGACGACAACGCCGCGCCGTCCTTGGCGGGCGCGAAGTCCTGCATGGTCAGCACCCAGCCGGACTCGAGCGGCACGGAGCCGTCGGGCGCCACGGTCAGCGCCGGGCTCTCGTGGGTGCGCACCGGCCAGTTCGTCCAGCCCTGCACCGCCGGACGGTTGTCCCTGGTGGTGCCGTAGACCTGGAGACCGTTGAGCCCCAACGGGTTCGTCGTGGACCTGCGGGTCGAGGAGAACCGGACCCAGCGCGCCTTCACGACCGGGGTGAACGGGACGGTGACCTGGCCGCCGGCACCGGACTCGCTGTGGTGGACCGTCCGCCACGTCCGGCCGTCGTCGGACACGTCGAGGTCGAACGCCACCGCGTAGCTCGACAGGATCTCGGTGCCCAAGGTCTCCGCCCGCGAGGCGTTGGCGTCGAACGCCGGGTCACCCGGCTTCGCCTCGAACGTCAGCACGATCGAGGAGACCTCGCAGCGGCCCTGCAGGTCGACGATCAGCCACTGGCTGTCGCCCTGCCCGGCACGCCAGCCCGACCCCTGCACGCCGACCTGCGCGAGACCGTCCACCGCGAACTTCGCCGGGGTGGCGGCGTAGTCCGTCGAGGACACCGACACCGGGCGGAACAGCGCGAGGTCCACAGCCTTCTCCTGCCTGGCGGCTGCCTCCGGTGCGGCCGTCGCGGTCCCCGGCAGCAGACTGGTCACGCCGAAGCCGGCGAGCAGCCCGCCGCCCATGGTCAGTGCCTGTCTCCGCGAGATGCCGCTGCCGAAGTCCTGCGCCATTGCGAGCTCCGATCCCTGTCCTGACAACGTTGCCAGGAAGCTTCGGTGCCGTTACCGCACTGGTCAATAAGACAAGCGAGACAGGAATTGACAGCGAAGACATCGATGTCATCGCTTCGGGATCGAGTCATGTCCGCTGGCCAGCGAGAACGCGGGACGTCCCGGTTCCGCACGCGTAAAAGACCGGTACAACAGGTGGGCGGTTTCCCGTGGTGCCCTGGTTTCGGACGGTGACCGGGTGGCTCGGGCAAGATCGAGTGCATGAGCGACTACGACTCCGTGGCAGAGGCCTACGACCTCGAGAACCAGAACAGCCTGCTGAACGCCTACTACGAGCGTCCGGCGACGTTGGGGCTGGCCGGGGACGTGGCCGGACGGCGGGTGCTCGACGCCGGGTGCGGCGCCGGGCCGTTGTTCGCGGCGTTGCGGGAGCGGGGCGCGGTGGTCAGCGGCTTCGACGTGAGCGCGGGCATGGTGGAACGGGCGCGGCTGCGGCTCGGCCCGGACGCCGATCTGCGGGTCGCGGACCTGGCCGATCCGCTGCCGTACGGCGATGCCGAGTTCGACGACGTGGTGGCGTCGCTGGTGCTGCACTACCTGGAGGACTGGGGACCCGCGCTCGGTGAGCTGCGGCGCGTGCTGCGGCCCGGCGGTCGCCTCATCGCGTCCGTCAACCACCCCGTCGCCGACTACTGCATCGCCCGCCTGCAGGGCCGCAGACCCGACTACTTCGCGACCTGGGCGGAGGCCGCCGAATGGCCCGTCGGCGACCAGGTGGTGAAGGTGACCTTCTGGAACCGGCCGCTGCACGCCATGACCGACGCGTTCACCGCCGCCGGGTTCCGGATCTCCCGGATCAGCGAACCGCCTCCCGCGCCGGAGGCCCGCGAGCTGTTCCCGGACGACTACCACCTGCTCGCGACCGCGCCGAGCTTCCTGTTCTTCGTGCTGGAGGTCGAGTGAGCGCTTACGACGTCGTGGCCGAGGCGTACGCGGCCGACAACGACCGCAGCTACGCGAACGCGTACTACGAGCGCCCGGCGACGCTGGCACTGGCCGGGGACGTGACCGGGCGGCGGGTCCTGGACGCGGGGTGCGGGGCCGGGCCGTTGTTCGCCGCGTTGCGGGACCGGGGTGCGGTCGTCAGCGGGTTCGACGTCGGCGCCGGGATGGTGCGGCAGGCCCGGCTGCGCCTCGGTGCGGACGCCGACGTGCGGGTGGCCGACCTGGCCGGGCCGCTGCCGTTCCCCGACGGCGGGTTCGACGACGTGATCGCGTCGCTGGTGCTGCACTACCTGCGGGACTGGGGACCGGCCCTGGCCGAGCTGCGGCGCGTGCTGCGGCCCGGCGGCAGGCTGATCGCGTCGGTCAACCACCCCGCCGCCGGGTACAGCGACGAGCTCGTCGCCGGTCGCCGGCCGGACCACTTCACCACCTGGGCGCAGGAGGCGGCGTGGCCGGTGGGCGACGGGGTGGTCGAGTTGACCTTCTGGCACCGGTCGCTGCACGCGATGACCGACGCGTTCACCGCCGCCGGGTTCCGGCTCGCGCGGATCAGCGAGCCGCAGCCGCTGCCGGAGGCGCGCGACCTGTTCCCCGACGAGTTCGCGCACTACGAGGGCGCGCCGAACTTCCTGTTCTTCGTGCTTCACGCGGACTGAGTGAGCACCGCGGTGACCGTGACGTCCACGTACCGGCCGATCAGGAAGCGCGGCGCGCGGATGCCGAGAGTCCGGCGGTCGAGCCGGGTGGTCGCGGTGAGCACGGCCTCGCGGCCGTCCAATGAGGACAGTTCTGCCGTGCCGTCGAGCACGGTCTCGGTACCGCGTGCGGACAGCGTGCCGGTGACGTGCCAGCCGCCGCCGGTGGTGCGCGCGGACGTCGCGGTGAACGTCATCGCGGGGTGCCGGTCGAGGTCGAGCAGACCGGGTTTGCGCAGGTCCTGATCGCGCTTGGCGACACCGGTGTCGATGGCGCCGAGGTCGAGGGTCCCGTGCACGGCGAGCAGCGCGCCGTCCGGTCCGACCTCGACGGTGCCCGCGGTGACGGGCACCGTGCCGTGCGCCTTGCGGCCGAGGTTGCCGACCTGGAACGACGCCGTGCTGCGGCTCACGTCGGCTCGCCACGTGCCGGCGGCGAGCGTGCGGACGGCGGTCACGACCGCGCCTGCTCGTACTCGAAGACCTGCAGCACAGGGTAGATCTCGACGCGGTCCGCGCCCGGCAGCAGCGCCGCGTCCTCGCCGGGCAGCAGCCGGGTGCTCGTGATCGCCTTCTGGGTGTCGATCAGCACCTGCTCGGACTCGGCGATCGACAGCACGACCTCCGACCCGTCCGCGCGGCGCAGCACGTAGGTCCGGATGTTGCCCGGCACGGACAGGGCCGCGGGCGTGATCCGCTCCCTGGCCGCGAAGTCCGCGGCGGCGAGCTGTTCCGGGCCGCGGGGCCCGTCGAAGTAGGTGAGCTGCGCGTACATGGTGGCCTCCTGGGTTGGTGCACCGAGTCTCGGCGCACCGGGCGCGCGGCGGATCCGTGGCAGCACGGAGTGCGGTACCGAGCCGGCACGGGCGGTGCGGCCCGCTCAGCGACCGAACTCGCCGTGCCTCCCGGCCCGCTCAGCGACCGAACTCGCCGTGCCGCCCGGCCCCACCGGCGAACCGAGCCGCCCCGGCCACCCCCTCCGCCATCACCACCGGCACCCCCGCCACCCCTTCCGCCCGCAACGCCTCCGCCACCGGCAGGTCCAGCCCGCCGTACACCGAAGCCCGGTCCGCCAGCACGCACGCGAACGGGAACTCCGCGATCCGCGCGGCCAGCTCCACCGCGACCTCCACGGCCGTCCCCGGCTCCACCACCCGGTTCGCGAGTCCCATCGCCAACGCCTCGTCCGCCGCCACCGGCCGCCCGGTCAGGATCAGGTCAAGCGCCCGCCCCAAGCCGACGACGCGAGGCAGCCGCACGGTCCCGCCGTCGATCAGCGGCACGCCCCACCGCCGGCAGAACACCCCGAACACCGCGTCGCTCTCCACCACCCGCAGGTCGGCCAGCAGCGCGAGCTCCAGCCCGCCCGCCACCGCGTACCCGCTGACGGCGGCGATCACCGGTTTGCTCAGCTCCAGCCGCGTCGGACCCATCGGCCCGCTGCCCGCGGGGTCCAGCGGGTTGCGGCGCGCGGGATCCCCGACGGACGTCAGGTCCGCGCCGGCGCAGAACGTTCCGCCCGAACCGCAGAGCACGGCCACGCGCTGCGCGGGGTCCTCCTCGAACGCGAGGAAGGCGTCGCGCAGTGCGGCCGCCATCGGGCCGTCGACCGCGTTGCGGCGGTCCGGGCGGTTCATCCGGATGATCGTCACGGCACCGGTGTGCTCGACCAAGACGTCCAATGTGACCTCCGTGATCAGCAGTGGCGTTCGGCGCGCCGCTGTCGTCTACTGAAACGATGCCAATCGTCTCTCCCGGTTTCACCGGGCGGCGCCAGTCACCGGACGTGCAGTTGCCGCCCGGCCAGTACCTGGCGGAGGACTTCCCGGTGCTCACGGCGGGGCCGACGCCGCGGGTGACCACCGACCGGTGGCAGTTCACGATCAACACCGAGGCCGGTCAGCGCTACGACTGGTCGTGGCAGCAGTTGATGGAGCTGCCCGCGGAGAAGATCACCACGGACATCCACTGCGTCACCAAGTGGTCCAAGCTCGGCACGCGCTGGAAGGGCGTGTCGCTCGACGTGCTGCTGGAGGACGTCGAGACGGCGGCCGACTACGCGCTCGTCCAGTCCTACGGCGGGTACACCACGAACCTGCCGCTCGAGGACCTGGTCGACGGCCAGGCGTGGGTGGCGTACCGCTACGACGGCGACGAGCTCACGCCCGAGCACGGCGGCCCGGCGCGGTTGCTGGTGCCGCACCTGTACTTCTGGAAGTCGGCGAAGTGGGTCCGCGGGATCCAGTTGCTGCTCGAGGACGAACCCGGCTTCTGGGAAAGCGCGGGCTACCACGACTACGGAGACCCATGGCGCGAGCAGCGGTACCAGGGCGACTGACCTGGCGGGTGGCCGACCTGGCCGAGGCCACCGACATCACCAAGAGCGCGCGCGGCCTCGTCTTCGACGTGCCCGGCTGGCCCGGCCACCTGCCCGGCCAGCACGTCGACGTGCGGCTGACCGCCGAGGACGGCTACTCGGTGCAGCGCAGCTACTCGATCTCCTCCGCACCGGACGGGGACCGGGTCGAGCTCAGCGTGCAGCGCGTCGAGGACGGCGAGGTGTCGCCGTACCTATGCGACGTGCTCGAGCCCGGCCAGCAGGTCGAGCTGCGCGGACCGGTCGGCGGCTGGTTCGTGTGGCGCGCGACCGACCCGGCGCCGGTGACACTCGTCGCCGGAGGTTCGGGCATCGCGCCGTTGATGGCGATGATCCGCACGCGCGCCGCGCAGGGCAGCAAGGTGCCGTTCCGGCTGATCTACTCGGTGCGCACACCCGGGGACGTCTACTACGCCGACGAGCTCCGCCGGCGTGCGCGCGAGGACGGCGGGCTCGACGTCCACCTGGTGCACACGCGCGAGGCCCCGGACGGCGCGCCCGAACCGAAGCGCCTGGGCCTCGCCACGATCAACACCCACGCCTGGCCCGCCGACTTCGCCCCGAACGTGTTCGTGTGCGGGCCGACCGGGTTCGTCGAGACGGTGTCCGACATCCTCGTGGCACTGGGCCACGACCCCCGCCGCGTCCGCACGGAACGCTTCGGCTGACTAGGAGAGCACCGATGACCCACGTGGACGGCAACGCGCTGGCGGGCGACCTGCGGGAGATCTTCGCGGTCGACCTGACGGCGGCGACCGGGCAGTGCTCCGGCTGCGGCTACCGCGGCGCGGTGGCGAGCCTGCGCGTCTACCGCGACGCCCCCGGAGTGGTGGCCCGCTGCCCGCACTGCGAGGAGGTCGTGCTGAGGTTGGTGCGCGGCCGCGACCGCGCGTGGCTCGACCTGCGCGGCACGGTGAGCCTGGAGATCCCGCTGCAGTGAGGAACACGATGAACCTGTCCTGCCGAGGTGTGCTGTTCGACATGGACGGGGTGCTGGTCGACTCGACCGTGGCCGCCGAACGCGCCTGGACGCAGTGGGCGCACGAGTACGGCGTCGACCCCGCGGAGGTCATGAAGGGCCTGCACGGCCGGCGCGCCACGGACACCGTGCGGCTGCACGTGCCCGACGCCGTGCACGATGAGGCGTTGCGGCGCATCGACGACATCGAGATCGCCGACGCGGACGCGACCGAGCCCATCCCCGGTGCCCGGGAGCTGCTGGAGTCGCTTCCGGGCAACTGGGCGCTGGTCACGTCCGCCCCGCCGGACCTGCTCGTCGCGCGCCTGGCCGCCGCGGGCATGCCGGAGCCGCAGGTGGTGATCAACGGCCGCGACGTGTCGCGGGGCAAGCCCGACCCCGAGGGGTACCTGCTCGCGGCGGGCAAGCTCGGGCTGCCGATCGGCGAGTGCGTGGTCTTCGAGGACAGCGGCAACGGGGTCGCGGCGGGGCTCGCCGCCGAGCCCGCCGGCGTGATCGGCGTGGGGGAGAAGGCACTGCACACCGCCGCGCCCGTCGTCGTCCCCGACCTGCGCGCCGTCGAGTGGACCGGCGCCGGGCTGCGGGTGACCGAGGACCTCCGGCTCGCCGGGGGCTGAGCGGCTCAGCGCCGCTCGTACCTCGTCATCACGACCCCGCCCGGGAACTCCCGCGTCTGCACCAGGGTCAGCCCCAGCACGCCGTCGAGCGCCGGGAAGAACGGCGCGCCGCCGCCCAGCACGGCCGGGTGGGTCACGACCTCGTACTCGTCGACCAGCCCGGCCCTCATGGCCGCCGCGGCGAGCGTCGCGCCGCCCACCCTCATCGGCCCGCCTTCCCCGGCCTTGAGCCGGGTGATCTCGGCGACCGCGTCACCGCGCACCACGCGGGTGTTCCAGTCGACCTCGCCGACCGTCGAGGAGAACACCACCTTCGGCGTGTCCCGCCAGTTCCGCGCGAACGCCTTCTGCGCCGCGGTGGCGTCCGGCAGCTGGTCGCCCGTGGGCCAGTGCGAGCTCATCGCCTCCCACAGCCGGCGCCCGTACAGGAACAGCTCGACCGCCTGCTCCCGTTCGAGCCACCACTCGAACAGCTCGTCGCTCGACGAGCCCCAGCCGAGGTCGCCGTCGGCCGTGGCGATGTAGCCGTCCGCGCTCACGTTCATGCCGTAGACCAGTTTCCGCATGGCGTCATCCTTCCGTCGAACGTCCTGCCGCAGGTGGACCAACGCGGTGCGCCGAACTCATCGGTCGCTCCAAACGACCGGGGTCGTCCCGGAAACTTGTCCGGTTTGACATGGCCGATACCTCCGAACGGCCGTAGCCCTCGCGTTGATTCTTGTGCGTTGATGTGGGGGAGCGCTCTTACAACGTTGTAAAAACGAAGGGGATCTTCGCCGATGAAGAAAACCGCCCCCGTACTCGTCGCGCTGCTGCTGGCACTGGGCATAGCCCCCGGCACGCAGGCCGCCAGCGCCGCCGAGCCCGTGCACGGCCTGAAGGGCGAGTACTTCAGCATGTCGGCACCGGGCGCGCGGGACTTCGCGACCCTGGGCGGCACCGTGCTGGACGCCGACATCAACCAGGGCGACCTGACCGGTGTGTTCGCGTTCCTCAACGGGCGCACCGAACACACGACCGCGCGGTGGACCGGGCAGATCGCGGTGCCGCAGACCGGCGACTACACGTTCCACGCGATCGGCGACAACGGCTTCCGGCTGCTGATCGACGGCCAGCCGGTGATCGACCACTGGGTCGGCGACTGGGACCGCGAGCAGAACAGCGCCCCGGTGACGCTCACCGCCGGGCGCCAGTACGACTTCAAGCTCGAGATGTTCCAGGACGTCGGCGGCGCCAACATGTTCCTGCGCTGGTCGAGCGCGACCACGCCGAAGCAGCTTGTGCCGACGTCGGCGTTCACGCCGCCGGCCGACTTCGAGGTCGTGCCGCGCACGGCGGAGGTCTCCAGGGACGGCCGCACCCTCACCGCCGACTTCGGCGGCCGCGTCACCGGCACCAACGACCTCAAGGACCACCTGCGCATCGAGGTCGACGCCACCCCGTTCCCGATCTCGCTGATCACGACGAACCGGAACAAGGCGACGATCCGGCTGGGTGAGCGGGTGCTGAAGGGCCAGCGGGTCCGGATGTACTACGACGGCGCGGGCGCGCTCGCGGTCGACGGCCAGAAGGTCGAGAAGACCGCCCGCACGACCGGCAACGTCTCCACCGAGCGGCTCAAGACGCCGTGGGGCGAGAAGGTCGACCCGCGCAACCCGCTGCCGGAGTACCCGAGGCCGCAGCTGGAGCGGGACAAGTGGCTGAACCTCAACGGCCCGTGGGAGTTCGCCGCCGCCAAGGCCGGCGAGCAGCCGCAGTTCGGCAAGAAGCTGCGCGAGAAGGTCATCGTGCCTTACCCGATCGAGTCGCAGCTCTCCGGACTCGAACGGCACGAGGACCACATGTTCTACCGCCGCACGGTGAACGTCCCGCACGACTGGAAGATCGGCTCCGGCCAGCGGCTCAAGCTGAACTTCGGCGCCGTCGACTACCAGGCGAAGGTCTGGGTCAACGGCAAGCTCGTCACCGAGCACACCGGCGGCTACACGGCGTTCAGCGCGGACATCACGGACGCGCTGAAGCGCGGTGGTGAGCAGGAGATCGTCGTCGCGGTCACCGACACGACCGGCCCGAACCAGCCCAAGGGCAAGCAGTCGCCCAACCCCAGCGGCATCTTCTACACGCCGTCGTCGGGCATCTGGCAGACCGTGTGGCTGGAGCCCGTGGCGGACAAGGGGATCGACGAGATCAAGACGACCCCCGATCTCACCACCGGCTCGCTCAAGGTGAACGTCAAGTCCGCGGGCAACGCCACCGTCACCGCGGTCGCCCGCGACGCCAAGGGCAAGCAGGTCGGCACGGTCACCGGCGCGGCGAACTCCGACCTCGTGCTGCCGGTGCCGAACGCGCACCTGTGGACGCCGGACGACCCGTACCTCTACAAGCTCGACATCACGCTCGGCAAGGACAAGGTCAAGAGCTACTTCGGCATGCGCTCCACCGGCATCGCGAACGTCGGCGGCACCCCGAAGCTCACGCTCAACGGCCAGCCGATCTTCAACCTGATGCAGCTCGACCAGGGCTTCTACCCGGACGGCCTGAACACGGCGCCGAGCGACGAGGCGCTGGTCTTCGACCTGCAGGCGCAGAAGGACCTCGGCTTCAACTCGGTCCGCAAGCACATCAAGGCCGAACCCGCCCGCTGGTACTACCACGCGGACCGGCTCGGACTGCTGGTGTGGCAGGACTTCGTGGCCCTCGAGGACGGCAACAACCCGCTCTCGCAGGAGCGGTTCGTCAAGGAGGGCAAGGAGCTGATGCACCAGCTCCAGAACTACCCGTCCATCTACGCCTGGATCGTGTTCAACGAGGGCTGGGGCGAGTGGGACAAGACCGTCACCGGGCAGATCACCGACGAGGTCAAGGCGCTCGACCCGAGCCGGATCGTCAGCGCCCACAGCGGCGTGAACTGCTGCGCCTCCAAGGGCGACAGCGGCAAGGGCGACGTCATCGACCACCACGACTACAACAACACCGACCCGGCCCGCCCGGACGGCAAGCGCGTCGTGATGGACGGTGAGCACGGCGGCTTCACGCTGCGCACGCCCGGCCACCAGTGGCCCGGTGCGCCGATCGCGATCTACAGCGGCGTAGCGGACAAGGCGGCGCTGACGGCGAAGTACGTCGACAACACCCGCACCTTCTACCTGGGCCAGGCGCGCCAGGAGATGTCCGCGTCGGTCTACACGCAGGTGACCGACCTCGAAGGCGAGCTCAACGGCCTCTGGACCTACGACCGCAAGCGCATCAAGGTCGACCCCGGTCCCGTCCGCGAGATCAACCGGCGCGTCATCGAGGCCGGTGCCAACGCGGGCAAGCCGTACCCGTACGCGGGCAGCGGCGACTGGAAGCTGAACGAGACCAAGGGCACGACCGCCAAGGACTCGACGGGCAAGAACCCGCTCACGCTCAGCCCGACCGGCGCCACCTGGAAGGACGGCGCGCTGGAGTTCCGCGGCGGCTCGGCCGACACCTACGGCCCGGTGGTCGACACGACCAAGGACTACACCGTGTCCGCGAAGGTCCGGCTCGACGAGCTGCCCGGCAACTACGCCACGGCGGTGAGCCAGGACGGCCGGCAGGCGGAGAACCCCTTCTACCTGCAGTACGGCCAGGGCGCGTTCGCGTTCAGCACGCCGGGCGGCAACCGCGCCCGGTTCGAGGTCACGCCGGAGATCGGCCGCTGGTACGAGCTCAAGGGAGAGCGCAAGGGCACCGAGATCAGGCTCTACGTCGACGGCGCGCTGGTGGCCACCGCCACCGCCGGGCCGGCCACGCTGAGCACCGGCGCGTTCACCGTCGGACGCGCGAAGTACAACGGGCAGAACGTCGACTACTGGCGAGGTGCGATCAAGGACGTGGTCGTCACCTCCTGATCACGGGAGAACGCTCTCCGGCGTGGTACAACCGTCAGCATGAGCAAGGTTGCGCCCACGCTGGAGGACGTCGCCAGGGTCGCGGGAGTGTCTCGCGCGACGGTCTCGCGTGTCGTCAACGGCACGCGGAACGTCGATCCGGACATCCAGGAGACCGTGCGCAACGCGATCGAGCAGACCGGGTACACGCCCAACCGCGTGGCCCGGTCTCTCGTCACCCGGCGCACCGGCACGGTGGCGCTGGTGATCTCCGGCGCCGGGGGCGGGTCGGACGTCTTCACCGACCCGTTCTTCGGCCGCGTGACGGCGGGCGTGGTCGACTTCCTGCGCGGCCACAGCGTCCACCCGGTGCTGATGCTCGCCGACACCGACTCCGCGCGCACCGAGGTCGTCGAGTTCCTCCGCCAGGGCAGCGCCGACGGCGCGCTGCTGGTGACCACGCACGCCGCCGAGCCGTTGCCCGGCAGGCTGGTCGAGGCCGGTGTCCCGGCGGTGCTCTACGCCCGCCCCGGCAGCCCGATGCCGATCAGCTACGTCGACATGGACCACCGCGCGGGCGGCCGCATCGCCGCCGACCACCTGGTGGCGTCCGGGCGGTACAACATCGCCACGATCTCCGGCCCGATGGACGTGCTCGCGAGCCAGGACCGGCACGCGGGGTTCCGCGACGCCATGGCACGGCACGGTTTCCCGTTCGTCCCGACCGTCGAGGGCGGGTTCACCGCCGAGAGCGGCGCGGCGGCGATGCACCGGCTGCTCGCCGACACCCCGGACCTCGACGCGGTGTTCGCCGCGAACGACCTGATGGCCCAGGCAGCCGTGGACGTGCTGCTGGAGCACGGCCTGCGCGTGCCGGAGGACGTCGCCGTGGTCGGGTTCGACGACAGCGCGCCCGCGCTGTCCTGCCGGCCGCAGCTCACCACGATCCGCCAGCCGGTCGAGCGGATGGCGGCGCAGATGGCCGAGATGTTGCTCTCGGACCTGGAAAAACCGGGACAACGGCCGAAATCCGTCATCTTCGAACCGGAACTCGTCGTGAGGGCCTCCGCCTGATTGACCTGCCCGACACGCGGCGTTAACGTCCCTTGGGAGAGCGCTCTCACGCCCCTGTCCAAGGCTTTCCGCCCTTCCCCCGTCAGGCAGGATCATGGGCTCACCCCTGTCCAGGGCCGCCGCGTTCGCCGCTGCCGCCCTGTGTCTGGTCACGACAGTCAGCGCCACCTCGCAGGCCGGTGCCGCCGCCTGCGGCACCACCAACGTCGCTCTCGGCAAGACCGCCACCGCGTCCTCGACGGAGAACGGCGGCACGCCCGCGTCGGCCGCCGTCGACGGCAACACCGGCACGCGCTGGTCGTCGCAGTTCTCGGACCCGCAGTGGATCCAGGTCGATCTCGGTTCCACGCAACAGGTCTGCCGCGTCGCCCTGAACTGGGAGGGCGCGTACGGCAAGGCGTTCCAGGTCCAGGTGTCCGACACGGCGGCCGCCAACTCGTGGCGCGACGTCTACTCGACGACCACGGGCACGGGCGGCACCCAGTCGCTCGACGTCAGCGGGTCGGGCCGCTACCTGCGCGTGCTCGGCACCCAGCGCGGCACCGGCTACGGTTACTCGTTGTGGGAGCTGGGCGTCTACACCGGCACCCCGGACGTCCCCGGTGTCACGCCGACCGATCCGCGCAACCCGGACTTCGGTCCGAACGTGCACGTCTACGGCCCCGGTTCGTCGCAGGCGGAGATGCAGTCGCGCCTCGACACCATCGCCGCGCAGATGAAGACGAACCAGTTCGGGCCGCAGCGGCACGCGGTGCTGTTCAAGCCCGGTACCTACAACGCCGACGTCAACCTGCGCTTCTACACCCAGATCGTCGGTCTGGGTCTGATGCCGGACGACGTGAACATCAACGGCCACATCAGGGTCGAGGCCGACTGGCTGCAGCAGGGCAACGACCCCAACAACCTCGGCAACGCCACCCAGAACTTCTGGCGCGGCACCGAGAACCTCTCGGTCACGTTGCCTCCCAACCAGATCGAGCGCTGGGCCGTCTCGCAGGCCACCGCGTACCGGCGGATGCACCTGCGCGGACAGCAGCACCTGTGGAACGGCTACGACGGCTGGGCCAGCGGTGGCCTGATCGTCGACAGCAAGATCGACGGCGTGGTCGTCTCCGGTTCGCAGCAGCAGTTCCTCACCCGCAACAGCAACCTCGCGGGCGGCTGGTCGGGCTCGGTCTGGAACATGGTGTTCGCGGGCACCCAGGGCGCCCCGCCCAACAACTTCCCGAACCCGTCGCACACCACCGTCGACACCTCCCCGGTGACGCGCGAGAAGCCCTACCTGTACTTCACGAGCTCCGGTGAGTACCGGGTCTTCCTGCCCGCGCTGCGGCAGAACTCGCGTGGCACGAGCTGGGAGAACGGCAACCCGGGCACCTCGGTGTCGCTCGCGGACTTCTTCATCGTCAAGCCCGGCACGCCGGCGGCGACGATCAACGCGGCTCTCCAGCAGGGCAAGCACCTCCTGCTCACGCCGGGCATCCACCAGCTCGACGACACGATCCGGGTCACCCGCCCGAACACCGTCGTGCTGGGCCTCGGCCTCGCGACCCTGACGCCGGCCACGGGCAGGGCCGCGCTGACGACGTCCGATGTGGACGGTGTGCGCCTCGCCGGGTTCCTGGTCGACGCGGGCGTGCAGAACTCCCCGGTGCTGCTGGAGGTCGGTGACTCCGGTGCGGTCTCGCACGCGGCGAACCCGACGTCGCTGCACGACGTGTACCTGCGCGTCGGCGGGTCGCAGGCCGGCAAGGCCACCGTCAGCATGCGGGTGAACAGCCGCAACACCATCATCGACCACACCTGGGTGTGGCGCGCCGACCACGGCGAGGGCGTCAGCTGGACCGCGAACCCCGGCCAGAACGGCGTGATCGTCAACGGCGACGACGTGATCGCGTACGGGTTGTTCGTCGAGCACTACCAGCAGCACAACCTGATCTGGAACGGCAACGGCGGCCGCGTCTACCTGTACCAGAACGAGCTGCCGTACGACCCGCCGAACCAGGCCGCGTGGATGAACGGCACCAAGCGCGGCTGGGCCGGGTACAAGGTGTCGGACAACGTGACCACGCACCAGGCGTTCGGTGTCGGCGTGTACTGCTTCAACCAGGCGAACCCGAGCGTGGTCACCGACAACGCCTTCGAGGCGCCGAACCGGTCGGGAGTCCGGTTCACGCACCTCGTGGCGGTCTCGCTCGGTGGCGTGGGCACGATCGCCAACGTCATCAACGGCACGGGCGGTCAGGCGGACCTGGCGAACCAGGTCCGGTACGTCGTGAACTACCCCTGACCGAGCCGCGTGAGCTGATCCCTGCGGGATGACTCGACGGACGCCGCGAACTCCTTGGTCGCGGCGTCCGTTCCGTTCTCGAGCTCGCTCCGCGCGAGCTTGGCCGTCTGGTCCAGGTGCTCGTGCAGCTTCTTCGCGAGCGACGAGGGGTCCGTCCGGATGGCCAGCAGGTCGGCCGCCGACACCAGGCCCGGCATCTGGTGGCCGGCGTGCACGTTGGTGTCCGGCAACCCCGCGCGGTCGCGCAGCTGTCGCAAGTGGACGAGCTCGGTCTCGTGCGACGCCCTGAGCTCGCGGGCGAACTCCGCCAGCGGGGCCGGGGCCACGTCGAGCGCGGGCAGCAGCTGCTCGTTCATCGGGATCATCAGCTGGACCCACGCCGTGTCGGTCGCGTTGAACGGCGAGGCCTGCGGCGCGGGCGGGGGAGCGGGCGCGGCACACCCCGCGAGCAGCAGCAAGGCGGAAACACCCCAGGGCACGCGCCGCCCTGGGGTGCATGAGGCGAGGAACCTCACCGCGGCAACCGGTAGTCCGGTCCGAGTGCGGCACCCCGGTGGGGCTTGTAGAGGTCGTAGCCGCGTGGGTCGCACTGCAGCCCGCCGTTGATGCAGTGCCGGACCAGGGCGGCCTGGGTGGGTGCGTCCCAGGCGTTCATGAAGTCGTAGTGCCAGGTGTAGCCGCGGCCGCTCGACAACCGGACCCGCGACATGTCCCCGGACACCGGGAACGCCATCTTGAACTCGATCATCGGCACCGCCACGGGGTGGCTCGGCGGGCACACGAGCGTCGCGCGGTCCGGGTAGGCCATGTGCGACTTGTGGTCCGCCGAGTCGAGGTCACGGCCGTTCCAGCAGCTCGGCGCCTGGTAGCGGACGTTGAGCTGGGTGCCGGGCGGGCAGTACGCCGGGAAGTCGTAGTTGTGGAAGCTGTCGCCGCACTCCCAGCCCTCGACCGCGCCGGGCGCGGTGCGGAACTGCTCCTGCGTCGCCGTCGGGCTGCCGACCACGAACCGGATGCCGGGCGGGAACGGCACCACGTCCTGGTACCGCAGGATGCCGGACTTGTAGTAGATGACCTGCGGGAAGTTCGGCGGCACGATCTGGTCGCCGTTGTAGACCGAGGGGAACCAGTACGCGGACTTGTCGTCCGGCGTCCTGCAGTTGGTCTGCGCCCCCTTGAGGGAGTCGTTGGTGCTGCGGGCGTTCGTCGACGGGTTGCCGAGGAACGTGTGCATGTGCGACGCGCCCGGAAGTCCCGGGAAGACGATCGGGTCGTCCGGGAGGTGGGTCGTGACCGAGCAGTTCGCCTGGAACTCGTGGTGCGTGACCAGGTCGTCGGCCTGGGCCGACTGGGTCACCACCACCGCTGCCACCAGGGCAGCCGTCATCGCCAACGCGCTGAGTTTTCGGGACACCTGTGTCCTCCTGCCGAGTGGGGAAACCGGCTTGGAGAGCGCTCTCCCAAACAGCGTCCCGCCCGGCCGCGCGAGGTGTCAAGACCGGTTCTTTGACAGTCGCGGCGTCTGGTCGTACCGTTCGGCGGCAGGGTTGTGAGAGCGCTCTCCTCGCACTTCCCCGTGTCGGGGCAGGCGTGATGGCGCGCGTCCGCCCGCGCGGCCAAGCGGGTGGATCTTGTTACCGCATGAGGTGAATGTCGTTCTCCGGTCCCGGCCTCGTGACTAGCTTCGGAACGATGACGGTCGAAGTGGCGCTGGGTCCGGGGACGAGCACGTGGGAGCACCTCGGGCAGTGGCGGTACCTGCTGGTGATGCACCGGTCGCTGGTGTTGCAGTCCGCGCACCCCGCCGTGGGCGCCGCGGTCGCCGAGTTCTCCGTCTACAACGCGCGACCGTGGCGGCGACTGCTCCGCACGATCGAAAGCCTGCACACGTACGTCTACGGCAGTGCGTCCGAGCAGCGCCGTGAACTCGCGCGCCTGGAACGGTTGCACCGCAGGATGCAGGGCCAGGACGGCTACGGCCGGGCGTTCGACGCGGGCGACACCTCGTCCAGGGCGTGGGTGCACCTGACGCTGTTCGAGGCCGTGCTGACGATGCAACGCCTCGGCGGCGATCCGCTCTCGGCCGAGGAGACCGGCCGCTTCTACGGCGAGTGGCGCCACGTCGGCCGGCGGTTCGGCCTGCGCGAGGAGGACCTGCCGGCGACGCTGGAGGAGTTCCACGCCTACTTCGACCGGGTGGTCGCCGAGGTGCTGGAGGACAACGCGACGGTCCGGGACCTGTTGTCGGGCAGCGTCTACCGCGTGCCGCCACCTCCCGGACTGCCGGTTCCCGGGCTGGTGTGGGCGCCGCTGCGGTTCGCCCTGGTGACCGCCGCCGTCCAGGCCACCACGGCGACCCTGCCACCGGTCTACCGCGAACGGCTGAGGCTCGCGCAGGTCCCCGGAGTGGACCTTGTGGTGCACGGGCTGCACCAGGCCGTGCGGATGATCACCGACGTGCTGCCCAAGCCGTGGCGGTACATGCCGCTGGCCGCCGCCTCGATCCGGGCGGCGGAGTCCCCGGCCGCCGCGGTCGTGCCCGAGTCGTTCTTCGAGACGGTGCTGGACCAGAGCGGCGACGGCGTGCTGCGGTGGAGCGACCTGCTCGCGATGGCCCGGGAGATCAGCACGCACCTCGACCTGGACGAGAAGGACGAGGACGCGGTGCACGACGCGTTCCGCTCGTGGTGGGAACAGCTCGCCGCGGCCACCGGCACCCCGCCGGACGGCAACGTGACCCTGGCCGCGTACAACGTCGCGCTGGTCGACGGCGCGTACCCCGGCCCGCCCGACCGCGAACGCGGGTACGGCGCCGTGGCGGCCGCGGTCCGCCGGCTGATCGACCGCGACGGCAACGGCGAGGTGCGGCAGGACGAGTACACCCGGCTGCTCGACCACAGCCCGCAGCGGCACGAGCTGATCGCGGCGTTGCGGGAGCTCGACCACGACGGCGACGGCACCGTGCACGGTGACGAGCTGGAGCAGGCGCTGCGGGAGTTCCTGGTGGGGGAGCGGGACTTCGAGGCGGCGCGCCACCTGCTCGGCCGCGTGTAGGGCGGGCACCCGGCGGGGTGCCGGGCGGGGGTGCGGCGGGGTCCGCGCAGGCCGGTGCGGCCGCACCCACCGTGCCGCGGCGTCCGCGCAGGCCGGTCCGTCCGCACCCGCCGTTCCGCGGACCCGTCCTCAGACGACCTCCACCCGCACCACCACCCCGTCCACGGGCTGGACGGCGGCCGTGCTCACGAGATCTCCGTGCCGGACCTGTCCGTCGCCGCTCACGTCCACGTGCGCGGCGACGTCCCCGCCGTCCCCGTCCAGCTCGAACGGCAGGCGCTGCTCGGCGGTGTCGTCACGGGAGAACTCGCGGACGTGCTCGGCCGTCGTGACGGCCGGTGCGTCCGCGAGCGTCACGTCGAGCAGCCGCACCCGCAGCACCGCCCGGCCGAACGCGGGCGTGCCGGCCGGGATCACCACGACGCCGTCCACGTGCTCAGTTCAGCACGGCGAAGCGGGCCTCGATGTCGACGGGGCCGCCGGTGAGGTTGCGGATCTCGATGAAGTACTTGATCAGTCCGGCGGCCTGCCGGTCGACCTGCACCTTCCACTCGATCTGCGCGCCGCCGTCGACCACCGGCCACGTCGGCACCACCATCCACACGACCCGCCAGCTCTCCGGCCAGCTGTGGGTGAACCAGCGCCGCGACGTCCCGCCCGGCACCTGTCCTCGGAACTGCACACCAAGTCGCATCGGGACTCACTCTCCTTCTGGTGCGGGACCGGCGTCCTCGGCCGCGTGCGAGGCCTCCTCGGCCACGACGTCCGCGCTGTCGTCGGTGGCGTCGGGGGCGGCACCGCCGTCGTCCGCGGCGGCGGGCGGCTCGGCGGACACCAGGTCGTCGAGCGAGGCGGGGGCGGCCCCGCCGTCGAGGTCGGCGCTCATGGCGGCTCCTCTCACAGGGCGCTCGGCGACCAGCCGAGCACGTCGTAGCGGGCCTCGACGTCGACGGGGCCGCCGGTGAGGTTCGTGATGGCGAGGAAGTACTTGAGCAGGCCGCCGGACTGCCGGGTGACCTGCGTGGTCCACTCGATCTGCGCGCCGCCGTCGACCGCTGGTGCCGTCGGCACGACCGTCCAGAGCACGTACCAGTGGGCGGGCCAGCTGTGGGTGAACCAGCGCTTGGTGGTGCCGGCGGGCACGGACCCGGTGAACTGCACGCCCCGGAACACCGCCGCCGGTTCGAGACCCGCGTACATCGCCCGCACCGCCGCGCAGTCGCCGGGGCTGAGCCCGTCGCGCTGGCCGATCTCCACGTTCTGGAGCGGCGTGACGGTGTCGCGGCTCGTGTCGATCGCGAACGCCCACCGCGGGTAGTGCATGATCGAGTGGTAGTCGTACGGGCCGATGTCGTCGCCGTCGGTGATGTGCTGGTTGAAGTTGTGGGCGTGCTGCTGCTGGACGTTCGTGAAGTCGATGCGCACGAAGTTGTTGCGGTCCTCGCGGCTCTGCTCGTGCCACAGGCCGACGCTGTGCCCGATTTCGTGAATCGTCGCACCGGTGCCGCACGCGGCCGCCAGGGTGATGTTCTGCCGGTTTCCGCGCATGCCCACCGGGGAACTGCACCCGCCGCCCGGCTGGAAACGAATGAAATTCGTGTCCGTCGCGGTGCGCGGCACCAGGCGAATTCGGGTGTTGCGTTCCCGGTGCGCGATCGCGTTGTGCACGCGGGCCTGGTCCGGCAGGGCCGCGTCGATCTCGAACGGCACCCGCCCGCCGGGCCAGCGGAACTGCTGACCAGGGATGATCACGCCCTCGGGGTGGACGTCACCCTCCTGGACGAGCGTGAGCACGATGTCGCCCTCGACCATCGGCTCGCCGTCGACCACGGTGTAGAGAACGGCTTTCCCGCCCTGGGTCCGCGTTTCGATCACACCGGTTCTCAGCTCGGGTCCGACGCGGAACTGGCCGCTGCCGGTCACCTCGCCACTCGGCTCGGTCATGTCGTCCTCCCCGTCGGTGCGGAAGACGAACAATCGTGATCCCGTGCGGTATTACCGGCCTAGAGTCGAAAGGCTCCATGGCATTCACCGAATTGATGGATTTCCCCAAGCGGGGCTGTAACGGAATTGCGGCGAGGGACGACCAGGAAGCCGGATCGTGACGCGCAGGCCGCCTTCCGGGCGTGCGGCGACGTCGACCGCGCCGTCGTGCGCGCGGACCACGCTGTGCACGATGGCGAGCCCGAGTCCCACGCCCGCGTGGTCGTCGTCGCGGACCCGCTCGCCGCCGCGCTGGAACGGCTCCGTGAGCGTCGGCACCAACTCCGCGGCGAGGACCCGCCCGGTGTTCTCGACCCGCACGACGCACGCCTGGTGCTGCGGTTCGGTGTGGACGGTGACCACGCCGCCGGACGGGAGGTTGTGCACGATCGCGTTCTGGACGAGGTTCGTCACCACCCGCAGCAGCAGTTCCGGGGACCCGTCGGTGATCGCGGTCGAGCCGGTGACGTCGAGCGTGATCCCGCGCCGTTCGGCCAGGGGCAGCAGCGTCTCGGCGGCCTCCTCGGCGACCAGCGAGAGGTCGACGGGCTCGCGCGTGAACGTGCCGCGCTCGCCTCGGCTGAGCAGCAGCAGGGCCTCGGTCAGGTCGATCGCGCGACGGCTCGCGGTGTGCAGCCGGTCGAGCAGCTCTCCATCCACTTTGGACGGGTCCTGGCGCGCGACGTCCAGCAGCGACTGGGAGATCGCGAGCGGTGTGCGCAGCTCGTGCGAGGCGTTGGCGGCGAACCGCCGTTGCTCGGCGACGTGCGACTCGAGCTTCTCCAGCATGGTGTCGAAGACGTCGGACAGCTCGCGGAACTCGTCCGCCTTGCCCGGCAACCGGATCCGGTGCGCGAGCGATCCCTTCGCGGCCTGCCGCGCCGCGTCGGTGATCTTGTCGAGCGGGGCGAGCATGCGGCCCGCCAGCAGCCAGCCGCCGATCAGGCCGAACGCCACCAGGAACAGCATGGCGACCGCCGCGGCCCGGCCGAAGATGCGGCTGAGCAGGTAGCGGTTGGGGCTCGTGAAGAGCAGGCCCTGGTCCTTGTCCGGCACGTAGCGCAGCAGGTACCACCAGGCCACCGCGATCAGCACGACGCCGGACACCACGACGATGCCCGCGTAGCTCAGCGTGAACTTGAGGCGGGCGCTCAGGCCGGGGGTCCTAGGCATCGGCGTCGATGCGGTAGCCGACACCGGGCACCGTCGCGATGAGCCACGGCTCGCCGAGCCGCTTGCGCAGCGCCGAGACCGTGATGCGGACGGCGTTGGTGAACGGGTCGGCGTTCTCGTCCCAGGCGCGTTCCAGCAGCTCCTCGGCGCTCACGACCCCGCCCTGCGCCCCGACGAGCACCTCGAGCACCGCGAACTGCTTGCGGGTCAGCGCGACGTAGTTCCCGTCGCGGAAGACCTCGCGCCGGAACGGGTCGAGCCGCAGCCCGCCGATCTCGGTGACCGGCGGCCGGGCATACGCGCGCCTCCTGGCGAGGGCCCGCAGCCGCAGCACCAGTTCGCGCAGCTCGAACGGCTTGGTCAGGTAGTCGTCGGCGCCGAGCCCGAACCCGGAGGCCTTGTCGTCGATCCGGTCGGCGGCGGTGAGCATGAGGATCGGCATGCCGCTGCCGGACGCGACGATCCGCCGGGCGACCTCGTCCCCGGACGGGCCGGGGATGTCGCGGTCGAGCACCGCCAGGTCGTAGGAGTGGACGCTGAGCATCTCGAGGGCCGTGTCGCCGTCCCCGGCGATGTCGGCGGCGATCGCCTCCAGCCGGAGCCCGTCCTGGACCGCCTCGGCCAGGTGGGGTTCGTCCTCGACGATCAGCACGCGCATGCCGCCAGCCTAGGCACGGCGGCATATCGCGGGCATATTCAGACGGTGACCAGGTGGCGTTCGGGCACGGCCGCGGGCTTCGGGCGCCACCACCAGCGGGACAGCAGGGAGGCCAGTGCCGCGCCGATCGCGTTGAGCAGCACGTCGTCCACAGAGGACACCCGGTCGAGGTGCAGGGCGAACTGCAGGACCTCCAGGAACGCCGAGCAGGCCGCCCCGAGCGCCAGCACCCGCCACACCGACCGCAGTGCCGCGAACCGCAGCGGGGCGAAGAAGCCCAGTGCGGCGAACACCAGCATGTTGCCGACGATCTGCCCGGCGTCGCGGTGCGCCACCAGGTCGGCGATGTCCGCGAACGGCACGAGGCTGAGGCCCGGTCCCGAGCCCGGCAGCATGATCAGCCAGACCCAGGGCAGCGTGCCCCAAACCATGCCGGCGTCGGCCAGCGCCGTGCGCCACGGGTGGTCGCGGTGGGCGAGCTTGCGGCGGAGCCCGAGGAGCAGGGCCACGAGCACGGCCACCGGGATGCCGAGGACCCCGCCGACCACGACCCCGGTCTCCGTACCGACCCACTCCTGCCAGGTGTTGAGCACCTGCCGAGTGAACTCGCCCGCCCGTTGCGAGGACGTACGCGTTTTTCGATACGCGGACGATATGCGGGGTCAGTACGGGGTGTGGCCCTGCAGGATCGACCGCAGGCGCTCCATCTCCTCGACCAGCGTGCGGGCGGCCGCGTCCCGTTCGCGTGGCCCGAAGCGCGACTCCGGTGCGATCACGCAGTAGGCCGCCAGCCCCTCCCGCACCCACGGCACGGGCGCGGCGATCGACACCGAGCCCGCCACGGTCTCGCCGCCGCTGACCGTGTAACCGCGGCGCCGGCCGACCGCCAGTTCGGCGAGCAGGGCGTCCGCGCCGCCGATCGGGGCCGGCACGTCCGGTTCCCGCAGCAGCGCGCGGACCTCGGACTCCGGGAGACCCAGCAGCAGCGCCTTGCCCGCGGCACCGCGCGTGATCGGGAAGTCCGCGCCGATGCCCGCCTCGGCACGGGTGACCTGCGGACTCGGCATCTCCTGCGTGCACGTGCACCGGTTGCCGAGCCGCCAGTAGACCGCGACGGTCTCGCCGGTCAGCGCGCGCAGCCTGACCAGGCTCGTCTGCGTCTGGGCGACGAGCGCGTCGCGGTGCAGCATCACCCCGGCCAGGCGGAGGATCTCCGGGCCGGGGCTGTAGGCGCGGGTGGAGCGGTCGAGCACCAGGAAGTTCTCCGCCTCCAACGCGCGCAGCAACCGGTACGCGGTGGGCAGCGAGTAGCCGAACAGGTCGGCGACCTCGGGACCGGTCAGCGTCGGCCGCGCCGCCGTGAACGCGTGCAGGATCTTCAGCGCGCGGAAGACGCTCTGCGTGCCGGTGACCGACGGCTCGACGGTGTCCACGAGCCGATTCTGGCCGGGCAGGATCAGAACGTCACCTCGACACCGACCCACGGGTCCTGCCTGCGCCGGATCGTGTACCAGGCCTTGGCGAGGCGGGCGAGCGGCGTCCTGCGGGCCATCAGCCGGTACGCGCGCTCGGTCTCCTCGCGGTCGAGCACGCGGGCGGTGCCCTCGATGCTCCGCCCGTCCGCGGGGATCCGGCCGGCGTTGTCGCACGGTGCGACGACCACGCGGGGGTTGTTGCGCAGCCGCTTGAGCTTGCCCGTGCCGGCGTAGCTGAGGACGTAGAGCGCGTCGCCGCTGACGACGCCACCCACCGGCGTGGCGACGGGCGTGCCGTCCCGGCGGAACGTGGTGAGGCTGACGGTGCTGCTCTTCGCGAGCTGGTCGAGTGAGGTCATCGGGTGCCTGCCGGGAGGTCGAAGGTGATGCCGGTGAGCTGTTCGGAGCGGGTCCACAGCCGGGCGGCGAGGGCGGCGTCCGCGCGGGCCGGCACGACGACGGGGGAGCCCGCGGTGCCGAACCTGGGACCGAAGTGGAGTCCTCCCGCCGCGTCCGGGTCGGTGAGCGCGCGCAGGGCGGGCCAGGCGCCGCGGGCCTTGCTCTGGACCGGCCACCGCAGGGGGAGGTTCTCGACCGCGAGTCCCGGGTGCGCGGCCAGCGAGCGGACGTCCACACCGGACCTCCGGAGCCTGCGGTCGAGCTCGAACGCGAACAGCAGGACGGCGTGCTTGGACTGCGCGTAGGACTTCTCGTCGTGCGGGTCGTACTTCACGAACCGGGTCATGACGCTGCCGGTCGAGACCACCCGGCCGCCCGTGAGCGACGGCAACGTGAGCGCGGTGAGCGCGAAGTGGCCGAGGTGGTTCGTCGCGAACGCGCGCTGGTCGTCGTTGGTGCCCGCGTTCAGGACCAGGCCGTCCAGCCGGTCCAGTTCGGACAGCCGGGCGGCCGCCGCGGCGACCGAGTCGAGGTCGGCCAGGTCGAGCCGGACGGTCGCCCGGCCGCCGCGCGCGAGCGTCACGACCTCGGCGCCCGCCTCGGTGAGCCGGTCGGTGAGGTGCCGGCCGATGCCCGCGGTGCCGCCGGTGACGGCGTACGTCCTGCCGGTCAGGTCGGGTGGAGTCCAGGTCATGACGCGAGTGAACGGAGCCGTTTCCGGGGGTGTCAAACCCCGGTCACATCGTGACTCCGGCGCGGTCCGCCGATTACATCGTGACTCCGTATTCGCAGCTCAGGCACTATTTGCCGGCACGTTGAAGGGGAAGCTCGCCCGTGGTTAGCGTGCCGATGTGGAGATCTTCTCGAAGGCCCGCGAGCAGCTGTTCCGGGAGCGCGGTGCGGCGGGCTGGACCGTGGGAGTGGCGGGGGTGATCGCCCTCGGGCTGGGTGTGCTGGGGCTGCTGAACCAGGACGCGCAGCTGGCGGCGGTGGGTTTGGAGCCTGCCGCCTACCCGGCGGACGACCCGTTGCGCGTGACGATGACGAGCACGTCGATCGCGGCGGTGAACACCGGCGCCCTGTACGTGCTGGGCGTGGCGAAGGGCTGGTCGTGGTTCCCCGCGGTGACGGTCGCGACCCGGTCCGCGCAGGCCGCCGGATTCCTGACGATGATCGCGCTCGGCAAGGCGCCGACGTCGTACGTGGGCGCGGCCGTGTGGGAGGCGGCCGGCGCGGTGATCACGGCCGGAGCCCTCTGGTGGGACAGGCGCTCGCGCTGAGCACCCGCTTTCGCGTCGCCGGGCCGGGTCACGCAGAATGCGAGACGTGCTGGAGGCGAGGCTGCTGGCGACGGTGTCCCGTCTCGCGGGTCCCGTCCGAGGCGCCGGCGTAGTCCTGATCAGCCTGTTCGGCGCCTTCTCGGTGAGCTCGCCGCTCGGCTGGTGGCTGTTCGCGGCCGTCGCCGTGAGCACCGTCGCCGACTTCCGCCTGCCCCGGATAGCGCTGCCGGTGGCGTTCCTGCGCGTGGTGGTGCTCTCGGTGCTGCTGGGCGCGGACGCCGACCAGTGGGTCCTGACGGTGCTCACCACGACGCTGATCACCTGGCAGTGGCAGTGGCCCCTCCGCGTCACGATCCCGGCCACGGCCGCGCTCCTCGCCGTGCAGGTGGTCACCACCGGCCCGGCGGTGCTGGTCAGAGCCGTGCTGGAGTCGGTGCTGGCCCGCCTGGCGTACGAGCTCCTGCGCAGGTCCAGCCGCCGCGTGGACCAGCTGCGCGAACGAGCCGCCGAACGCGACGTCGCCGCCGCCGTGGCCCTCGACCAGAGCAGGCGGGAGCGCGAGTACCTGGCGTTGCTGCACGACACGGCGGCGGCGACGTTCCTGATGGCCGCACACGGCGGCAACCCGGCGGACGTCGCCGCCCAGGCCCGCCGCGACCTCGTGGTGCTGGCCGAACGCGACGTGCCGGGCACCGTGGACCTCGGCGCCGCACTGACGGCGGTCAGCCTGGACAGCACCGTGCGGGTGCGGGTCGACGCCTCGGTGGTGCCGGTGCCGGCGGGGGTCGCGCTGGCGTTCGTCCGGGCCGTGCGGGAGCTGCTGGCGAACGTCGAGCGGCACGCGGGCACCGGTGAGGCCTCGGTGTCGGTGACGGCCGGCCGGGGTGCGGTGGTCGTGGTGGCGGACCGGGGGCGGGGGTTCGTCGTGGACGAGGTGCCGGAGCACCGGCGTGGGCTGCGCGGGTCGGTGGTCGGGCGGCTGGAGGCGGTGGGCGGGACGGCGGTGGTGGAGTCGGGGGCCGGTGGGACGGTGGCCCGGCTGGAGTGGTCGCGGACGGCTGACGACGCGAGCTCCGGGGTGGGCGGTGGTGTGGGGCCGGGCGACGGTGCGAGTTCCGAGGGTGGTGCGCGGCCAGACGACGAGACGAGGCCGGGCGGGGAGGTGCAGCCGCGTCGTGGGACGCAGCCCGCTCACGCCGACCCTTCGCGGCCCGACCTCGCCGCGCCCGACACCTCCCAGTCCACCCCCACCCCACCCGCCACCGACCAGGCCGTCTTCACCACCACCCGCCAGGTCCTGCTGGTGGTCGTCTCCGCCGTCCAACTCGTCCTCACCCTCCCGTCCCTCGTCAGCCACCCCCACGCCCCACCCGCCTACCTCGCCTACGCCCTCCTCACCGCCGTCCTCGCCACCGTCGCCGGCCAGGTGGCCGCCCACACCCCGACCAGAGCCGCACTGGCCGCCGCACCCCTGGCGGCGTCCGTCCTCGCCACCACCGCGCTCCCGCCGGGTGCGTCGTTCGGTCCGGCGGACTGGGCGTTCGGGCTGGTCGGCTGGTACCTGCTGCTGGTCCTGTTCGACAAGCCCGCTGCCTTCGTCGGCGCGCTCACCGCCCACCTCTGCTTCAGCGTCGCCTGGTTCGCCCACGGCGGGGGCGGTGACGTCGGGACGGCCGGGGTGGTGATCCTCAGCGGCACCAGCTTCCAGGTCGGGGTGCTCGTGATCACGCGCGTGCTGGAACGGGACGCCCGGCTCGCCGCCGAGGCCGCTGCCGCGCTGGACGCCGCGCGCACCAAGGAGGTGCTGGCGCGGCGGCGGGAGCAGGACCTGCGGGCCGGGTTCGAGGGGCAGTTGGGGGCGCTGCTGCCGTTGCTGGCCGACCTCGCCGACGAGCGGGTCGGCGCGGACGAGCCGGACACCCGGTTGCGGTGTTCGGTGGCGGCCGTGCAGTTGCGGAGGTTGTTCGCGGAGAACGACGACGTGCCCGACCCGTTGCTGCACGAGCTGACGGCCTGTGTGGACGTCGCCGAACGGCGTGGTGTCGTGGTGTCGCTCGCCGTCAGCGGGACGGCCACGCCGGTGCCCACGGAGGTGCGGCGGGAGCTGGTCGCGCCGATGGCCCAGGCTCTCGCCGCGGCGACCGGGCGTGCGAAGGTGAGCCTGTTGCGCACCGCGACCGAGGTGCGGGTGGCCGTGGTCGCGGACGCGCGCCGGGCGTTGCCGGAAAGCCACGACACGAGTGCGGTCAGCGTGGAGACGAGTGTCCACAGCGGACTGGTGAGGAGCGAGGCGCGATGGCGGACGACGTGACGGCGGTCGTGGTCGACGACCACCCCGTGGTGCGCGCGGGGGTCGCGCACTGGCTGTCCACCGCGGGCGTCGAGCTCGTGGCGAGCGGCGAGGAGCCCGAGGTCGCGTGGTCCGGGCCCGGCGCCACGGCCGACGTCGTGGTGCTCGACCTGCACCTCGGTGGCGTCGCGCCCGCCACGTCCGAACTGCGCAAGCTCGTCGAGAACGGCCGCCGGGTCGTGGTCTACTCGATGCGCGCGGACGACGAGATCGTGTTGCAGTGCCTGGAGATCGGCGCCCTCAGCTACCTCACCAAGGCCGAGGGGGCGGACCACCTCGTGCAGGCCGTCAGGGCCGCGGCCGAGGGCCAGTCGTACACGCCGCCCGCCCTCGCCGGCGCGCTCGCGGGCGACCGGTCCGAGACGCGGCCCGCTCTCTCGCCGCGCGAGACCGAGGTCCTGGTCGAGTGGTTCCAGTCCGAGTCGAAGGAGTTCGTGGCGCAACGCCTGAACATCACGCTCAGCACGGTGAACTCCCACCTGGAGCGGATCAGGGTCAAGTACGCGGCGATCGGCCGGCAGGCACCGACGAAGGCGGCTCTCGTCGCGCGGGCCATCCAGGACGGGCTGATCGGCCTCGACGACCTCTGACGGCCGGGTGTGGTGTGAACGACCGATACCGCCGCTGCGACATCCGGCCTAACGTGCGGGGCACCCCTGGTTCCGCAGTCCGAGGAGTTCCGCAGTGACGCACGCCCGTGGCCCCCTGTTCATCGCCGCCGCCGCGACGGCGGGCCTGCTGCTGTCCGCCTGCGGCTCGGAGACCGGCGGGTCCGCCTCGCCGGCCACGGACACGACGACCACCACCACCGCCACGAGCACCGAGAAGACCAGCGCCTCCAAGGAGGCCACGCCCGCGGGCGGCGACGTCACCGCTCCCGGCACGAAGCTCAAGGTCGGCGCCCGCGCGGTCATCCCGTTCGCCTCCGGGGACAAGAACGGCACGATCGCCGTCACGCTCACCGCGATCGAGGCGGGCGCGAAGGAGGACCTCGCGAAGTTCGGCGACAAGGCCAAGGGCATCTCGCCGTTCTACCTGCGGGTCAAGGTCGAGAACCTGAGCGGCACCGACCTCAGCTACACCTCCGTCTCGCTGCGCGGTCTCGGCGCCGACGGCAAGGGCACCGGCGTGATCATCAGCGGCGACACCCCGAACTGCGACTCCACCAGCGCGCCCAAGACCTTCAGCGCGGCCGGCGAGACCTACGAGACCTGCGTGCTGACCGCGGCACCGGACGGCCTGAAGGTCGCGGCCGGCGAGTACAACCGCGGCGACGGCTACACCAAGTCGCCGGTGGTCTGGGAGAGCTGAGCCGCGGGGCGCACGAGGGGTTCCCGCGGCTCAGCAGGTCTCCTAGGGTGGTGATCCGTGATCACCACCATGGCCTTCCTGAAGGCCCGTGAGGGCATGAGCAGGGAAGAGTTCGTCGACTACTACGAGAACCACCACGTGCCGCTGATCCTCGGCATCGGTTCCGGCCCGTTCCACTACGTGCGCAACTACCTGCCGCCCCGCGACGAGCAGGGGTTCCCGGCGGAGTTCGACGTCGTGACGCACATGAAGTTCGCCGACGCGGCCACCCGCCGGACCTGGCTCTCGCTCGTCCTCGCGCCGGGTTCCGGGGTGGCGGAGGACGAGGAGCGCTTCCTCGACCGCTCCCGGACACGGTCCTGGATCGTCGAGGAACGGGTCACCGCACCAGACCGTTGATGTGCGCGTACGCCACGGCGTGCACGCGGTCGCGCAGGCCGAGCTTGGCGAGCACCCGGGACACGTGGGTCTTCACCGTCTCGTCGCCGACGTGCAGCCGCGCGGCGATCTCGGCGTTGCTGTGGGCCGCCGCGACCAGTTGCAGCACCTCGCGTTCGCGCGCGGTCAGCGACTCGAGCTCCGGCGGCGTCGGGGGAGGGGCGAGGCTGACGGCGAACCGCGCGATCAGCCGTTGCGTGACCGACGGGTCTATCAACGCGTCCCCGCGCGCCGCGACGCGCACCGCCGAGATCAGCTCCTCCGGCGGCAGCGACTTCAGCAGGAACCCGCTGGCACCGGCCTTCAACGCCCGGTAGACGTACTCGTCGGTGTCGTAGGTCGTGAGCAGCAGGACCTTCGTGCGGTTCGCGGGGTCGGCGAGGATCATCTCCGTCGCGCCGAGCCCGTCGAGCTTGGGCATCCGGATGTCGAGCACCGCCACGTCCGGGCGCAGCCGCGCGACCTCGGCCACGGCGGCCCTGCCGTCCGCCACCTCCGCGACGCAGTGGAGGTCCTCCTGGGTGTCGAAGATCGCGCGCATGCCCGAGCGCAGCATCGCGTGGTCGTCGGCCAGCAGCACCGACAGCGTCATGACGCCTCCAGGGGGAACGTGACGACGGTGCGCCACGTGCGGCCGTCCGCTTCCAGTCCGGACCTCGTGGTGCCGGCGAACATGCCCGCGCGGTTGCGGATGCCGACCAGGCCGCGGCGCACGGAGCCGGAGTCGTCACCTGCTCCCGCGACGTTGCACGCCGAGACGGTCAGCGATTCCAGTTCGTACTCCAGCGTCACCGTCACGCCGGACGCGTCGCCGTGCCGCAGCGCGTTGGTCAGCATCTCCTGGATGATCCGGTAGACGGTGATGTCCAACGACTCCGGCACCTCCCGCCGCGGTCCGCGCACCTCGAGCCGGGCGGGCATGCCCGCCGCGCGGACGCCGTCGAGCAGCTCGTCGAGGTTGTCGAGGCCGGGCTGCCGCGCGCCCTCGGACTTGTCGCCGTGCAACAGGTCCAGCAGGTGCCGCAGGTCGACCATGGCCGCCCGGCTGGAGGTCTCCACGGCCCGCAACGAGTTCGTCAGCTTCGGGTTGCCCTCCGGCAGCCCGAGCCGCGCCGCGCCGGCGTGCAGGTTGATCGCGCTGACGTGGTGGATGATCACGTCGTGCAGGTCGCGGGCGATCGCGCCGCGCTCCTCGGTGACCGCCTTGGTCACGGCGGCCTTCGCGTCCTTCTCCGCCATCGCCGACTGCTTCTCCAGCTCGGCGAGGTACGCGCGGCGGGCCGTCGTGTAGCGGCCGACGAGCCACGGGAGCAGCGCGCCCTTGCCCGCCACCAGCACCGCGGTGAGCCAGCCGAAGTCCTGCAGCGCGATGCAGGCGATCCACCCGGCCGCGAGCACGGCGAGCGACGCGTACGCCGGGGTGCCGCGCAACCACGCCCCCGCCCGGTACCCGGCGATGAGCATGCCGGCGTCGTTGGCGTCGAACCCGTTGTGCCAGGCGAGGACGACGAACACCGGGACGGCCGCCTGCGCCACCGCCACCCACAGCGACAGCCGCGCGGGACCGGCGAGCATCGCGTCCACGGCCAGCGTCAGCAGCAGCACGATCACCGTCTGCGGCAACGGTTCGCCGTCGAGCAGCACGAACGCGCCGTCGACGACCATGCACACGGACGCGACCAGCCACGACTGGTGCTTGAGGGGCAGCTTGATCAGATCCATCGGGGGTGATCCTGCCGCATCGCGTCCCTGAGGACCTCCCGCTTCGCAGGGGTCGCGCATCCCCCGCGCGGGGGATGCGGTTTCCGACTCCGCAGTGACGCGGAGGGACCGCCATGATCGATACGTTCGGTCGCGATGAAACGACGTGTTGTGACCTTGCTGCTCGTGCTGGGGGCGCTCCTCGGGATCGCGTCCCCCGCGCTGGCCGACGGCACCCAGACCGGCGCCGACATCCACGTCGCGCAGACCCTGGGCGACCGCGACCTGACGGTGATCATCCGCCGGGTCGCCGAGGTGCCGGGGCCGGTGCACGTGGACGTGGTGACGCACGCCGGCACCCCCGCCGGCGAGCTGTCGCTGACCCTGCGCTCCGCCGGTGCGCAGTCGAGTGCCACCAAGGTGGTTCTCGGTGCCACGCCGGGGTTCTACTCCGGACGGCTGCACGTCGACCGGCCCGGTCCGTGGGAGCTCGCGGTCGACGAGGCGACCATCCCGTTCGTGGTGCCGGCGCTCGTCCCGTCGCCGTGGGAGAACGCGACCTACGGCGGGTTCATCGCGGCCGGTGTGCTCCTGCTGGCGGCGTTGCTGTGCGCGGTGTTCGGCAGGATCGGCCTGGCGCTGGTGCCGACCGCGGGCGTGGTCGCGGCGGTCGCGGTCGGGGTGACGGCGGCCCTGTTGTCGCCGAGCATCCCGCCGGTCGCGGCACCCGGCACGGAGCTGGATCCCACGTACGACACCGTGATGAACCCGTACGAGCGAACGTCCATCATGGACTTCTCACGGCCGCCGGTGAACATGGTGCCGCGCGTGGACGGCGCCGACCTGGTGCTCGACCTGACCGACGGCTCGTCCGGCCGGCCGGTGGACGACCTGCTGGTGCACGACAGCGCGTTCGTCCACCTCGTCGTGGTGTCGCCGAGCGGGCACCTGCGCCACCTGCACCCGGTCCGCACGGCACCCGGTGAGTTCCGGGCGAAGCTGCGCGATCCCGAACAGGGCGTGCACGCGGTCGCCGCCGAGATCGCCCGGCGCGGTGGGGGAGTGCAGCTGCTGCGGTCGAGCGTCGACGTCGCCGGCGCGGCTTCTCCGCGCCACGACGGGAAAGCCGAGACGGCGCTGGAGATCCGCGAGGCCGGCCGGCCGAGCACCATCACGGCGAAGTTCGGCGAGCGCGACCTGCAGCCGTGGCTCGGCATGCTCGGGCACATGATCGTCGTCGGCCCGGTCACCGGCAGCCCCGCCTCCGCGCCGATCTGGGCGCACGTGCACTCGATGATCCCGCCGACACCGGGCATCCCCGGCCAGCCCGACGAGAGCGTCGCCGCGTTCGGGCCGGACGTCCCGTTCACGTACTCGTTCCCCTTGCCCGGCAGGTACCTCGTGTGGATCCAGGTCGAGCGGGACTACTCGGTGATCACCGTGCCGCACGTCGTCGACGTCCCGGCCGGGAAGGGGGCCGTGAAGTGAAGCGTTCCACGATCGCCGTCGTGGCCGGGGTGATCGCCGTGGTGGCCGCCGTGCTCGTCCTGTGGCCACGGGGAGTCGAGGCCCGGCCGCACCTCGCGGAGAGCGCCCGGCTCCGCTTCGAACTCACGCCCAGCAGCACGAAGACCGGCAACAACTCGTTCGACCTGCGGATCACCGACCTGTCCGGCAACGCCGCCGACGGCGACGTGACGGTCGAACCGGCCATGCCGCAGATGGGCCACGCGCTCGCCCCGATCACCGCGGCGCCGCGGGCCCCCGGCCGCTACCAGGTCGCGGGCGTCGACCTGTTCATGGCCGGCCAATGGGAAATCACCGTGTCACTGCGCAGCGAGCGGGTCGTGATCCCGCTGCTGCTCACCTGAGAAGGGGGAGGAAATGACCGCGAACATCGCGGCGACCACGGTGTCGTCGGCGAGGACGGTCCCGAAGGGGGTGGTCCCGGCCGCCGTCGTGGTCGGCGGCACCCTGATCTCGCTGATCGGCCTGACCTGGGACATCCAGTGGCACAGCGACGTCGGGCCGGACACGTTCTTCACCATGCCGCACCTGTTCCTGTACGCGGGCAGCGCGATCTCCGGCCTCGCGAGCCTCGCGGTCGTGCTGATGACGACCGCGGACTCGAAGCGCGGCAAGGCGGTCGACCCGGTGGTCGGCGGCCGCGCGGTCGGCGTCTTCGGCCGCACGTTCGCCGCACCCGTCGGCTACCTGATCTCCGGCATCGGCGCGGCGCTGTTCCTCGTCTACGGCCTGTGGGACCAGTGGTGGCACGGCCTGTACGGCTTCGACGCCGTGATCGACTCGCCGCCGCACATCGGACTGCTGCTGTCGATCTCGATCACCATGGTCGGCTCCGTGATGATCTTCGCGGTCGCCCGTGACCAGACGTGGGGCACCTACGGCATCGCCGGGGCCGCGGGCACGTTGCTGGCGTTCAGCATGGTGACCGTGCTCGGCCTGAGCGCGCTGCCCGGCGGGCCGGTCAACACGATCAACGCCGGTAGCGCGTTCTTCTCGGTGATGATCCTGTTCATGGGCGCGTACGTGCTGAACCGGCGCGGCGGGGCACTGGCGGTCGGAGTCGTCGTGGCCGCGTTGCAGGCCGTGTTCTGGTGGTTCTCGCCGTGGGCGACCGAGGTCTACGCCGACGCCACCGGCCTGCCGCTGCGCGACTACGTCGACGGCGTTCCCGGCCTGCCCAACATGATCCCGATGAGCCTGCTCCTCGTCGCGGTCGCCGTCGAACTGCTGCGCGGACTGCCCGCCTGGGTCGCGGGCGCGGCCGGCGGGCTGATCATCACGGCCCTGGCGCCGGTGCAGCGGATGTTGACGTACGGCAGCAACTTCCCGGCCCTGCAGCGGTACGTGGCCACGGTCGTCGCGGGTGTGGTGCTCGGCGCCCTCGCCGGGATGCTCGGCCGCCGGTTCGGCCACATGCTCCGCCACCTCGCGCCAGCAAAGGACAACCGCCATGCGTAAGACGTTGCTGGGACTGGCGGGCACGGTCGCGCTGCTGCTCGGCCTCACCGCCCCGGCTCTCGCGTTCGAGCCGGTGAACGTCGTGCACACCGAGAAGGTGCAGGCCGGACCGTACGAGCTGACGATCGGGTTCAGCACGTGGCCGGTGAAGGCCATGCAGTCGCTGGACTTCACCTTCGCCCCGGAGAACGGCATCGACGGCAAGAAGGGCACGCTCACGCTGCTGCGCGAGGGCGTGGAGGCCGACGACAGCCCGCTGGCGCGGCACCCGCGCAAGCGCGAGGTGTGGGGGCTCGACATCTTCGCCCTGCCCGAGCAGGGGAACTGGTCGATGCGGTTCGACGTCGAGGGACCGGCCGGCGCCGGGTCCGGGGAGCTCGCGAACCTCCAGGTGATGGAGCAGCCCGGCCCGCCGATGGGCCTGTCCTGGGCCATCAGCACGATCCCGCTGTTCGGCCTGATCGCGTTGATCGTCGTCGCCTGGCGGCGCACGCGCACCTCCGTGGACTAGTGCCGCCGAGCTTCACCTGGTCACCTGACCGGGTGAAGCTCGGTCCGAACGGATGGACTGGCTGGATTTCCGGCGACGCGGTCCGGTAGCCAGTTCGCCGTGCGTTTGCCTCACGCGGTTTGGATCGGCGGGCTGTTGGTGCCCGCGTTGCTGGCCGCCACCGGCGTGTTCGTCTACGGCGGTGGCATCGAACGGACGTTGCACTCCGACGTCCGCACAGCGCTGGGAAAGGCCGGCTACCACGGTGTGGTCGCGGTCGACGGCCGGACGGTCGTGGTCAGCGAGGTCTCGCCGCGCTCGGTCGACGCGGTGCGCGCCGTGGTGTCCGACGTCTCCGGCGTCACCGCCGCCGACGTGCGCGCGGCCGAGCCCGAGCAGTTGCTCGTCGCGGTGCGCGGCGCCGAGATCCTGGTGTCCGGCGCGGTCGCCGACGAGGCGGAGCAACGCGCCCTGATCGAGGCGGTGCAGACCGACGGCCACCGCGTCACGGCCGCGCTCCGCCAGGGCGGCCTCCTGCCGATCCCGCCGGCCGTGATCGGCAGGGTGCTCGGCGCCGCTCTGTCGGCCAAGGTGTCGGACGTGACCGCGACGGTCCACAACGGACAGATCGTGATCGCGGCCCGCGTCCCCGACGAGGACAGGGCCACCGCCGTCCGCGCCGCCGTCCGCGATGCCGCGAACGGCCTGCAGGTCAGCGACCGCATCGAGGTCGGCCCGTCCACCTCCGTCGGCGACCTGGACGTCGCGGCGCTGCACGACTCGATCTCCCGCCTGGTCAACGGCAACGGCGCGATCCGGTTCGTGCAGGGCACCACCGCGTGGGAGGGCCACGGGCCGGTGCTCGTCGAGCGCGTCGGCCGCATGCTGCTGGTCGCCCCGCGCGCCTCGATCACCCTGATCGCGCACGGCACCGACCAGGCGATGGCGACGAAGCGCGGCGAGATGGTCCGCGACGTCCTCGTCGGCCAGGGCGTGTCCCCCGCGCTGATCGCCATCGAGACCCGTCCCGCCCCCGGCGGCGAGTACGACCCGGTCACGCGCCAGGTCGACGTCGCAGTCCGTTAGGAGTCCGCTGTGCTCTGGTTGTTCTCGCAGATGTTCCTGCTCTGCCTGGTGTCGTTCGCCGTCGGCTCCCTGGTGACGTGGCTGTCGGTGCGCTCCCGCCTGCAGCCGGAGCGCCCGAAGACCCGCCTGGCCCTGCCCGCGCCCCGTCCGGCGGCGGAGCAGGTGGTGATCGCCGAGCAGCCCGCGGCACCGGTGGTGCCGGCGCCCGTGAAGCCGGAACCGTTGCCGGTCAAGGGGAACTCGAAGACGATGGTGTACCACACGCCGGACTCGCCGTACTACCGGCGGACCAAGGGCGACATGACGTTCCGGACGGAGGCGGAGGCGGTGTCCGCCGGGTACCGGATGTGGACGACGAAGGGCCGCGTCCAGGCGTGACGGGTGGCCGGGTCGCGCTGGGACGGCCCGGTGGTGCTGGACCCGCTCGCGTCCTGGATCAGCGCTCGAGCAGGTCTCGGATCGCACCTGCGACGACCTCGGGCGCCTCCTCGGCCATGAAGTGTCCACACGAGACCGTGCGGTGGTCGAGATCCGGCGCCCAGGCCTGCCACAACGCTTTCGCGTCGAACCCGAGCGCGGCGCCCCAGTCCTGTTGCAGCACGGTGACCGGCATCGCGAGCTGCGCGCCCGCGGCCTTGTCGGCGGCGTCGTGCTCGACGTCGATCGTCGCCGACGCGCGGTAGTCCGCGACGATCGACGTGACGGCCTCGCGGCTCGCGCGCAGGTACTCGGCGCGCACGTCCTCGGGGAACGGCGTGCCGCCCCACGCGTCGAGGAAGTGGCCGAAGAACGCGTCCGGGGTGGCGCCGATCATCTCCTCGGCGAGGCCGGGCGGCTGGGCCATCAGGAACAGGTGGAACCCGACGGCGGCGGACGTGCCGCGCATGACGTCCCACATGTCGAGCGTCGGCAGGACGTCGAGCGAGGCGAGGTGCGTCACGTGGCCGGGGTGGTCGAGGCCGGTGCGGAACGCGACGAGTGCGCCCCGGTCGTGCCCGGCCAGGGCGAACCGGTCATGCCCGAGCTGCCGGGCGACCTCCACGACGTCGGCGCCCATCGTGCGCTTGGCGTAGGTGAGGCCGGTGTCGGCGGGCTTGTCGCTGTCGCCGTACCCGCGCAGGTCGGGCATGATCACGGTGTGGTCGGCGGCCAGGTCGGCGGCGACGTGCCGCCACATGAGGTGGGTCTGCGGGAAGCCGTGCAGCAGCACGACGGGGCTGCCGCTGCCGGTGGTGGCCACGTTCAGCTCGATGCCCTCGGAGACCTGAACGCGCTGGTAGTCGAATGCGGTGTGCTTCACGGGGACACTGTGCGCCGGCCCGATCAGCAACGGATCAGCGTTAGGGTCAGCGGGTGGTGACGTTCGGGGTGCTCGGCCCGCTGACCGCGGGTTCCGCGCGGTTGGGCGGTCCGAAGCAACGCGCCGTGCTCGCCAGGCTGCTGGTGGCCCGCCGCCGGGCGGTGCCGGTGGGAGTGCTGGTCGACGACCTGTGGGAGGACCCGCCGGACGGCGCGGTCGGCACCGTGCAGACGTTCGTCGGAGCGCTGCGCAAGGCCTTGGAACCGGACCGTCCACCCCGGACACCCTCGACGTTGCTCGTCACGGAGGGCAGCGGGTACGCGTTGCTCGCGCAGGACGTGGACGCGTGGCGGTTCGAGGAGATGCTCGGCGGTGATCTGTCCGTGTTGGACGGTGCGCTGGCGCTGTGGCGCGGCCCCGCCTACGCCGAGTTCGCGGAGTTCCCGTGGGCACGCGCGGAGATCGACCGCCTCGAGGAACTGCGGCTGGTGGCCGTCGAACGCCGTGCCTCGGCGGCCCTCGACCTCGGCCGGTCCGCCGGTGTCGTCGCCGACCTGCGCGCCCACCTCGCCGACCACCCGTGGCGCGAGAAGGCCTGGAGCCTGCTCACCCTGGCGCTGTACCGGGAGGGCAGGCAGGGCGACGCGCTGGCCGTGCTGCGCGAGGCCCGCACCGCGTTGGTGGAGAACCTGGGCGTCGACCCCGGCCCGGAACTCCGCGCGCTGGAGGCCGACGTGCTCGCCCAGTCCCCGCGCCTCACGCGCACGCCCTCGCTGGTGGGACGGTCCGCCGAACTGGCCGCGCTGCAGGCGGCCGTGCCGGCGTCGGGCCTCGGGCTCGCGCTGGTGACGGGCGAGGCGGGCGTGGGCAAGACGACGCTCGCCGAGGCGTTCGCCGAGGTCCTCGGCTGGACGACGGTCTTGGCGCGCTGCCAGGAGGACGCGCCGGTGGCCTGGCCGTGGCAGCAGGTGGTCGAGGCGCTGGGGGAGAACCTGGCCGCCACCGACCGGTTCCACCTGCGCCGGCGGATCGTGTCGGTCGTGGAGTCGGCCGCGCCCGTGTTGGTGGTGCTCGACGACCTGCACCAGGCCGACGAGGAGACCCTCGCCGTGTTGAACGCGTTCACGACGAGCAGACTCTCCGGTCGCGTCCTGATCCTCGCGACCTCCCGCACTGCCGTTCGGGAGGTCGCACGGGCGGAGCCCGTCCGGATCGAGCTGGGTGGCCTGTCCGTGGGAGCTGTCGCAGAGCTAGCGGGCGGTCTCGACGCGGGGGCGATCCACGCGCGCAGCGGCGGCAACCCGTTCTACGTCAAGGAGCTCGTCAGGCTGGTGCACTCCGGCGGCGACCTCGCCTCGGTGCCCGCGGGGGTGCGGGACCTGCTGCGTCACCGGCTCGCCGCACTGCCCGCCTCCGTGCGGACGGTGCTGCACCAGGCCTCGGTGCTGGGCCGCGACGTCGACGTGGACCTGCTGACCGCGCTGGCGGGCCAGGACGTGCTCGACGCGCTGGACGTGGCGCTGGAGGCCGGGTTCGTGGTCGAGGTGGCGCCGGGACACGCTCGGTTCACGCACGCGCTGGTCCGCGACACGCTGTACGAGGACGTGTCGCTGACGAGGCGGTCGCGCTGGCACGCCGCGGTGGCGGCGCTGCCGCTGGGCGACGTGCAGACCCTTGCGCACCACCACGCGCTCGCGGGCACGAAGAGTGCGGTGGCCGTGCGGGCGCTGGTCGCGGCGGCGGAGGTGACTCACTCGCCGCGTGAGGCGGTGCGGTGGTGGAGGGCGGCGATCGCGGCGGCCGGGGTGGCGCGGGTGGACCTGCTGGTCGGGCTGGCGAGGGCGTTGGCGGTGAGCGGGGATCTGGCCGGGGCGCGGGAGCAGCGGTCGGCCGCGTTGCGGGTGGCGAGCGGGTCACCCGGCCCGCAGGCGGAAGCATTCCCCGCTCCCGCCGACCCTCACCTCCTCGCCGAGGTGATCGGCTCCTTCGACGTGCCCGGCATCTGGACCACCAACGACGACCCGGCCCACTCCGCCGAACTCGTCGCCGCCGCCGAACGCACCCTCCCCGCCTTCCCCGCCCCGACCGCCACCCGCGCCCGCCTCCTCGCCACCATCGCGATGGAGGACCGCGGCACCGGCACCCGCCTGCCCGAAGCCGAGGAGGCCGAGGCCATCGCCCGCGACCTCGGCGACCCCGCCCTGCGGGCGTTCGCCCTCAACGCCCGCTTCATGCACACCTTCCACCGCGCCGGACTCGCGCCGGAACGGGCCGCGATCGGCCGCGCGCTCCTCGACGTCGGGGCAGGCGTCACCCACGACGTGCTCGGCCACCTGATCCTCGTCCAGGCGTGCTCGGCACTGGCCGACTTCGCCACGGGAGACCGGCACGCGCAGGCCGCCGACGACCTGGCTCGCCGGCACGACCTGCCGCTTGTCGGTGTCTTCACGGAGTGGTACGCGGCGCTGAAACTGGCTGCCGCGCAACAGAAGGCACAAGCCGAACGCGCCTACCGGGCCGCGGCCGCGCGGGTCGCGGGCACCGGGATGTGGGGGATGGAACGCGGACTCCTGCCGCTGGCCCTGCTGAGCCTGCACGGGCCGTCCACTGTGGACCTCGGTGACGACTGGGGTCCGCACCTCGACTGGGTGCGGCCGCTCGCGTTGCCGCCGGACGAGGCGCGGGAGGCGGCGCACGCGTTGCCCGACGGGCCGGCGGACCTGCTGATCGAGACGCGCGCCTGCCTGCTGGCGATGGCGGCGGCCCGGCTCGGCGACGACGAGTTGCGGGCACGGGCGCACGCGATCCTGTTGCCTGCCGGGAACGAGCTCGTGGCAGGCACCGGGTTGTTCACGTTCGGGCCGGTCGCGGACCTCCTACGCGGCTAGCGCCGGGCCCAGCAGCAGGCCGCCGTCCAGCACGAACTCCGCGCCCGTCGCGAACGCGCCGTCGTCGGAGGCCAGGTGCAGGACGAGCGCGGTGACCTCTTCCGGCGTGCCGAGGCGGGGGACGGCGAACGGTGCGGGGGAGTAGAGGTCGCCGATCGCCGGCTGGCCTTCGGTCACCGGTTCGGTGATCAGCGGGGTGGCCACGACGCCGGGGTGGACCGAGTTCACGCGGATGCCGTCGCGGCCCAGTTCCAGCGCGGCGGTGCGGGTCAGGCCGCGCAGCGCCCACTTGCTCGCCACGTACGGCGCGTAATAGGCCTGGCCGACGTTGCCCATGGTCGAGGCGATGTTCACGATCGACCCGCCGCCCGCCTTCCGCAGCGACGGTGCCACGTGCTTGATGCCGAGGAACTGGCCGGTCAGGTTCACCGCGAGCGTCCGCTGCCAGACGTCGAGGTTCGTGTCCTCGATCAACGCGGCCGGGTGTTGCGCGCCCGCGTTGTTGACCAGCACCGACAGCGGTCCGAACCGCTCGGTCGCGGCCTCCACCGCCGCGCTCCAGTCGGGCTCGGATGTCACGTCGAGCCGCACGGAGAACGCCCGCGAGCCCAGTTCCGCGGCGAACGCCGACCCCGCTTCCTCGTTGCGCGCGGCGACCACGACCTGCGCGCCGGCCTCCCAGAAGCCCCGCACGTGGCTCGCACCCATCCCGCTCGTCGCGCCGGTGACGAGCACCGTCCGTCCGTCGAAGCGTCCCATCATGTCCTCCAGTGGTGAGTTGAGTGACTCACCTCGGAACGGTAGTCACGACCCCGATGGTGAGTCAAGTGACTCACCTCATGGCACAATGACGGTATGCCGACCTACCACGAGCGCATGGCGGAGCAGAAGCGGACGGCGATCGTCGACGCGGCGACGACGTTGTTCCTGGAGTCCGGCTACGACAAGACCTCGCTCGCGCGGATCGCCGACGCGGCCGGGGTGTCGAAGGCGACGCTGTTCAAGCAGTTCCCGACGAAGGCGGAGCTCTTCGACGCGATCGTCACGGACTACTGGCGCACGGAGGAGGGCGCGCTCGCGCCGCCGCCGGGCGATCCCGCGAAGGGGCTGAAGGCACTCGGCGACCGGTACGTGGCGCTGCTGACGCGGCCGGGCATGGTCGCGTTGTTCCGCATCGTGATCGCCGAGGCGCCGCGGTTCCCCGAGCTCGGCCAGACGCAGTTCAAGCTGGGTAAACAGCCGTTCTTCGACTCGGTGCGCGACTACCTGGCGGCCGAGCGCGACGCCGGCACGCTCACCCTCGACGACCCGGTCGGCACGGCCACGCAGTTCCTCGGCATGATCTCGAACTTCGCGTTCTGGCCGCGGATGCTGCTGGTGAACTGGGCGCCCACCGAGAAGGCCCTGGCCCACTCGGTGAACGAGGCGGTCCAGACGGTCCTGGCCCGCCACGCGGTCACAGCGGCAACCGGCGCAGCGCGGGTTTGAGGACCTTCCCGGACCCCGTGCGCGGCAGTTCGGCGACCACCGACACGTGGACCGGGATCTTGTACTTCGCGAGGCGGGGCAACAGGAAGTCCCGCAACCCGGCGGCGTCCACCGAGGCGCCGTCGCGCGGCCGGACGAACGCCCGCCCGACCTCGCCCCAGCGCTCGTCCGGCACCCCGACGACGGCCACCTCGGCCACGTCCGGGTGCGCGGTGATCGCGTTCTCCACCTCGGCCGGGTAGACGTTCTCGCCGCCCGAGATGAACATGTCCTTGAGCCGGTCGAGGACGTGCAGGTGCCCGTCCTCGAGCCGCCCCAGGTCGCCGGTGCGGAACCAGCCGTCCTCGGTGAACGCCGCCGCTGTGGCGACCGGGTCGTTCCAGTAGCCCGGCGTCACGTTCGGGCCCTGCACCTCGACCTCGCCGGTGTCCGCGAGCCGCAGGTCGCCGAAGAACACGCTCGGACCGGCCGACCCCGCGCGCCGGACGCTGTCCCAGGCCTCCAGGAACGTGGCGCCGGGCGCGGTCTCGGTGAGGCCGTAGCCCTGGCAGAACACCAGACCGCGGTCCTGGTAGGTCTCGATGAGCGAGGACGGGACCGCTGCCCCGCCGCACAGCAGCACCCGCAACGACGACAGGTCCGCGTCCGGCCACAGTGGAGAGTTCGCGAGGTCGGCGAACATCGTCGACACCCCGAACATCCACGTCACGCGGTGGGTCTCGATCAGCGAGACGCACTCGGTGACGTCCCAGCGCGAGGCGATCACGCTGTGCCCGCCCTTGATGAAGGTGGGCAGCAGCGTCTGGCTGAGCGCCGCGACGTGGAACAGCGGTGCGGTGATCAGCGCGACCTCGTCGGAGGCGATGTCGACGCCGATCATCAGGTTGTAGGTGTTCCACAGCAGGTTGGCGTGGCTCAGCATCGCGCCCTTGGGCCTGCCGGTCGTGCCGGAGGTGTAGAGGATCAACGCGATGTCGTCCACGCCGACGGGTTCGTCCAGCGGGTCGGCCGACCCGCCGAGGAGCCAGTCCTCGTAGTCCGACAGCGACACCGCCCGCGGGTGCTCCACGACGTGGGAGGCCGCGTGGACCAGCACGTGCGCGCCGCAGTCCGCGAGCTGGTAGTTGATCTCCGCCGGGCTGAGCCGGAAGTTCAGCGGCACGAAGATCGCGCCCAGCTGGTGCGCGGCGAACAGGGTCTCGGCGAACGACGGGTGGTTCGGGCCGAGGTACGCGACCCGGTCACCGCGCCCCACGCCGAGCTCCCGCAACCGCCACGCCAGCCGCGTCGTCCGCACCGCCAGGTCCTCGTACGAGGTCGAGACCCCCTCGTACGTGAACGCCTCACGCTTCGGCGCGATCCGCGCTCGGCGGAGTGGCCAGCTGCCCAGTCCCGCGTTCCGCATTCCCGTCTCCCGTCAGGCTGGTCCGGCTGGTCTCGTGCAGCGTCACCGTGCACACGACGGTGAGCAGGCAGAACGCCGCGAGGATGAACGGGATCGCGCCCGTGCCCGACGACTTCTGGACCTGGGCGAAGAGCAACGGCGCGAGGCCCGCGCCCAGCCCCGCCAGCTGGTAGCCGAGCGAGGCACCGGTGTAGCGGCTGCCGGTGTTGAACAGCTCGCTGTACAACGCGGCCAGCGGCCCGTACATCATCGGGTGGATCACGGCCTGGCCGAGCACCAGGGCGATCACGACGAACCCGTTGTCCACCAACGGGAACAACACGAAGCCGAAGGCCGCCATCAGCACGGCGCCGACGAGCACCACCGGCCTGCGCCCGAACCGGTCCGAGGTCGCCGACCAGCCGATGATGCCGATCACCGCGAGCGCCGAGGACAACGTCAGCCCGTTCAGGATCGTCTGCCGGCTCTCGCCCGCCTGCACGCCGTACGCCAGCACGAACGTGGTCAGCGTCGACTGCGCGACGAACGCCGAGAGACCGACGCCGATGGCCAGCAGCAACGTGCGGGGGTGGTTGCGCAGCACGTCGGCCAGCGGCAGGGAGGCCCGCTTCCGCTCGGCCTGGAAGACCGGCGTCTCCTCGACCTTCATCCGCACGAATAGGCCGATGCCCAGCAGCACCACGCTCAGCAGGAACGGCACCCGCCAGCCCCAGTCGAGGAACGCCTGCTCGCCGACCAGTGCCGCGGTGCCGGTGAGCGCGGCCGTCGACAGCACCATGCCGGACGGCGCGCCGGCGTTGGTGAAGCTCGCCCACAGCCCGCGCCGCGAGGTGGCGTGCTCGGCGGACATCAGCACGGCGCCGCCCCACTCGCCGCCGACGGAGATGCCCTGCACGACCCGCAGCAGGACGAGCCCGGCCGGGGCGAGCCAGCCGACCTGGGCGTAGGTGGGCAGCAGACCGATCAGGAAGCTCGCCACACCCATGAGGCTCATGGTCAGCACGAGCATCTTCTTGCGCCCCAGCAGGTCGCCGAAGTGTCCGAAGAGGACCCCGCCGAGTGGCCGGGCGAGGTAGCCGGTGGCGAACGTGCCGAAGCTCGCGATCGTGCCGACCAGCGGGTCCAGGGACGAGAAGAAGACCTTGTTGAACACGACCGCGGAGGCCGTGGCGTAGAGCAGGAAGTCGTAGTACTCGATCACGCTGCCGAGGTAGCTCGACGCGACCGCACGGCGTAACTGCGTTGTTGGCGCCATGACTTCACCTCATGAGTAGTGGCGGTAGACGGCACGGGCGACACAGGCGGGCTTCTCGGAGCCCTCGATCTCGACGGTGAAGTCGACGGTGAGCTGGACGCCGTCACCCGGCACGTCGTCGGCGGACGCCACCTGACCCAGCAGCCGGATCTTGGCGCCGACCGGCACGGGTGCGGGGAACCGCACCTTGTCCAGCCCGTAGTTGAGGCTCATCCGCACGCCCGAGACCTCGAGCAGCTCGGTCATCAGCGGGATGAGCAGCGCGAGGGTCAGGTAGCCGTGGGCGATCGTGCCGCCGAACGGGCCGGCGGCGGCGCGTTCCGGATCGACGTGGATCCACTGGTGGTCGTCGGTCGCGTCGGCGAAGGTGTCGACGCGGCTCTGCTCGATCTGCAACCAGTCGGTGTGCCCGAGGCTCTGGCCCGCGAGGGCCTTGAGCTCGGCGATGCCCTGGACGGAGATGGTCACGCGTCCTCCTTCACGAGTCCGAGCAAGCGGGCGGCGTTGTGCTTGAGGATCTTGGGCCGGACCTCGTCGGAGATGTCCAGCTTCGCGAAGTCCGCGAGCCAGCGGTCCGGGGTGATCACGGGGTGGTCCGAGCCGAAGAGGACCTTGTCCTGCAACAGGGTGTTGGCGTAGCGGACCAGGTTCGGCGGGAAGTACTTCGGCGACCAGCCGGACAGGTCGATGTGGACGAACGGCTTGTGCGTCGCCACCGCGAGCGCCTCGTCCTGCCACGGGAACGACGGGTGCGCGAGGACGATCCGCAGGTGCGGGAAGTCCACGGCCACGTCGTCCACCAGCATCGGGTTGGAGTGCTTGAGCCTGATGCCGCCACCGCCCGGCACGCCGGCGCCGATCCCGGTCTGTCCACTGTGGAACAGCGCGGGCACGCCGAGCTCCTCGATCACCTCGTACAGCGGGTAGGCCATCCGGTCGTCCGGCGAGAAGTCCTGGAGACTCGGGTGGAACTTGAAGCCCCGCACCCCGTGCTCCTCGACGAGCCTGCGGGCCTCCCGGACGGCAGCGCGGCCCTTCCACGGGTCGACGCTCGCGAACGGGATCAGCACGTCGGCGTGCTCGGCGCAGGACGCGGCCACCTCCTCGTTGGAGATGCGCGGGTGGCCGGTGGCGTGCTCCGCGTCGACCGTGAAGATCACCGCGGCCATCCCGCGCTCGCGGTAGATCGCGGCCGTCTCGGCGATGGTGGGTTGCCTGTGCGCGGCCTTGAAGTACTTCGCGGAGGCCTCGATCAGCGCGGGACTGAGCGAGCTGTGCCCGTCGCGCGAGATCTCGGCGTGCGTGTGGACGTCGATCGCGACCAGTTCGTCCACGTTCATCCTGGGAGCGTTCACGGCGCCACCGGCTGCGGGATGCCGTAGGTCTCGGCTTCGAACTCGCCGAACCGCTCGCCGATCGCGGCCGCGCTCCAGCCCCCGTCCGCGAACAGGGCCTGCTTCTCGGCCGGGTGCGACCACAGCGCGAGCCGGTCGCCGCCGATGCCGATCGCCTGTCCCGTAATGCCTTTCGCCGCGTCGGAGGCGAGGTACACGATCAGTTCGGCGACGTCCTCGACGGTGCCGAGGCCCTCGTCGCGGCGCACCCACTCCGGCAGCGGCGCGCCGGTCCGCTCCGACTCCTCGATCAGCGGCGCGAACGCGGGGATGGTGCGGGTCATCTCGGTGGCGGCGACGGGGACGACCGCGTTGACGGCGATGTCCGACCGCGCGAGCTCCAGTGCCCAGGTCCGCGCCATCGCGGCGATCCCGGCCTTGGCGGCGGCGTAGTTGGTCTGCCCGAAGTTGCCGCGCTGGCCCGCGGGCGAGGAGATCAGCACCAGGCTGCCGCCCGTGCCCTGCTCCCGCATCCGCACCGCCGCCGCGCGGGCGCAGGTGAACGTGCCGCGCAGGTGCACGTCGATCACGGCGTCGAAGTCGTCGTCGCTCATCTTCCAGAGCACGCGGTCGCGCAGGATCCCCGCGTTGGTGACGAGCACGTCGAGCCGCCCGAACCGCTCGACGGCGGCCGCGACGAGCCGGTCCGCGGTCTCGGCGGGACCGACCGGGCCGACGACCGCGTGCCCGCCGACGGCCGCCGCGACCTCGTGCACGACCTCGTCCACGTCGTTGACGACAACACTGGCCCCGTTGCGCGCCAGGGCCTCCGCGTACGCCCGGCCCAGTCCGCGACCGGCGCCGGTGACGATCGCGACCTTTCCCGACAGTTCCATCAGGCGAGTCCTCTCCGTGGGGAACCCGACCCAAAGTAGGGCATATTCGTGACGCTCGTCTAGATGCTGCCCAACATGTATCGTGGGCGGGGTGACGCCCCAGTCCTTGATGCTCAACTTCCTGGGCCTGTACGTGTTCGAGCGCGGCATCGCGGTCTACTCGGGCAGCGTGATCGACGTGTTCGGGCGCGTCGACGTGTCGGAGGAGGCGGTGCGGTCGACGTTGACGCGCATGGCCTCCCGAGGGCTGCTCACGAAGCACCGCGCGGGCCGCAAGGTCTACTTCGGACTGACCCCGCGCGCCACGGAGGTCCTGCGCGACGGCGAGCGCCGGATCTGGCAGCGCGGCGCGGTCAACCGCGACTGGGACGGCACCTGGACCCTCGTCGGCTTCTCACTGCCGGAGGGCCGGCGCGGCGAGCGGCACGACCTCCGCACGCAGCTGCAGTGGGCGGGCTTCGGCCCGGTGCAGAACGGCCTGTGGATCGCGCCCGGCACGCACGACGTGACGGCGCTGGTCGAGGGACTGGCGGAGAACGTCGCCGTCTTCACCGCCCAGCACGCCAAACCGACCGAGGCGGCCGACCTGGCGCGCCGCGCGTTCGACACGGCCGCCATCGCGGCCCGCTACCAGGATTTCCTCGCGCGCTGGCGCGAACCGGACGCCGGCCTGCCCGACGACCTGGCCCGCCAGCTGCTGCTGCACAGCGACTGGCTCGACCTCGTGCGCCAGGACCCGCACCTGCCCGCCGAGCTGCTGCAGGGCGACTGGCCCGCGATCGAGGCCGAGCAGCTCTTCCAGTCGCTCGCCACCCGGTACCGCGAGACGGCGGCGCCACTGGCGGCCGCCGCCATCGAGTCGATCGAGGTAGCGGGCTAGGTCCTGTCCTTGACGCGCGCCAGGAGCAACAGGCCCGCGAACACGCCCGCGCAGATGACGGCGCCGAGCACGAGGAGCGGCACGGAGGACCAGGTCACCCCACCGACCAGGACCAGCAGACCGCACAGGTGGGCGGCGACCAGGCCGAGCACCCGCAGCGTCCGGCGGGACAGGAGCACGAACGGCGAAGGCCGGGTCAGCGCGGCGGCCAGCTTCGGGTCCTCACCCGCGAGCCGCTGCTCGATCTCGTCGAGCTCGCGCTTCTCGTGCTCCGCCAGTGCCATCGGGTCCTCCGTTCCGCGCTCGAATGTTCATCGTGACCCACCGGCCACGCCGGCCGCATCGGTGGCGGCCCCCAAATCCGGCGTCAGGCCTGCCGCTGGGGCCAGGGGAGCTGCAGACCGTCGCCGGCGCGTCTCCTGACGATGTGCCGGTGGTAGTGCATGACGGTCTGGGAGGCGGCCCGGCCGACGTTGTCGATCATGTTGAGCTCGTCCCAGCCCAGTTCGACCGCGAGCTGCGCGGCGCGGGAGGCGACCAGGCCCGCGATGGTGTGGTCGTCGATCGCGCTGACGACGTGCGCTCGGGGGATGACGAGAACGTGACCGTCGGCGCTGACCCCGGGCTCGGCGCGGATGGCGATGGTGTCGGGCCACTCGCGCACGACGGTCGCGCGGGCGGCGCCGGTGGCGATGGCGCAGAAGACGCAGGAGTTCGCGGTGATCATGCCGGTCACTCCAGCCGAGGCGGGCGGCCGGCAGGAGGTGTTTCGCGTTTCCAGCCGAGATGGGAAACGCCAGGTGGGGGCGCTGAGCGCCTTGAGCGAGGGGTGTGATGGGTCGGGAGGGAGGGGGTGGTGCGTCTGACGGAGGTGTGGCGGGTCTGGCACGAGCCGGACCCGCCACCGCGCTACGCCACCGCGCTACGCCACCGCGCTACGCCACCGCGGTGGCGTCACGCCGGCCCGTCACGCCACCGCCGTTCCCTCCAACTCCACCATCAGCTCGGGCAGCGCCAGCCTGCTCACCCCGAGCATCGTCGTCGGCGGCGCCACCCGAGCCTCGCCCAGCCGCCCCGCGAACACCCCGTAGTGCTGGAACAGCAGGTCGACGTCGGTGGCGTAGACGTTGAGCCGCACCAGGTTCGCGAGCGTCATGCCCGCGCCGGCCAGCACGGCCTCCAGGTTGTCGAGGCTCAGCGCCAGCTGCGCCGCCATGTCCCCGGCGTGCTCGGGCTTGCCGTCGGCGTTCATCGACGTCTGGCCCGCGCAGTAGAGCGTCCTGCTCTGCCCGGTCACGACCTCGCCCTGGTGGTAGCCCAGCGCCACCGACCACGTCCACGGGTCGACCGGCGTTCGTTCCACAGCCACGACAGCTCCATTCGATCTTCTTCGACAGTGCCGCCAGCCTCGCAAGCCATACACGACATCCTGTGTCACGTATTCACGTACGGTTCGGGCATGCGGGCCGACCGGTTGGTGTCGCTGGTCCTGCTGCTGCGGCGGCACGGACAGCTGTCGGCCGCCACCCTCGCGCGCGAGCTCGAGGTGTCGACCCGCACGGTCCTGCGCGACATCGACGCCCTGTCCGCGGCGGGCGTCCCGGTCTACGCCGAACGCGGCCGGCACGGCGGGTTCGCGCTGCTGCCCGGGTTCCGGACCGAGCTCACCGGCCTGAACCACGACGAGGCGCTCGCCCTGCTGGTCGCCGGCTCCCGGCGCGGTGCGCAGGTGTTCGGTCTCGGATCGGCGCTCGCCTCCGCGATGCTTAAGGTCGTCGATGCGCTGCCGGAGAGCTACCGGCTCACCGCGGCCGGTGCGGCGGAGCGGTTGCTCGTCGACCCGGAGATCGACCTGCTGTCGCGGCGCGAGGTGGACGAGGAACTGCCGGACGAGGTGGTGGCGGAGGTCCGGCGCGCGGTGTTCGCGGGGCACCGGTTGCGCATCCACTACGCGGCGTCCGGCAGCGCGCCGCGGTGGCGCACGGTTGACCCGATCGGGCTCGTCACCGTGCGGGGGCGGGGGTACCTGCTGGCGCGGCGGTCCGGCGAGGACCGGACGTACCGGCTGTCGCGCGTCGTCGCGGCCGAGGAGCTGGACGAGCCCGCCGAGCGGCCGGACCGCGTGGACCTCGACCGGGCCTGGCAGGAGCGGAGCACGCGGTTCCGCGCGGGTGGGGACCAGGTCGCCGTCGTGCTGCGGGTCCGTCCGGAGCGGCGGGAGGAACTGGTGGGCACGGTGGTGGCCGTGCTCGCCGAGGAGGCCGACGGGGAGTGGCTGCGGCTGGAGGTCTCGTTCCAGGACGCACGGCACGCGGAGTGGGCGTTGTGGCGGTTGGGCACGAGCGGGGAAGCCCTGGAGCCGCAGTGGTTGCGGGAGGTGTTGAGGCAGCGGGCGGTCGCGCTCGCCGCCCGGTACGGCGAGGGGGAGTAGTGGCGGGAACCGATCGCGACTTCGGTCGCTACCTGAACGCGCGGGTGTTGTCCGTCATCGGCGCGGTCGTGTCCGCGGTGGCGCTGCCCGTCCTCGTCTACCAGCTGACCGGGTCCGCCGGCTGGACGTCGGCCGTCACGGCCGCGGAAGCGTTGCCGTACCTGGTGTTCGGGCTGCTGGCCGGTGCTCTCGCGGACCGGGTGGACCGGCGGCGGCTGATGGTCGCGATGGACCTCGTGGTCGCCGCCGTGCTGCTGAGCGTGCCGCTGGTGTGGCTGGCCGGGGGACTGACCGCGCCGCACGTCGTGGCGGTGGCGTTCGCGACGCAGACGGCGTTCGTGTTCTTCGACGCGGCGAACTTCGGCGCGCTGCCGACGTTGGTGGGCAAGGAGAGGATCACCGCCGCCTACTCGACCCTCTTCGGCCGCACGACCGTGGTGGAGCTCGTCGTGCCCGGCCTGACCGGACTCGTGGTGGCGGTCGTCGCGCCGGCGTCGCTGCTCGCGGTGAACGCGCTGACGGCCGTCGGGTCGGCGTTGTTGTTGCGCTCCATCACCAGCAGCCTGGCGAACCCGCGTCCGGTGCAGGGCGCCGGTCAGCTCGTCGCGGACGTGAAGGAGGGGCTGCGGTTCGTCTGGAACGAGCCGACGATCCGGATCCTCACGCTCGTCGGCACCACGCACTCGGTGACGAGCGGGGCGTGGATGGCGTTGCTCGTGCCGTTCGCCGACCAGGTGCTCGGGGTCGCGCCGAAGAACGACGCGCGGCTCGCCGCCCTGTTCAGCTGCTGGGGGCTGGGCGCGATCATCGCCTCCCGGTTGCTGCCGCGGCTCACCTCGCGGTGGGGCAACGCCCGCGTGGCGCTCTGGGCGCTACCGGCCTCGCTGTCCTCCGGCGTGCTCGTGGTGCTGAGCGGGCACTGGCTGCTGACGTGCGCGCTGGCGATCTGCTGGGGCGTCGCCGGGGCGGTCGTCGTGATCAACGGGATCACCTACCGGCAGCAGGTGTGCCCCGAGGAGCTCCAGTCGCGCGTCAACACCACAGCGCGGATGGTCGCGTGGGGACTCGGGCACCCGCTCGGCGCGGCACTCGGAGGCGCCGTGTCCGTGGCGACCGGTGACCCGCGCGCCGGGATCGTCGTCGGTCTCGCGGCGCTGCTGCTCGGTGTCGTCACGGCGTGGGTGTCGCCGGTGCTGCGGCGTCAGAAGTACCGCAGCCAGACGTAGACCCACGCCATCGCGGTGCTGATCAGCGTCACGACGATGCCGTAGCGGGTGAACTGCCAGAAGCTGATCCGGTGCCCGGCACGGGCCGCGATGCCGAGCGCGACCACGTTGGCGCTGGCGGCGACCGCCGTGCCGTTGCCGCCGAAGTCCGCGCCCAGTGCGAACGCCCACCACAGCGACTGACCCGTGGCGGCGTCCGGGATCTCCGCCACCATGCCCTCGACGACCGGCGCCATCGTGGCCACGTAGGGGATGTTGTCGAAGAACGCGCCGAGCACGCTCGACCCGAAGAGCAACGCGGTCGCGGCGGCGAAGTGGTTGTCCCCGAAGGCGGAGACCGCCCAGGTGCCCACCGTCTCGATCACTCCCGTGTGGACGAGACCGGCCACCATCACGAACAGTCCCATGAAGAACGTGAGCGTCGGCCACTCGACCTCGGCCAGCACGTCGTCCACGTCGGCCCGCGTCACGAGCAGCATCACGCCCGCGCCGACGAGCGCCACGATCGCGGGATCGAGGTGCAGCACGGCGTGCAACCCGAACCCGATCACCACGCCGGTGAACACGACGAGGCAGCGCCGCAGCATCGCGGGGTCGGTGATCGCCCGCTTCTCCTGCAACGCCATCACGGCCTCGACGTGCTCGGCGTTGTACTGGAAGTCCTTGCGGAACAACACCTTCGTGAGGAGCACGAACACCACGAACACGACCACGACGATCGGCGCCATGTGCACCAGGAAGTCCAGGAAGGACAGTCCGGCGCGGCTGCCGATGATGATGTTCGGCGGGTCACCGATCAACGTGGCCGCGCCACCGATGTTGGACGCCAGCACCTCGGCGATCAGGTACGGCTGGGCGGAGATGCGCAGCCGGTTGCACACCACGATCGTGACGGGCGCGACCAGCATGATCGTCGTGACGTTGTCGAGGAACGGCGACGCGATCGCCGTGATGATCATCAGCATCACCATCAGCCGGTACGGCCGGCCGCGGGCCTTCTTCGCGGCCCAGATGGCGAGGTAGTCGAACACGCCGGTCTGCTTGACGATGCCGACGATGATCATCATCCCGAACAGCAGGAAGATGACGTTCCAGTCGATGCCCTCGTGCTCGGAGAAGAACACCTCCGAGCCGGGCACCAGGCCGAACACGGCCATCAGCCCGGCGGCCACGAGCACGACCTTGACCTTGTTCGCCTTCTCGGTGGCGATGAAGAAGAACGCGATCAGGAAGATCGTCAGGGCGAGTGCGGCGCTCACGGATCTCCCAACCCGATGGCTGTCACCGCCGGCGCGAGTTCAGCACGCCGGCGGTGACGGGGACAGATGGTCCGGTGGGCTCAGTCCTCGGCGGTGTACACCGCGAGCGAGGTGATGAGGCGGTCGAGGGTGATGGCCCCGACGAGGGCTCCGTCGTCGTCGACCACGGCGACGAGCGGGCTGTGCTGGCGTGCCATCAGCGCGGCGACCTCCAGCAGGGTCGCGTCGGCGCGGACGGTCGCGGGTTTGGCGCGCTGGTTCGGAGCGACGTCGCCGACGGTGCGGTCGCTCAGCTCCATCCAGAACAGGTCGGCGTGGCCCTCGTCGACGACGCGGGCGAGCGCCGGGTCCTCCTGGTAGGACTGCGGCACGGCGAGCCGCAGGACCTGGGTGCCGGGCAGCACGGTCCACGGCCGGGCGCGGTCGTCGACCACGACCAGTCCCGGCAGCCGGTTGACCGCCATCACCCGCACCGCCTTGGTGATCGGGTCGTCGACCGTCACGGTCGGAACGTTGATGGCGATGTCGCGTGCCTGCATGGCATCAGCCCGTTCGGTGCGTCCGGTCAGTCGCTGCGCTGTGGACATGGTCGCCTCCTGTCTGGTGTGCGCGGGTTCAGTGCCGGTGGCCGACGCCGGTCAGGCCGGCCAGGATCAGCCCGGCGGCGACGAGGAGCGCGTGCGCCGCCGTGATCCCGGCGATCAGCAGGGCCAGGGCGACCCCGAGCAGCACCCAGCTCACCGGCCGTCGGGTGCGGACAGGTCGATCGGTGTGGACCACGGCGCCTCCCAGCTGCGGTCGGAGGGTTGGTGCCCTCAACGATTCCCCGGCAGGGGGCCCGAGCGCGATCCGGTCGGGCACTCAACCTCAGGCCGCATGAGGGTCTGGCGCGGGTCCGAATTGGGTGTTGCCACGGATTTACCGGAGAGGGCGCGGCGGCCACCCTCGCAGGCGTGTTGGCCAGTGATCACCGTGCGGCAGAGCGCGCACCATCGCCCAGCCGGACCTACCGCGCGGAGCTGCAGGGCCTGCGCGCGGTCGCCGCACTGCTCGTGGTCGTCTACCACGTGTGGCTCGGCCGTGTGTCCGGTGGCGTCGACGTCTTCTTCCTGATCTCCGGGTTCCTGGTGACGGGCCAGCTCGTGCGAGCCGTCGAACGCGGACGGCTCGACCTGCGCGCGACGTGGGGCCGGATGGCCAAGCGGCTGCTGCCCGCCGCGTTCGTCGTGCTCTCCGCGAGCCTGGTGGCCGCCGCGCTGCTGCTGCCGGAGAACCGCTGGCCGCAGACGGTGCGCGAGGTGATCGCCTCGGCGTTGTTCCTGGAGAACTGGCAGCTGGCCTCGGACTCGACGGACTACTACGCGCAGCACGCCCAGGCGAGCGTGGTGCAGCACTTCTGGTCGTTGTCGATCCAGGGCCAGTTCTACCTCCTGTGGCCGTTGCTGGTGCTGGTGGTCACGCTGCTGCGACGCTCGCTGGCGCGAGTGCTGCTCGTGGTGTTCGCGGTGTCGTTCGGCTTCTCGGTGTGGCTGACCGCCGTGGACCAGCCGCTGGCGTACTTCCACACGGCGACGCGGATCTGGGAGTTCGCGTTCGGCGGCCTGCTGGCGTTCGCCGTGACGCGGATCGAGCTCGACCGTCTACTCCGGACGGTGCTGGGCTGGGCCGGGCTGCTCGGCCTGCTGGTCTGCGGGCTGGTGCTGGACGTCGGCGCGGCCTTCCCCGGCTACCTGGCGCTGTGGCCGACCATGTGCGCCGCCCTGGTGATCCTCGCCGGCGCGACCGGCAGCCGGTTCGGCGCCGACCGCCTCCTCGCCGCCGAACCGTTGCGCTACCTGGGAGATCTCAGCTACGCCCTCTACCTGTGGCACTGGCCGGTGCTCGTGGGCTGGCTCGTGTGGCAGGGCCGCGACGACGTCGGGCTGCTCGGCGGGATCGCGATCATCAGCGTGTCGCTCGTGCTCGCGGCGGCGACACACCTGCTGGTGGAGGAACCGGTGCGCACGTCCCATTGGCGCGCCCGCCCGCTCGCCGCGCTGCTGCTCGTCCCGCTCCTGGTGGCGGCGCTGACGTTGCGGCCCTTCACCCCGGGCGAGGTGGTGGCCGCCCAGCTCCCGGCCACCGCCACGGACTTCGCGCCGTTCGACGGCCAGGAGTGCCGGAAGTCGGTGCACAGCCAGGAACTCGACGTCTGCTTCGGCCCGACCGAGGGACCTCCGGTCAAACGGGTCGTGCTCGTCGGCGATTCGCACATCCAGCAGTACCTGGCCGCGCTGGCCCCGATCGCGGAACGCCGAGGCTGGCAGTTGATCGGCATGCTCAAGGGCGCCTGCCCGTACTCCACGCGGTCGGAGAAGGTGCCGGGCGACCAGTCCTGCCTGCGGTGGAACGACAGCGCGACGGCGGAGATCGTCGACCTGCGCCCGGACTTCGTCTTCACCCTCGCCACCCGCGACGTCCGGGTGGGACTGACCGAAGTGACGCCGCCGGGGTTCGTCGAACGCTGGCGGCAGCTCGACGCCGAGGGGATCCGCGTCGTCGCCGTGCGCGACAACCCGCGCTACAACTTCTCCGTGCTCGACTGCGTGCAGGTGCACGGCCCGGCGGCGCGCTGCGGTGCGCCCAGGGCCGACCTGCTCGCGCCCGTGCCGCCCTACGCCCACCTCGACGTGCCGGCCAACGTGTCTTTCCTCGACTTCAGCGACCACCTCTGCACCGAGGACCTGTGCCCGCCCGTGATCGACGACCTGCTCGTCAACTTCGACGACAACCACGTGAGCGCCACGTTCATGCGGTCGCTCAGCGAGGTGGTGGAGGAGGCGCTGGTCGGTGTGACCGACGCCTGAGCCGGTGCCTCAGCGCGCCAGCAGCCTGGCGACGCCGAACTCGAACCGCTCGTCGAACGATTCCTCGGCCAGGAAGGGAAGAACGCGTCGCAACGAGGGCCGTTCGCCCACGGCGAGGTCCCGCGAGCCCGCGGGCAGTGCCTGTTCCTCCTGCGCCAGGCCGAGGACGAAGTAGATGAGGCCCCAGCACGTCCACGCGGCGTCCCGTTCGGAGAGGCCGCCGTCGAGCAACGCCGTGACGAGCGCCTCCGCGGTGTCCAAAGTGGCCGGTTCGGCCGCGTAGGTGCCCGCCACCACGGCGGCGCCGTCGCGGTGGGCGAGCAGGGCCTGTCGGTAGCGGCGGACGATCTCGGCGGCGCGGTCGTGCCAGCGCCGCGGCAGCCCGGCGAGGGAGACACCGGCGACGATCGCGTCGGCCATCAGCTCTTCCAGGCGCGCCTTCGTCTTCACGTGCCACAGCACGGTGTTCATCCGCACGTCGAGCTTCTGCGCGATGGCGCGCATCGACACGGCCTCGGCCCCGCGCTCGTCCAGGATCTCCAGCGCGGCGCGCACGACGTCCGCTTGACTCTTGGTCACTGACCTAGTCTACTCGACCCATCGACTGTTGGTCAGTGACCAAGAACAGGAGGGTGCGATGTACGACGTCGTCATCGTGGGCGCGGGTCCGACCGGGCTGTGGCTCGCCGGGGAGCTGCGGCTCGGAGGAGCGTCGGTCGCGGTGCTCGAGACGCGCCGGGAGCGGGACCCGAACTCCAAGGCGCTCACGATCCACCCGCGCACCATCGAGATCTTCGACTGCCGGGGCGTGGCCGAGCCGTTCCTGCGGGAGGGGCTGCGGATCCCCAACGGGCACTTCGGCGGGCTCGCCGACCGGATGGACTTCTCGGTGCTCGACACCCCGTACCCGTTCACGCTGGCCTTGCCCCAGGCCCGCACCGAGGAACTGCTGGAGGAACGTGCCGTGGAGATGGGCGCGACGGTGCGGCGGGGCTGTCGCGTGACGGGCCTCGTGCCCGAGGGGGTCTCGCTGGAGGGCGGCGAGGTGGTGGCCGCGCGCTACGTGGCCGGCTGCGACGGTACGCGCAGCACGGTGCGGGAGGCGGCGGGCATCGAGTTCGCGGGCACCGACGCCACGACGTGGGGCTGGCTGGGTGACGTGGTCCTCGACGACCCGCCGCCGCGCGGGTTCTCGAGCGTCACCGGCCCGTCCGGCGGCCTGATGGTCGTGCCGCTGCCCGGCGGCGTCCACCGGATCGTGGGCGGTGATCCCGCCACGAACGGGGCCGAGTGGCCGGGGGAGCTGACGCTGGAGGAACTGCGGGCGTCAGTGACGGCGATCGCGGGCACGGACTTCGGCCTGCGGGACCCGAGGTGGTTGTCGCGCTTCGGCAACGCCACCCGCCAGGCAGTCGCGTACCGGTCCGGGAACGTCCTGCTCGCGGGCGATGCCGCGCACATGCACTTCCCGACCGGTGGCGTCGGCATGAACGTCGGCATCCAGGACGCGCACAACCTCGGCTGGAAGCTCGCCGCCGTGGCCGCCGGCCGGTCGGACAGCGCGCTGCTCGACACCTACCACGCCGAACGGCACCCGGTCGGCGCCGACCTGCTCCGGCACACCAGGGCCCAGACCGCCCTGATGACGGGCTACTCGCCGGAGGGGCAGGCGCTGCGGGCCGTGGTGAGCGGGTTGATCGCGTCGGCCCCGGACATGTCGAAGGTGCTCGCCGAGCGGCTCTCCGGTCTCGACGTCGCCTACGCCACCGGCCGCCGGGTCCCGGACGACGGCACGCTCTTCGCGCGGCTGCGCACCGGCGGGCACGTGCAGACGCCCGCCGGGCTCGTGCGGCCCGACGGGCACCTGGCCGCCGTCAGCTGAGGTGGTGCACCTCCTGCAGGCCGTAGACCGGCGTAGGCACACCCTCGAACCGCGCCTTGAGCTGCAGCGCCAGGAAGAGCGAGTAGTAGCGCGACTGGTGCAGGTTGCCGCCGTGGAACCACAACCCGGGCTGCTGGGTCGGCTTCCACATGTTGCGCTGCTCGCCCTCCCACGGCCCGGGGTCCTTGGTGGTGCCGGACCCGAGGCCCCAGCACTTGCCGACGCGGTCGGCCATCTCCTGCCCGGCGAGGTCCGCGACCCAGCCGTTCATGGAGCCGTAGCCGGTGGCGTAGACGACGAGGTCCGCCTCCAGTTCGGTGCCGTCGGCCAGCACGACGGTGTGCTCGGTGAGGCGCTGGACCTGGCCGCGGACGAGCTTGACCTGCCCGTCCGCCACGAGCTCCGAGGCGCCCACGTCGATGTAGTAGCCGGAGCCGCGGCGCAGGTACTTGAGGAACAGGCCGGAGTCGTCGTCGCCCCAGTCGAGGTCGAAGCCGGCCTTCTCCAGCCGTGCGTAGAAGTCCGCGTCCTTCTCCTTGATCCGCTGGTACACCGGGATCTGGAACTGCGGCAGGATCCGGTAGGGCAGCGACGCGAAGATCGTGTCCGCGCGGTCGGTCGTGACGCCGGCGGCGACGGCGCGTTCGGAGTAGAGGTCGCCGAGGGCGATGTCCATCAACGAGTCCGAGCGCACGATGTGCGTCGAGGAGCGCTGGACCATCGTGACGTCCGCGCCGTGCTCCCACAGCGCCGCGCAGATGTCGTGCGCGGAGTTGTTCGAGCCGATGACGACGGCCTTCTTGCCCGCGTAGGCCTCCGGTCCGGGGTGCTGCGACGAGTGGTGCTGGTCGCCCGCGAACTCGTCCGCGCCGGGGAACTTCGGCACGTTCGCCTTGCCGGACATGCCCGTCGCGAACACGAGCTGCCGGGGGTGGAGCGTGACCTCCTCACCGTCCCGGTCGACCTTGACCGTCCACTGTGCACCGTCGTAGGTCGCTTCCTTCACTGTCGACCGCGTCCAGTACGGCACCTCCATCACGCGGGTGTACATCTCCAGCCAGTCCGCGATCTTGTCCTTGGGCGCGAACACCGGCCAGTTGTCCGGGAACGGCAGGTACGGCAGGTGGTCGTACCAGACCGGGTCGTGCAGGCAGAGGCTCTTGTACCGCTTGCGCCACGAGTCGCCCGGCCGGTCGTTGCGCTCCAGCACCAGCGCGGGCACGCCGAGCTGCCGCAACCGCGCGCCGAGCGCGATGCCGCCCTGCCCGCCGCCGATGACCACGACGTACGGCTGCGTCGCGTACCCGAGCTCCTTGGCCTCGGTCTCGCGTTCCTCGGCCCACGACCTGCGGTCCTTCTTCGCGCCGTGCTGGACGCCCTTGGGCCGGGTGTCCTTCTTGTTCTCCTCGAACCCCTTCAGCTCGTGCAGGCTCGTCAGGAACGTCCACGCGCCCTCGTCGTTGAGCCGCAGGTGTCCCCTGCACCGCCCGGCCGCGGTCTCGAACTCGAGCCACGCCTCCACCACCCCGTCCGCCTCCGTCGGCGTCTCGGTGGTGCGGAAGTGCGCGGGATCGGTGGCGTCGAGGCAGGCGCTGAGCAGGCCGGCGATCTGGTCGCGGCCCTCGACGGTCTTGATGTTCCAGGTGAACGCCACGAGGTCGCGCCAGTAGCTGTCGGTCGCGAACATCCCGGCGGCGGCGTCGACGTCCCGTGCCTTCAGCGCGGCCTCGAACTGTCCGAGCCAGGCGTCGACCCTCGCCTGCGCGGTGCGGTCCATCGTCTGTGTCATGGGCTCCTCCTTCGCCCCGATTCACCTCCTTCCGGCGCTCAGGTGAAACCGTTGCACCGGATTGCACGCCTGGGTCATGCTCGACCGGTGAGCGTGCCCAGGGCAGTGCCGCCCGGTCAGCACCTGCCCACGTATGCCCGCGAACTGGTGCGCATGCACGACGCGGTCATCGCGGGCAGCCGCTCCACCCTGCGCCCGCGAGCCCTGGTCTCCCGCTCCTGGAACCGAGTCCTGGACCTGGGCCTGCGCGCCGACGACGTGAACGCCCGCAACTGGCTGGGCGCGAGCGAACTGGGCCACCGCCAGGAGTCCTCACCGCTGCGTTCCGTCGTCCCGGACCTGAGGGCGGTCATCGGCGGGCTGGCCGACGCCTCCCAGTTGCTGCTGGTGGTCACCGACCACGAGGGCGTCATCCTCTGGCGCTCCGGCACGCCCGCTGTCCGTCGCCGCGCGGACTCCCTCGGCTTCTTCGAGGGCGCGGACTGGACCGAGGGCCGCGTGGGCACCAACGCGATCGGCACCGCCCTGGCCGAGGACGCCCCCGTCGAACTGCTGGCGGGCGAGCACTTCGAGCAGGGCCAGCACCCCTGGTACTGCACCGCCACGCCGGTCCACGACCCGCGCACCGGCTCGGTGCTCGGGGTGATCGACGTGAGCGGACCGGCCCTGACGCTGCACCCGGCGATCGGCGCGCTGGTCGAGACGGGCCGGATGCTGGCCGAGTCCCGGCTGTGGCGCTACCACCAGGAGAGGCTCGAACGGCTGCGCACGTCGGTCCTGCTCACCGGCCCCGGGCTCGTCGTGGACGACCTCGGCTGGGTGGCGGCGTCGCACGGGGTGGCGGTCGGGCCGCGGGTGGCGGTGCCGGAGGCCGGGCAACCCCTCGCCGTGCCCGGCCTCGGGGCCTGCGTGCCGGAGCGGCTGGCCGGTGGGTGGCTGATCCGGCTCGGCTCGGGGGACCGGACCGTCCGGCTGGAGCTGGACCTGACCTCGACGCCGCAGGTGCGGTTGTCCGGCGGGGACGCGGACTGGCGGCGCACCGTCACGCGCCGGCACGCGGAGATCCTCGTGCTGCTGCACCGGGCCGGGCCCGCCGGGCTGTCGGTCGAGGCGTTGGGGCTTGCGTTGTACGGGGACGCCGAGCACGTGGTGACGGTGCGGGCGGAGGTGTCGCGGTTGCGGCGGCTGCTCGGGGCGTTGGTGCAGACGCGGCCGTACCGGTTGTCGGGCGACGTGCGGATGACCGTCGTGCAGTGATGTGTTCAGCTTTGCGGCGTCTGAAGTACTGCAGAGATCTGCCGCAGTACGTCAGGATCCACCTTGCCGATCGCCGTCAGCGACCTGTACCACTGTTCCGAAGTCGTCAACGACTGCATTAGGAACTGCTTGGCCACGGCAGATTCCCCCATGCTCGCAGCCACCACAGCGAGCTCGTCGAGCAGAGGTGCATGATCGCGGTGCGGCACCATGTCCAAGTATTGACGTGCCCGTGCGAAATTTCCGGTTCTGGCGATCGCGATCGTGATCGCGTAGTTCACCAGGTCGCGGTGGTGGTCCAGCTTGAGCACCAGAGCCAACTCTTCGGCCTCGTCTGTGAGCCCTGCTCGAGCCTTGGCCACCGCTACCTCTGCGAGGGCCATCTCGTACTGGTAGGGATCCCTGATAGATCTGGCGAGGCCTCGGGCGCGCACGTGATCGCCGGCCATCGCAGCGTTCCTTGCTATCTCCCGCCAGGTCAGATCGCGTCTGAACACGTTCGGTAGCTGCTCTGTGATGATCTTGTTCGCCCGGTCCGCATCTCCGATGGCGTCGAAGGCGAGAGCCACTCGGGAGAACAGTTCTGGGTGTTGAGCCAGCACGGACGACCGTGTCGAGGCCTCAGCGCGTTCTGCGAACGCTGTGGCTGCTTCGCGGTCGAGAAGTGCTAACGCCAAGGCGGCGGCTGTCAAAGCCATGATTCGTCGCGACTGGTCCGGCATCGAGTCGACGATGACGGAAAGCTTCTTGAACTCGCCCGCAGCGGCCGTCACCCTCACGAGGTCCATGGCGATCTCATCGGAGAAGAAGCCGGCGACCACCTCTGGCCAGATGGAATCGATCGAGTCGAAGAGTTGGTGCCACCGCTGCCGATTGGCGGTCGGTTTCAGCGCGGTTAGAATGTCGAGCAGCGCGCGGGCGCGCTCCGTGGCCGACTCGATCATCGGTGTAGCGGCTTCGGCCTCGTCGTACCACCCGAGCGATGAGAACGCGGATACCAGATGGGATGCGACGTAGTCCATGTAGGACGAGCTGCGTCCTCGCGAGGTCGTCTCTGCAAGCTCTGCGAGTATCGCAGCTCGCTCCTTTTGGCCGCACTGGATCAAGAACAGCGCCAGGTCATTGACCGAGTCCCCGAATGTGTCCAGCGCAGCTATTTCTGCGATCAGCGCGTCCGCCCGCGTCTTGTCGCCGTGTGCTAGGGCCAGCTGAGCTACTTTTGCCAGTGCGCCTGGGAGCTCTGTGATGTCCTCGATCATGCGGGCTGTGTTCTCTGCTCCCTCCAAGTCACCACACGCGATGGAGCAATCCACTAGCTCCAGGAGCGTCGAGTCGTGGGGCCGGGGATTGTTGTGGACCTTCGCTGCGGCGTAAGCCTGTTCCGCCAACGCCGCCGCGCGATCACCGAGCGGAGCCGCACCGCGACAGATCTCTGTAAGCGCAGAGACCATTTCGATGTCTTGCTCTTGCCGCGACACCAGGGCCTCCGCTTCGACGAACAACGTCGAGGCTCGATCGACCTGGCCTTGGGCGAGCGACTCGGCGCCCGCAGCTGCGAGGAGCGCCACCCGTTCATGCGGGTCTGAGGCGGTATAGGCGACCCTGTAGACCCTTTCGATCTCACCAAAGGATTCCGCGCAGGAGACGAGCTCGATCGTCAACAGGTCCAGCTCACTGGCTTCGAACAGTTCTGCGGTGTCGAGCAACGCGGACGCCTGTTCCCGATGCCCGAGCAGATGAAGAGCGCGGGCCAGATGCACGAGAGCACGAGTCCGGGTGTACGCATCGCTGATCTTGGTGGCAGAGCCCCGTGCCTTCGTCAGCATGTGTTCGGCATGCTGACCTCCGCCGGAGCTTGCGAGGATAAGAGTCAAGTCGGTGAAGGCTTGTGCCTGCCATCGTGCCTCGTCGATGGTGTCGGCAATGCTCTCGGCTCTGCTGAGATCACCGGACTCGGCGACGGCCTTGGAGAGAATCGCCAACGCCTGCGATCGCGTGTTGCGGTTGACGATGCCGTGGGCGAGCGCGGTCGCGCGATCAGGGTGTCCGAGCTTCTCCCACACGGCGGGAAGCCCGATCGGCAGACGACGGTTGCCCGCGCCGAGTTCTCCGCGTGAGCTGGCCAGTCTCGCCATGGACAGCAGGTCGTTGGGTGTGTGCTCGGCCACGAGTTGCTGTGCGGCGAGGATTTGCGAGTAAGCGGCGGCGTCGCCGCCGGTCTGCCATCGCAACCGGGACTGGCGCAGCCGGTCTGTCACGAGCTCCACCAGCCGGGCCGGGTCCGGAGCGGATCGCAGCATTGACGGATATCCCTGCAGCAGGTATTCGGGTGTGGCCTCGGGCCACTCCTGTGCACCGTACTTCTCGGCCCAGACGTGCAGCCGGTCGCGAAAGTTCCCGAGCACAGACCCGAACATCCTGACTGCGGTGACTTGAAGTTCCTCGTGAGCGAGGAGGTAGGTACGTCCACGCCCGGCGAAGCTGCGCCCGGCGACCGTGCACAAGAGGTCCTCGACCTCATATGACGATGCCCCGGTGAGCTCGACCAAGTCGGAGGACGTCAGGCCTCCGCCGGCCGCGGCGATCAGCCCGAGAACGTCCTTCTGCAGGCCGACAGCGTGCATCAGGGTCTTGAGTTCGCGCTCGGTCTCGCGGCGTAACGCGACGGCGGCCGGGGAGGGAGTCAGTGAACGGACTTCAGCGGTGCCTGACCGCAGCGGATGGTCGTCCGGGGCGTCCGGCGGTGGGTTGGGGCGGCCCGCGACCACGATGCGCATGCCGTCCGGCGGTCGGACCGGTAGCAGGGAGGCGATGCTGTGGACCCCTGCGCCGTTGTCCTCGTCCAGGCCGTCGACGACGAGCACAAAGGATTCGCCGCGGGAGTGACAGGCGGTGGTCGCGGAGTCCAGGAGACGGAGAAGATGGGCGTGTTTCGTGGCTTCGGTGAGGAGTTCCGGCACCTCCTCACCGAGGAGGAGGAAAAGCTGCTCTAGAACGTTGTCGAGGAAGGCTGTCTGGTCGTTTTGGCCACTGAGCCTGCTGGTGATGAAGAACGATACGACCGTCACGCCAGCGGGTGGGTCCAGCGCGAACGAGGACAGGAGGGCCGTCTTGCCGGACCACGCCTCGGCGCGCCACCAGAGGTAACGGCCCGAGGTGCTTGCAGAAGTGCAGAACTCGGCGAGTTCGGCTAGTTCGTGCTCGCGGCCGATCAGGGAAGCGGGCGCGATCTGCTCTACCTGGTGCAGATAGGCGCTCCGCGGGACAGGGAGGTCGCCGCTGAACCTGTTGGTCGCTTGTATCGCAACGCCCGGCTCCTCGGCCACGTGCGTCTCCTCGGTGTCCGCTCGGACTCCAATGATGACGCAGTAGGCTGGGTCGGGTCGCGGCGCCCCGCGCTCGGTTGACGCCGCGACCCGTGATCAGCGGATCAGGAGTGCGGGCAGGTGTCCCGGTACTCCTCGATCAGCGTGCTGCGCCCCGGCGCCGGGCAGAGGAACTGCTCGTAGCGGGTGTCGTTGTCGATGAACCGCTTGAGCCACGAGATGCTGTACTTCGCGATCGTCGTGTTGGACGAGTTCGGGGCGAAGTGCGAGGCGTTGTTCAGCTCCAGGTACGCCTTGTCCAAGGTGGACGGCAGCGAGGTGTAGAACGGCTCGGAGTGCGACGACACCGGGGCGATGGAGTCGCTCTCGGCGCCGACCACCAGGGTCGGGACGCGCACGGACGACCAGTTCTTCGTCGTGTGCCAGCCGGTCAGCGGGATCGCCGCCTGCAGGCTCGGGCGCTGGCTGGCGGCGCGCAACGTGCCGCCGCCGCCCATCGAGTGGCCCATCACGCCGAGGCGTGAGGAGTCGATCCTGGAGCGGACCGAGCTCTGCTGGGTCAGGTAGTCGAGGGCGGCGAGGAGCTGGGACGCCCGGCTGTCGGGCTGGTCGTAGATCGTGTTCGTGTCGATCGTGAAGACCACGAAGCCCTGGGACGCGAGGCGCGGGCCGAGCCAGGAGATGCTCGACTGCGTGCCGGTGTAGCCGGGGGAGATGGCCACGGCGCCGAACGTGCCCGCGGAGGTGCTGGTCGGGTAGTAGATCGTGCCGCCGCCGAAGCCTCCGACGAGGGACGAGACCGAGGTCTCCGAGACGGCGAACGAGCCGCGGGACGCCTCGATGCTCGCGTTGGTGGGGGCCGGGCCGCGTTCGTACGGGTTGTCCGCGGCCTGGGCGGCGGTGCTGCCCACGAGCAGCAGGGACAGGGCGATGGGGACGAGCGTTCGGAGTTGCACTGCGCTGTACACCTCATTCGGCAGGGGAGGGGGACGTCTCGACCCTGCAACCCCGCGCGGAGCGTCCGCATCGGTGCAACCACCGGTCTCGGTGAACAGCTTCGAGAGGAAAACTAACGGTGGTAGGTGAATTTGGGCTCTCCCTCTTCCGGTGGAGCCCATGCCGCCATAAGACTGGGCTGATGCTGCTGCGTGGCCGAGAGCGGCAACGCGTCGCCGTGGACGCGTTGGTCGACCGTGCGCGCGTTGGGCGCGGCGGGGCGTTGGTGCTGCGCGGCGAAGCCGGCTCGGGCAAGTCTGCGCTGCTCGACGCCGTGATGGACACCTACGACGCGTTGTTGTGCGTGGATGTCGAAGAGATTGATGACGACCTGCTGCAGCTTGCGCGCGAGGTGCAGGACACGAGAGCAGCGCTGCTCATCGCCACCGAGGGGGAGGCACGAGGGCTGCCGAGCGTCACGCTCGAGCCGTTGGACGCCGCGACCAGCGTGCGCGTGCTGCACGACCTCGTGCCCGGCCTGCCCTCCACCCTCGCCGCGGACCTGGCCGACCTCGCCTGCGGCACCCCGCTGGCCCTGGTCGAGCTGGCGGGCTCGCTCACGTCCGCGCAGCTCGGCGGCATCGCGCCGGCGCCGGAGGTGCTGCCGGAGCACAGCTCGTTGCGGCAACGGTGGCGGGCGCGGTTCGCGGAGCTGTCGCCGCGGGCGCAGCACGTCGTCGCGCTCCTCGCGGTGGACGGGGAGGTCGATCCCGGCACGCTCGACCCGGACGCGGTGAGCGAGGCGGGGCCGCTGGCCGACCCGCGCCGGCTCGTGCGGTCCGCGCTGCTGGCGGACGTGCCGCTCGTCCAACGGCGCGAGGCGCACGCCGAGCTCGCGCGGACCCTCCCGCCGGGGGCTCGGCGCGCGTGGCACGAGGCCGTCACGACGCAGGACCCGGCACTCGCCGCCGTGCTGACCGCGCACGCCGAGCACGCGCGGCGGTGCGGTGACTTCGCGACCGCCGCCCGCGACCACGACCGGGCCGCCCGCCTCACGACCGATCCCGAGGAGAAGGCGCACAGCCTGCTCAAGGCGGCCGCCGACCACTGGGCGCACGGCGAGCCGCACCGCTCGCGCGCCGTGCTGCGCACCGCGACGAAGCTGACCTGCACGCCGGAGCTCCGGGCGCTGATGGACCTGGTCGTCGGCGGCATCGACCTCGGCGAGAGCCTCCCGGACGTGGCCGCGGACCGGCTCATCCGGGCGGCGAAAGGCCTGGTTGGCACGCGCAGGGAGCTCGCGGTCGCGGCGCTCGGGTTCGCGGGCGAGGCGGCGAGCATCGCGGGCGACCACCGCCGCTACACAGAGGTCGCGACGATCGCGCGCGAGATCCGGCTCGCGGACGAGCCCCCGGCCACCCGGCTCACGCTCGACCACCTCGTCGGGATGCTCGCGACCTTCGACGGACGGCACGACGAGGCGGTGCCCGCGCTGCACGGCGTCATGGACCTGGCCGGCCGGGTGCCGGGGCCGCAGGCGCGGATCTGGGCGAGCCAGGCCGCCTACGTGCTCGGCGACGCCACCCGGTCCCACGAGCTGGCCACCAGCGCGGTCACGGCGGCGCGCGAGACCGGATTCACGGCCCTCGTGCCGTGGGCGCTCGTCTACCGCGCGCTGTCCGCGTTGTTGTTGGACCAGCACACGGCGGCGTTCACCGCGGCGACCGAGGGCGTGCACGCGGCCACGGCCATCGGGCAGCACAACGCCGTGGTCGACCACCTCACGATCCTCGCGCTGCTGGCGGCTCTGCGCGGGGACACCGACACGGCGCTGGACCGCATCGACACCGCCACGGAGCAGATCACCCGGCGCGGGCTGACCCGGCCGGGCACGTTCGGCGCCTGGGCCTTCGCGTGCGTCGACCTGGCCCGCGACCGGCCCGCCGACGCGCTCGACCGGCTGCGGCTGCACCCCGGGCACGCCGGCATCAAGGTCATGGCCGCGCCGCACGTGGTGGAGGCGGCCGTCGCGTGCGGCCGTCCGTCCACAGGGGACAGAGCGCTGCGGCGGTTCGAGCAGTGGGCGGGCACGACCGGGAGCACGGCCAGGCTCGCGCTCTCGCACCGGTGCCGCGGGCTGCTCGAGAGCGGGACCGCCGACGAGCACTTCGAGGAGGCGATCCGGTTGCACCGCGCCAGCGGCACCGCGCTGGAGCTCGCCAAGACCGAGCTGCTGTACGGCAACCGGCTCCGCCGGGGGCGCAAACCCAAGGCCGCGCGCGAACACCTCCGCGACGCCGTGCACATCTTCCAGTCCTACCAGGCGGATCACTGGGTCGAACGGGCTCGCGCCGAACTGCGCGCGGCGGGCGACTCCACCAGCGAGCCCAAGGACCACCCGGAGCTGACGCCGCAACAGGCGCAGATCGCCCGGCTGGTCGCCGAGGGCGCGACGAACCGCGAGATCGCCGCGCGGTTGTTCCTGAGCCACCGCACCGTCGAGCACCACCTGCGCAACATCTTCGCGCGGCTCGGCGTGCGGTCGAGGGTCGAGCTCACCAGGAGACTCGACTGACGATGGAGGTTGTGTGCGCGAGCGGTACCGGCACTGGCAGCGGATCCCGACCCGGTGGGCGGACAACGACGTCTACGGCCACGTGAACAACGTCGTCCACTACGCGTTCATGGACACGGTGATCAACACGTGGCTGATCGGCGCGGGACTGGACATCCAGGCGGGGCAGCAGATCGGGCTCTGCGTGGAGTCGCACTGCAACTACCGGGCGTCGATCTCGTTCCCGGAGGCCGTGGACGCGGGGCTGCGCATCGGGCACCTCGGCCGCTCCAGCGTGCGCTACGAGGTCGGGTTCTTCTTCGAGGGACGGGAGGACGTCGTGGCGGAGGGCCACTTCGTGCACGTGTTCGTCGACCGCACGACCCGCAAGCCCGTCGAGATCCCCGCGACCCTGCGCGCGGCGATGGAAGGTCTGGTGGTGGCGTGAAGACGCGCGGCGCGGTGCTGACCGGGGTCGGTGGCCCCCTGGAGGTCGTGGACCTCGAGCTCGACCCGCCCGGCCCCGGCGAGCTGCTGGTGCGCGTGCACGCGACCGGCCTGTGCCACTCCGACCTGTCCGTCATCGACGGCTCGCGCCTCCGGCCGTTGCCCATGGTGCTCGGCCACGAGGCGGCGGGCGAGGTCGTGGAAGCCGGGCCGAGCGCCGAGTTCAAGCCGGGCGACCACGTCGTGCTGTCGTTCGTGCCTGCCTGCGGTGCGTGCCGCCGGTGCGCGTCGGGCCGCCAGGCGCTGTGCGAGCCGGGCGCCGCGGCCAACCGCGACGGCACGCTGCTGAGCGGGGAGCGCCGCTGGACCCTCCCGGACGGCACGCGCCCGCACCACCACCTGGGCGTGTCCGGGTTCGCCGAGCACACGGTGGTCTCCGACCGGTCGGCCACGCTCGTGCCGGCCGACCTGCCGCTCGACGTCGCCGCGCTGTTCGGCTGCGCGGTCCTGACCGGGGCGGGCGCGGCGTTCTACAGCGCCGAGGTGAAGCCGGGGGAGAAGGTCGCGGTCTTCGGTCTCGGCGGCGTCGGGCTGGCGGCGGTGCTAGCGGCGGTCACGGCGGGCGCCACGCAGGTCGTCGCGGTCGACGTGGTGGAGCACAAGCGCGACCTGGCCCTGACCCTCGGCGCGACGCACGCGGCCGCGGGCGGACCGGAGGTCGTGGAGCGTGTCCGGGATCTGACCGGTGGCGGCGCGGACAAGGTCATCGACACCACGGGGGTCGCGGCCGTCCTCGAACAGGCCTACGCGGCCACGGCCGTCGGCGGCACTACGGTCACCGTCGGCCTCCCGCACCCCGACCGCACGGTGTCGTTGCCCGCCTTGAACCTGGTCGCCGAGGAACGCACGCTCAAGGGCAGCTACCTGGGCTCCTGCGTGCCCCGCCGGGACGTGCCGCGGTTCGTCGACCTCTACCGCGCGGGACGGCTGCCGGTCGACGGCCTGCTGTCCGGCCGGCTGGGGCTGCACGAGATCAACGACGGGTTCGCCCGGCTCGCCTCCGGGGAGGCCGTCCGGCAGGTCGTCGTGATGGAGTGATGCCCGTTTTGGCCCGTTCGGGCATTTGTCGGGCAGGACAGTTCCGGTAACAGGTGTTGACCACCACCGCTGTCCTGCTGCACGGTGAGAGCGCTCTCATGTTCGTCGCTTCTCGCAACGGGGCGGAAGCGATCCCTGCACGGACAAGGAGAAGAGCTTGCGATTCACCATGCCCAGAATCGTGCCCGCGCTGGCCCTCGTGCTGGTCGGGTCCACCTTCGCCACGCCTGCCCAGGCGTCGGCGAAGGACATGTCACCCGGCCTGCTCACCGCGATGAGCTCGGCGTTCGGGCTGACCGAGGCCCAGGCGCGGCTGCGTCTGGAGAAGGAGAACCACGCGTCGCAGCTCGCGCCGCGTGCCGAGGCGGAGGCCGGCGCCGCGCTCGCCGGCAGCTGGTTCGACGAGGCGAAGAACCGCCTGGTCGTGGCCGTCACGGACCGGGCGGCCGCGCGCAAGGTCGAGGCCACCGGCGCGGACGCCGTCGTCGTCGGCCGTTCGGCGAACTCGATGACGGCCCAGAAGAACCGGATCGACGCGCTGTCCGCGACTGGTGCCGTGCCGGCCGCGGTCGCCGGCTGGCGCACCGACGCCCGCACCGGGACCGTCGTGGTGGACGTCGAGGCGGGCAAGCAGACCGCTGAAGTGGCTTCCTTCCTGGAGAAGGCGCGTCAGCACGGCTCCATCACCGTGCGCACCGAGGGCGTCCAGCAGCCGCAGACGTACGCGGCGGGCACGGTCGGCGGCGACCCGTACTACACCGGCAACGTCCGCTGCTCCATCGGTTTCTCGGTGCACGGCGGCTACGTCACGGCGGGTCACTGCGGCGGCAACGGCGCGGCCGTCTACGGCTGGGACCGCTCGTTCCAGGGCAACTTCGCCGGATCCTCGTTCCCCGGCAACGACTACGCGTGGGTGCGCACGGGCGGTGGCTGGTGGACCGTCCCGGTCGTGCTCGGCTGGGGCCGGGTGCCGGACGCGCTGGTGCGCGGCTCGTGGGAGGCGCCGGTCGGCACCTCGGTCTGCCGCTCGGGTTCGACGACGCAGTGGCACTGCGGTGTGATCCAGGGCCGCAACGAGACCGTGAACTACGCGCAGGGCGCCGTCTACCAGATGGTCGGCACCTCGGTGTGCGCCCAGGGCGGCGACTCCGGCGGCTCGTTCATCACCGGTGACCAGGCGCAGGGCGTCACGTCCGGCGGCTACGGCAACTGCACCAGCGGTGGCCGCACCTGGTTCCAGCCGATCAACGAGATCCTCAACGTGTACGGCCTGAGGCTGCACACGGCCTGATCCGCGGAACTCCCGGCTGTCCACCGCTCCTCGCGGTGGACAGCCGGTGTTTTCCGCTAGCGCGCGTTGACGTGCAACGCGAGCGCGACGCCGGCGCCGAGCGTCGTCGTGAACCGGCCCTGCGAGTCCACGGTCACGCGCACGCAGCCGTTCTCCTGGACGTTGCAGTAGCTCCCGGCGGGCAACGCGGTCTGGAACGTCCGCGTCACCGGGAACGTCTCCCGGTTGATCGCCACGAAACCCTTGTTGCCGCGCCCGAAGGCGATCAGGTCGTACCCGTTGTCCTGCCAGTTGTTCACGTCCGTGCCCGCGACGGTGTTGCGGAACGACACCATGTTCGCGATCTGGGTCCACGCGTGCTGGCACTTCCAGCCGCTGTAGCAGACGGAGTTGCCGGGCGGACCCGCGTCCTTGTCGGTGAACTCGTAGCCCGAGTACACCTGCGGCGCGCCGTAGTTCCACGCCAGCATGAACACGTTCGCGAGCGTGTAGGTGGAACCGTCCTTGTACGTCAACGTGGACCCGTTGCGCTCGGTGTCCCAGTTGTCGACGAACGGCCGGGCCTGGTTGGAGGGCAGGAAGCCCCACGACTGGCCGAACGTCCTGAGGTAGGCCAGGTTCTCGTTGTTGAAGATCCGCTTGACGTCGTACGCGTAGCGGAACTCGTCCACGTCACCCGACCCCGTGTACTCGCCGGGCTGCACCGCCTCGCCCGCGCCGTAGATCACCTCGTGCACCCAGAACACGTTGGGGTTGCTGAGCTTGGACTTGATGGCGCTCATGTCGGCCGCCGCGATGTGCTTGGCCGCGTCGATCCGGAACCCGTCCACGCCCATGCCGATCAACCGGTTGAGGTACGCCGCGATCGCGCCGCGCACGTACTCGCTGCCGGTGTCCAGATCGGACAGTCCCACGAGCTCGCAGTTCTGGACGTTGTAGCGGTCCTGGTAGTTGGTGATCGGCGACCGGCAGCCGTGGAAGTCCCAGTCGCTGTAGACGCCGGGGTAGTTGTACTTCGAGTAGTTCGTGCCGCCCGTGCCCGTGCCGGACCCGGCGCTCATGTGGTTGATCACCGCGTCCGCGATGACCTTCACACCCGCGTTGTGGCAGGTGTTCACCATGGTCCGGAAGGCGTTCTCGTCCCCGAGCCGGCCGGCGATCCGGTAGCTCACGGGCTGGTAGCTGGTCCACCACTGCGGACCCTGGATGTGCTCGGTCGCGGGGGAGACCTCGACGTAGCCGTAGCCCTTGGGCCCGAGGACGTTGGTGCACTCCGACGCGACGCGGGCGAACGGCCATTGGAACAGGGTGACGGTGACGTCCTTGGCGCCCGGTGGCGCCGCAAGACTTTGCACCGGTGTGGACAGTCCGACTAGCAGCAGCACCGCCAGGAGGGTGCGCGAAACTGAGGAAACCACGTTGTCTCCTTGTGTGCAGGGTTCGTACACCGTCCTAGCATCTGGACACAGGCAAGACCAATCGTTGCAAGAACTTTCTGGAGCAATTCCGCCTACTGCACGCGGCGTGCGCGGAAGTACGCCCAACCGACCAGTCCGGAGGCCATCGCCGTGAGCGCGAGTCCGCCGATCGTGACCGCCCGCTCGAACTGCCCCGTCTGCGCCGCGCTCCAGCCGGGCTGCGCGATGCCCCCGGCGAACAGCGCCGCCAGCACCGTGCCGCTCACGGCGACCCCGGCGGCCGAGGTGACCTGCGAGGCGGTGTCGACCAGCGCGGCGCCGATCGAGGTACGGCTCTCCGGCAGACCTTTGAGGACGTTCACGCCCGCGACCGCGCCGACCACTCGGATGCCGAGCGCGACCAGCACCAGCGCGGCGGCGACGGGCAGGTAGCCGACGCGGCCGAGCAGGGCGTAGACGGCCAAGCCGGCGACGACGCACAGGGCGCCCAGCCACACGGCGCGGTCGAGGCCTGCCCAGCGCACGAAGCGGTTGACCAGCGGACCCGCCGCGATCAGCACGGCCACCTGCGGCAGCATCCCCGCGGCGGCGAGGGCGGGGGACCAGCCCCAGTCGAGCTGCAGTTGCAGCGTCACGAGGTAGGTGAGGCCGGCGGCGGCCAGGCCGGTGGCGGCCTTGTGCGCGAGGCCGCTCGAGACCAGCGGGTGCGCGACGAGCTTCAGGTCCAGCAAAGGGTGGCGGGTCGTGCGGGCGCGGAGAACGAACAGCACCGACGCCACGGCGGTCAGCGTGAAGGCGGTCCAGGCCTGCCAGGTCGCGCCCTCGACGAACAGCGTCGGGGTGACGAGCGCGAGGGTGATGGCGGCGGTGCCCAGCAGACCGCCGAGGTAGTCGGCCGGGGCGCGGTGCAGGTCGGTGTCGGGGCCGATGCCGCGGCCGATGCCCGCGAACGCGAGGACGGCGATCGGGACGTTGATCAGCAGCAGGGCCTGCCACGGGGCGACGGCCAGCAGGAAGCCGCCCAGCGGTGGCCCCACGGCGAGCCCGATGAGGCCGACGGTGGAGATCAGCGTCATCGCGCGGACGCGCAGGTCGTCGGTGGCGAACAGGCGGAACGCCAGCGCGATGGAGCCTGGGGTGGTCATGGCGGCGGCGACGCCCATCAGCGAGCGGACCGCGATCAGGCCTCCGACGGACGTGACGAACGGGGTGGCGAGGCTCGCGGCGGCGAGGAGCGCCAGGCCCGTGAGCATCACGCGGCGGCGGCCGAAGCGGTCGGCGACGGCGCCGAACACCAGCATCAGGCCGCCGAACACCACGGCGTAGGAGTTCGACACCCACTGCAGCGCGGTGGTCGAGGCGTGCAGTTCGCGGCCGATGGTGGGCAGGGCGACGTTAAGGATCGAGTTGTCCAACATCTCGAACAGGAACACGGCGGAGAGGCCGGTGAGGGCGATCCACGCCTCGCGCAGCGATGTCGGCGCCCGCAGCGGAGCAAGGGAGGAAGTCACGAACAGTGTTCTACTCACGAACACTGTTCGGGTCAACTGGTAGGGTGGGTCGCATGACCAGGAACACGCGGGACGAGTGGGCGGCGCAGATCGCCGCGCTGGAGGACGCGCCCCCGGCCCGCAAGGAACCGATCACGGTCGGCCGCATCGTCACGACGGCGCTGGCGCTGGTCGAGGCCGAGGGCTTCGACGCGCTGACCATGCGTCGGGTCGCCGCCGCGCTGCAGACCGGGCCGGCCTCGCTCTACGCGCACGTGCGGAACAAGGCCGAGCTCGACGACCTGCTGATCGGCGCGCTCAGCAAGAACGTGGTGGTGCCCGCGCCCGACCCCGCGCGGTGGCGGGAGCAGGTCCTCGACGTCTGCGCCCAGTTGCGCGACCAGTTCCTGCGCTATCCGGGGATCGCGCGGGCGGCGTTGGCCGCGCCGCCCGCGAACCTCAACACGCTCCGCATCACCGAGGGAGTGCTGGCGATCCTGCTGGCGGGCGGCGTGCCACCGCGCAAGGCCGCGTGGGCGATCGATGCCGCCCTTCTGTACGTGAGTGCGTACACGGTCGAGTCGTCCCTGCGCGGTGAAACGGACCGCGGCGAGATGCTCGCGCGGCTGAAGATGCTCCCTCCGAACCGTTTCCCGCACACGCTCGAACACGTCGACGAGATCAACGCGGGCGAGGGGCACGACCGGTTCGAGTTCGCGATCGGGTTGCTGCTGGACGGGCTCAGCGCCGGCTGACGAGCAGGTAGCGCTCGTCGTCGATCGCCCGACCCCACAGGTCTTCGCTGGTCAGCGGCGTGACGTCGGCCTCCTCGCGCACTCCGAGGACGAGGGCGCGGGTCTGCGCGGCGGTGAGGCCGGCGCCGGTCGACCAGTGGCCCTCGACCAGCACGAGCACCCCGTCCGGCACGAGCAGCGACACCCACTCCCGCACCGCCGCGGCCGGGTCCGGCAGCGCCCACAGCACGTGCCGCGCCAGCACCACGCCGAACGACGCCTTCGGATGGGGCGGGTGCGCGGCGTCGCCGGTGTCGAAGCGGGCCGTCACGCCTGCCGCCGACGCCTTGGCCCGCGCCGCCTTCACCATCTCTCCGGACAGGTCCAGCCCGTGCACGTCGTGGCCATCCTCGGCGAGCAACACCGAGAGGCTGCCGGTGCCGCACCCGAGGTCCACGACGGACGACGCCGGCGGGACCAGGGGCAGCAGGAGCCGAGCCCACGCATCGCGCACGCGCGGGTCCCTCAGACCGTGGTCGGGCTCCTCGTCGAACGTCGCCGCGTGCGCGTCCCAGAACTCCTCTGTCCTCATGTTTTCCAGTTTTGCTTAACGGACTATCAAGTCTTCCCCAAATGAGATGCGGACCGCGTCGTACGGTCCCTAACCTCGATCCATGAGGCTTGTGCTCTGGCTCACACTTGTGGGCGTGGTCGCGCTCAGCGGTGACCACGCGCTTGCAGCCGTCATGACGATGCTCCTCGTCGGCTGCGCGACCGACCGCGCCCGTCGCTGATCGGACGAACTGGACAGGCCGGTGGACGTGCACTAGGCCTGTCCGATGCGAGTCGTCGTGGTTTCCGGGGGCGACCCCGGGCATGTGGTGCCCGCCATCGCGTTGTGCCTGCGGTTCGCCGAGGCCGGTGACACCCCGTTGCTGCTCACCGGCGGCCGCTGGGTCGAGGCGGCGGCCGCCGAGGGCATCAGCGCGTCGCGGGTGCCCGGACTGTCGTTGGAGGACCTGAAGGACGCGCCGGACCTCGGCCGCGCGCTGCACGACCAGGCCGCGACCTTGGCGACGGTCCTCGCACCCGAGTTGACCGCGCTCGCGCCCGACCTGGTCGTGTGCGACGTCCTGGCCCTGGGCGCGGGCATGGCCGCCGAGTTGGCCGGCGTGCCGTGGGTGCAGCTGTCGCCGCACCCGCTCTACGAGCCCTCGAAGTGGTTGCCGCCCATGGGAAGCGGGCTGGCGGCCGGGGTCGGGGTGCGGGGCAGGCTGCGCGACGCGGTGCTGCGCGCGTTGACGGCCCGGTCGCTGCGGCAGGGGGAACGGCAGCGAGCCGTTGTGCGGCAACGGATCGGGCTCGACCCGCGGGAGCCCGGACCGGCCGCGCGGCTGATCGCGACCTTGCCCGCGCTGGAGGTGCCGCGCCCGGACTGGCCGCGCGACGCGCACGTCGTGGGGCCGCTGCTGTGGGAGGCGAGCAAGGAGCGGCTGAGCCCGCCGCCGGGCGACGCGCCGCTGGTCGTCGTCGCGCCGTCGACGGCGTGGACCGGCGCGCGCGGCATGGCCGAGGTGGCGCTGGAAGCGTTGCAGGGCCTCGGGGTGCGGGCCGTCGTGTCCACTTTCGCGCCCGCCGCCGACCTGCCGGAGTGGGCGCGGTCGGGTCCCGGCGACCAGGACGCGTTGCTGCGCGAGGCCGAGGTGCTCGTCTGCGGCGGCGGGCACGGGATGCTGGTGAAGGCGCTGCGCGCGGCCGTGCCCGTCGTGGTGGTGCCCGGCGGTGGCGACCAGTGGGAGATGGCGTGCCGGGTCGCGCGGCAGGGGAGTGGTGTGCTGGTCCGACCGTCCACTGTGGAGGGTCTGCGGGACGCCGTGGGACGGGTGCTCGGCGACCCCGGGTTCGCCGCGGCGGCGGCTCGGGCGGCCGCGACGATCGCCGATGTTCGAGATCCTGTGCAGGTATGTCGGACTGCGTTGAGTCTTGCGCGTTGAGAGCGCTCCCACTCTAATAGGGCCATGCGCGTGTCAGTGACGATGCTCGTGGTGGCGGCGTTGACGATCTCGACGTCAGGGCCGGCGGTGGCGCACGGAGATCGCGCCGCGGAGGTGCGGCCGGGCAGTGCGGCGGCTGGCAGTGCCGACTCGACGGTGGTGCGGGGGAGTGCGGCGGCCGGCGATGCGGACGCGGCGGCTGTGCGGCAGGACCCCGAGGCGGCTGGCGACACGGATCCGGCGGCCGTGCGGCCGGGGAGCGCCGCGGCCTCCGACCTCTACCCCGCCGTGGGCGCGGGCACGGCCTTCCTCGACCACTCCCAGCTGCTCGGGAACGTTCCCGAGCCGGCCTGGTACGAGGCCAACATCCCGTTCGTGGACCTGCCCGACCGGGAGATCCGCGACACCTACTACTACCGCTGGCGGACCTACCGCGAGGCACTCAAGTACACCGGCCCGAAGGACGGCTGGATCGTCTCGGAGTTCCTCGGCCCGGTCGGCTACTCCGCCCCGAACGGTGGCATCGTCGCCGCGGCGGGCCACCACGTCTACGAGGGCCGCTGGCTGCGCGACCACCGCTACCTCGACGACTACGTCGACTACTGGCTGCGCGGCTCCGGCGCCGGCCCCAAGCCCGCGACCGACTTCCTCAACAAGAACACCACGGACTGGGCCCACCAGTACTCGTTCTGGGCCGCCGACGCCGTGGCCGCGCGGGCCGCGGTCGACGGGCGCGCGCGGTACGCCACCGACCGGCTGCCCGAGCTCGTGCGGCAGTGGCAGCGCTGGTCGCCGCAGTTCGACCAGAACCTCGGCCTCTACTGGCAGACGCCGGTCTGGGACGCGATGGAGTACACGGCGAGCTCCTACCAGAGCCCCGACCCCTACCACGGCGGCGACGGCTTCCGGCCGACGCTCAACGCCTACCAGTACGGCGACGCGCAGGCGATCGCGGAGCTGTTCCGGGCCAAGGGCGACCCGGCGGGCGCCCAGCCGTTCGAGCAGGCCGCGGCCGCGCTCAGGGCGAACCAGGAGCGGTGGCTCTGGGACGACGCGGGCAAGTTCTACAAGCACGTCATGCGCGACGACAACCCCGGCCGCACCAAGCTCGCCGACCGCGAGTCGATCGGGTTCGTGCCGTGGTACTTCCACATGGCGCCGGCCGCCAACAGCGCGGCGTGGGCGCAGCTGACCGACCCGCAGGGCTTCGCCGCCCCGTACGGGCCGACCACCGCCGAACGCCGCAGCCCGTGGTTCATGCGGGACGCGCTGAACGGCTGCTGCCGCTGGAACGGACCCAGCTGGCCGTACGCGACCAGCCAGACCCTCACGGCGCTCGCGAACCTGCTGATCGACTACCCGGCGCAGTCCCACGTCGACCGCGAGGACTACCTCTCGGTGCTGCGCGGCTACGCGTTGACGCAGCGCAAGAACGGTGAGCCCTACGTCGCGGAGGCGCACCACCCGGACGAGAACCGCTGGCTCTACGACGGCAAGGGCCACAGCGAGGACTACAACCACTCGACGTTCAACGACAACGTGCTGTCCGGCCTGCTCGGCATCCGGCCGCGGCTGGGTAACTCGGTGTCGATCTCGCCGCTGGTCCCGGACTCGTGGAGCCACTTCGCCGCCGAGAACGTGCCGTACCACGGCCACAACCTGACCGTGCTGTGGGACAGGGACGGCAGCCGCTACGGCAAGGGCGCGGGCCTGCGGGTCTGGATCGACGGCCGGCTGACCCACACCCAGTCCGGCCTGGCACCGCTGAACCTCACGATCCCCGCGCGCACGAGCGCCGACCTGACCGAACAGGTCGACGACTTCGCGAACGTCAGCCGCACCGGCTACCCGACGGCACGCGCGTCGCACAGCTACAGCGCCGACCCGCCCAGCAAGGCGATCGACGGCCAGGACTTCCACCTCGACGTGCCCGGCACGCGCTGGACCTCCTACGGCAGCCCCAACGCGGCGGACTGGCTGGAGGTCGACCTCGGCGCGCCGGCCCCGATCTCCGACCTGCGCGTCGTGTTCTACGACGACGGCGGGGGAGTGCGCGTGCCGACGACGTTCGACCTGCAGTACTGGGACGGCCAGTGGCGCGACGTCCCTGGCCAGCAACGAAGTCCGGCGCAACCGGTGGCGCGTCAGGTGAACCGCGTCCTGGTCCAGCCGGCGCTGACCACCAGCCGGGTGCGGATCCTGCCCCGCCGGGCGGACGGCGGCGCCGTCGGCATCACCTCGATCTCGTCGTGGCGCACGCCCGTGCGCGGGCTCCGAGCACTGATGCCGGACGAGCTCGCGGTCCGGTCCGGCGCGGTGGAGACGACCACGACCCTGACGGCACAGCAACAACTCCGCGACGTCCGGGCCGCGCTCGCGGTGCCGGCCGGGTGGAGCGCGGTGCCGCTGACGGCCGCCACCGCCGACCGGCTCGCACCGGGCCGCAGCCTGGTCACCCGGTGGCGCGTCACCGCACCCGGTCTGCGGCTCGGCGACCGCGCCCCGGTCCGGTTGCTCGCGACCGCGTCCGGCGGCGGCGCGACCTCCGTGCTCGGCTCGGCGCAGACCGTCTTCGACCCCGCCGACTACGCGAACGTCGCCTGGGACGACACCTTCGACGCGGACCGCCTCCCGTCGTACCGGGTGGACGGCCCGTTCGGCGAACCCTCACCCGCCCTGCAGGTCGCGAACGGCGTGCTGACCGCGACCTCGGGCGCACGGGCCGGCGCGGTGCTGGCCGCTCCGGTGGCCGGGAACGCGCGCGGCACGGCGGTGATCGTCGAACCGAGGTCGTTCGCGGGCTCGGCACCGGAGGACAGCCTGTTCCTCGGGCAAACGGCCGGGAACCGCGACTTCGCCCTGGCGTGGTTCAACAACGCGGGCAAGGCGTCCGGTGTGGACGTCACCGTGGCCGGCGTGCGCCGGGGCGACGAGGCGACCGGCGGGTGCTGCGCGACGCTCGGCTGGGCGCCGGGCGACCGGCTCGCCGTGGTGCTCGAGGCCGGTCAACTGACCAGCTGGCAGGAGCACGCGGGCCGGTGGGCGTTGCTGCGGTCGGCGCCGATCGGGACCGTCGTGGACCCGGCCGCCGTCGCCTCGTGGGCACCGGGACTCGGGCTCCGGCTGGACAGGGGCGCGCTGACGATCGACCGCTTCACCGTCCGCACGAAGGCTTAGACGTGTCCGGCAGGTCCGGAGGTGGTGTCACTGGGCGATGTCGGCTCCGGGAGCCACCACCGGCGCCTCTCACCGGACGACGTGGCCGGACACCGCTCAGGCGCCGCAGAGGCTCTCGACCAGGACCTGCCAGCTCGCGTTGAGGTCGTGCACCACGGCGGCCGGGTCGGGAGCGTCGTCGTCCTGCGTCTGCAGGTAGAGCAGGATCGGCCCCTCCAGCGCCGCCACGAGCTGCAACGCCAGCGTGCCGCTCGCGGCGGCGTGCGGACGGGCCTCGCCCAGCAGCATCTGCACGTGGAAGAGCGACGGGCTCTCGCTCGCCGGGATCGGCTGGCCGGGGTCGAGGGACGCGCGGGCGAGTGCCGTGTGCCGCACGAGGAACTCGAGCCGCGCCCGTCCGAACGCGACCAACCTCGCCACCGCGGGCGCGCCGGGTCCGAGGGGCGGCGGTCCGCTCATCACCTGCTGCTGGAACCGCGTCTCCTCCTCGTCCAGCAACGCGAGGAAGATGCCCGCACGCGTGCGGAAGCGGCGGAACACCGTGCCCTTGCCGAGGCCCGCGCGTTCGGCGAGGCCGTCCATCGTCACCCTGTCCACGCCGAGCTCCGCGACCATCTGCCGGGCGACCTCGATCAGGTGGGCGCGGTTGCGCGCGGCATCGGCCCTCTCCTCGCGGGGACGGCCCAGGGGCAGCGCGACAGGTTCCACGGGTTGAACGCTACCCCCTGACGGCGTGGCGTTCCGGAAGGCGCAACGCCTTCGAGCGGTGGCGCCGGTCCGGCTGTCACATCCGGTGCGTCCGCGTCGTCCAGAGGTCAGCGGACATCCCCGGATCCCCCGGCCCGATGTCCGGGACACGAAGGGCCACCAAGTGAAACTGCTGCTCGACCGGATCAGCCTGGCGTTCATCGCGGTCACGTCCGCGTACGTCGGGTTCTTCGCCTACTTCGCCCCGAAGACCTGGTACGACACATTCCCCGGCCTGGGCCTGCGCTGGCTGCCGCAACTCGGCCCGTACAACGAGCACTTCGCCAAGGACGTGGGCGCGGCCTACCTCGCGTTCACCGCGCTGAGCGTGGTGGCGCTGCTCTACGCGCGGAACAGGGCGGTGGTGCCGTTGGCGGGCGCCGCGCTCCTGGTGTTCAACGGCCTGCACTGCCTCTACCACCTGACGATGCTGCACATGTACGAGCCGAGGGACCAGGTGCTCAACGTGGTCCTGCTGGGACTGCTCGTGGTGGTGTCCGTGATCCTCGTGCTGCCCGGCGGCGCTGTCAGGACACCGGCCCGAGCTTGACCGGGGCAGGCGTGCGCAGCCGCTCGTCTCCGATCACCGTCACCGCCACCGGCCGCTGCGGGTCGAGTGCCGGCGCGGCCTGCGTCCAGCACCTCAGCAGGTGCTCGCACAGCCTCGTCTCCACCTCGACGGCGGCGGCCGCGGCGTGCAGCAGGTCCTGCGTCCTCGCCGGGTTCGCGGCGAGCAGGTCGCGGCACGCGGTGAGCAGTCGCAGCCAGCGCTGCTCGGCGGTCTCCTGGACCCGGACCGGCGCGCGCGACGGGAGTCCGAGGCGGTGCAGGCCGGCCGCGAGCCTGCGGTCCGAGATCAGGGAGAGCGCCGCCGACGCCGCCTGGTGACCCGCGGCGGTGGCCGACTCGGCGTGGCCGAGACCCAGCACGCGCATCGTGTTGTGCGCGGCGATCGCGACGGCGGGCAGCCGCTCGACGACGGCGTGCCGGTCGGCCTGGCGGGAGACCAGCGACTTGGCGGTGACGAGCTCGCGGACCTGGGCCGCCGTCGCCTTGGTCTCGATGAACGAGTACAGCGCGGTGTCGCCCGACCTCATCAGGCTGATGAGGTGGTCGCCGACGCGCGCGGGTGACGCGGTGTCGCCTCCCGCCGCACGGACCGCGGGCGCGGTGAGGGCGCGCAGCGCGGCCATCCACCGTTCGCTCAGCACCGTCTGCCAGTGCAGGAGGCCCGGTTCCTCGGCGCGGTCCGGCGCGACGCCGTCGAAGCCCCCGTCGAGCATCTCCAGCGAGATCCACAGCGCCAGCTGGAAGTCCGCGTCCGCCACGAGCCGGTCGGGTTCGCCGGCCGTCCCGGGCGCGGGCGGCCGGGCCTGCTCGACGTCGAGCAGCGCGGCGATGATGCCGGCGCTCAGCGGTCCGCGGGCGGTGGGCAACAACATCGAGCGCCTCCGACAGGTGATCCACAATCCCCGTGATCACCTACCCGCCCCGCGTCCGCTCAAACCCGGTGCGGTGAAGTGATGTCGACCGGGATTCCGCGCGGTGGCGCCGATTGAGACGCGACCTGGCGGGGAAGCGCTTTCATGCTACGTTCGAATGAGAGTGACATCACTCGAAACGGAGCAGCCCATGCCGGTGCTTTGGGGTGTCTCGTTCGATGCCACGGCCATGTCCGGCGTGGTGGTCGAATTCCTCAAAACCGCCAAGTCCTTCACCGATCGCGGTTATCGCGTCCATCTCGACCTCGGCTACGACATCAAAGCCGACAAAGACCGCTTCTTCACCGACTACCGGCACGAACGCGTGCCGGACTGGGTCACGCTGGACCGCGTGGACGGCATCGCCGCCATTGCGGGATATCACCGGGAGTTCGTCGCGGCGACGCTGGAATCCGTCCGCCGCGACGAGGTGCCCGACACCGAGCGCGTCACCGCCGAACTCGCCGCCGCGATCGTGCGGACGTGGGAGGACCGCGGCGTCGACCTCGTGGTGGTCGAGAACGGCACGCTGCCGGAGAACGTCGCCTACACGAAAGCGCTCTACCGGGCGATCGCCACCTACGGCGCGAGACACGACCTGGGCCGGTACGTGCTGTGGCGCGACCACGACCTGATGTGGCAGAGCGAACCCGCGAAGTACGGCAGCTTCCCGTACCCCGCGACGCCGCCGATGGTGAACTCCCCGCACATCCACTACTTCGCGCTGCACGAGGAGGCGCGGCGGCGCACTCTCGAGTGGATGCCGCACCTGCGCAACCTCGACGTGCTGCCGAACACGTTCACCCCGCCGAGCCGTCCCGGGAGACCGGACTTCCGGCAGCGGTACGGCATCGCGCCGGACACCCGGCTCCTCGCCCGGTGCACCCGGATCATCCCGCAGAAGCGCATCGACCGGGACCTGCACCTGCTGGCCCACCTGCCGGGCACGTGCCTGTTCGTCGCGGGCGACACCGAGGAGGACCCGGCCGAGACCGCACGGCTGCGCGCGCTCGCGCGGGAGCTGCAGGTCGACGTCGTGTTCGGGGGCGTCCTCGAACCGTGCGAGTCCACAGGCGACGGGTTCTCGGTGCGCGACCTGCTCGCACACGCCGACGTCGTCTCGTTCCTGACGTCGTACGACTACGAGAGCTTCGGCAACCCCGTCGGCGAGGCGATCGCGGCCGGTGTGCCGTACATCGCGAGCCGGTACGCCCTGTACGACACGGTGTACGGCGGGTACGAGGCGCCGGTGCTCGACATCCGGGAGCACGACCTGCCGACGGCCGGGTTCGCCCGGCAGGTCCACGAGCTCATGACCGACGCGGAGAGGCGGGCGCACGTGGTGGCGCACAACAGGCAGCTCGGCACGCACACCCGCGAGGCCGCGACCGAACTGGTGGAGACGCTGTTCCCGCCCGCGATGGGACCGGCCGTCCGCGCCAGCGTGGTGCTGCCGGTGTTCGACGAGGCCGCGAACATCGAGTCCGTGCTGCGGTCCCTGTGCGACCAGGAGGACGCCGACCCCGCCACGTACGAGATCGTGCTGGTGGACAACAACTCCACGGACGCCACCGTCGAGCTCGCCCGCCGCTTCGCCGAGACGTCCCCGGTCGAGATCCACGTGATCAGCGAACGCGAGCAGGGCGTGGCGTGCGCGCGCCGGGCGGGCATGGAGTTCGCGGTGCGCAGGAGCCGCAACCGCCAGGACCCGGGCGACCGGTTCTACCTGCTGTCGGCCGACGCGGACTGCCGGGTCGACCGCCGCTGGCTCGTCGAGCTCCTCGCGGTGATGGACGAGGAAAAGGCCGCGATCGGCGTCTGCGACTACTACTACGACGCCGAGCACTTCGTCGGCAGGCCACGCCTCTGGGACGCCATCCAGCGCACGCTGCGGTGCCGCGCCGTCACGTTCGCGTTGTTCGGCGGCTTCCCCGACGGCAAGGGCTTCGCGGTCGAACGCGAGGCCTACGAGGACGTCGGCGGCATCGAGATCTTCTACCAGCTCAAGGACGGGAGGTTCGTCAACCACCTGTCGGACGACTGGGACTTCGGCATCCGGGTCGCGGGTTCCGGGCACGCCATCAGCTACGCCCCGAGGTCGCGCGTCGAGATCAACCCGCGGCGCGTCGACCACGCGATCGACGAGGTCATCGCCGGTCGCGCGTACGGGACCGACGGCATCATCGTCATGCGGGACATCCGCCCCGAGGCGCCGCCGAGCACTGCCGACCTCACCGCGGCCGAGGCACTGCAGGCCTGGGAGTTCTCCATCAAGGACTTCACCCCGAAGAACGCGGTGCTGCCCGTCCTGCTCACCCCGTCCTTCCTCGACGAGGACGCCGTCGTGGAGTTCTTCGGCGAGGACCTGGCCGCACGGCTGGGCGCGCGCATCGCGGAGATCAAGGCGGAGATGAGCGTCGTCGACTTCCTGCCCATCCACTCCTACAAGACGCCGTCCTACCGGCTCTACCTCGAGTTCCGCGACGAGATCTTCGCCCGGCTGCGTGCGACGGTCGGGGAGGACATCGGCTTCCCGCCACCGCTGCCGGAGTGCTTCGCCGACGTGCCCGAGCACCGGTTCGCGGAGTTCGTGAAGTACTACTGCGAGGACCGCGAGTCGGGGGAGGCGCACAACTACTTCGGGAACGGAGGCGTGTTCTGATGGACCACGAACCGAGGGTGTGGGCGGCCCTGCAGGACCCGGCCAACGCGCACCTGCTCGACTACGTCACCGAGGACCCGTTCGGCGCACACGTGTTCCCCGGCAACCTCGAGAGCTACGGCGTCGATGGCTTCCTCGACGACCTGAGCGACCAGCTCACCGACACGGCGCCGATCCACCTGTGGTCCTACATCCCCACGTGCGCCTACAAGTGCCGCTTCTGCCAGTACCCGGTCGTGCTGGTCAAGGGTGGGCGCAACGAGCAGAAGCTCACGCAGTGGGTGGACTGGAACATCCGCGAGGCGGAGCTGTGGTTGCGGCGCGTGCCCGAGCTCGCGAAGGCTCCCGTCGGCGAGTTCAACGTCTTCGGCGGCACCCCGTCGTTGTTGCCGGAGAAGGACATCCGGCGGCTGCTCGACTTCTACCGCGAGAACTTCGGGTTCACCGAGGACACCACGATCCGCTTCGAGGGCGACCCGAGCACGTTCACCCCGGCGAAGCTGGCGGCGTTGCGGGAACTGGGCTGCACCAAGCTCTCGAGCGGCGTGCAGTCCTTCGACGACGCCGTGCTGCGCGAGTGCGGCCGCGAGCACTCCGCGCAGATGTGCGTCGACTTCGTGCGCAACGCGCAGGCCGCCGGGTTCGAGTGGATCAGCATCGACCTGATGTACGGCCTGCTCGACCAGACCGTCGACAGCGTCCGGCGCGACCTCGACGTGGTGCTGGAGAACGAGGTCACCGCCGTGGTGTGCACGAAACTGCACCTGAAGTCCTACGCGGAGACCAGGACCGGCGTGGCGGGGGAGCAGCCCGCGCCGTGGCAGCTGCCGCAGTACCGCGAGAAGCTGGTGCGGGACGGGCACTTCTGGCCGACGTTGCAGGACCAGTACCGGATGCGCGAGGTGCTGACGGACGGCCTGCGCGCCGCCGGCTACACCGAACACCCCACGATGTACTTCGCCCGCGACGGCCTCGGGCCGGAGAAGTGGAAGTCCATCATGGTCGACCAGGACAAGCAGGAGGCCGAGGTCGCGATCGGACTGGGCGGCAGCTCCAGCTGCCGGTCCTCCGAGGCGATCACCGACGTGAACTGGAAGACCTACGCCCAGGCCGTCGACGAGGGCCGCGTGCCGCTCGGGTCGGCCACCGGCTTCGACGCACACGCGCAGGAGGCGCGGGCGGTGAAGATGGCGCTGTCGACGTTGCGCCCGGTGCGCGACGACCTGCACCGGGCGCGCTACGGCCGGTCGCTGCACGACAGCCCGTGGCGGGAGAAGTTCGCCTCCCTGGCCGAACGAGGACTCGTGACGGTCGACCCCAGGGGAGTCTCGCTCACCGACGACGGCGAGGTGCTGGTCGAGGCGATCATCAACACCGAGCTCTGACGTGCGGCGAGGGCGTGGCCCGTCCTCGCCGCACACCGGTCACGGCGCCTCGCGGGACAGCCGCTGCCTGATCTCGGCCTTGAGCACCTTGCCCACCTTGGACCGCGGCAGGTCGGGCCAGATCTCGACCTGCTTCGGAGCCTTCACGCTGCCGAGCTGCTCCTTCACGAACGTGATCAGCGCGGCGGGGTCGGCGTGGCCGGCCGAACGCAGCTGCACCACGGCCGTCACGCGTTCGCCCCACTTCTCGTCGGGCAGCCCGACCACCGCGGTGTCCTGGACCGCCGGGTGCGCCCGCAGCGCCTGCTCGACCTCGGCCGAGTAGACGTTGAAGCCACCCGTGATGATCATGTCCTTGGCCCGGTCGACGATGAACAGGAAGTTGTCCGCGTCGAGGTAGCCGATGTCGCCGGTGTGGTGCCAGCCGAACGCGCTCACCTCGGCCGTGGCCGCCGGGTTCTCGTGGTACCCGGCCATCACGAGCGGGCCGCGCACCACGATCTCACCGCGTTCGCCGGTGGGCAGCAGCGTGCCGTCCGCCGCCATGATCGCGACCTGGGTCAGCGGGGTGGGCCTGCCGGCCGAGGACAACCGGTCCGTCGCGACCGACCCGTCGGGCAGGAAGTGGTCGGCCGGCGCCAGGGTCGCGATCATGTTCGGCGCCTCGGTCTGCCCGAACAGCTGGCCCATCACCGGCCCGATCCGCCGCAGCGCCTCGGTGAGCCGCACCGGCGACATCGGCGCGGCGCCGTACCAGAGGCACCGCAACGAGGTCAGGTCCGTCGCGTCGAGCGCGGGGTGGTCGAGCAGGCCGTAGATCACCGTCGGCGGCAGGAACGCGTGCGTGATCCGGTGGTGCTCGATCAGCCGCAGGAACTCGCCGAGGTCCGGCGCCGGCATGATCACCGTCTCGCCGCCGGTCGCCATGATCGGGAACGTGAGCACGCCCGCCGAGTGCGTGAGCGGGGCGAGCGCGAGGTAGCGCGGCCGGTCGCCGAACGGGTAGCTCATCAGCGTGAGCGCCGTGGCGGTCTCCAGGTTGTGCCCGGTCAGCCGCACACCCTTGGGACGCCCGGTCGTGCCGCCGGTGCCCGCGAGCACGCAGAGGTCGTCGTCGGCCACCTCCACCGGCTCGGGTTCGCGGCCGAGCTCCCTTGACCAGTCGGCGAAGGAGACCGCGCCCTCCACCTCGCCGTCCAGGCACACCAACGTGGTCAACGCCGGGAGGTCACCGCGGATCTTGTGCACCAGCGGCGCGAACGCGGCCTGGAAGAACAGGCAGCGGCACCCGAACAGGTCGAGCAGCTCGCGGTTCTCGGCCGCCTCGTTGCGCGGGTTGACCGGGCACCACACCGCTCCGGCCCGCGAGATGCCGAACACGCAGGTGAGCGCCAGCGGGTCGTTCGCCGACAGCACCGCGACCCGGTCACCCGGCCCGATCCCGCTGCCCTGCAACGCTCCCGCGATCTCCCGTGAACGCCGCTGGACCTCGGCGTAGGTCTGCGACACCCCGCCGATCGTGAGGCAGGGCGCGTCGCCCCCGAGCGACGCGCCCTTGTCCAGGTAGTCGGACAGCCTCATCAGCGGTGCACTTCGACGATCGGGTCGAGCACCAGGCCGAACGACCGCAGTGCGCCCAGCAGCTCCCGGTGCCCGAACGCCTGGCAGCCCGAGGCGAACCCGACGCGACGCGGCGCGTCCTGCAACAGGTGCACGGCGGCGTGCACGTTCAACAGCGCCGTCTGCTTGTAGTTGCAGTTGCCGTGGATGACGCACGACGCACGACCCAGCGGGCCGGAGGCGTGCACCGAGTCGAGCGAGATGTTGATCCGCGGGTTCTCGCGCGGCGGCATCTCACTGCGCACCTGGGCAGAGAACGCGTCCACGATCTCGTACTTCTCCGCGTCCGACTTGCCCTCCATCTGCTCCAGCGCCGCCGCGACGATCTGCGGCACGCCGAGCATCAGCGGCCGGTTGAACACCCCGCCGAGCGCCCGCACCGACGCGACGCGCGGATCCCGCTTGAACCACACGGGATGCGCGGTGCCGCCCCACGGCAGCGCGAGGCCGAGCTCGTGCTGGCCGGGCACGACGAGCTCGTAGAGGCCCGCGTCCGGCGGCCATTCCACGTACTCGTTCTGCTCCAGGTAGTACGCCTTCGCGAACGCGGCGTTCGTGAGGATCGTGTTCGTGGAAGCGACCGTGGGATAACCCTTCCAGAACACCCCGATGTCCAAAGTGTCCAGTCCGGGCTGCTCCAGGCAGATCTGCGCGGCGATCTCGCCGACCGTGTACATCTGCGCGATGCCGGGGGAGATCAGCAGGCCCTGCTTCGCGAACTCGGCGCCGTACCGCGCGTCGGCGTCGATCATCCAGTCCTGCTCGCCGTTGGTGTCGGTGTAGTGCGCGCCGACGTTCAGGCTCGCCCGTGCGGCCTCGTGGCCGTAGCGCGAGAACGGGCCGACGGTGTTGAGCACGACCTTGGTGCCCTCGAAGGCTTCCGTCAGCGCTTCCTCGGTGTGCTCGACCTCGATGACGTCGTAGGACACCGTGTCGATGCCGGGCACGGCGTCGACGGCCTCCTTGACGCGCTTGCCGTCCCGGCCGGCCGCGAGGAAGGGGATGCCGTACTCGCGCAGGTACTCGCAGATCAGCCGGCCGGTGTAGCCGGAGGCGCCGTAGACGACGACGGGCTTGTCGGTGGGCATCGCGTCACATCCCCATTCCGCCGTCGACCGGCAGACCCGCGCCGGTGATGAACTTCGAGGCGTCGGAGGCGAGGAACACCACGGCGTCCGCCATGTCGTCGACCTGTCCGAGGCGGCCGAGCGGGGTGAGCTCGACGACCGCGCCGACGGCGGCCTCGACCGACGGGAACAGGCCGAGCTCGGCGCAGTCGACGGCGAGCTGGTTGCCCATGGCCGTCGGCGTGAGGCCGGGGTAGATGCAGTTGACGCGCACGCCGTAGCCGAGCTTGCCGGACTCGGCGGCGGCGACCCTGGTCAGCCGGTCGATGGCGGACTTCGTCGCCGAGTAGACGCTGATGCCGGGGAACGCGATGGTCGCGGCGACGGACGCGACGCTGATGATCGAGCCGCCGTTGCCGGCCGCGCCGCCGGGGCGCATGGCGCGCAGGCCGTGTTTCATGCCGAGCGCGGTGCCGAGCACGTTCACGTCCAGCATCTTGCGGACGTCGGCGGGGTCGAGCTCGGTGATCAGGCTGGTGATCTCGATGCCCGCGTTGTTGACGAGGACGTCGAGCCCGCCGATCGCGTCGACCGCCGTGCTCACCGCGGAGGCCCAGCTCGCGTCGTCGGTGACGTCCAGCGGCACGAACTCCGCCGTGGCGCCGGAGTCGCGCAACGCTTGGGCGGTCTGCTTGCCCTCCTCCTCCAGGACGTCGCCGATCAGGACCGACGCCCCAGCCGCCGCGAGCGCCTGCGCCATGCCCGCGCCGAGACCTCGTGCACCACCTGTGACCAGCGCTTTCCGCCCGCTCAGCTGATAACTCGTCATTGAGTCGCCTCCTCGGTGAGATGGCTCACACACTAGCTATTCCTTGACAGTCGTCAAGTTTTTCCTTGACGACTGTCCAAGATTTTTTGGACGAGTGGTCAAGGTTTGTCGCAGTGAGCGGTACGCTCCGAGGCGTGACAGAAGTCGCTGCGCGCAAGCAGGACCGCATCGCCCGCCGGCAGGTCGACAAGTTCGACGCCCGGCGGACCGAGCTCGCGGTGGCGACGCTGCACACGCTCGCCGAGCTGGGCTACGCGCGGACGAGCCTGCGGGAGATCGCGCAGAACTCCGAGTTCTCGCACGGCGTCCTGCACTACTACTTCGCGGACAAGCGCGACCTGATCACCGAGGCGGTCCGGCAGTACGAGGTCGTCTGCGTGACGCGCTACGACGAGGTCGTGGCCACCTCGACGACGGCGGAGCAGCTGCGCGACGGGTTCGTGGCGATGTTCTTCGACACCCTCGGCCAGGACGCGACGCTGCACCGCCTCTGGTACGACCTGCGCAACCAGAGCCTGTTCGACGAGACGTTCCGCGCCGACGTGCTGGAGATCGACGGCCACCGCGAGGACATGGTGTGGCGGGTGGTCGGCCGCTACGCCGAACTGCTCGGGGGCGCGCCCGCCGCGTCGTCCGCGGTCACCTACGTGACCCTCGACGGCGTCTTCCAGCGGGCGATGCTGCAGCACTTCGCGGGCAACACCGAAATGGTCGCGCAGTCGCGCGCCGAACTCCCCGGAGTTCTCGACCTGCTGGTGAAAAAGGCCGACTAGCCTTATCGCGGGCATATCGAAAAGCGCATACCCGCTCGCAACGCCTCCTCTTCTTGAATCGGAGGCATGGCAACTGGCATCACGATCTACGGGTGCGGGCAGGACGAGGCCGTCCTGTTCCGGAGAATGGCACCCCGCTGCGGTGTGACGCCGACCATCACCGGCGCGCCGCTGTCCGAGGCCACCGCCGGACTGGCCCGCGGCACCCGGTGCGTCAGCGTCGGCCACCGGTCCCGGGTCACCGCCTCGGCGCTGCTCGCGCTCGGTCGCGCGGGCGTCCGGTACCTCTCGACGCGCAGTGCCGGGGTCGACCACATCGACCTCGAGTGCGCGGAGAGCGTGGGCATCGCGGTCGGCAACACCGCGTACTCGCCGGACAGCGTCGCCGACTTCACGGTGATGCTCGTGCTCATGGCGGTGCGCGACGCGAAGTCCGTGCTGCGTCGCGCTGACCTGCACGACTACCGGTTGGGTGCGGTGCGCGGGCGGGAGTTGCGCGACCTGACGATCGGCGTGGTCGGCACCGGGCGCATCGGCTCGGCGGTGGTGGACCGGTTGCGCGGCTTCGGCTGCGCGGTGCTGGCCCACGACAGCCGTCCCTGCAGCTCGGCGGACTACCTGCCGCTCGACGACCTGCTGCGGGTGTGCGACGTCGTCACGCTGCACACGCCGCTGACACCGGCGACCCACCACCTCCTCGACCGCGACCGGATCGCGTCGATGAAGCCCGGCGCGGTCGTCGTGAACACCGGGCGCGGCCCGCTGGTCGACAACAAGGCGTTGGTCGAGGCACTGGAAAGCGGAAGGCTCGGTGGTGCGGCACTGGACGTCGTGGAAGGCGAGGAAGGAATCTTCTACGCCGATCACGCGGTGCTGGACAGCGAGCCCCTGCTGCGGTTGCAAAGAATGCCGAACGTGCTCATCACGCCGCACACCGCTTATTACACGGACCACGCCCTGAGCGACACCGTGGAGAACACGCTCGTCAACTGCCTGGAATTCGAACGCGGGGGACACGCATGACCAGGATCGCGATCATCTTCGGCGGGACCTTCGAGGAGCACCCCGTCTCGGTGAAGTCGGCACGGGAGGTCGCCCGGTGCCTCGACACCGACAGGTACGACCCGCTCTGGATCAAGATCACACGCGGCGGCGACTGGCTGCTCTGCGCGGGTCCGGACGCGGAGGACGGCCGTCCGGTCGTGCTGGCGCCGTCCGGACTGCTCATGCTGGACGACGGCCGGTACGAGGTGCTGCCCGTCGACGTCGTGTTCCCCGTGCTGCACGGCAGGCTGGGGGAGGACGGCGCGGTGCAGGGCCTGCTGGAGGTCGCGGGCATCCCGTACGTGGGGTGCGACGTGCAGAGCTCGGCGCTGTGCATGGACAAGTCGCTGACCTACGTCGTCGCCCGCGCCGCCGGGGTCGCGACTCCGGCCTTCTGGACCGAGCCTCCGGACGCGCCGGACTACCCGGTCTTCGTGAAGCCCGCCCGGTCCGGGTCGTCGTTCGGCGTGACCAAGGCGTCCACGGCGGACGAGCTGCGGATCGCCCTGGAGGTCGCCCGGCGGTACGACTCGAAGGTCCTGGTCGAACAGGCCGTGGCGGGCAGCGAGATCGGCTGCGCGGTCCTCGGCGACGGCGACGAGTTGGTCGTCGGCGAACCGGACCGGGTCGCGCTGACGCACGGCTTCTTCCGCATCCACCAGGAGGACGCGCCCGAGACCGGGTCGGAGAACGCGACGTTCATCGTCCCGGCGGACATCTCGGCGCGCTCACGCGACCTCGTGGTCGAGACGGCGAAGACGGTGTACCGCGCACTGGGCTGCTCGGGCCTCGCCAGGGTGGACATGTTCCTGACGCCGGACGGCGAGGTGGTCCTCAACGAGGTCAACACCCTGCCCGGCCTCACCTCCTACAGCCGCTACCCCCGGATGATGGCCGCTGCCGGGCTGTCGCTCGGCGACGTGATCGACCGGCTGGTGTCGCTCGCCCTGACGGGGAAGGCGCGGTGAACGCCGGCTTCGCCTTCGTGGACGTGCCCGGCGTCCGCTGGGACGCCAAGTACGCAACCTGGGACAACTTCACCGGCAAACCCGTGGACGGCTACCTGGTGAACCGGATCGCCGGCACCAGGGCACTGGTCGCGGCCCTGGAGATGGCGCAGGAGAAGGCCGAGTCGCTCGGGTTCGGCCTCCTGCTGTGGGACGGCTACCGCCCGCAACGCGCCGTCGACTGCTTCGTGCGCTGGGCCGCGCAACCCGAGGACCCCGCCACGAAGGCGCGCTTCCACCCGTGCATCACCAGGGCCGAGATGTTCGAACAGGGTTACGTGGCAACCAGATCGGGCCACAGCCGCGGCAGCACCGTCGACCTCACGCTCTACCACCTGGACACCGGGGAACTCGCGGAGATGGGCGGCGGCCACGACCTGATGGACCCGATCTCGCACCACGGCGCCCCTGTCGGTCCGGCCGCCACGGCGAACCGGCAGCACCTCTGCGCGATCATGGAGGCGTGCGGGTTTCGGCGCTATGACAGCGAATGGTGGCACTACACGCTGGTCGACGAGCCTTACCCGGACACCTACTTCGACTTCCCGGTCGGCTGAGGTCAGAGCAGGCTGGACACCACGGCGCCGTGTTCGTCCAGCACCCGGATGCTCGGCACGTCCTGCGCGTCCACGGACAGCACGATGCGCGGCCGCCGGAGTGGTGATGGCGATCGTGGCGGCTGCCAGGGCGGCGCCGCGCAGGGCGGTGCGGCGGGACAGCGGTGAGGTCGTGCGAGGAAGTCGACCGGTGATCGCGGTGATGATCACTGGGTGGGCCGGAGTGGTCGGGGTGGGGCCGGCTCGCTGGTGCGGGAGCCGGCCCCGGGGTTCCGGTCAGGGGTGCAGACCCGGGCCGGGTTCCGTGCTCGGCGCGATGGGCGTGGGGCTCAACGCCGTCTCGTCCTCGCCCTCCTCGAGCAACGTCGCGGCCGGCCCGACGATGCGGACGTCCGGCGTGCCGATCACGTCGAAGTCCTTGTCGTCGTAGTCGAAGCGGGCCAGCACGCTGCGCATCGCCTCGATGCGCGCCCGCTTCTTGTCGTTGCTCTTCACGACGGTCCACGGTGCGATCTCGGTGTCGGTGGAGCGCAGCATCGCGACCTTGGCCTCGGTGTAGTCGTCCCACCGGTCGAGCGACCTGATGTCGTTCGGGCTGAGCTTCCACTGGCGCACCGGGTCGATCTGGCGGATGACGAACCGGGTGCGCTGTTCGTTGCGGGACACGGAGAACCAGAACTTCACGAGCATCACGCCGTCGTCGACGAGCATCTGCTCGAACAGCGGTGCCTGCTTCATGAACAGGTCGTACTCGTCCTTGGTGCAGTAGCCCATCACGTGTTCGACGACGGCGCGGTTGTACCAGGACCGGTCGAACAGCACGATCTCGCCGGAGGTCGGTAACTGGCGGACGTAGCGCTGGAAGTACCACTCGCCCTGCTCGCGCTCGCTCGGCTTGTCGAGCGCGACGGTGCGGGCTCCGCGCGGGTCGAGGTGCTCGGTGAACCGCTTGATGGTGCCGCCCTTGCCGGCGGCGTCGCGGCCCTCGAACAGGATCACCAGGCGCTGGCCGGTCTCGGCGACCCAGTGCTGGAGCTTGAGGAGCTCGATCTGCAGCAGGCGCTTGAGCCGCTCGTACTCCGGGCGGGGCATCCGTTCGGTGAACGGGTAGTTCTCCTGCCAGGTGAGCACTTCGCGGCCGTGCGCGTCGAGGAGGATCGGTTCGTCGGCGTCGGGGAACTCGGCGGTGTAGCCCTCGACGAGGAGCTCGGCGGCATCAGCGGTCACGGATTCGTACATACCCGACGTATCGGGGCCAAAAACCGGGTACCGCACGGCGCCGGTGGTCAGCTCCGCCGGAAGAGCAGCCGCCACGGCATGACCGCGGACTCCACTTGCACGGCGAAGCTCATCTTGGACGCGCCCTCGGCCCGTTCGTCGAACCGGATGGGGACCTCCGCGATGCGCATCCCGCGCCGCACCACGCGGTGGTTCATCTCGACCTGGAACGCGTACCCGTTGCTCTCCACGGTCGCGACGTCGATCCGCCGGAGGGTGGTGGCGTGCCAGGCCTTGAACCCCGCCGTGGCGTCCTTGACGCGCAAGCGAAGGATGGCGTTGACGTAGAAGTTCGCCCACGCGGAGAGCGCCTTGCGGTGCCACTTCCACTCGGCCGAGACCGACCCGCCCGGTACGTAGCGGGAGCCGATGACGACGGCCGCGTCGGTGGTGCGCAGGACGTCGAGCATGGCGGGGATGGTGCCGGCCGGGTGGGAGAGGTCGGCGTCCATCTGCACGACCACGTCGGCGCCGTCGTCGAGGGCCTTCAGGATGCCCGCCACGTACGCGCGGCCGAGACCGTTCTTCTCGGTGCGGTGCAGGACGGTGAGCGGCAGCGGACCGCTGGCCGCCAGGTCGTCGGCGAGTTCGCCGGTGCCGTCGGGCGAGCCGTCGTCGACGACCAGGACGTGCAGGTCCGGCACGTCGAGCCCGGCGAGCAGTCCGACGAGCACCGGCAGGTTCTCGCGTTCGTCGTAGGTCGGTACGACCACCGTGACCTTCATCGTCGTCCTCGCGAGTCGGAGTAGGAGCGCAGGGCGCGCAGGAAGTCGAGGTACCGGAAGCCCGGCCAGTGCACGTCGCAGAAGTGCAGCTCGGCGAAGGCCGCCTGCCACAGCAGGAACCCGGAGATCCGCACCTCGCCGCTGGTGCGGATCACCAGGTCGGGGTCGGGCTGCCCGGCCGTGTAGAGGTGCCGGGCGATGTCGTCCGGGGTGAGGGTCGCGCTCAGCTCGTCGATGCTCTTCCCGCTGTCCAGCAACGACTTGACGGCGTCGACCAGCTCGTGGCGGCCGTCGTAGCCCACGGCGACGGTCAGGTCGAACCCGGCGTCCCGGTCGCGCGTCTCCTCCTCGGCCAGCTCCAGCGCGTGCCGGGTGGTGTCGGGCAGCAGGTCGAGGCGCCCGGCGGCGTGCGTCCGCCACCGCGCCGACCCGACGGCCCGCGGCACCACGATCCGCTCGACGTGGTCCATCAGGTTCAGCACCTCGGTGCCGGCGCGCTTGTGGAGGTTGTCCGCGGACGCGACGAACACGGTCAGGTGGCGGATGCCGATGTCCTCGCACCAGTCCATCAGGTCCTGGAGGTGTTCGGCGCCGTGCCGGTGCCCGAGGCTCGGGTCGTCGAGCCCGACCTGCCGCGCCCACCGCCGGTTGCCGTCCATGACCACGGCGACGTGCCCCGGCAGCACCCCGTCCGCCAGCAGCCGCCTGCGCAGCCGGCGGGCGTGGAGGGTCCGGATGATCATCACGCCCGCGAAGCTAACACCGCCCGTGTGCCTGCACGGCCGGAATCGGGCAGCCCTCCGGAACCTTCACAAACCCTCCACAGCGAGCGGGTGCGCCCGAGTCCAGTCGTCGACGTGGAACGGCTCGCCCCCGACGGCTTTCGCGGCGTGGCGCGCGACCGCGGCGGGCAGGTCCGCGTCGGTCATGTCGAGCCGCACCCGGTAGTCCGCGACGAACGCCGCCGCGACGTCCGCCGAGGTCAGCCCCGGCGCGTGGTCGGCGAGCCCGGCGATGGAACTCTCCCGCAGCTCGTAGCCGAGCGCCCGGGACAGGTCGATGATCACGGCACGCACCCGGTCCGAGACGGCCACCTGCACGACGGTGCTGAACAGCGAGCCGGTCGCCGTCACCCGCTGCGCCGAGCCCACGACCTTCGCGACGCCACCGACGTTGATGCTGTACTCGCCGGGGCAGTACTCGCCCTCGACCTCACCGATGCGCGCGTCGACACCGAAGTCCCGCAGCACCCGGACGTGGCTCTCGGCGTTGGCGGCGAACGTGGCGCTGCCCGCGTGCCGGATGTCGGTGGTGCTGTCGAGGTGGTCGATCACGACGGCGCCCTCGTCGTAGGCGACCATCCGCCCGCCCGGCGACCGGACGACGGGCTCGAACCCGGCCGCGCGGGCGAGCGCGGTGGCCTCGGCGATGCCGGGTGAGCGCAGGTCGCGGCCGCTGAACGCGACGGTGGGGGCCGCCGGTACGTAGACGTGGACCAGCTGGGACCAGGGGGCTGCGGGGGTGCGCAGGAGGAGGGCGGGGGTCACCAGGTCGGTGACGGCGTTGCCGCTGGTGCCGGTGGCCAGCAGGCGGGGGTTCGGTGCGGTGGACACGGCGGTGATTGTCGACGACGGGTGGGGGAGGCGCGGGGTGGCGCGCCTCACGGTCCGGTGGGGGCGCGGAAGGAGGGGGCGGTGGAGGGAGGGGGCGGTAGAGGGAGGGTGCGGGCGGAGGGGGAGAGAGCGGTGGAGGGGAGAGCGGGTGGCGGGTGCGGTGAGGCATGCCGGGAGCGGCGGCTGGCCGGGAGGGTGGGTGTCCGGGACCGGCGGCGTGCCCGCTCCCCAGAACGGGAGCGGGGGGGGGGGGGGGGGGGGGGGGGCGCCCCCCCCCCCCCCCCCCCCCCCCCCCCCCGCCCCCCCCCGCCCCCCCCCCCCCCCCCGCCGGACGCCCCACCGCCCC
>NZ_JBEXNC010000001.1:132716-567729 GCF_040610935.1 Lentzea sp. NPDC003310
ACGGCGCCGCTTAGTTCCACGCCTCCGGGGGGGGGGGGGTGGGGGGGTGGCGGGTACGGGGGGCGGCCCCGTTCCCCTGACGGGGTGGGGGGGGGCGTGGTCGCACCTCGCCGCGCCGCCGGAAGCACCACCCGCAGCCGTCAGCCAGCCGCATGAAGCCCCACCCGCAGCAGCTCTCAGCCAGCCGCCCGATACGCCTGCCCAGCCTCGTTCGGCGTCCCCCCAGGCGCGTACAGCCCCGTCCCCGGCTTCTCCGCCGGCAACGCGAACCACGCGTACCGCTCGACGTACGGCAGCCCCTCCATCATCGCGCTCGACCCGCGGGCGAACGCCGCGAGCTGCGCCTGCGTCGGGAACCGCGCGGTGCCGCCCGAGAAGTCGATGAGCGAGTACTCGGTCAGCCAGAGCGGCTTGCCGTAGCGGGCGTGCACGGCCTCCAGGTAGTTCCGGAGGTGTCCGACGGCGGCCTCGCTGAAGTCCGAGCCGTACCAGTGCACGGCGATGAAGTCGACGCGCAGGCCGCGCTGGGCGGCGCCCGTCATGAACCGGTCGAGCCAGCCTCCTGCCTTGTCGCCGCTGTGCGCGACGGCCGGGCTGCCCAGGCGCAGGCCGGTGGCGGCGAGCTTCGGCCACAGGTCCAGTGCCTGTTCCGGGGTCATGTTCGCCTGCTCGGGGAAGTCGGGCTCGTTGAAGCCGAGCAGGACCTTGCCGTTGGCCTTCGCCTTGGCGATCGTGGCGTCGTCGGCGGACTTCGCGCCCCAGATCATCGGCACGAACTCGACGTTCGGCGGCGTCGGGATGCCTTCGGGGGTCGCGGCCCAGTTGTAGTACCAGCCGGCGCGGACGTCGGTGAGGGCCTTGCCCACGCCGTCGAACTTCCAGGTGCTCACGCCCTTCTTCAGCGACGCCGTCACCGGCACGGCGGGCGGGGGTGGCGGCTGGGCGACGGTCGTGGTCGTCGTCGGAGGCGCGGACGAGGGGGCGGACGTGGTCGGCACCGTCGTCGTGGGGACCGAGCTGGTGGCCACCGGGATGGCGCGCGCGACCGGTTCCTCGGGTGAGGGCAGCACGGCGACCGCGATGCCCGCCGCCAGGACTGCCGCCGCGGCGGCCGCGACCGGTTTCACCAGCGCGCCCTTCGCCAGGAAGCCGATCTTGCCGCTGGTGGCCGGCATGGCGGTGACCTGCGTGCCGGTGAGGGTGGCCGGGTCGAACGCCAGTGCGGCGGGCAGCGGTACGAGCGGCAGGCGGGCGAGCAGGCCCTCGACGGACGCGAGGTCCTGGCCGCAGCGCGCGCAGCGGGCGCAGTCGCGGCTGTGCCGGGCGATCCGCTTGCGCCACAACGCGCTGGGCGCGCCGTCCCACTCCGCGACGACGTGGGCGAGGTCCGGGCAGCGCGGGGTGCGTTCGAGCGTTCGCACGACGATGCGTGCGGCGTCGAGCTGGGCTTTGACGCGCTGCACGCGCACGGCGGTGTGCTGCGGGGTCAGTTCCAGCGCGGTGGCGACCTCCGCGCGGGTCAGCCGCCCGGCCGCCTCCAGCCACCACAGCGACAGCAGCTCGCGTTCGTCCTCGCTGAGCCAGCGGGTGGCGGCGACGACCTCGCGGCGCTGGCCGGACAGTTGCAGGCGCATGATCGTGAGGTCGACGAAGTCCGCGCCGGGATCGGCGACGTCCTCCGGGACCGGGCCGGTGACCGGGACGCGCTGGTGGTCGCGGTGCCGCAGGCGGATCTGGTTCATCGCGATCACGACGAGCCACGACCGGAACCCCGCGGGGTCGCGCAGGCCCGGCAGGCCGTGCACCGCGCGCAGCATGGTCTCCTGGACCACGTCGTCGGTGTCCGGGTGCCCGCCGAGCGCGTGCCCCACGATGTTGTAGACCAGGGGCAGGTACCCGCTCACCAGGTCGTCCAGCGCGCGCTGGTCGCCGTCGCGCGCGGCCACCACCACCGCGACGCCGGGGTCCTCGGTCATCGCCATGCCCACCTCACTCGCCAGTTCAGGATCGTCTGACCAGGAGATGTCCCGAGCGGCCGGCGATAACGGAAATTTTCTGGCGGGTCGCACCCTACGGCGTGGTCACCAACCGGCATCTGTGAAGGACCGCACAGGGGGAGTGTGCACCCCTTTCGACCTTGACCGGCGCCGTACCTGCGGGAACACTGCCCCGGACAACGCCGACCCAGCCGGGAGCGCTCGTGCCCCACCCCTCCGAGCCCGCGCCGCAGCCGACCGGTCCGGGGATCGTCCGCCGCCTCTGGTGGCGCGCCGACCAACGGGCGAGGTTCGCCGTCGCGTGCCTCGGCGTCCTGTCGGTGCTCGGCGTGACGGGCGCGGTGGGGTTCGGCGGCGACGAACGCCCGGTGGCCCGCGACGTGCCCGGCGTGGCCGTGCACCGCGGCGACTCCTTCGAGGTCACCGTCAGCACGGTCTCCGACGTGGACTCGTTCGAGGGCGTCGAGCTCGACAGCGGACGGGTCTTCGGCGCCCGCGTCGCGGGGATCAGCCCGGCGCCCTGCTGGAAGTCGCAGTCGCTGGCCGCCGCGGAGAACCTGTTGCGCGGCAAGAAGGTGCGGCTCACGGTCAAGGCCGACGGGGACAGCGGGACCGACCGGCTGCCGGTCGACGTGCGGCTGCCGGACGGCGGCGACTACGCGCGGGCGATCGTCAGCGACGGCGTGGCGTCGGCCGACCTGGCCGCGCGCGGGGAGCTCGCCCCGGTCGAGATGGACGCCAAGCGGCAGCGCCGGGGCCTGTGGGCGGGCGGCTGCACCGGCTACAACGACTACGCGGTGCCGACGACGACCACCACCCCCGAGCCCACGACCACCACGCCACCCCCGACGACCACCACGACCACGACACCGCCGCCCCCGCCACCTCCTCCACCGACGACGCGGCCGCCGGCCCCGCCGCCGCCCACGCTGGAACCCCCGGACGAGGACGCGGAGTGGCTCGCCCGGTTCGTCGGCAAGCGCTGCTTCATCGAGGGCGCGCGCAGGACGTCGCCGAACGGGACCGAGATCGTCTGCGACCGCGGCGCGCGTGACCAGCTGAGGTGGCGGCGTGCCGACTGACGACCACGTCGACCTGTTCGCCGCGACCGCGACCGTGAGCGAGCCGCCCGCACGGATCGACGGTGGACGGCCGCGCGGCCTCACCCCCGACGGCCTGGTGCGCACGACGGGCTGGCTGCAGGCAGGCGACCACCCCGTGAGCTCGGTGCTGCTCGCGGCGCTGGCCGGACTGCTGTGGGCGCTGGTCGCGGCGGCGGCCCTGGTGACCGAACGGCCGGTCGCGGCCGGGGTCCTGACGCTGACGGTCCCGGTGGTGTGCGGCGTGTTCTGGTGGCTGCTCACCACCCGCCTGCGGCCCGCGTCGACGGCCCGCAACGTCGGCACGAGCCCGGCTGCGGAGCTGGAACCCGGTGACCTGGTCCGCCTGCACGGCTCGAGCGGACCGGTCGGCCGCGTGGACGAGGTCGTGCCGGGACAGGACGACGTCCGGGTCGTCCTGCACGGCGGGCAGCAGCGGACGTGGGCGAACGGCGACACGGTCCGCCTGGTCGATTTGCTTGCTTGATGGGCAGCGGGGAGCTGCCGGTTCCGTCCCACGATCAGCGCTGCCACCAGCGCTTTCCGGGCACTAACGTGACGCGGTGTGCCGGTAGCGGGTGGTGAGGTGCGGATTCTCGGGCCGATCGAGGTGGACGGCCCGCACGGCCGGGCGGTGCTCACCGGGACCCGGCAGCGCAGCATCGTCGCCGTGCTCGCCCTGCGCGCGGGCACCCCGGTCCCCGTCGAGCGGCTCGTGGACGTGCTGTGGGGCGAGGACCCACCGCGCACGGCCGTGCGGTCGCTGCACAGCCACGTCGCACGGGTGCGGCAGGCGCTCGCCGACTGCGGCCTGCCCGGCGCGCTGCGGACCAGGCCCGGCGGCTACCAGCTCGACGCGTCCGTCGACGCGGTCACGTTCGAACGGACCCAGGACCTGAGCCTGTGGCGCGGCGAACCGCTCGCGGGCACCGCGCTGTTCGGCTGGGGGCGCGCGGAGATCGACCGGTTGCGGGAGCGGCGGATCGCCGCGCTGGAGGCGTACTGGGGCGACCGGCTCGACCGGCGCGACGCCGTCGAGGAGCTGGACCGCCTGGTGTCCGCCCACCCGACGCGCGAACGGCTCGTCGGCCTGCTGATGCGCGCGTTGCACCTCGGCGGACGGCACGCCGACGCGCTGGAGGTGTTCCGCAGACTCCGGCAGCGCCTGGCCGACGAGCTCGGCACCGACCCCGGACCCGACCTCGCGGCCCTGCACACCGCGATCCTGCGCCGCGACCCCTCCCTGCACAGCGCCCGCCCGGCCCAGCTGCCCGCCCGCGCGGGCCACTTCACCGGCCGTGCCGCCGAGTTCGCCGCGCTCGCGGGCCTGCCGCCGATCGTCGTCGTGTCCGGCGTCGCGGGGGTCGGCAAGACGACGTTCGCGGTCGAGTGGGCCCGGCGCGTCGCCGACCGCTTCCCGGACGGGCAGGTGTTCCTCGACCTGCAACGGCTGACGCCGGCCCAAGCGCTGACCGAGATGCTGCACAGCCTCGGCGTGCCGGCCGACCGGGTACCCGCCGACCCGGCCGCGACGTACCGGACGTTGTTGCACGGCAAGAGAGTGCTCATCCTGCTCGACGACGTCCGCCGCGCGCGGGACGTGCTGCCGCTCGTGCCGGGGGACCAGGGCAACCTGCTGCTGATCACGAGCCGGGACGCGCTCTCGGCGCTCGGCACGCGCCACGCCGTGCACACGATCAGCCTGGGGCTGCTGAGCGAACCCGAGGCGCACGACCTGTTCGCGGACATCCTCGGCGAGTCACGCGTGCGGGCGGAACCGGACGCGACCGCGGACCTCGTCGTCCACTGTGGACGGTTACCGCTCGCGTTGCGCATCGCGGCCGCCCGGCTCGCGATCAGGCCGGGCAGGCGGATCGCCGACCTGGTGCGGGAACTGACCCGCAACGACCCGCTGGACGTGCTGTCGGTCGACGGCGACGACCGCACGGTCCGCACGGTGTTCGCGAGCGCGCACCGCACGCTGAGCGCGCAGGCCGCGCGCCTCTTCCGGGTGCTCGGCGAACACCCCGGCGCGAGCTTCCCCGCCGACCTCGCCGACGCGCTGGGACCCGGCCTCGACGAGCTCGTCGCGTCGCACCTCGTGAGCGAGACGGGCGGCGGCCGGTACGGGCTGCACGACCTGATCCGGTTGTTCGCCCGGCAGAGCGGCGACCTCGGCGACGGGGTGGAACGCCTGCTGGACCGGTACCTCGCGGTGGCGCACGCGGCGGGCGAGGTCCTGAACCCGCGCCACGACCTGGTGAGCCGGCCGCGCTGCGACGACCTCCCGTTCCCGCCCGACCGCGTCGAGGTGCTCGCCTACCTCGACGCCGAACGGGAGAACGTGCTGCACATGATCCGGCTCGCGGCCCGGTCCGGGCTGCACCGCGAGACGTGGCAGCTCGCGTACCTGCTGACGAGCTACTTCGAGGTGCGCGGCAACTGGGCGGCGCGCGTCGAGCAGTGCGAGCACGCCGTGGCGGCCGCCCGCGCTCTCGGCGACCGGCGGGCCGAGGCGGAGATGCTGCGGGGCCAGGGGATCGCGCTGCAGATGACGTCGCGCATCGCCGAGGCCATGGTGGTGCAACGGCAGGCGCTCGCCCTGGTGCGCGCGGCCGGCGACCTGCGCGGGGAGGCCCGGCTGCACAACAACATCGCCAACGCGCACTCCGAGCTGCGCGAGTTCGGCCCGGCACTGGACTCCTACCGCGCGGCGATGGCCGTGCACGGCGAGCTGGGCGACGAGGTCGGCGTGGCGCTGGCCCGCCGCAACCTCGGCTACACCTACGTGCGGATGGGCCGGCCGGAGCTCGCGGCCGAGCCGTTGTTCGCGGCGCTGGAGACGTTCCGCGCCAGGGAGAACCGGCGGCTGGAGGCGGCGACGCTGATGACGCTCGGCAACGCGTTCCGGCGGCTCGACGACCTCGGGCCGGCGCTGCGCTACTTCGGCGACGCGCTGCGGATCAGCCGCGAGGTCACCGACGACCGCTTCGAGGCGGACGCGCTGACCGGCCTCGGCGTCACCCGTCTCGCGCTCGGGGAGCCCGAGGCCGCGCGGGAGCACCTGGCCGCCGCGCTGGTCGTGTGCCGGGCGCTGGGGGACGGGCACCGCGAGGCGTCGACGTTGTGCGAGCTGGCCGGCGCCTCCCTCGCCCTGGGTGACCTGGCGGCCGCCCGGGAGCACCTCGCGGCGGCGGTGGAGGCCCGCCGCGAGGCACCGGACTCGGTCGAGCTGGCCCGGGTCCACCGCACGTTCGCCGACCTGGAGGGCCGGAGCGGGCGGTGGACCGAGGCCGCGCGGCACCTGGCTCAGGCGGTCGCGCTGGTCACCGCTTGCCGATCGTGAACACGGCGACGCGCTTGCCGATCTGGCCGGGCTTCACAGCCGTGATCTCCAGGGTGAACGTCTTCTGCTCACCGGTCACCTTCAGCACCTGGTAGGGCACCCCGGCCTGGGTCTGGCCGGCCTTGATGGTGACCGTCCCGCGCGACTGGGCCCGGTAGTCCTCGCCCTGCTTCGCGGTGCCGTCCACGAACCGGTAGGCCACCTCGACGTTCTGCTGCGTCGTCGCGCCTTCGCGCAGTCTCAGCACCGCCGTGTACGAGTCCGCCGTCTCGTGCACGGGCCCGTCGATCGCGTCCACGACGACCGGGCAGTCCGGCGGTTGGCAGTCCACTGCTCCGCGCGCGGGCACGATCCCGAGCAGAAGCAGCAACAACACCATGATGGTTCTCATTGACAACCCTTTCGGTGGGTCCGTCTCCGCATGACGGAGACGGACCCACCGGGCCTGATACTCAGTCCTTCTCGTTGACGAGGTACTGCGCCCCGCCGAGGTCGACGCCCTGCGCGTCGGTCTGGCGCACGTGCAGCTCGGCCGGACCCGCCTCGCGGTCCGTCTCGAACGTCAGCGCGGTCTCGACCCGTTCCTCGGCCTTGAGCGTCAGGTTGTCGAAGCGGGCCTTGGTGTCGACGACCTGGAACCGCGTCTCACCGACCTGCTTGACGCCGGTCGCCCGGCCGCCCGCGGCCTTCCACCGCGCCGTGAGCTCCTGGCCGAGGTCGATCGTGATCGCGCCGGCGAACGGCCGGGGCTGCTCGAGGACCAGGTGCTGCCGCGCGTCGGCCCGCTCGGGGTTGCCGATCGTGTACGGCACGCGGACCGGTTCGAACGGCCGGACGCGCACGGAGTCGACGTTGCGCCACGCGATGTTGTTGTTCCGCTGCGCGTTCTGCTGGGTATTGGAGCCCTCGGCGACCGTCATCGGGTCCGCGTTCGACACCCACCGGGCGAGCAGGCAGAAGTGCGCGGGACCGGGCACGTTCCAGCCCGGCCAGGTGATCATCACGGTCGTGCCGCTCACCGGCACGCTCGCCCCGGCCGTGCCGATGTAGGTCCAGCCGCCCGGCCACGCCGTGCCGCCGCCGAGGTTGCTGCGGTAGAGGTGCAGGTTGCCGTCGACGAACCCGATGCCGCCCGGCTTGCGTCTCAGCGTGACGAACACGTAGTTGTTCACGCCGACGACCGGGTTCTGCGACACGGCGCACGGCACCGGCGTCGAGCACACCTTGATGTCCGGGCTGTAGTAGATGCTGCCCGTGCTGGGCTCGGTGCCGACGTCGCTCACGTTGTCGCGGACGAAGACGTCGCGCTGGTAGGCCGTCGCGTGCACGGCCGGGGCGACGAGTGCCGTGACCGCGAGCAAGCCGGCCAGCGCCGTTGCCAGTCTGGCTTTCACCATGTCCTCCATCGGGGGGTTGCCTGGGGGAACTGCTTGGTGAAGAAGTACCGGCGCGCTGTTGTGGTGACGTTGTCGCGCGGTTGTCGGGCCGGTGGGCGGTGTGTCCCGCGTGTCCGTCCCGGACGATCTAGGCTGTCGCGGTGATCACCGGGTGGCGGCACCCCGCCCGCCTCGTCGTCCTCGCCTTCCTGGCGGCCATGGCGGTAGCCACGGCCCTGCTGATGCTGCCGGTCTCGACCGAGTCCGGGCAGGCCACGGGCTTCCTCACGGCGCTGTTCACCGCGGCCTCCGGCATCAGCGGCACCGGTCTCGCGGTGGTCGACACCGGGTCGCACTGGTCGGTGTTCGGCGAGGTCGTGCTGCTCGTGCTGTGGCAGGTCGGCGGGTTCGGCATCATGACGATCGCGTCGGTGCTGGCCCTGCTGGTCTCGCACCGGCTGGGCCTGCACATGCAGCTCACCGTGAAGACCGAGACCAACACCCTGAACCTCGGCCAGGTCCGCCGGGTCGTCGCGGGCGTGGTCACGATCAGCCTGGTCGTGGAGGCGATCGGCGCGCTCGTGCTGGCGCTGCGGTTCTGGCTCGGGTACGGCGAGCCGTTCGGGCAGGCGGTCTACTCGGGGATCTTCCACTCGATCTCGTCGTTCAACAGCGTCGGGCTGTCGTTCTACCCGGACAGCCTGATGCGGTACGCGACGGACCCGTGGGTGTGCCTGACGGTCGCGGCGGTCGCGGTGACGGGCGGGTTCGGGTTCCCCGTGCTGTTCGAGTTCCTGCGCCGCCACCGCAAGAGGTGGTCGCTGCACACGAAGATCACCGTGCCGGTGTACCTGGGGCTGATGGCGTTCGGGACGCTGGTCGTGCTCGTCGTCGAGTGGGGCCGCACGGGCACGCTCGGGCCGTACGGGGTCGGGGACAAGCTGCTGATCGGGCTGTTCCACGGCGTCATGCCGGGCACGGCCGGGTTCAACACGGTCGACGTCGCGCAGCTGCAGCCCGCCACGATGCTGGTGAACAACGTGCTGATGTTCATCGGCGGCGGCAGCGCGGGGACCACCGGCGGCATCAAGGTCACGACGTTCGCCGTGCTCGCGTTCGTGCTGCTGGCGGAGGTCCGCGCCGAACCCAGCGTGCACGTGATGGGGCGGCGGATCGGCGCCGAGGTGCAGCGGCAGGCCGTCACGGTCGCGCTGCTCGGGGTGGGCATCGTGATGGCGGCGACGCTGGTCCTGCTCGCCACCACCTCGTTCCGCCTCGACGCCGTGCTGTTCGAGGCCACGTCGGCGTTCGGCGGTGTCGGCATGTCCACCGGCATCACGCCGCAGCTGCCGCCGACCGGGCAACTCGTCATCATCGTGCTCATGTTCATCGGCAGGGTCGGGCCGATCACGCTGGTCTCGTCCCTGGCGCTGCGCGAACGCCGCCGCCGCTACGAACTACCCGAGGAGCGACCCATTGTCGGATAAGGAAACCCGCGTCGTCGTGCTCGGTCTCGGCCGGTTCGGCAGCTCGGTCGCCCTCGAGCTCGTCGCCCAGGGCGTCGAGGTCATGGCCGTCGACTCGGACCCGAAGCTGATCCAGCGCCACGCCGACGACCTCACCCACGCCGTCGTCGCCGACACCACCGACGCCGAGGTCATGCGCCAGCTCGGGGTCGACGAGTTCGAGCGCGCGGTCGTCGGCATCGGCACCAACCTCGAGAACAGCATCCTGACCACCGCCGTGCTCGTGGACTTCGAGGTCCCGACCATCTGGGCCAAGGCGATCAGCCGGGAGCACGGCCGCATCCTCAAGCGCATCGGCGCCCACCACGTCGTCCTGCCCGAGCACGAGATGGGCGAACGCGTCGCGCACGTCGTGGCAGGCAAGGTGCTCGACTACATCGAGTTCGAGGACGACTACGCGATGATCAAGGCGCGGCCGCCGAAGGAGGCGATCGGCAAACCGCTCGGCACGAGCAAGCTGCGCGCCAAGTACGGCGTGACCGTGGTCGGGGTGAAGCGACCCGGCGCCGGTTTCACCTACGCCACCGCGGAGACCGTGGTGAACGCCGGGGACGTGCTGATCGTGGCCGGGAAGATCACCGACGTGGAGCGGCTCGCGGAGAACACGTGACCGGGTCGTTCTGGTGGGACCTGCTGATCGGCGTGGCCGCGGCCCTGCTGCTGACGTGGGTCGCACTGCTCGTGGCGCTGGTGGTCGTCCGGCCGCGCGGCGGGCTGCTGCGCGAGGCCCTGCGGCTGCTTCCCGACGTGCTGCGCCTCGTGCGCAGGCTGGCCGCGGACCGGGCGTTGCCGCGCGGCGTCCGGATCCGCTTGTGGCTGCTGATGGTCTACCTCGCGCTGCCGATCGACCTGATCCCGGACTTCATCCCGGTGCTCGGGTACGCCGACGACGCGATCATCGTGACGGCGGTGCTGCGCGGGGTCGTGCGGCGCGCGGGGATCGACGCGGTCCGCGCGCACTGGCCCGGCACGGACGACGGGTTCGCCGCCGTCGTCCGCCTCGCCGGGTTGTGAGTCACCACGGGACCACACCGTCGTCGTCGAAGAACCCGCCGCGCGGCCCGTCGTCCGGCAGGGTGGCGAGCCGGATCGCGATCGCGGCGCCCTGGTCCGCCGTGCGCGGCGCGGCGAACCCGGTGAAGTCCGTGGCCACGTAGCCGGGGCAGGCGGCGTTGACGAGGACGTTCGTGTCCGCGAGCTCGCGGGCGTACTGCGCGGTGATGCTGTTGAGCAGCGACTTCGAGGGCGCGTAGGCGGCGAGCTGCGGCCCGGTCTGCAACGCGAGCGAGCCCATGTTGCTCGACATGTTCACGATCCGCGGTGACTCCGCGCGGAGCAGCAGCGGCAGCACCGCGTTCGTCACGCGCACGACACCGAACACGTTGGTGTCCAACACGGTGCGCAGGACGTCGAGGTCCAGTGTGGACGGAGTCTGGGCGCCGTCGTCGGTGCTCCCGGCGATGCCCGCGTTGTTGACGAGCACGTCCAGGCGTCCCGTGGTCTGTTCGATGGTCTTGGCCGCGGCGGCGGCGCTGTCGTCGGAGGTGACGTCGAGCGCGACCCCGAACGCGTCGATGCCGTTGGCGCGCAACCGTTCCACCGCCTCGGCTCGCCGCACGTCGTCCCGCGCGCCCACGGCGACGGTGAAGCCGAGCGCGCCCAGGCCCTGCGCGATGGCGAAGCCGATTCCCTTGTTCGCGCCGGTGATCAGCGCGGTCTTGTTCTCACTCACGGAACCCATCGTCGGGGCGCCGCGGCCGAGCTGTCCAAGATCGTTTCGGTACCCTGTGATACTCCACGGGTATCAGTAGGCTGGGTCGCGTGCCCGACCTGGAAACCCGCGAGCTCCGCTACTTCGTCGCCGTCGCGGAGGAGCTGCACTTCGGCCGCGCCGCCGAACGGCTCGGGATCGCCCAGCCGCCGCTGTCGCGCGCGATCCGGCAGCTGGAGCACCGCCTCGGCGTCCGGCTCCTCGACCGCGACCGCCGCGGTGTCGCGCTCACCGAGGCGGGGCGGGTGCTGCTGCACGAGGCCGGACTGGCGCTCGCCGCCGTCGAGGCCGCCGCCCGCCGGACCCGCCGGGCAGGCGACCCCCGCCGGCCACTGGTGCTCGTGACCAAGGCGGGGGCGTCCCACGAGCTGCTGCAACGGCTGCTCGGCGCCGCGGACGGCGAGATCGACGTGCTGCTGTGCGAGGTCGGCGAACAGGCCGGGCTGCTGCGCGACGGCAGTGCGGACGTCGCGATCATGCACCGGCCGTACGACGACCTCGCCGGGTTCGCCACCGCGGACCTCCTGACCGAGGGCCAGGTCGCGATCCTCCCGGCGGCGCACCCGCTGGCGGCCCGCGCGTCGCTCACCCTCGCGGAGGTGAGCGACGTGCCGGACCTGCCGATCGCCCGCTGGCCGCGCCTCGACGGGTCCTACCCGGACGGACCCGGCCCGGAGGTCCGGACGCAGTCGAAGCTCGCCCAGCTCGTGGCCCTCGGCCGGACGCTGCTCGTCATCCCGGCGTCGAGCCGCGCCTGGCAGTGGCCGGAGCACGTCGCGGTGCCCGTCGTCGACGCTCCCGAGGTCACCACGCTGCTCGCGTGGCGGCCCGGTGATCAGTCGGACGCGCTCGCGGCGCTGGTGCGCACGGCGGCGGAGCTCACTCCGTCCCCGCGAACGTGACCGCCGCGTCGGTGCGGGCGGGCGTGCCCCAGACGAAGTCGCGGGCCGCCGCGTCGCCCGAGAGGTAGTGGCGGAACCACGACGTGAGCACCCGCTTGGACGCCACGAGCTGAGCGGCCCTGGTGACGGACCCGTTGTCGCAGAACAGTCCCGACGAGTCCATGAAGCCGCAGTGGAAGCCGCCCGTGACGGTGCGGAGCTGCTTCGACGGAGGCTTGGCCGCGAACATCGGCTGCTGGTGCTCGCCGACCGGGGTGATCGTGTCCTGCGAGCCGGCGAGGAACTGGGCGGGCACCCGCAGCGTCGCGGCCGCCGCCTTCGCGGACGGGTTCGTCTCCGCCGCTGCGTAGGTGGAGACTGCCTTGACCTGCGGGTTGCGTGCGGCGGCGAGGACGGCCGCGCCACCGCCCATCGAGTGGCCCGAGACACCGAGCGCCGTGGTCGTGATGTGGTCGCGGAACCGCGAGCCCGCCGTGCCGTCCTGGGCGACGAGCCACGTCAGGCCGGTGTTGAGGTCGTCGGCGAACGCGCTGTGGCTCGGGCTCAGACCGCCCTGCGTCGTCGGCACCACCACGACGAAGCCCCACGAGGCCAGGTGGTTGCTCGTGCTCGTGTACTTGGAGGTGGCCTGGAAGAACCCGTGCCCGAACGCGATCGCGGGGAACCGGCCCGCGGCCACCGGCTGGTTCGAGCCCGCGGCCGTCGCCGGGTAGTGCACCCTGGCGGTGACCGAACGGCCGCCCGCCACGGCCGTGACGTCGCTGTACGCCACCGGGTACGAGCCGGGGAGCCCGTAGTCCGGTGGCGCGGCTAACGCGGGAGTGGCCACCGTCGAGGCCACCAGGGCGAGCGTGATCGCGAGAGCGCGCATGTGCTTCTCCTCATGTGATCAGGAAGATCCGAACCGCATGTGCAGGGTGGAGACGGCCACGTGCAGGCGTGGCCGGGCCGCCGTGAGCCAGCCGAGCTCGCCGTCCGGCGTGATGCGCCAGTGCAGTCGGGCGGGGCTGATCCGGGCGGACGTGTGCAGTGCCGTGCGCTTCGTGCTGCCTTGCAGGGTCTGCCAGACCGACGTGGTCAGGCGGACGGGGAGAGCGCGGGACCACCGGCGGGACTCGGTCGCGGCGGCGATGACCTCGCCGTCCTCGTGGGCCGTCGCGTCGAGGTGCGTCCCAGTGCCGAAGGTGAAGTCCGCCAGCAGTTTCGGGATGCCCCAGAGCGCCCGCGCGCCGAGCTGCGACGTGCTGTCGTCCACCATGATGTCCAGGATGGACAGACCGAGCCGCGCGCCGCGCCGCACCACGACCGCGGCCATCACCTCGTGGTAGCTGAGCACTCCGGGAGGCTGGTAGTCCACGAACGCGGACACCACGAGCACCCGGCCGAAGAGCGTCAACGGCACCACATCCGGCGGTGGCAGGGGCACGGCCGAACGTGGTGCCGTCCACACGGTGAGCCAGCCCCGTCCGTGCAGGTCCCACGGCTCGGCGGGCCACTCACTGGGCATGTCGCACCTCCAAGGCGCCGGGTGCGCCGGTCGGCACCACCGGGTCGTGCGGTGCCACGGGCCGCACGCGCCGGTAGGCGGCGCCGGGCTCCGGGCGTGGATCGGGTTCGCCCTTGTTGGGCCACAACGACATCGCGCGCTCGGCCAGCGCGGTGATGGTCAGCGCCGGGTTCACGCCGAGGTTCGCGGGGATCGCGGACCCGTCGACCACGTGCAGCCCGGGGTGGCCGTGCACCCGGTGGTACGGGTCGACCACGCCGGTCGCGGGGGAGTCGCCGATGACGCACCCGCCGATGAGGTGCCCCGTCAGCGGGATGTTCACGAGGTCGGGCCACGACCCGCGCGCCACCCCGCCCGCCTTGGCCGCGAGACGTCGTGCCACGTCGTGCCCGGCGGGGATCCAGGACGGGTTGGGCGCGCCCTCGCCCTGCCGGGTCGTCATCCGCCCGCGCCGCGTCACGGTCGTGAGCGAGTTGTCGAGACTTTGCATGACCAGCAACGCGATCGTCTCCTCCGACCACGCGCGCGGCGAGTGCATCCGCCGCCACGAACCCCGTTCGCGCACGAGCTGGGCCAGCCCGCGCCGCAGCCGCGCCGGGCCGCCGTCGACGAGCGTCGTCATGAGCAACCCCATGAGGTTGCTGCCCCGGCCGTACCGGACCACCTCGACGTGCGTGTCCGCGTCGGGGTGGATGGACGACGTGATCGCGAGCCCGCGCGAGTGGTCGACCTCGCCGCCGGGCGTCCGCACGGCCACCACGGCCTCGGAGTTGGTGCGGCACAGGAACCCGAGCCGCGGCGAGAGCCGGGGGAGCCCGCCGCGGTCACGGATGCGGTGCAGCAGCCGCTGCGTGCCGAGCGACGCCGCGGCGAACACGACCTGCCCGCTGGTGAACTCACGTGTCGCCCGCCCTCCCGTGCGCCGTGCCACCACCCTGTACCCGCTCAGGTGGGGCCGCACGTCGACGACGGTGGTCAGCGGCCACACCTGAGCGCCGGCCCGTTCGGCGAGGTGGAGGTAGTTCTTCGGCAGGGTGTTCTTGGCGTTGTGGCGGCAGCCGGTCATGCACGAGCCGCAGCCGACGCAGGGGTCGCGCAGCGGGCCGGCGCCGCCGAAGAACGGGTCCGTGCCGCCCGGTCCGAAGTGGACACCGACGCGGGACGTGCGGAAGGTCGGTTCGACGCCGAGGTCGACGGCCACCGACCGCAGGTGGCCGTCACCGGTGGTGCGGAACGGGTTGTCGGTCACGCCGAGCATCCGGGTGGCCTGGTCGTAGTGCGGCGCGAGCTCGTCCTCCCAGTCGGTGATGTGCCCCCAGTGGGAGTCGCGGAAGAACGCCGGCGGTGGTTGATAGAGGGTGTTGGCGTACACCAGCGACCCGCCGCCCACGCCCGCGCCGCTGAGCACGGCGACGTCGCGCAACGCGGTGATGCGCTGGATGCCCGTGCACCCGAGCGACGGCGCGAAGAGGTAGTCGCGCACCCGCCAGGAGGTCTCGGGGAACTCGTGGTCGGCGAACCGGCGGCCGGCCTCCAGCACACCGACCTTGTAGCCCTTCTCGGTCAGCCGCAGGGCGGTGACGGCGCCGCCGAAACCGGAGCCGATCACGAGCACGTCGTAGTCCACCGTCACACCTCCGCCGTCGTGCGCGCGGGCTCGAAGTCCTCCGGCCGCAACCGGGCCGTGCGGCGCAGGTACTCCCACGTGCCGCCGGGCCAGTTCGTCGTGATCTCCCCGTCCGCCGTGCGGTACCAGGACGAGCAGGTGCTCCACACGCCCCCGGCCAGCCGGGACGACATCTCCCGGTCGAACGCGTCGGCGACCTCGCGCCGCACCTCCAGCGCGGCGCCGGTCTCGGCGAGCCGCCGCACGGCCGCCACCACGTACCGGCACTGCGCCTCGATCATGGTGACCACCGAGTTGCCGCCGAGGTTGGTGTTGGGCCCGTAGACCAGGAACAGGTTCGGGAACCCCGGCACGGTCAGGCCCAGGTGGGCGCGCGGCCGTCCCGCCCACACCGCCGCGAGGTCGTGCCCGCCGCGGCCGGTGATGCCCGGGAAGCCGAACCCCGCCACGGTGAACCCGGTGCCCCAGATCAGCACGTCCGCCGGGTGGTCGCGGCCGTCCGCGGTGCGCACCCCGTGCTCGGTGACCTCGGTGATCGGCTCGGTCACCACGTCCACGTCCGGCCGGCTCAGCGCCGGGTACCAGGAGTTGCTGAACAGCACCCGCTTGCAGCCGGGCTCGCTCGAGGGCCGCAGGGCCGCCCGCAACGCCGCGTCCCGCACCTGGAGCCGCCGGTGCAGCGCGGCGACGGCACCGACGAGCGCGCGGGTGAACCGCCCGTTGAGCAGCCGCGTCAGCGTCTCGCCCGCGAGCCACACCCCGCCCCGCGCGGCCCGCAGCCGCGTCGGGTGCGAGCGTCCGGTCAGGGCGGCGTCGGGTTTGGGCAGCACGTGCGGGGCGGACCGCTGGAACACCGTCAGGTGGCCCGTCACCGGTGCGATCTCGGGGACGAACTGGGCCGCGCTGGCGCCCGTGCCGACCACGGCCACCCGCCGTCCACGCAGGTCCACGTCGTGCCGCCAGGTGGCGCTGTGGAAGACGGGTCCGGCGAACCGGTCGAGGCCCCGCACCTGCGGGATCGCGGGTGTGGAGAGCTGCCCGACCGCGCAGACCAGCACGTCCGCCTCGACGACCTCGCCGTCCGCGAGCGTGACGCGCCACCGGGCGCGCGTCTCGTCGAACGCCGCCGCGACCACCTCGGCGCCGTACCGGACGTGGTCGCGCACCTCGTCCGCGGCGGAGCGCAGGTAGCGCAGGATGTCGGGCTGGGCCGAGTACCGCCGCGGCCACGTGGTGCTCGGGGCGAAGGAGTACGAGTAGAGCGAGGAGGGCACGTCGCAGGCCGCGCCGGGGTAGGTGTTGTCGCGCCATACGCCGCCGGGGCCGTCCGCCCGCTCCAGCACGGTGAACCGGTCGAACCCGGCTCTGCGCAGGGACAACGCCACTCCCAGCCCGCCGAAACCGGCACCGACGACGATCACCTCGGGTTGTGCGCTCACGTCGTCGAAGCTAGGAACATCCACCCGTTCGCACCAGGACAACACCGGCCGCGCAGTTGACAATCGCGGCCATGAGGTCGTTGGCCGAGCCGGTCGTCCGGCACTGGGACTTCCCGCGGGGCATCGCGAGCGTCGCACTCCTGCTGCGCTTCGGCGCCGAGCACGACGTGCCGGCGGAGGCGTTGCTCGACGGGACCGAGATCGACGCCGCGCTGCTCGCCGACCCGGTCGCCGAGATCGAGGCGCACCAGGAGCTGGCGCTCGTGCGCAACCTGGCGCGCCTGCTGCCGGACGCGGGCGTCGCCGCCGGACGCCGGTACCACGCCACCACGTTCGGTGTGCTGGGCTACGCGTTCCTCAGCGCCGCCACCTTGCAGGACGCGATCACCACCGCCCTGCGCTACCTCGACCTGAGCTTCGCGTTCACCGCGCCCACCGCCGTGGTCGACGGCGACCGGCTCGTGCTGGCGCTCGACCGCGGCGGGCTGCCGGACGACGTGGCGACGTTCCTCGTCGAACGGGACCTCGCCGCGATCCACACCGTCGTGGGCGAGCTGCTCACCGGTGCCGTGCCGGTCCTGGACGTCGAGCTGCGGCACGCGCTTCCGGACGACCTCCGCGAGCACGAGGAGGTCTTCGGCGTCCGGCCGCGCTTCGGCGGTGCCGCCGACCAGTCCGTTGTGGACGTCTCCGTGCTCGCGGAGGCGTTGCGGCTGGCCAGTCCCGAGACGACGGCGGTGTGCGAGGCGCAGTGCCGCGAGCTCGCCGAACGCCGCCGCGAGAGCCCCGGTGTCACGCGGGAGGTCCGCCGGTTGCTGGAGTCCTCGGACAGGTTCGAGGAGGGCATGCCTGCCCTCGCGCGGGCGCTGGGACTCAGCCCGCGCACGTTGCGCCGCCGTCTCGCCACGTCCGGCACCAGCTACCAGGCCCTGCTGGACGAGGAACGCGCCAAGCGGGCCGTGCGGCTGCTCGCCGGGGGAGACCTGTCGATCGAGGCCGTGGCCGAGCGGCTCGGGTTCGCCGAGGCCGCGAGCTTCGGCCACGCGTTCCGCCGGTGGTTCGGGGTGTCCCCGAGCCGGTACCACCGGCGGGCGGGCGATCAGCCGTAGCCGCGGCAGGTCCACAGTGGACGTCAGCGTGGTGCGAACGACACCTGCCAGTCGCCCGTGATGCGTTCCGTGATGACGGTGACCTCGACCCGCTGACCCTCCACGACGTCCAGGCCGTAGTGCTTCTTCCAGTCGGAGAGGAACATGCTCGAGCTGCTCGCGGTGTAGGACCAGTGCGAGAAGTCGACGAGGCCGACACCGTCGACGAGCACGCGGATCCTGCCGGGGGTGTTCAGCTGCGCCCGCAGCAGGCTCTCGCCGGGCCACTCGAGGGTGAACCTCTTCTCCCCGTTCGGTGTTCCGGCGTCGGGCCGCAGGAAGATCGACGCTTCCGGGAGGTTCAGCGGGAACGTCTGCAGCGTCGCCGGTCGCGGTGGGAACGGGTACTCGCTCACCGGCACCGGATCGCCGATCCCGACCGCGAACGACCCCCGGGTGCCCTCGGCCACGGTCCGCACCGTCATCTCGACGACGGACGGCCGCCCCGCCACGACGTCGAACGCACCCCAGTCGGCCACCTTGCCCATGCCGCCGCAGCCGTTGTCCTCGGTGTAGACGTGGCCGTTGACCGTCACGGTGATCCGCAGGCCGTCCGGTGCGGTGTCGCAGTGGGTGATCAGCTGGAAGTCGAGCGACCGCGGCACGAACCGCAGGGTGAGGCCGGTCGCCGGGAGGTCGCCCCAGGCCTGGGCGGACAGGCGCGTCCCGGACTGGTACTCCGGCAGGCTGCGCGGCGGCACGGCGGGTTCGGGTGCCTCGGCGCGGGGGAGCACCACGAAGACGAGGCCGACGAGCGCGAGCACGAGGCAGGCGACGCCGGCGACGGCACGGCGGCGCCGGGACGCGACCACCCGCGCCCGCACGCCCGCCATGCGCGCGTCGTGGGACGAGCCGGGGACGTCGGCACGGGAGCGCAGCACCTCGCCGAGATCGGTCAGGTTCATCGCCGCAGCCCTTCGAACGTGATCGTGTCGTCGAGCCGCAGCTTCGCGAGCGCCTTGCTCGCCTGGCTCTTGACGGTGCCGACGGAACAGCCGAGCGTCGCGGCCACCTGCGCCTCGGTGAGGTCCTCGTAGTAGCGCAGCACCAGCACGGTGCGTTGCCGGCGCGGCAGCCGGCCGAGCGCCTGCCAGAGCCACTCGCGGTCGTCCACGGCGTTCTGCGGCGACTCGCCCGGCGGGTCCGGCAGGTCGCCGGTCGGTTCCTCGCCTCTCCACCGGCGCCGCCACCAGGTGGCGTGCGAGGTCGCGATGATCCGCCGCACGTACGGCTCCGGATCGCCCTCGACGCGGTGCCACGCCCGCCACGCCTTGGCGAGCGCCGTCTGCAGCAGGTCCTCCGCGTGGCCGCGGTCCCGCGTGAGCAGGAAAGCCGTGCGCAGCAGACGTGGCGACGCCGCCGCCACGAACTCCTCGAACCCCACAGGTGAGTGCAGCACTTCCCGGCCTTTCCGCTGTGTCCGTCACTGCTACTACCAGTCGGGAGGCGCGGATGGTTGCCCGCGTGCGGCTCGCTCTAGTACGCCCCGAGCAGGCCCTGCTGAAGTATCCAAACGACTACTGACAGATGACCCGAATCGAGAAGCAATGGACAAGGCATCCGTCGCGCGCTTCCTGCTGCTGGCGCTGCTGTGGGGAAGCAGCTTCACCTTCATCAAGGTGTCCCTGGAAGGACTGACACCGGGACAACTCGTACTCAGCAGACTGATCCTGGGCGCGGCCGTGCTGCTCTCGATCGCGGCCGTCCGCAAGGTCACCCTGCCCAAGTCCGCCCAGGTCTGGGGCCACATCGCGGCCGCCGGCCTGTTCGGCAACGTCATCCCGTTCCTCCTGCTGTCCTACGGCGAGAAGACCACCGGCGCGGGCATCGCGGGCGTTCTCGTCGGGGCCACCCCGCTGCTGACGCTGGCGCTCGCCACAGCCGCGCTGCCGACCGAGCGGGCCACCTCGCGCAAGGCCGTCGGACTGGCGCTGGGCTTCGTCGGCGTGGTGCTGCTGATCGGCCCGTGGCACGAGTCGCTCGGCTCGCTCAGCGGCCGGATGGCGTGCTTCGGCGCGGCGGTCAGCTACGCGATCGGCTTCGTGTACGTGCGCAAGTACCTGTCGCCGCTCGGCCTCGCACCGCTCGCGCTGGCCGCGTCGCAGCTCGTGTCGGCGGCGGTGCTGCAGGCCGTCGTCACGCCGTTCCTGGCCTGGCGCACGCCCGAGTTCACCGGCCCGGTGACGCTCAGCATCGTGCTGCTCGGCCTGCTCAGCACCGGCCTGGCGTACGTGCTCTACTTCCGCCTCATCGGTGACGTCGGCGCCACCACGGCCTCCGCGGTCAACTACGTGGTGCCGGTGTTCGCGGTGCTCGTCAGCGTGCTGTTCCTCGGTGAGCACATCACCTGGAACCTCGTCGCCGGCGGCCTGGTGGTGCTCGTCGGCGTGGCCTACGCGGAGAACAGGGTGGGCCAGCTGCGCAAGGAGAAGGAGACCGCGGGGGCGGTCCGGTGAGCCCGCGGGCGCTGCTCCGCTCGCTCACCGACGACCTGGACATGGTCATGGACCGCGACCCGTCGATCCTGTCGCGCAGCGAGGCACTGCTGCACCCGACGGTCATCGCGATCTGGGGCCACCGCGTGTCGCACCGGTTGCACCTGCGGGGAAAGCGGCGCAGCGCCCGGCTGGTCATGGTCGTCGCGAGACTGCTGACCGGGGGGATCGAGATCCACCCCGGCGCGACGATCGGCCGCGGGTTCTTCATCGACCACGGCGCGGGGGTGGTGATCGGCGAGACGGTCGTCATCGGCGACGACGTCACGATCTTCCACCAGGTGACGCTCGGCGCGGTCGGGTGGTGGCACGACAACCAGCGGCCGGAGGGCTCGCGGCGGCACCCGAAGCTCGGCGACCGGGTCGTCGTCGGCGCCAACGCGACGTTGCTCGGCCCGATCACCGTCGGCCACGACTCCGTGGTGGGCGCGCAGGCACTGGTGATCCGCGACGTTCCGGCGGACTCCCGGGTGCTGGCGCCGTTCTCCATCCCGAACCTGAGGTCGACCCGCGGTGTCGCGAAGGCGGCCAGGCCTCGCCAGTCCGTCGTGGTGGCGGGGCAGAAGCACAAGGGCGCGGCCGTGTTCCCCAGCTGGTGACACCCATCCGATCGGAGTGTTCGTGAACATCCGGCTCAGTCAACCGCTCACCCAACGACCGCCCGCCGCCTCGCTCGTCGACCTGATCGGCGGCACGCCCACCGTGCGGCTCGACCTCGGCGTCACCGCGGCGACCCTCTACGCCAAGCTGGAGATGGGCAACCCGCTGTCGAGCGTCAAGGACCGCGCCGCCCTCTACATGATCAACGGGGCGGAGGAGCGCGGCGAGCTCACCAGGGGCTCGGGCACCATCGTCGAGGCCACGTCCGGCAACACCGGCATCTCCATGGCGGCCATCGCGGCGGCGCGCGGCTACAAGTGCGTCATCGTCCTGCCGGACAGCGCGACCACCGAACGCCTGCAGCTGCTGAAGGCGTTCGGCGCCGAGATCGTGCTGACGCCGTACCAGGAGGGCTACGTCGCGGCGATCGCCAAGGCGGAGGAGATCTCCCGCGAGCGGCCGGGCTCGTGGTTCGCCTGCCAGCACGAGAACGCCGACAACGTGGCCGCGCACTACGCCACCACCGGCCCGGAGATCTGGAACGACACCGACGGCGAGATCGACGTCTTCGTCTGCGGTGTCGGCACCGGCGGCACCCTCAGCGGCACCGCGAAGTTCCTGAAGGAGCGCAACCCCGCGATCCGCGTGATCGCGGTGGAGCCGGAGGGGTCCCCGGTGATCAGCCAGGGCTGGGGCGGCCTGCACCGCATCCCCGGCCTCAACGGCGGGTTCGTCGCGGCGACCACCGACGTGGGCCTGATCGACGACGTCCTCACCGTGTCCAATGAGGACGCTTACGCCACCGCGCGCGAACTCGCCCGCACGGCGGGACTTCTCGTCGGCGTCTCGTCCGGTGCGGCGGCCCACGCCTGCCGGGTGCTCGCCGGACGCCCCGAGTACGCGGGCAAGAACCTGATCACCGTGTTCCCGGACACGGGTGAGCGTTACCTCTCGTGGTTCAACCAGGACGACATCGCCAGCAACGAGGAGTGAACAGACATGACGCAAGTCTCCAACATCCTGCTTCCCGGCGAGGGCGAGTCGGTGCAGATCGGCACGACCACGCACACCACCTTCAAGGCCAGGGGCAGTGAGACGGACGGCAGGCTCGGTCTGTACGAGCACCGCATGGCGGCCGGTGCCCCCGGCGCCTCGCCGCACGTCCACAACGAACAGCTCGAAGCGTTCTACGTGCTCAGCGGCATGGTCGAGCTGCACCTCGACGGCAAGTCGTTCGCCGCGCCGCCCGGCACGTACGTGAACGTCCCGATGGGCGTCTCGCACGGGTTCCACAACCCGTACAAGGACCAGGCGACCATGCTGATCATCTTCACCCCGGCCCTCAACCGCGAGGAGTACTTCCGCGGGCTCGCCGAGATGTACGCGGACGGCAACAAGCCCTCCGAGGACGAGCTGCTGACGCTGATGGCGAAGTACGACCAGTTCGAGGTGACGATGAACGGCTACGACGTCCCCAACTGGGGCCGGCACTGAGGTGGAGGCGGGCGTCCCTGCGGGGGCGCCCGCCTGCCGGCGCCTCTCCGGCGGGAGAGCACCTCTGCCAGTCGGAGGAACGCGGGACGGCCGTCGGCCGGAACACGCGTTGAGCAGCTCGTGCGAGGACGGCCGGGGCGAACGCGCCTCGCGTCTCAACTGGTGGGTTGACGGTTGACAGTCCGGCCAGGGGTGGAATATTCCAAGCCTTGCAGAGTGTCCGGCGCGGTCGGGGTGGGCGGGGCCACCTCGGCCGCCGCCGCCGGCTACGAGGTGACGAATGACAGAGGAGTTACCGGAGATCCCCGGCTTCCGGTACGTCCGACCGCTCGGCAAGAACGTCCACCTGTACCGCGCCGCCGACGGCGAGGTCGCGGTGAAGTTGCTCGTCGACCCGCCGCGGGTCGCCGAGATCAGGGCGGTGGCCGGACTGCGGCACCCCGGGATCGCGGCGGTCGACCGCGCCGGGCGCACCCGTGCCGGGCTGCCGTACCTGGTGCTGAGGTACTTCCCGGACGGCGACCTGACGGCGGAGGCCCCGGCGCCGTTCGCGCGCGTGCTGGAGATAGGGATCGCCGTCGCGGACGCGCTGCACGCCGCGCACCGGGCGGGCGTCCTGCACCGCGACGTGAAACCCGCCAACGTCCTGCGCGACGAGCAGGGCCAGGTCTACCTGGCGGACTTCGGCACGACCAGCGGCGACCACCTGCTGTGGGCGGCGCCCGAGGTGATCAGCACCGGCGCGCACTCGGTGCGGTCGGACGTCTTCTCGCTCGCCGCGACGCTGTGGCACCTGCTGACGGGGCACTCGCCGTTCGTCGTGCCGCGCGGGGACAACTCCCGCGTGGCGATCACACAGCGCATCCTGCTCGGTGCCGTGCCCGCCTCCGGACGGGCGCCGGACGCGGTGGAAGCGCTGCTACGCCAAGCGATGTCCGCGGATCCCGGCGCGCGGCCGGCGTCGGTCGCCGAGTTCGCGCGGCGCTTGCAGCAGATCCACGACGAGTCGGCCCCCACCGCCGCGCTCGCGGCCGTCGTCGTCCCGGCCGGTGACGCGCCCGTGCGGCGCAAGGGCCGGTGGCCGCTGTACGCCGGCGCGGCCGGAGCCGTCGCCGTGGTCGGGGTGACCAGCGCGCTGTTGTTGCAGGACAGGGGTTCCGCGTTGCAGGCGCCGCTCGGCGCGCAGCCGGGGAGCGCGGAGGGCAAGCCGGTGGTGAGCGCGACCCGCGTGAACCCGCAGACGCTGCGCTTCTCGTGGACCTACCCGTCGCCGCAGGCGGGCGACACGTTCGTCTGGCAGACCAACGACGAGCTGAAGACGGGGACCGTGGGCGAGCCGTCGGTCGAGCTGTCCGCGTCGGGCACGCTGTGCGTCGAGGTGCGGGTGGTGCGGGCCGACGGCAGCAACGCGCAGGAGCGCGACTGGTCCCCGGAGGGCTGCGGCTCCTGACCCCGGCACCGTCCGGTGTGGACGGTGCCCGGTTCGCCTGTGCCGCGGTGTCGGCCACCCGCTCGTTGTCGGCGGCCGTCCTTCGCGACCTGCGCGCGGGCCGTGCCGACGACGTCGTGGTAGCCGTCCGCCCTGCGCCGCACCAGGTCGACGACGCCGAGGATGGCTGGAGTGGAAGATTGGGCTTTCTGCCGCGGCGCGGTGCGGCAGAATGATTACCCGCGTTGCTCGGCGACCAGCCAGCACAGGCAGAACGGGTGACCGGCGGGGTCCGCGTACACCTGGAAGTCGTCGCCGGCGGTGTTCCCGGCGGCCGGCCTGAGCACCGTGGCCCCCAGCGCCATCACCTGCTCGTGCGCCTCGGCGAAGTCCTCGACCCACAGGTCCAGGTGGATCTGCTGCTTGGTCGGCCCGTCCGGCCACGTCGGCGGGGTGTGGTCGGGCGCGAGCTGCACACCGACCCGCGGCGTGCCGTCGACCACCACCATGTGCCAGTCGCTGTCCTCCTGGACCTCGCCACCGAGCACGCCGGCCCAGAACCTGCTCTCGGGCCCGAGGTCGGCCGCGTCGAAGGTGACCACCTGGAACTTGATCCGCATCACCGCATTCTGCCAACGCCTCGTCGGCGTCGCAGGTCACTCCAGAGCAGAACCGCGACGGCCAACCCGAGACAGGCCAAGCCGACCGCACGTCCGCGCGGCCTCCGGCTGGTTGGGCGCGCCTCTTCGGGGATCGCTTGCCTTTGAGCGACGGCCTGCACCCGTGCCTGCAGCAGCACGACGAGACCGATGGCCGCGAGCATGGCGTTCGACCCGAGCCCGAACTCGTCCGCCTTGTCGGCCTCCCACACCGATCTCGCGGTCAGCACCGCCCAGTCGTGCGGCTGCGACGCGAGCGCGTCGGCGAGTCCGGCCTCGACGCCGTCCGCCGGCTTCGGCGGCCGTGCCATCACCGCGGCGACCGCGATGCCCCGCACGGAGGCGCCGTCCTCGGCGCGGGCGAGTTCCCGGGCCGCGGCGGCCTCACCCGTGTAGACGGCGTCGATCTCCCGCGCGGTGGCGGCGACGCTGCCTTCGCGGGCGATCTGCTCCGCGGTGGCGCCGAACTCGGTGAGCGTCGAGCTGAGGCTCTCGGCACTGCGCGACTGCACCGCGTGCCGCGCCGACTCGGCCTGGTACCGCTGCTCCTGGGAGCTGAAGTACAGCTGCAGCAACGGGAACAGCACGCTCGCCGCCCAGACGGCCAGGGCGACGGACGCGATCCGCCGCTGTGCGCCGGTGGCGGCTCCGGGTTGAGCGAAGAGCTCGAGCCCGCGCCCGGGCTCCAGCCTGGACGCGCGATCGGCCTTCTGCCCGGATCCCCGCCCTGCCTCCTGCCTGGGCTCCCGTCTGGACCCGCGCCCGGACCCGCGCCCGGACTCCCGCCCGGCCTCCTGCCCGGACCTCCGCTTGGACCCGCGCCCCGACTCCTGCCCGGACCCCCGCCTCGACCCGCGCCCGGACTTCCGCCCGGCTTCCGCCCCGGACCTGCGCACGGACGCCCCGACCACCGCCAGCCCGGTGACCACCCCGGTCAGCAGCGAGATCCACAGCGCGAGCGCCGCGAACCCGTCCCCCTCCCGATCCGGCGCCTCGGGGTCCGGCAACGGCCGTGCCCGCGCGGCAGCGGTATCGGCCAGCCGCCGCGCGAGGTCCGAGCCACCACCAGGCAGGTCGTACCGCCGCTGCCCGAGCAACGTCGTGGGCCCGGCTGCCTGCCGCAACGCGAACGCGGCCTGCTCGGCGATCGTCCAATCCGTCGCGGCCGCGGAGTTGTTGCCCGCCAACGGCTCCAGCGCGTCCGCCCGCATCTGCAACACCGAGACGCGGAACGCGAGCGGCCCCTCGTTGGCGTACACCTTCCGCACGTCGTCCTGCCGCACGCCGGCCAGGTCGACCTCGACCCGTACGGCCCGCTGCCACGCACTGGACGCGTCGCTGTACCTCCACCCGGCGAGGAACGTGCACGCCGCGCCGACCAGGATCGCGACGACCTGGACGACGACCCGCGCCCTCACGAGACCCGCAGCAGCAGTAGCTCGCGGCGGCCGTTCTCCTGCAGCCGCAGCGAGTCCAGGTCGGCCCGGAACGTGAAGACCCGCGCGTCCAACGGCTCCGGCACGTCGACGTAGTCGCCTCCCGGGTCCTCCGGTGACTTCCGGGTGCGCGTGGACCGCTCCGGTGCCAGTTCCAGCCGGTCCTCGGCCGTCGTGTACCTGCCCGTCTGGTCGCGGTGAAAGACGAACCGGCCCGTCGGCACGTTGTATTCCAGCGCCTCGCGCGATTCGTACCGGCCGTCGGCGGAGAACCGGTAACGCGTCTGGGTGGTCGACCCGGTGCAGATCCACTCGCCGACGATGCGGGCCGGGCTCGCCTCGCCGGCTGGCGGGGGAGCGGTGCACTCCTGGGCGGAGCTCTGCTGGGAGGTAACAGGGTTCTGCGAGGACTGTGGTGGGGGTGGCGGCACGAACGGGCCGGTGCAGGCGGTGGCCGCGGACAATGCGAGAAGGGCGGCCGAAAGGATTTTCGGCACCGTTGCTGCCATGGCGGCGACTATACGTCTTCATGGCGAGGACGCTGGTTCTAAAAAGTGGACACTTTATTCAAGTTGACTCGGCTGGAATATTCTTCCGGAGAGAAATATATGTGCTGAAATGGTAACGCCATCATCGCTCGGATGCGATCAGCTACTTGTGCTCTTACCGTCTCGTCGCGGCAGATACGCGGCATTCCTGCTGATGGCTGCCGGCATCGCGTACGCGCTCGTCAAGTTCCCGTTGGACACCAGCGATGCCCTCGCCGGCATCCTCGGCGGACTGCTCGCTCTGGTGGCCGGCGTCTCCGCGCTGGCGCGCTACCTCGACGCCCGCCAGAAGCCGGTGGACACCGAAGAAGAGGGACGAGCGCTGGCAGACGAGTTGCTGGAGCGCTGGAAGCCCGAGCTCGCCGCGCGACGCCGGCGATCCGGTGCGGCGGACACCTTGCCGGTGCAGTGGCGCCAGGCGGAGTCCGCGACGCAGCACCGTCGCGTCGTCACCGCGAACCCCGAGCAGTCCGTGCTGGACGTCGCCAAGGCCTTCCGCGCCCTGCCCCACCAGCGGGCTGTGCTCCTCGGCGAACCCGGCGGCGGCAAGACCTTCCTGGCCATCTCCCTCGTGGTCGGCCTGCTTTCGGAACGGGCCGCGGACGACAAGGTGCCCGTCCTGCTGTCGCTGTCCAGCTGGGACCCGGTGGCGGACGACCTGGACACGTTCATCGTGCGCGCCCTCGCCGCCGCCCACTACGCGGGAGCCGAACGCATCCCGAAAGCGTTGCTGGACAAGGGAGTCATCTTCCCGGTGCTGGACGGCCTCGACGAGCTGCCCGAGCACCTCCGCCGCCGGGCGCTGAGCCGCATCAACGACACGCTGGCGGGCCACCGCCGGATCCTGCTCACCTGCCGCTCCGTGGAGTACGCCGAAGGCATCGCGGCGGGCGCACCCGCGCTGCGGCAGGCGCCGATCTTCGAGATCCTGCCGCTCACCCCAGGACAGATCTCCCGGCACCTGCGGACGGACCCGCGCTGGTCACCGGTCGCGGAGACCGTCGCGGCGCACCCTGACGGCCCGCTCGGCATCGCGCTGTCGACGCCGTTGATGCTCTCGCTGTTCACCAGGGCGTACGCGGGCCGGGACCCGTCCGCCCTGCTCAAGCTGACCAGCGGCAACGACGTGCGGGACCACCTGGTCGACGTGTTGATCGACTCGGTCTACCCGGAACGGGGCCGGGGGTGGACGGCACCGGCTGCCCGCCGGTACCTGACGTACCTCGCGCGGTACCTGCACCAGCACGCCGAGCGGGAACTGACGTGGTGGAAGCTGCCCAACCGGGTGCTGTCCCCGTGGACCGGGGCGCTCGTGGGCCTCGTTGGCGGAGCGGTGGTGGCCGCGGTGCTGACGCTGCTCGACTTCGACGACCCGCTCGACGTGTCGGAGAACCCGTTCATGTCGGCGGGCGTGTTCGGGCTCGCCTGCACGATCTTGTGGTTCCTCGGCCTGGGGCAAAAGGTCGACAGGTGGCGCATGGGCTTCCGGCAGGGCGCGCGGGACGGGGCGTTGTTGGTGGCCGTGCCCGGAGCCCTCAGCCTGTTCGTGGCGATGGCGTCCGAAACCACGTTGTCGATCCGGAAGGCGGTCGCCTCGGTCGCGGTCTGGGTTTGCGTGACTGCGGCCCTGGCGGCGGTGTGCGCTTTGGCGGTCGGACTGCACCGCCATCTCATCGCCCGTGCGGCGGTCGTCGGCCGCGCCGAACCCGCCGACGTGCTGCGGAGGGAACGCCGGGCCACCCTGATCGGCACGGCCACCACCTTGGTGTCCGTCAGCGCGCTCTGCATGGCCTTGTTCCAGCTCGTCACCGGCCTCTCCGTGCACGTCGGCCAGCGCGCCGCCGCCACCTTGGGCGTGCCCGTCGTCATCACCCCGGTCTCCAGCGAGATGGAGAAGTTCGACCCGGAGGCGGTCGCGTCGATCGTGCTGGTCGCGGTCACGGTGGTGCTCGCGGTATTGCTGACCAGCCGTTGGCCCCGGTACGTGGTGGCCAAGGCGGTGCTCTGGACCACGGGGCGACTGCCGTTGCGCTTCGAGGCGTTCCTCGCCGACGCGCGGGACAAGGGATTGCTGCGCGCGGGAGTCGCGGGGTACGAGTTCTGGCACGTCGTGTTGCAGGAGCGCCTTGTCCTGCGGGGCAAGGACGTGCGGATGGGCAGGCCCGTCGTCCGAGCCGTCGCTCTGTGGGCCGCGGCCGTCAGCGCGGTGACCGCCGTGATCGTGGTCGACCTGACCCAGCCCGAGGCGTGCACCACGACTGGTCTGCGCCATGCCGATTCCGCGCTGTTCACCGTCGTTGGTGCGGACGGGAAGGCGCAGTGCGCGGCGATGCTCGACGCTGCCGACGTCGCGGAGGTGGGCGGGCTCGGGGATGCCGAGGCGGAGAGAGTGCTGGCTCCGAAGGGAGTTCGTGTTTCATCTGGGCCTCGCCTGTCCGTGCTCGGTGAGTTTTCGGCCATGACCTCCGGAACGTTCAACGCGGTTGTCGAAGGCATCGGATCGGCGGGCTTCGTCCTGGAGTTGGAGTTGTACACGCTGCCCAGCGGTGCTCAGGTCGAGGAAGCTGGTGTCCAGCTCCTCTGGTCCAAGATCGGCCGCGGTGTCGCCGGGTTTCTCGTGCAGGCGGACGGATCGGTTCTGGTCACCGGTCCGGGAGCCCCCTCCGTGACGACCAAGGACCCCGCCGAGGTCGCCAGGGCCGCGATCGCCCAGGTTGCGGGGAACCGCTCACAGGTTTCGGGGGCGGCCGTCCTCGACGGGGTGAGCCGCGAAGAATGTGAACAACTGGAAGCCGAACACTTTGCGAAGAGCATCGACCTCAGGGGGCTCCAGGTTGCTGATGGGGCGCTTGGCTCCTTGGAGAGATGCGGCGAAGTCGTAGTCATCGTCACCCCGTTGACCATTGGCAGCCACTACGACCTCCGGTTCCTGTCCGACGAGGTGGAGGGGCGCGCACAAGCCTGCCAGAGGAGGACACCACCTCTGTCGGACGTGTCGGCCGCCGCGTGCGCGGTCGTGACGCTATCCCAAGGCATCTACAGCCGATGAGTCCGCTGCCTCGGACGGCCGGCGGACGCGGTGGCGCCGACCGTCATGCGGGCCAGCGGGACTCGTTCTGCTCTGCCGCGACGATCATCCGATCGTCACCACCCTGGCCCACGACGGCGGCTCGTCCGGCACGTAGTCCGGATCGTCCTCGTCGTACCGGTGCGGGCGCGCGAACAGCCCCACCACCGTGCGGCACGGCGGTGGCGCGGACGGCCACGGCGTCTGGCCGTCGGTCAGCGCGACCACGACGTCCGGCCGGAACCGCAGGGCCCGCGCGAAACCCTCGCGCAGGTCCGTGCCACCGCCGCCGACCAGCGGGATGCCCTCCGCGTGGCACAACGGGTTCGTGACGTGCGCGGCGGAGTCGCAGGACAGCACCGAGACCAGGTCGCGGCGGCCGCCCACGGCGCGGACGATCGCCGCCGTCTCGACGATCGCGCTGCCTAGCTCGGCGTCGCTGACCGAGGCCGAGGTGTCCACGACGACCACGACGCGCGGGGGTCTGCGGCGCAGGCTCGGCAGCACCACCTTCGGCACGCCGGCCGACCTGCGCGACGGCCTGCCGTAGGTGTAGTCCTCGCCCACGCCGGGGCCGGAGACCGCCGACCGGACCGCGGCGCCCAGCAGGTCGCGCCACGGCTGCGGTGGGTGGAAGACCCGTTCCGCCCACCGGCGCCAGCCCTGCGGGACGGTGCCCGGGCTGGCCGTGATGCCTCGCGCGACGCGGAACCGGACGGCGTCCTGCTCCAGCGCGGTGAGGCCGTGGGCGCCGTCCGCGCCGAGGTCCCACGGGCGGTCCAGGCCGTCGGCGCCGCTGCCGCAGTCGAGCCACGCGAACGCGTCGGTGTGCGGGCCGAGCCGGAACTGGTGCAGGTAGTCCTCCATCAGCTCGCCCGGTGACAGCCGCAGCAGTTCCGGGTGGACGGCGTCGTCGGGCCGCCGCAGGCCGTCGCCGAAGACGTCGTCGTTGATCTCGCAGTCCGCCGCGATGTTCATCCGCAGCCGTTCGCCGGGACCGGACAGCTCGTGCCGTGCCGCGTACCTGTCGCCGCGGCCGTGGTGGTCGCGCACGAGGTGCGCCACCTCGTGCACCCAGATCCCCGCCAGGTCCTCGACGGGTCTCGCGTCGACGAACGCCGGGGAGACGTAGCAGCGCCAGTGCCGGTCCACCGCCATCGTCGGCACCCGCGGCGACTCCACCACCTTCAGTGCGAACAACGCCGTCGCGAGGTACGGGCGGCAGCGCACCGCGTACAACCGCGCGGCGAACAACTTCTCCTCGTCCAAGGTCTTCATCCGCGCACCCCGGCGACGGCCGCGACCCGGTCCACCCGCCGCGACAGCGACACCGCGCCGGACAGCTGCTCGATCTCGACCGGGACCTCCCAGCCGTCCTGGCGCAGCGCGGCGAGGGTCGAGGCCGGCACGACCACCAGGTCCGGCGCGCCGGTCTCGAGCGCGGCGGCCAGCAGCGTCCACGCCGCGTGCCAGCGGGCTTCGTCCGGGCGGTTGCGCACGGCCGCGACCACGCCGTCGAGGACGACCTGTCGCAGGTCGCCGCGTTCGGGCAGCACCGCCGCCGCCGGGTTCGCGAGCAGGTCCTCGGGGTCGGGCAGGTCCATCCGGTCGAGGCTCGCCAGCAGTTCGAGGCCGGGACCGTCGCCCACCGCGCCGCGCACGAGCAGGGAGAGCACGTCGCGGGACGTGCCGGCGGCGGTCGCGAAGGCGATGAGCCGCAACGCCATGTCCCAGCTGCGCGGCGAGGCCCAGGCGCCACCGCGAAGCGTCTCGCTCTTCGGCAGCTGGTGAACGAGATTCGGCCTGGCGGCGAGGAGTTCGCACACCGCGCGCCGCGCGAACGCCACTGCGTCCGGCAGCCGCGCCGGATCGAGCCGCGGCATCGTGGCGACCGGCCAGGTGCCGCCGAGCCCGCGCACCACGACCTCGTGGTCGTGCGCCCAGCGCAGGTGGACGAACCGGTTGGCGAGCGGCGGGCTCAGCTCCCAGCCGTCGGCGGCGGACGACCGCGGGTTGGCCGCGGCCACGATCCGCACGCCGGGAGGGAGGTGCAGCGTGCCGATCCGGCGTTCCAGCACCACGCGCAGCAACGCGGCCTGCACGGCCGGTGGTGCGGTCGAGAGCTCGTCCAGGAACAGCAGACCGTGTCCGGCCCGGACCAGGCGAACGGCCCAGTCCGGGGGCGCCATCGGCACTCCCTGCGTCGCCGGGTCGTCGCCGACCACCGGCAGGCCGGAGAAGTCCGACGGCTCGTGCACGCTCGCGATCACCGTGGTGAGCGGCAGGCCGAGGGTGTCGGCGAGCTGGGTGAGGGCGGCGGTCTTGCCGATCCCCGGCTCGCCCCAGAGCAGCACGGGCAGGTCCGCGGACACGGCGAGCGTCAGGGCTTCGAGCTGCGGATCGGTCCGCGGCTCGGTGGACGTGTCGCCCAGCAGCGCCAGCAGATCAGCGGCCACGTCGAGCATCTGTCCATTGTGGATAGTCGATTCAGGCATGCGTCGATCACCTTGTGTCATGTCGGGGCCGTTGCGCCGGCCGGGCGAGGAGGAGGTTCGGGTCAGGGACGGCGGAGAGCCGCGTGCAGCCAGCGGCCGCGTCCGCGGGGAACGCGGAGGTCCTTCGAGGACGGCAGCGGCGGCAGTTCGTGGAGTTCGGCCCGGTACAGGCCGTGCGCCACCTTGCGTTCCGCCGCCGTCTCCAGTTCTTCCCGCAACGCGCCGTCGAGCAGCGGCGCGTCCGGTCCGAGGAGGTCCTCGACGACGGCCAGGGCACCGGCGAAGTCGCCGTGGTCCAGGCGGGCGCGGATGGCGTCCAGGTCCGCCGGGTTTCGGTGTGCCGCGTCGATCGCGGTGACGCAGGGCAGGCTCGTGCCACCGAGCGCGGCGAGCAGCTCTTCGCGGCGGATCTCGGCGGGGTCGTGGTCGAGTGGCACCAGGACGCCGCCGACCACGCCGATCCGGTGCGTTGAGCCCCGGCAGTCGACGAGTCGCGGGGTTCCTGCTGTACCAGGACTTCGCGGTGCCGCAGCGGGGTGGTCCGGCAGCAGCGCCGACCTCACGAGCGGGTGCAGGCGCTCGGCGTCCATCACGCCCGCCCGCCACAGCTCCAGGTCGGGCAGCACCCACGTCGCCGCGTCCGGCAGGACGGGAATCCCGTTGGCACGCCGGGACTTCACGGTGGAACCCGGTGCGTGCAGGTCGACGACCACCCGGTGCCGTGCACCGAGCCGAACCGCGACCTCGGTGCCCGGATGACCGTCCTCGCGCAGCAGCAGAGCGGCCTCGGCCTCCCACCGGTGCGTGGCACGGCCGTCCGCGGGCACCTGGTCGGCGCCGCAGCGGTCACGCAGCTCGGACACCCTGCGCACGTCCCAGAGGTGGCGGTGCAGGTCGAGCCGGAACCGCTGGTCCGGCCGCGCGCCGCTCAGCGGCCCGGACCGCTCCCACAGCGCGAGGCTGATCCGTTGTCCCGCGTCGGCCCAGGCGGGCGGCGTGCGCGCGACGAGGTGCACCTCGTCGCCGGGCAGCCGGTACCGGGCCAGGGAGACGGTGAGCCCGGGACGCAGCAGGCCGTCGGGCCTGATCCTCGGGAAGTGCCACCGCAGCAGGTCCGGCGCCAGTGCGCGCAGGTCGGCGCGGACGAGGTCCACGAGCTCACGGCCACGAGAGCGGTGCAGGGCGCGGAGGTGGAGGTCGACGTCGACCCGTGCCGCGGCACAGGCTCCCGACCAGTCGCCGGCACGCCGGCGGGAGGTCGCGGTCTCGATCATCGATGCCGGCACGGCGAACTCGCGCACGTGCGACCAGAAAGCGAGGCGGGGATGTCTCTTCACGGGCCAGTGGTGCATCAGCACTCACCGTTGGTGAAGGAGACCCCCAATCCGTTCGGGGAGGTGATCATCGAGGACACCGTAGCAGGCCGCGCAAGTGCCTTCAGCTCTCCGCGGTGCGGCGACGGCGGATCACCAGGAGGATCGCTCCACCCAGGACGGTGAACACCGACACGACGGTGAACAGCACGGCCTGGTCGACGGTCTCGTTGTGCCAGTCCAGGTTTCCCTCGGCGTAGGCGACGTACTGCTGCGCTTTCGCGAGCTGCTCGGCGTGCGCCGGGTCGGACTCGCTGAGGCCCTCGGCGGTCCGCAGGGCCTCCTTCGCGATGCCCGTGTTCTTCTCCGACAACGTCATGGCGTCCGAGGCCGTGGAGTACAGGCTGGTGCTGAAGACGGCGGCGGCGACACCGATGACGATCGCCAGGACGCCGGTGATCAGAAGTTTTCTCATGCGTGCTCCCGGGAAGCGGCGAGGTGGTCGAGCAGGGCGAGGTGGCGGAACCGGTAGCGGGATCCGGCCTGCAGCAGCACGCCTCGGCGGTGGGCGTCGGCGAGGAACGCGGACAACGCCCAGGGGAGCCGTCCGGTGAGCGGGTACCAGAGGCGGGTCAGCAGGACCCACTGCGCCCACGCGGTCATCGCGAGCGAGGTCGGACGTGCCGCCCCGAGCCGCACCAGCACGGCGGCGCCGACGGCGATCCCGGTCACCACCGCCACCGCGACCTCGGTGCCGAACCCCAGCCAGAGCTGGTGCGCCACCTGGAGTCCGAGCACGTGCACGACCGCGGTCAGAAGTGCCAGCCAGCGCAGGAAGAACACCACCGCCGCCGACACCGCGCCGAGGACCGGCCGATCCGGTGCCACCGTCCACAGCGTGAAGGCCGTGGCGGCGGCGAGGGCCGCGCCCGTGCGCAAGCTGGACGCGCGGTCGGCGCGCAACACCGTCCACGGCGTGACGGCGCCCTCCGGTTGCCGGTAGCGCGCCGCACCGGCGAGCACCCCGGCCACGACGCCGACGACAGCTCCGACGAGCACCCCCGCCAGGCTTCGGGTCACCTGCCCCGCGACCACCCCCAGCCCGAGTCCGACGAGCACGAACTCGACCCGGCGCCGGCCGCGGCCGAACTCGAGGCGCAGCCGCTGCGGTTCCGGGCTGTGCCGGGGAAGTCCGGCGCCGAGACCGCAGACCACGGCGACCGCCGCCACGAGGTCCCAGCGGAACACGGGGAGCAGCAGGGCCGTGCAGAAGAGGGCGACGATCGCGATCCGCGCGGGGCGTGGCACCCGGTCCCGCAGCCGCCACCAGGCGAGGTCCCGGGCACCGTTCCTCGCGACGTCCATCGCGAGGAACGTCAGCCAGCGCTGTGCGGAGGCAGGGGACCAGCGGCGCTTCGCTGCCCCGGCGGTCGGGATGTCGGTGCGGTAGGCAGCGGCGATGAACCGCTCCAGCAGGTCGGCCTCGGGGTCGGCGGCGGTCGCGAGTTCGCGCGGATCCGCCGAGCGGTACACGGTCCGGGCGAGGCCGATCATGAGCGGTGTGCCGAGCGCGCGGGCCAGCGGCCCCTCCGCGCGGGCCGCGATCTCGTCCGCCACGGGCCGCCACCGCTCCGCGTCATCGCCGAGGAACGCGAGGGCCTCCTCGCGCGGGACGGGTTCGAGCTCCACCACCACGGCGCGGGACACGACGTGCTCGCGCGAGCTCACGGCCCGCTCGAACTCGGTGGCACGACACGTGATCACGACCTGCGCCCGCGAGTCCGCCAGCGCGTGGTTGATCTTGCGCAGCGCGTCGGCGCGGACCGCGCCCTCCAGTTCGTCGAGCCCGTCGAGCACCGGCAGGACCTTCTGCTCCTGCACGAGCTTCGCCACCACGTCCCGGCCGAACGACTCGACGAGCCCGGGGTGGTCCTCCGCCAGGTGCCGCTCGAGCCAGGTGTGCAGGTGCTCGCCGGGATCCCACGACGCGAGCGGCAGCAGCACCGGCACCGGTTCGTCCGCCCGCCGGTCCTCCACCAGCGCCTTGGTCAGCAGCATGGCGAGCACGCTCTTGCCCGCCCCGGCCTCGCCGAGCACGACGAGCCGCCGCGCCGGGATCGAGCGGAACGCCGCCAGGACCCCGGTCACGTCACCGGTGAGGCGCGGACGGGTCGCGGGCGGCAGCGCGCGCAGGCTCTCGTCGCCGAACACGGCGGCCGGGTGGTCGCTGATCTTCGCGCGCCGCGTGGCGTGGAACCGCACCGGCAGCGGCGCGGGGTCGAACACGCCGCGCCGCACCGCCTCGCCGGCCCACTCCCGTCGCACCGCTGCGGCCAGGTACTCCGCGGCCTCGGACAGCGAGCCCGCCGGCGCACCGCGGCGCGCCCGGTACACCTCCACCAGCACGAGGAACGCGGTCAGCACACCGACCGCGATCCAGATCGCCGCCACCTGCCACGACCTCAGGTCCGGCACCGTGCCGGTGGCGATGTTCGCGGTGAGCCCCACGAGAACCGTCGCGAGGACCGACAGCACGAGCACCGTGGTCGGCGCGGGCCGCCAGCGCATCCAGTTCCCCCTGCAGGTCCGTGTGCGGTCTCCTGCATGTCGTTCGGGCCCGCGCCCGCGTTTCACCCGCCGTCGGTCAGTGGGCCACCCACTCGGCCAGAGCGGTGAGCGTGGACTCGGCGCTCACGGCCATGTAGTCGCGCAACGCCACCAGGTCGGCGCGGGTGTCGCCCAGCAGGGGATCGGTGCGGAGCAGCCGCCAGGACTGCGCCGCGACGGTGCCGCGTCCCTGCGCGCGCAGGGACCACGTCCACTCGACGATGCCATCGTCCGCGCCGCCCACCACGAACGCGAACGCGGCGCCCGGCTCGGCCGTCACTACCTGCGAACGGGTGGTCCACTCCTTGCCGTCGCGGCGGTTGTGGCCGCTGAACCACGCCCCGACCTCGGGTCCGGCGCCGTCGTCGTAGGCCGCGCCGCTCGCGTTCGGGCTCCATCGGCCGATCGCGGACACGTCGCTGACGAGCCCGTAGACGTCGGCGGGGGTGGCGTCGACCCACGCCCGGCGGGTGAAGGTGAACTCGGACAGGTCCATGCGAAAGTTCCTTCTGTGTTCGAGCTGGTCGGATGACCCCCATCCGACCGGCCCGGGCGTTCGCGGACCATTCCCGGCTTTGCGTATCCCCGGCGGGGACAGGCACCGGGCGCCGGGCGCGGACATACTCGGTGCCGTGAACGACATCGCGCGGCTCGGCGAGTTCCTTCGGACGCGCCGCTCGCAGCTCAGGCCCGAGGACGTCGGCGTGCGGACGTACGACGAGCGCCGCCGCGTGCCCGGTCTGCGCCGCGACGAACTGGCGAGGCTCGCCGGGGTGAGCAGCTCCTACTACACGAGGCTCGAACAGGGGCATTCGACGGGCGCCTCGCCCGAGGTGCTCGACGCGCTCGCCACCGCGCTGCGGCTCGACGAGTCCGAACGGCAGCACCTGCACGTCCTCGCCACCCCGGTGAAGCGGGCGCGGACGCGCAGGCCGGGTCCCGAACGCGTCGACGAGGCGACCGGCCAGCTCCTCGCCGCGCTGCGCGACGTGCCCGCCGTCGTGCTCGGTCGGCGCACCGACGTGCTGGCGTGGAACCGGCTCGGGCACGCGCTGTTCGCCGGGCACCTGGAGTTCGCGGCGACCGACCGGCCGACCATGGCGCACCTGGTGTTCCTCGACCCGCACACCCGCGACCTCTACGCGGACTGGCAGGCCAAGGCGCGGGCCGTGGTCGGGAACCTGCGCCTGGTCGTGGGCCTGCACCCGGACGACGCCGGGCTGCACGAACTGGTCGGGCAGCTCAGCGCGACCAGCCGCGAGTTCGCCACGATGTGGGCCGACCACCGCGTCAAAGCCTGCGCCACGGCCGTCTACGAGATGCGGCACCCGTTGGTGGGCCCGCTGACCGTCACGCAGCAGACCCTGACCAACGACACCCGTCCGAGCGTCGTCGTGGCGACCGCGGCGCCGGGCTCGTCGTCGCACGCCGCGCTGGCGCTGCTCGCCCAGGCCACGGCGTGATCACCGCGACCCGGCGGCCACCAGCCGTGCGCTGACGGGGTCGAGCGCGGCGACCAGTTCGTCGAGCTCGGCGGGGGAGAGCGCGTCGTACGGAGCGGCGGCGAGCTCATCGGTGAGATCCTCGATCCCTTGCTGGAGCACGCGTCCCTCGTCGGTGAACCGCCCGTCCGCATCGACGACCCCGCGCTCGCGCAGGCCCGCCATGACCTCCGCGAGCCGCCGCCTCGGCAGGTGGTGGACGCGGCCGAACGACTCCGGCGGGTGGACGCCCATCGCGATCGCCGAGAGCACGTGGGCCTCCGTGCCACCGATGCGCGCGCCCACGAGGGCGGCGATGTGCCCGTCACCGCGGTGTTCGCGCAACACGGTCGCGCAGTGCCACAGCCGTGCCACCGGTTCGTCCGGCACGGCGAGGGTGCGCATCGCGGCGTACATCAGCCGGCCCTCGGAGGGAGCGCTCGCCGCGGCCTTGGCAGTGAGGTCGGCGGCGCGCCGCAGACCGGGCGAGGCGGCCATCTCGTCGCCGATGATCCGCCGCACCGAGGCCGCGCTGCCCCGTTCCCGCGCGGCCAGCGACGCCTCGGGCGGAATTGTTTCCCACGCACGCGGAATGTGCCGCGCGGCCTCGCCCTCCGCGAAGTTGTAAAAGGCCGCGTGCACGACCTCCGCGGGCACCCGCCCCAGCGGCGCGGCCCTGCTCGCGAAGTAACCGGACCAGTAGTTCGGGTGCCCGAGCGCGGCCAGCTCGTCCCCGCACTCGGGCGCGAAGAACGTGACCAGGCAGATCGGTTCCAGCAGCTCGAACATGCGGCGAGCGGTCGCGGTCATGGTGTTCATCGTGCCAGTGCCCGCCGAGCAGGCGTTTTCCAGCTGCCGGGGGAAATTGCTAACAATGGCGCCGAGAAACACGACTGAAGGCGCGAAGGAGGCGAAATGATCGCCAAGGCGCGAATTCATCACCTATGTTTCGCACTGCTGGGAATTGCCGCACTGCTCCTCGCCGGCTGCACCGGTGAGCCACCACCACCGCAGCCCACGTCCATCACCGGTGAGACCACGACCTCCACGTCCGCGGTGCGTTCCACGTCCGAGCCACCTCCGCAGAGCACCGCCCTGCCACCCGAGCTCGTCGGCTCCTGGGACGCGAGCACCAGCCAGTCCGGCAAGCTCGAGCTCGTGCTGACCGCCGACGGAGGCTTCCGCCAGCGCAGCGGCACGTTCGACTGGAGCGGCACGGCCACCGTGCGGGGCGGCCGGATCACGTTCACCGGCAAGGACGGCCAGACCAGCACCGAGAACTGGTCTATCAAGCAGGGCACGCTCACCCTCGCGGGCCAGACCTACCTCAAGACCGACGCGGGCGCGGGCGGCGCACTGGCGCTGGCCGGCACGTGGATGGGCATGGACAACATCTTCGAGACGCTGATCTTCCGCGAGAACGGCACGTACGAGCTGCAGATCGACGGTCAGAGCACGGTCAGCGGCACGTTCGAGGTGAAGGGCGACCGGGTGACGATGAAGCCGAACGGCCGTGCCCCGATCACGGCCACGTTCGTGGTGGACGACGCGATCCTGACACTGACGTCGGGCTCGGGTCCGGTGCAGTACGCGCGGTCGGCCTGAGCGCGGCGGCACACTGGGCGGCGTGGTTCTCGACGAGTCGGAGCTCGAGGCGCGGTGGGCGAACGCCTGGCAGCCGCCGGAGATCGCGCGGCGCCTCGCCGGTGTGCGCACGCCCTGGTACGTCGCGGCGGGTTGGGCGCTGGACCTGTTCCGCGGCGAGCAGACCCGGCCGCACGGAGACCTGGAGATCGCCGTGCCCGCGGCGGGGTTCGCCGAGATCCGCGACCGGCTGCCGCACCACGCCGTCGACGTCGCGGCCGACGGGCGGGTCTGGTTCGACGCTGCGCCGGACGTGCTGGCGAGGACCCACCAGACCTGGCTCCGCGATCCGGCGACCGGGGACTGGGTCTGCGACGTCTTCCGCGAACCGCACGACGGCGACACCTGGATCTGCCGGCGCGACGAGGAGATCCGGCTGTCCTATGACGTGATCGTCGAACGCACGGCGGCCGGAATCCCTTTTCTGGCACCGGAACTGGTGCTGCTGTTCAAGGCGAAGGCCGTCCGGCCGAAGGACCAGCGGGACTTCGAGGGGGTGCTGCCCCTGCTCGACCCGCGCAGGCGGCACCTGCTGGCGGGGTGGCTGGAGCGTGTGCACCCCGGCCACCCCTGGCTGGACGCGCTCTGAGTCACCAGCCGCGGTGCCGCGTCCAGGTCCCGCCGCCGACGAGGTGGTACCGGTCGTGCTGGGCGGCCGTCGCGCAGGCGTGGTTCGGCAGGATCCGCAGGTGCGTGCCGAGCGGCAGGTCGGGCACCGGCGAGCCGTCGCGGGTGCTCAGGACGCCGTGCTCCTGGCTCGCCCCGGTCATGACCAGGCCGGGGATGATCGCGCCGTCGAGGTGGGCGACGAGGCCGTAGCCCTGGTCCACCGCCTGCGCCTGGGTGCCGCGGTCCCGTGAGGTCGCCATCCAGCCGCCGTCGGTGATCACCCAGTTGCGGTCGTGCTGGTGGCCGATCACGGTGACGGCCACGGAGAGCGCGAGGTCGTCGGTGGTACAGACGCCGATGCCCGCCATGACGAGGTCGAAGAAGACGTAGTTGCCCGCGCGGACCTCCGTGACGCCGGACAGGTCGGTCGCCGCGTGCGCGGTGGGCGTGGAGCCCACGCTGACGATGTCGCACGCGAGGCCGGCGCCCCGCAGCACGTCCGCCGCGGCTACGGCCACGTCGCGCTCGTGCTGAGCGGCCCGGTGCAAGGTTTCCGGGGTGTAGGCGAAGTAGGACTCGCCGGCGTGGGTGAGGACGCCCGCGAGGTTGTCGCCGAGGGTCCGGCCGATCTCGGGGAGCGCGGGATCGGTGACCTGGACGCCGCCGCGGTGGCCGTCGCAGTCGATCTCGATCAACGCGGGCACCCGCAGACCTTCCTCGCGTGCGAACGAGGTCAGCGCTTCGGCCTGGGCCGTCGAGTCGAGCAGGACGGTGAGCCGGACACCCCGGCGCAGGAGGGCGGCGACGCGCGGGAGCTTGTGCGGGGAGAGGCCGACGGCGTAGAGGACGTCCCGGTAGCCGGCGTCGGCGAAGTGCTCGGCCTCGGCGAGCGTCGAGACGGTGATCGGCCCGTCGCCGTGCACGCGGCGGGCGACCTCGACGGACTTGGCGGTCTTGACGTGCAGGCGCAACGGCACGCCGAGGACGGCGAGGCGGTCGCGCAGCCGGGCGGCGTTGCGGTCGAGCCGGGCGGTGTCGAGCAGGGCGAACGGGGTGTCCACTGTGGTCACTCGGAGACTCCTGACGAGTGGCGGCGCAGCAGGGCGGCGGCCAGGGTGAGGTCCTGCAGGGCGAAGCCGGAGCTGTCGAAGACGGTGATCTCGGTCGGCGACGTGCGGCCGGTGACGGTGCCCGCGAGCACCGCTCCGAGCGCGACCGGCGTGGCGGACCCGGCGTGCTGGAACTCGCCGATCGCGCGCGACTGGTCCGGCAGGTCGCAGAAGAGCGACGCGCGCTCGTACAGCGCCACCGGCAGTTCCTGCTTGCCCGGACCGTCGGCGCCCATCGCCGAGACGTGCGTGCCCGGCCGCACCCAGTCCGCGTCGAACAGGGCCTCACGGGCGGTGGTGGCGGTGACGAGCACGTCCGCCGCCCGGACCCCGGCCTCCACGTCGGCGGGCTCGGCCGCCAGCCCGAGGCGTCCGGTCACCGCGGCGGCGAAGTTCCGCGCGGCGTCCGCCCGGCGGCCGACGACGAGCACCCGGTCGACGGGCCGGACCCGGCTGACGGCGCGCACCTCGTGCAACGCCTGGTGGCCGGTCCCGATGATCGTCAACGTCCGGGAATCTTTGCATGCCAACGTGTCCACGGCCAGCGCGTCGGCGGCGGCCGTGCGGTACGCGTTGGCCGCCGCGGCCTCGACGACCGCGCTCAGGCGTCCGGTGGCCGGGTCGAGCAGCACGATCGTGGAGCTGTGGCGGGGCAGATCGGTGTTGTCCGGCCAGAAGCTGCCGATCTTCACGCCGGCGAGGTCGCCCGCCGAGCCGGACTTGAGGGTGAACCTGGTGCCCGGCAACGAGGAGTGCCCGATCACGACCGGGAACGTGCTGCCCGTCCCGGTGGCGAGGAACGCCTCCCGCGCGGCCGCCAGCGCGAGGTCGTCGTCGACGAGCGCGGCCGACTCGGCCTCGCTGATGAACCTGGTCACGGCTTGTCCTTCCGGAGTTCGGCGAGGTCGTTGTAGAGGCCGGTGCGGGAGATGCCGAGCCGCTTCGCGACGCGGGCGGGCGCGCCGCGCAGGCCGAAGACGCCGGCCTCGTGCAGCGACCGGACGAGCTCCAGCCGGTCCTCACGTCCCAGCGCCGCCACCGGCACCGCGTGGGCGCGCTCGGCGCGCTCCACCAGCGACTCGACCACCTGGTCCAGATCGCCGGAGAAGTTCGTCGTGGGGACGGCCTCCTCGGCCGCGGACAGCCCGAGCAGGTCCGACAAGACCCCGGTGGCACGGGTGATGGCGGACATGTCGACGTTGACGCACAACGCGCCGATCAACGTCCCGTCCACGTCGCGCAACGGCAGCGTCGTGCACTTGAGCACCCGCCCGTCCTGCGCACGGGTGAGGTACCCGACCTCGTTGCGCGCGTCCGGCCCGGCGGCGAGGACCCGCAGGCCGATCTCGCTCATCGCGTCGCCCGGCACGCGTCCGGTGACCGATCCCGCGACGGCGACGACCGACCGTTCCGGGTCGCGGTAGTCGTGCAGCACGACCTCACAGCTGCGCCCGAAGGTGGCCGCGATGCCGTCGAGCACGGGCGTCAGCGCGGCGAACACGGCGTCCGCGGTGTCGTTCGGCACGCCTGACCTCCTGTTCTGGACGAAATGTCACAAGCTGGACGAACTGTCTCACGACTGCTGTCCCGTGTCACCGCCCTGTGGCACGGCCCACGCGGAACGGGCAGGGTGGAGGAATGATCACCACGCCGCTGACGGACGCCCTGGTGCGCGGAGCCGCCGAGCTGGAAGCCACCGCGCGCGGGGTGCGTCCGCACCGCCTGCCCGCGTGGGTGCGCGACAGGTTCCCCGACCCGCAGCTGATGACCGCGCAGAGCAGGCCGTCCGGCGTGCGGGTGGTGGTGGCGACACTGGCCCGCGCGGTCGAGCTGGTCCTGCACCCGAGCGCGGTCTCGTACCGTGGCGTGACCCGCGAGCGCGGCAGCGTCGACCTCGTGGTGGACGGCGAACTGGTCGCGAGCCACCTGCTCGACGGCGGCGACCACGCCGAGGTGGACGTGCTGACCGGCGCCCGCGAGTTCCGCGAGGGTCCCACCTTCACCGCCCGGTTCGACGACCTCCCCGCCGGGGACAAGGTCGTCGAGCTGTGGTTGCCGCACAACGAGGTCGTGGACCTGATCGCCCTGCGCACCGACGAGCCGGTGCTCGCCGCCGAGCCGGCCGGGCGGATCTGGCTGCACCACGGCAGTTCGATCAGCGCCGGGTCCAACGCGGCCACGCCGGCCAGGACCTGGCCCGCGGTGGCCGCCCGCCGCGGCGGCGTCGAGCTGCACAACCTCGGGTTCAGCGGGAGCGCTCTCGTCGACCCGTTCGTCGCGCGGGTGATGCGCGACCGCCCGGCCGACCTGATCAGCGTCAAGTTCGGCATCAACGTGGTGAACTTCGACGTGATGCGCCTGCGGGCGTTCGTCCCGGCGGTGCACGGCTTCCTGGACACGATCCGCGACGGCCACCCCACCACACCGCTGGTGCTGATGTCGCCGCTGTTCTGCGGCGCCTACGAGGACACGCCGGGACCGGGTGGGATGGACCTCGACGCACTCGCCGCGGGCGAGGTCGTCTTCACGGCCGGACGGCACGCCGAGCCGCCGCAGCTGACGTTGCGGATCATCCGTGAGGCACTCGCGGAGGTGGCCGACCGCCGGGACGACCCCGACCTCCACCACCTGGACGGCACGACGCTGTACGGGGAGCAGGACGCCGTCGCACACCCGTTGCCGGACGCGCTGCACCCCGACACGGCCACCCACGAGCTGATCGGCGAACGGTTCGCCGGGTACGCGTTCGGCCCCGGAGGCCCGTTGCGGCGGTGACGCGGTGGCGAAAAACGGCAGGACCTGCTCGATACGATGGCGTCATCACCAGGTCCCGTAGCGCAGAGGCAGTCGCGCCACTTTTGCAGAGTGGAGGACGCCGGTTCGAATCCGGCCGGGACCACACCATGACGGACAGCACCATCACCGAGTCAGAACTCGCGGCGTTCCACGAGACCGTCGCGCGGTTGCGCGCGCTCCCGGCCGACGACCCGGTGCGGCTCCGCGCCGAACGGGTCGCGGAGTCGTTCGCCCGCGAGGGCCGCAAGCACCGCAAGAAGGTGCGCGACGGTGACCAGGCCCTCGCGGACGCGGCCGTCGACGCCACGACCGCGACGGGCGCGCTCGACCGGCGTGAGGACGCACCCCTGCCACCGGTGCGGAACGAGGTGGCGCGGGAGGTCACGCGGGGCCGCCGGTGCTACGTGTGCAAGGAGGTCTACCGCCAGGTCGACGCGTTCTACCACCGGCTCTGCCCCGCCTGCGCGCGGGAGAACACCGAGCGCCGCACCGCGCGCACGGACCTGACCGGGTGGCGGGCGCTGCTCACCGGCGGGCGGGTGAAGATCGGCTTCCAGGTCGCCCTGATGCTGCTGCGCGACGGGGCCGAGCTGCTCGTCACGACCCGCTTCCCGCGCGATGCCCGGCGGCGGTTCGAGGACGCGCCGGGGAGTGCGGAGTGGTTGCACCGCCTGACGGTGGTGGGCATCGACCTGCGCGACCCGCGGCAGGTGCTCGGGCTGGCGGAGTCGTTGCGCGCGGACGGCCGGCCGCTCGACGTGTTGATCAACAACGCCGCGCAGACCGTGCGGCGGCCGCCCGAGGCGTATGCCGCGCTGGTCGCGGGCGAGGCCGGGGCGTTGCCGGGCGGGGCGCTCGTGGCGCCGGGGTTCAGCCCGGTGCTCGCGCTGGAGCAGAGCAGTGGCGCGCTGGCGCTCGCGGAGCTCGACGAGGCCGGGTTGCTGCCGGACACCGCGCCGGCGAACTCGTGGTCGGCGCGGGTCGGGGAGCTGGACGCGGCGGAGGTGCTGGAGACGCACCTCGTCAACGCGCTCGCGCCGACGTTGTTGTGCGACCGGCTGCTGCCGTTGTTGCTGGCGTCGCCGCGTCCGCGCCGGTACGTCGTGAACGTGACCGCCGTCGAGGGGCGGTTCGCCGTGCGGAACAAGACGTCCGGCCACCCGCACACGAACATGGCCAAGGCCGCGCTCAACATGCTGACCCGCACCAGCGGCCCCGAGCTCGCCGAGCAGGGCGTCCACATGTGCTCCGTCGACACCGGCTGGATCACCGACGAGAACCCCGCGCCGAAGAAGGCCAGGCTGGCGCGGGACGGGTTCCGCACCCCGCTCGACGTCGTGGACGGCGCGGCGCGGATCTACGACCCGATCGTGCGCGGCGAGGCGGGCGAGCCGGTCTCGGGCGTGTTCCTGAAGGACTACCGGGAGGCGGCGTGGTGAGCCCGCTCGACCCGCTGCTGGCGTGGCTGCGCACCGGCACGACCGCGGGGGAGCGGCTCGACTTCCCCACCGGCACCGCCCTGCCCGACGGCCGGCTCGACCTGTGCAAGCAGGACCTGGGCCCGACGGGCGCGGCACTGGTCGCGCAGGCGCTGCGGCCCGGCGTGGTCAAGCACCTGCTGCTGGGCACCGACGGCCTGGGCGACGGCGCGGCCGACGTCGCCGGCGAGGCGGTGCAGCGCGAGGTCGAGACGCTTTACCTGGGCTGCAACGGGATCACCGCGGGCGGCGCGTGCCGGTTGGCGGACAACCTCGCACTCTCACCGCAGGCGAGCCGGGTGACCGGCATCTGGTTGAAGCGCAACCCGATCGGCGACGGCGACGCGGCGGCAGCGCTCGTCGAGTCGGCGAGGTCGCTGCGCACGCTCGACCTCGTGCAGACCGGCCTCGACGCCACCGCCATGGCCAGGCTCGTGGGGGCGGTGATCGCCGCCAAGGCCGCGGGCAGGCCCGTCGAACGCCTCTACGTCGGCGGCAACCCGCTCGGCCCGGCCGGCGCGACCCACCTGGCGGCGCTGCTGGCCGCCGACGCGGTGAGCGAGCTGTACGTGTCCGCCGCGGGACTGGGCGACGAGGGCGCGCACACCATCGCGGACGCGCTCCTGCCCGGCAGGCTGCGCCGGATCTCACTGGCCAGCAACGGAATCGGCCCCCTGGCGGCCGCACGGGTGGTGGCCGCCGCCGCACGAGCGGGCGTCGAGGTGTGCGACCTGGGCCGGGTCAAGGCCGCCGGGGTCCTCGGCGCCGAGGACAACCGCCTGGATGCCGATGCGACGACCGCGATCGCGGCCGCGCTGGCGAGCGGGCCGCACGGGTTGCGGCACCTGGTGCTGAGCAACACGGGGATCGGCAGTCAGGCCGCGCACCGGTTGCTCGACGGTGCGCGGCGGGCGGTCACGCCCACCCGTTTCGTGCTGAGCAAGGGGATCGCGGGGAGCGTGAAGCGCAGGCTCGACGCGCTGAGCGCCGAGGTTCCCGCGCTTCCGCCGGTCCACCCGGACGTGGAGGCGGTGCGCAGCGTGCACCGCCAGCCCGCCGGCTGACGCGGATTCGGTGCACCGCTGGCCCGCCGGTCGAGGCGCGTCCTGAGTTCCTGCTGTCCGCAGGTTCGGTGTTCTTGTCGTCTGCGGGTTGATGCGTGTCCGGCGTCCCTGTTACCTGCCGACTGACGGCGCCCCCGTTGCCCACCGGTAAGATCCGCGTCGACGGGTCGTAGCGCAGAGGCAGACGCACCGGCCTGCACAGCCAGGGACACGCTGGTTCGAATCCAGCCGCCCGTCATCTCACCCGCGGGCGATCGCTCCGCTGGTCCGCAGGAGTTCCGGCACCGTGCCCGCGAAGGTCTGCAGCCGCCGCACCAGGACCGCCCACGCGTCGGGGTCCACCCCGACCTCGAACCGCACGAGCGGCGCCAGCACCGCGGCAGCCTCCTGCGCTCGGCGCGGGAACAGCACGCGAGCGAAGTGCAGCACCCCGAGCACCTGCCGCGCCCGCCGGCCTCGTTCCGCGTACTCCGCCGGCTCGACCACGCCCGCCTCCCACAACCGGCGGTCGAACTTGGCGTGCGACCCGAACTGCGCGCGCAGTGCGGGCGGACAGTCGAACCGCTCGGACAACGCCCATCGCGCGTACCCCGGCAACGGCTCCTCGCCGTCGGCCTCCGCGACCAGGTCCCAGTCATCGCGCCCTACGGCACGTGCCGCGGCCCTGGCTCGCTTGAGCTTCGCAGCCGCGCGCAACTCACCGACCACGCCAGCGGCACCGACCGGGATCTCGGGCTCGTCGGCGCGCACGAGCACCTCCAGCCGTTGCCCGGCCGCACCGAACGGCCGCCCGCGCAGGATGTCCCGCCGCACCGCGTCCGGCGTGTCCTCGTGGTCGAACACCGCCGCGTTGATCGCCGGGTCGTCCTCCTCGAGCATCCACAGCAGAACGGACCGGGGCGCGCCGAACCCGGCCACCCACTTCACCGCGTGCTCGACCGCGTGCTGCTCCGGTTCGCCGACACCGAGGCGGCGCCGCAGCAGGACCGCGTCCTCCGGCTCGGCGAGCGAAAGCAGGAAGTGCACTGCCGGATGGCCGATCCCCCTGGTCATGACGGGCAGTATCGCAGGGCCGCACGCCCTACCGCCGCTGCTCCTCGCAGGCCCGGACCACGCGGTCGTGCTCGGCGCCGAGCGCCTCGTCGGCCGGCCGATCGCCGTACGGGTGCACCGAGTCGTGGTAACCGGCGAGGAGGCGGTAGCGGACCAGCCGCACGGCCACGGTGAGCCACGGCCTGATCCGCTCGGGGGTCAGGGGCGGGAACGGGCCGAGCGCGGTGTCGAACCACCGCGGCGTCACGTGGTCCAGCGCGATCGCTCCCTTGACCCGGTCGTGGATCACGGCACGGGCGGCCTCGTCCGCCTCCTCCGACAGGGAGGCGGCCAGCTTCGCCGTCTTGCGGGCGTCCACCGCCTCGTCGTGCTGCCGCCGTGCCTGCTCCTCCTTGTCGGCCGGCCGCAGGCCCCGAACGCGGAACGCGCGCCAGGTCCGTTCGTTCCCGCGCCACACCTTCTCCGAGAGAGTGGTTGCCACGGTCAGCGCCAGCAGGGCCTCCCTGGCGGCCTTCAGCGACGCGTCCCAGTGCGCGAGTTCTTCCTGCTGCTCCGCCAGCCGCTGCTCGGACTGCAGGACTTCCGCCTCGGACACGGGCGTGGCGCCCAGGCCGTCGCGGATCAGGCGGATCGTGTCGGGGGAGATCTCCGGCCAGGTGTCGAAGTCCGCGCGCGGCAGCCGGTCGCTCACCCGGATCCTGCGGTCGAGCGCGTGCACGTTGCGGCGCAGCTCCGCGATCGTCTCGGCCTGCCCGGCCACCCTGGTGTTGGTCGTGGCGAGATCGGTGGCGACCGCTTTGGCCTTGTCCAGGGCCGACTCGACGGTGTGCTTGCCGACCTTCCTCTCCAGGTCCCGAATCCGGCGGGTGATCTCGCCCAGGTTCTCCTGCCTGGTGCTGAGGGTCCGCTCGATCAAGCCGAGACGCTCGCCGTGCTTGTTGGACGTGTCCGTCAGTTCGCGGATCGGGTCGTTCTTCACCGCGCCCACCTCCAGCCCCACCAAGCGGTTCCCGCCACCACGAGCACCACCGCCCACCCGCCGACCGCCGGCGTCGCCAGTGCCCCGGCCAGCGCGGCGACCCCCGCCACCGTGCGCGCCTGGGGCTCCCACGACCCGCGCACCGCCGGGCTGACCAGCAACCCGGCACCGACGACGACGGCCAGTCCCGCCGGCACCGCGTTCCCGGCGCTGAACCAGAAGACGAGCACCGCGACCGCCGCCACGACGGCGGCCGCGCCGAGAGCCCGGTGCAGCATCACGAGCCTTGCCGCGTCGACGTCCCGGCGTGTGTCGAGGACCTCCGCCAGCCCGGTGTCCACGGCGACGGCGCGCTCGGGCCAGCGCGGGTCGCCCGGGTCGGTCGCGGTCAGGTCGTCGAGCAGGGTTCTCAGCGTCTTCTGTCTGGCCAGCAGCAGGGAGTGCAGGTCGTCCGCCATGGCAGAAGATGGTCAGGTCAGCGGTGCCCCCGATCCAGGCCTACGGCCCGGGTTGGGCCGCTTGCCGATCAACGTCACCCGTCCAGCCCCTCGGGATGTCCACTCCGGCGGGGAAGTGGTCACGGTCCACAGTGGACTCAGAGGGCGCGCAGCCACCCTTCGAGCGTGGTGAGGTCCGCGTCGGTGCACCCGGTGCCCGAGTCGACCCGCAGCAGCAGGGCCGGGCCGGGGTGGTGGTCCGCCACCCACGCGCGGTCGAGGTCGGTGATCTCGTCGTCCACCCAGGCGAACGGTCGCTCGGCCGCGGTCTCGACCAGCGTCCGCGTCTTCCAGTGCAGCACGCCGGTCTCGTCCACGAGAGGGGCGTCCGGCAGTCCGGCGACCGGTAGGGGCGGCAGACCGACCAGCGGGGCGATCACCGTGTTCGCGTCGTGCATCCACGCGGTGGCCCACACGAGGTCGCAGCCCAGGGCGAGCAGGCGCGGGCCGTGCGACTTCCGCAGCGCGGCCAGGTGCGGGTTGGACGGCAGCTGCCACTCGACCCAGGCCTCCGCCGACGACGGCAGGTCGGCGCCGTCGTGCGGCAGGAGCGCGCCGTCCACGTCCAGGAACACCACCGCGTCACAGGTCACCGGGCGGCACCGGCCTTCCCAGCAGGAAGCCCTGCGCGAGGTCGCAGCCGAGGGACCGCAGGATGTCGAGCTGCTCCACCTGTTCGACGCCCTCGGCGATCACGGTCATGTCGACCGCGTGCGCCATGGCGATGATGCTCGTGACGATCGCCTCCGCCTCGTCGGACCGGCCGAGGCCCGCCGTGAACGAGCGGTCGATCTTGAGCGTGTCCAGCGGCAGGGTGAGCAACTGCGCGAGGGACGAGTACCCGGTGCCGAAGTCGTCGATCGCGAGCCGGACGCCGAGTTCGCGCAACGCGGCGAGGGTGCGGGCGGCCAGGGCCGGGTCGCGGGTCAGGGCGCTCTCGGTGATCTCCAGGCACAACGAGCTCGGGTCGAGACCCGCCTGGTGGGTGGCGTGGCGGACGGCCGAGACGAGCCACGGGTCGTCGAGCTGGCGGGCCGACAGGTTGACGGTGAGCTCCAGGCTCGGTGCCAGCTCGGCGATCTCGCGGGTGGCGGAGTGCAGCATGTGCGCCCCGATGATGTTGATGAGATCGCTCTCCTCGGCCAGCGGGATGAACTCCACCGGGGAGATGAGGCCGTAGCGCGGGTGCGTCCAGCGCAGCAGGCCCTCGACGGCGGTGCGCTCGTTCGTCCGGAGGTCGACGATCGGCTGGTAGGCGACCCACAGCTGGTCGCCCAGCGGGGCGGTGCGCAGGTCCTGCTCCAGCTGCAGGCGGCGCTGGATGCGTTCGCGCAGCTCCACGTCGAAGAACGCGACGCGGCCGCGGCCCTTCGTCTTCGCGTGGTACATCGCGAGGTCGGCGTCGCGCAGCAGGTCGGAGCCGCCGCGGGGATCGCCGGCCTCGGCCAGCACGATGCCGACGCTCGCGTCGACGTGCAGCTGCCGGCCGTCCACCGTGATCGGGCGGTTGAGCTCGGCCCGGACGTGGTCGGCGAGCGTGGTCGCCTCGTCCGGGCCCGTGACGCCGTAGGCGATGACGGTGAACTCGTCGCCGCCGAGCCTGCCGACGACGTCGCCGCGCCGCGAGCTGCGGCTCAGCCGGGAGCCGACGACGCGCAGCACCTCGTCGCCCGTGGTGTGGCCGAGCGAGTCGTTGATGACCTTGAACTTGTCCAGGTCGATGAACAGGACCGCGGTGAGGCCCGACCGGTGGGCGCGGGCGGCGGGGCTGAGCCGGTTGATCGTCACCGTGCGGTTGCACAGACCGGTCAACGCGTCGTGCGTCGCCTCGTGCTCCAGCTGGCTGTCGATCATGCGGCGCTCGGTGATGTCCGTGAACGACACGACCGTGGCGGACGGCAGCATGCCGTCCGGGGAGAGCGCGCGGGCGCTCAGCGACAGCCAGACGTGACTGCCGTCCGGTCGCAGCGACCGCAGGATCCGGCCGTGCTGCGCCCGGCCGGTGGACCGGGTGATGGCCGAGGCGTACTCCGACCGCGGGATCGGCTGGCCGGACTCGTCGTGCAGCTCCGCGAGCGACGCGGGCTGGCCGATCACCTCCTGCGCGCGCACGCCGAGGATCCGTTCGGCGGCGGGGTTCACGGACTCGACGAGGCCCGTCGGCCCGACCACCAGCACGCCCTCCTCGATGGCGGCGACCACCGCCGTGAAGTGGTGCTCGGCCCGGCGGCGCGCGGTCTCGTCCGCGCAGACCAGCACGTACCCGTCGTCCATCCGCGCGACCGACACCCGCACGGCCAGCGTGCCGCCGTCGGAACGCCGGTGCAGCGCGTGCACCACGCCACCGGACTCCAGCACGTCCACCGGATCGAGCGGCGAGCCCACGACCCGCGCGATGGGCTGCCCGATCGCCTCGGCGGCGCGCCGGCCGTAGACGTTCTCCGCGCTGCGGTTCCAGCTCGTCACCACGCCGTCGGCGGTGGTCGCGATCAGCGCGTCGCTCACGTGCGCGGCCAGGGCGGCCTGGTAGCGCAACGCCGCCGCGGCCGCCTTCTGCTCGGTGACGTCCCGCATGATCACCTGGAACGCGGGCCTGCCCTCCCAGGTGGTGCGCACCGAGACCGACTCGATGTCGGTGGTGCCGCCGTCGAACCGGACCAGCACCGCGTCCGAGGGATCGCTCGCCGCGCCCGGCTCGGTCAGCTTCGAGATCCGCTGCAGCATGTCCTGCTGCGAGTGCGGGTGCACGAAGTCGGTGATCGGACGCCCGAGGACGTCCGACTCGGACTGCGCCCGCACGAACCGCACCGCCGCCGGGTTCGCGTACACCAGCAGCCCGGCCTCGTGGACGACGATCGCGTCGGGGGAGAGGTCGACCAGCAGCCGGTACCGGTCGGCGAGGTCCGCGAGCTCCTGCTGCTGGTGGTGGCGCCGGGTCACGTCCGCGACGACGCCGACGAGCGCCTTCCCGGAGTCGTGGGTCGAGACGCGCGCCCGGAACTGCAGCCAGCGGGTGCCGAGCGTGGTCTCGAGCGGCTGCTCCAGCTCGAAGTCCTGCCAGTCGGCCGTCTCCACCGCGACCGTCAGCGGTGCGGTCAGCTCGGCGAGCCGGGCGCGCACGGCGTCCTCGTCCGCGCCGGGGACGCCGATGACCGTGTCGAGTCCCGGCATCCAGCCCAGCCGGCCGGTGCCGAGGTCGAGCCACCACACGACGGCGGCCCCGACCGAGAGCGCGAGCTCGACCAGCAGGTCCTGGTCGAACCCGGCGTCTCCGATCAAGCCACTCAAGTCTCGGCCCCCAGATCCGGGTGTTGGCACTGTGATGTCCTACTACACACTCGGCCAGAGCCGCATCCGTCTGGCGTGCACGTGGTGAGCCGTTATATCCGGTCGGCGGGACCGCGCGGTGATCAGGGTTCGGTTCTGACTGTCCATTGTGGATGTTCGACTGCCGTTCCGCACGATGGTTTACACCGTTATCCTTTGTCGAAGAGGTGTCGGCCCTCGGTTGTGGGGGAGCTGGTTATGGTCGCGCGAAGTATGGGCATTTGCGGAATAGGCGTGGTCAGCGCGTACGGGTGGAACCGCCGGTCGCTCTGGGAGGGACTGATCAGCGGCACACCCGCCGCGTCGATCGTTCCGGAACTCAACCGTTTCCCCGGCGACACCGTCTGGGCCGCCTACGTCGCCGAGGGCGGTGACCCGGTCGACGGGCCGAGCCGGTTCGCCCGGGCCATGCGGGCCGCCGCGCGGGAGGCGATCGACGACGCGGGCGCGCGCGGCTGGCGTCCCGGCCGCAGGGTCGGCCTGCTGCACGCCGTCGTGCTGGGCGAGGTGGACCTCTGGCGCGAGTTCTACGTCACGCGCGGTGGCGAGTTACCCGTGCACGACTACCTCGCGCTGATGCCGTCGACTCCCATGTCGACGTTCATGCAGGAATACGGTTTCCACGGCCCTGCGATGAACGTTTCGGCGATGTGCGCGTCCGGCAACGCCGGACTGATCACGGCGAAAGCCTGGCTGGACGCGGGAATCGTCGACGACGTGGTGTTCGTCGCGACTGATCTTTCGCTCACCCCGGAGAACGTCTCCCATTTCGTACGCCTCGGCGTGGCCATCGTGGACGCCGAACCGCTCGACGCGTGCCGCCCGTTCCAGCAGGGCAGCAGGGGGTTCGTGATGGGCGAGGCCTCGGTGGCGTTCGTCCTCTCGCGCGACGCGGTCAACCCGTACGCCCTCACGCTCGGCGGCGCGATGTCCCACGACGCCTACCACGTGACGTCGATCGACCCGCGGCTCGACCAGGTCACCGCGTGCTTCACCGACGCGCTCGACAACGCCGGCGTGAGCGCGGCGGACATCCGCTACCTGAACGCGCACGGACCGGGCACCGCCCAGTGCGACACCGCCGAGGCCGCCGTGCTGGACGAGCTCTTCAGGCCCGGTACCGGGATCTACTCCGTGAAACCGCTGACCGGCCACTGCCAGGGCGCGGCGTCCGCGATCGAGGTCGCGGTGACCGCGATGGCGTACGACACGGGCATCATCCCGGCCTCCCCGGTGGTCGCGCCGGCGCACCCCGGGCTGCTGGACGGGCCCACGCCGCTGCGGGACGGTCTCACGATCAAGTCGTCGCTCGGCATGGGCGGCCACAACTCGGTGGTGGTGCTGGCGCCACCCGCCTGAGGCTTTGCGTTGGGCCGCAAGAGGTGTCGCCGCGCCCGCGCGGTCCCTACCGTCGGCCTGATGTGGAAGCAGATGACGGCGGTGCTCGCGGTGGTGGCGGGCGTGGTGGTGGTCCCCGCACCCGGTGCGGCGGCGGCCGAACGGTTCTGGGAACTGCAGCTCAACCTGTGCAACAGCGGGATCGCGGGCTGCTACGAGCAGGGCCGTTCGGTTCCCGAGGCGGCCGCGCTGATCGGGCAGGTGCGGCCGGACCTCGTGACGGTGAACGAGATCTGCCGGGGCGACGTGCCGGACCGGCTCGCACCGGCGATGGCCGCGGCCTGGCCCGGTGACGCGATCTACCAGTTCTTCGCGCCCGCCCTGCGCGGGGACACCGGCGCGCCCGTGAAGTGCGTGAACGGCCAGGACTACGGCAACGCCGTGATCGGCCGGGTGGCGGCGGCGAGCTACCGGGGCGTGAAGACGTGGACCGGGAGGTACGCGAGCCAGGACTCCGGGAACGAGCAGCGCACCTACGCGTGCGTCCACGCGGTCGGAGCGCACCTGGCCTGCGCGACGCACCTGTCGGCCTCCAGCGAACCGGTCGCGCTGGCGCAGTGCCGGTCGCTGCTCTTCGACGTGGTCCCGGGCATCAGGGCGGCGGAGGGGATCAGCGGCCGGACGGTGGTCGGGGGCGACTTCAACCTGGAGTACGACACGTCGGACCCGGAGAACGCCCAGAAGTGCGTCCCGCCCGGCCACGTGCGCAAGGGGGACGGCAGCGTCCAGCACGTCGTGTTCTCCGGTGACTTCTCCTTCGTGAGCACCCAGAAGTACTCGTTGCGCTACACCGACCACCCCGGCTTCCTGGTCCGTCTGGCCAAGCCCTGAGCGGGCCTGGTCAGACGGTGTCGGGCTGGTGGATCTCGAACTCGCAGGTCACCGTGACGGTGTCAGCAGGCGGGGTAGGCCGCCCTCGTCCCGCCGACGGCCTGCCGGTCGCTGAACCGGCACCCGAACCGCGGGTCGTCCGTCCGGCGCACGTCGTCCCCGGCCGGCCGCTTCCCCCGGTCCACCCACGCGGTCAGGTCGCTCCACGCGGTGCCCACCTCGGCGGCGGAGAACTCGCAGTGGTCGACCGTCCTGATCGCGCGCTGCACCAGCAGGTGGGAGCGGCCGAACCGGGCGGTGTCGTCGCGGTAGTCCTGTTCCATCGAGAACGGCACGAACAGGTCGCCGAGCCCGTGCAGCGACACGACCGGCGCGCTCGGCAGGCCCTGCACGGCCGGGATCTCGGTGAGTCCCCACGTGTGGCGGGCCTGGACGTTGGCGGGCTTCACGCGCTGCACGGTCCTGTTCAGGTCCACCGGGGCGTTCGGCCGGTAGCGGGTGGTGAGGTTCGTGGCGATCTGGATCGGGTTCTCCGCGAGGCGGGAGCTCTCGACGTTCGTGACGAGCCCGAACAGGAAGTCCCGCCAGTAGGCGTAGGCCGCGTCGGTGCCGGGACGCGCGCCGCCGGACAGGGTGGCGACGACGGCCTTGAACTGGGTCTCGTCGGTCAGCGCGGCCTTGATGCGCGGGACCACGGTCGTGGCGTAGTCCGGCGGCAGCGGGTAGGCCCGGATGCCGGTGATCGCCTGCGCGACCAGGTGGAAGTCCAGGAAGTAGTCGAACAGCTCGTGGTCGCCGACGACACCGCACATCGGCAGCGCGCCCGCGTAGAAGCCGGGGTACTGCTCCAGCGACCGGGCGATGACGTGCCCGCCCATCGACACCCCGGCGAGGAAGACCTTCGACGGCCGCTGCACCTTCCGGCCGAACAGCGACGCGAGCTCACGGGTCGTCGTGACGCCGGCTCGCACGTCGTAGGCGTTGCTGTAGTAGGACGACGCGGCCCACGCGTACCCCTCGTCGAGCCAGCGCTGCCGCAGCCCGTACGGAGGTGCGTCGACCGTGAGCACCTTGCCGGTGCCGCGGTAGCCGTGCGCCCACAGCGCGAGGCGGCCGTTCCAGCGCGGCGGCACCTCGATGATGTAGCCGGCGTGGCTGTGCACGCCCTGCAACACCCTGGTCGGCTTGCCGCCGACCGTGGCCGGGGCGAGCGGCGGGTTGACGATCGTGTAGCCGGGCAGCGGCTGGTCGCCGCCGCCGGTGGCCACCGCGGGGTGGGCGGCGGTGATCACCAGGAGGAACGACAACGCGACGGTGAGCAGTCGTCTCATGACCGGGACGCTACTAGCGGGTCGGCTTCCGCGACAGGCTCCTCTCAGAGGAAGAAGTCCATGGCGGAGGCGGCGGGCCTCGACCCGGTCAGCTTGTAGTAGAGGGCGTAGCACTGGCCGTCGGTCAGCGTGCAGATGTAGTCGAGGATGCAGCGGTTGGGGTTGTCCCCCGGCCCGCACATGTCGATCTCGTCGCGCAGCCTGCGCGGCAGGCGCTTGGCGTCGGCCTTGGAGTTCTTCCACCTCAGCAGGGACCGGACGAGCTCGCGCAGGAGCTGCTGCTGACCCCGTTGCAGCAGGGCGATGTCCGGACGCTTCACCACGAAGTTCTTCGTGATCTTCTTGAGCAGCTGGACCTCGTGCCACGCGTCGGCGCGCAGGGCGATGTACGGACCGTGCTCCCAGAACACCCCTTCGCGGATCTCGACGGCGTTGATGTACTTGCCGATCAGCTTCGACCCGGCGGAGCGGGCTCGGCCGACGGTCTGCAGGCCGCCGTTGTTCTTCGCGGAGAACGAGTCCTTCAGCTCCTTCTTCACGACCTCGACCGCCTTGGCGAACAGGTCCGCGCTGAAGTAGTCGGGGTAGTCGATGAGCAGTCGCTCCTGGAGCCTCTTGAGCAGGCCGTCCGAGTCGCCGACGCGCAGTTCGTCCAGCACCGCGCGCACGTCGAGGATGCCGGCGAGGTAGAAGTCCTCCAGGTCGTGGATCGCGTAGGTGATGTCGTCCGCGACGTCCATGATGGAGGCCTCGAGCGACTGGGTGTCGGGGAGGAACCCCTCGATGCCCTTCAGGAACCCGCGCGCTCGCCGGAACGCCTCCGCCTCCGAGCGGTAGACGCTGAACTTCCGCCAGCGCCTGCGGTACTCGGCGTCGGACTTCAGCTTGTCGCGGTGGTCGTCCTTCAGCGTCGGGTCGCGCTGCCACGGGTACTTGGCGATCGCGACCAGCGTGGCGCAGGTGAGGTTCAGGCCGGGGTAGTCGCTGCTGCGGGTCTCGCCGCGCAGCACGGTGCGGAAGGTCTGCGCGTTGCCCTCGAAGCCGTCCGGCAGCTTCAACGTGCGGCGTGCCGCCTTGTCGAGCGTGATCTCGCCGATGTGCCCGAACGGCGGGTGGCCGAGGTCGTGCGCGAGCGCGGCGGCCTCCACCACGTCCGCGTCGATGCCGCCGAGCCGGACGATCAACGAGCGCGCGTCCTTCTCGTGCAGGAGGCGTTCGGCGATGCTGCGCGCCACCTGGGCGACCTTCTCCGAATGCGTGAGCCTGTTGTGCATCAACGCCATGTCCTCGAACGGCGTCACCACCTGCGTCACGCCGCCCAGCCGCCGCCACGCGACGGAGTAGAGGATGCGGTCCCGGTCCCGGCGCGCCTCGGACCTGATGTCGTCGGGGCCTCTCGGCACCTGGAGCTCGACCAGCCGGGCGTCGCGGCGCGGGTCCCCGCTGGTCAGTCTGACTAGTTCGCGGTCCTTGGTCATGGCCCATGGTGCCGAGTGGACGTCGACTGATTGTCGACCACTTGTGGAGGCTCCGGTCAAGCAGAACTTTGGCGTTTATGTGCCACCCCGCCAGTCTTGTACGAGGGCGGGCCGTCTCATTAGCGTCACTCACCAGTTGGATCGCAATCCCTTCTGGCACAACGGTTGCCGGACCCCGGAGGACTCAATGGTGAGCTCACCCGCGCTGCTGTCCGTCCAGGGCGTGGTCAAGCGCTTCCCCGGCGTGACGGCGCTGGGCGGGGTGGACTTCGACGTCCGCGCGGGAGAGGTGCACTGCCTGCTCGGCCAGAACGGCGCCGGCAAGTCCACGCTCATCAAGGTGCTGGCCGGCGCGCACCGCCCCGACGAGGGCGAGATCCGTTGGCGCGGCGAGGTCGTGGAGTTCGGCAACCCGACCGCGGCGATGCGCAGCGGCGTGGCCGCCATCTACCAGGAGCTCGACCTCGTGGCCGGGTTGTCCGTGGCGGACAACGTGTTCCTCGGTCACGAACTGTCCACGGCGGGCTTCAGCCGCCGGGGCGAGGCGCGGCGCCGGACCCGCGCGCTGCTCGACCGGCTGGGGCACCGCGACATCTCGCCGGACCGCGACGTGGGCCGGTTGTCCGTGGCGCACCAGCAGGTCGTCAGCATGGCGCGGGCGCTGTCGCTGGACGGGCAGCTGCTGATCATGGACGAGCCGTCGGCCGTGCTGGACCCCGACGAGGTGCGGGTCCTGTTCGGCGTCATCAGGGAGCTCACCGCCCAGGGGGTGGCGGTGATCTACATCTCGCACCGGCTGGCGGAGATCAGGGAGATCGGCGACCGGGTGACCGTCCTCAAGGACGGCCGCACGGTCGCGACCGGTCTGCCCGCTCGCGAGGTGAAGACCTCCGAGCTGATCGCGCTGATGACCGGACGCGTGCTGGACAACGTGTTCCCGCAGCGGAACCCGGTGGACCCGGCCGCACCCGAGGTGCTGGTGGTGCGCGGACTGGCCGACGGCGACCGTTTCACCGGCGTGGACCTCACGGTCCGCGCCGGTGAGGTGGTCGGGCTCGCCGGGCTCGTCGGCTCGGGGCGGTCGGAGATCCTGGAGACGATCTACGGCGCGCGCCGGGCGGCCGAGGGCACCGTCGAGGTGGACGGCCGGAAGCTGCGGCGCGGCAGCGTCGGGGTGGCCGTGCGCGCGGGCATGGGGCTGTGCCCGGAGGAGCGCAAGAGCCAGGGCCTGTTGCTGGACCAGGCCGTGTTCCGCAACATCACCGTCTCCTCCATGTCGGCGTTCGCCCGCTTCGGTTTCCTCGACGACCGCGCCGAACGCGCCCGGTCGCGCCAGCTCACCGAGTCGCTCGACGTCCGGCCCGCCGGGGTCGACCGCGTGGTGCGCGGGTTGTCCGGCGGCAACCAGCAGAAGGTCGTCCTCGCGCGGTGGCTGCTGCGCGAGTGCCGGGTGCTGCTGCTGGACGAACCCACCCGCGGCGTGGACGTGGGCGCCCGCAGCGAGATCTACGAACTGATCCGCGCACTGGCCGACACCGGCGTGGCCGTGGTCGTCGTGTCGAGCGACGTCGAGGAGGTCCTCGGCCTCGCCGACCGGGTGCTGGTGGTGCGCGAGGGCCGGGTCGTCCACGACGGACCGGCCGACGAGATCGACGAGTCCCGGGTCCTCGACCTGGTCATGGAAGGACACGCCGCATGAGCGAGGACACCGCCTTGTCCGCGCAGAGCACCGCTCCGGTCGCGAAGAAGGAGTCGGGCCTCTCGGCGCTGCTCGGCTCCGCGGCCGGGCGCAACACCGGTCTCGTGGTCGCCCTGGTCCTGTTGTGCCTGGGCGGCGTCGTCACGGCGGGGGACCGCTTCGCCGACGTCGACAACCTGCTCACCATCCTGCGGCTCGCGGCCGTGATCGGGGTCGTGAGCATCGGCATGACGTTCGTGATCACCGGCGGCGGGATCGACCTGTCCGTCGGCGCGATCGTCGCGCTGTCCTCGGTGTGGGCCACCACGCTCGCCACACAAGGGATCGCGAACGACTCGCACTGGATCGTCATGGTGTTCACGGCGTTGCTGGTGGGTGGTGCGTGCGGCCTCGTCAACGGCGCGCTCATCGCCTACGGACGGGTCGTCGCGTTCATCGCGACCCTGGCGAGCCTCGCCGCCGCACGCGGTCTCGCCGAGATCATCTCCAACCGCAAGACGCAGATCGTGAACGTGCCGGGCTTCGCCGCGTTCTTCGACGCCTCGGTGCTCGGGGTGCCGGTGCTCGTGGTGATCTTCGCGCTCGTCGCCGTCGGCGGCTGGGTCCTGTTGAACCGCACCACGTTCGGGCGCCGCACGTTCGCGGTCGGCGGCAACCCCGAGGCGGCCCGGCTCGCGGGCATCGACGTCCGGCGGCACACCGTCATGCTCTACACGCTGCTCGGCCTGTGCTGCGGTCTCGCCGCCGTCATGCTCATCGCCCGCACCACCACCGGCAGCGCCACGCACGGCGGCCTCTACGAGCTCGACGCGATCGCCGCGGTCGTGATCGGCGGGACGCTGCTCTCCGGTGGCCGCGGGACGATCGCCGGCACCGTCTTCGGCGTCCTGATCTTCACCACGCTGTCGAACGTCTTCACCCTGAACAACCTCTCCATCTCCGCCCAGGCCGTCGCGAAGGGCGCGATCATCGTGGTCGCCGTCCTCCTCCAGCAGCGGCTCGCCCGACGCAGCGGCGCTTGACGCCGCGTTCCCGACCGCCGCCACCCTAGGAGAGCAGAAACCCATGCGCTTCAAGAGAATCTCCGTTCTCGTCGCTGCGTCAGCACTGACGCTCACCGCCTGCACCGGCAACACGCCCGAGCCCCAGGGCGGAGGCAACCAGGGCGGCGGGGTGAAGGTCGCCAACGACGAACCGGGCAAGAAGGTCGTCATCGGCTTCTCCGCCCCGGCCGCCGACCACGGCTGGATGGCCGCGATCACCGACGCGGCGAAGAAGGAGGCCGGCAAGTACTCCGACGTCGAGCTGCGCGTCGTCGAGGGCACCAACGACCCCAACCTCCAGATCAGCCAGGTCGAGACCTTCATCAACGACAAGGTGGACGCGATCGTCCTGCTGCCGTTCGACGGCGCGGCGCTCACCCCGGTCGCGCTCAAGGCGATGAAGGCCGGCATCACGGTGATCAACGTCGACCGCGAGTTCGACAGCCCGTTCGCCGCCCGCTCCACGGTGCTGGGCGACAACTACGGCATGGGCGTCTCGGCCGGCACGTACGTCTGCCAGAAGCTCAACGGCAAGACCGACGCCGTGGTCGCGGAGATCGCCGGCATCGACTCGCTGCCGCTGACCCAGGACCGCAGCAAGGGCTTCGCGGACGCGCTGCAGGGCTGCGGCCTGAAGGTCAGCAACCGCGTCGCGGCCGAGTTCACCGTGGAGTCCGGCGAGAAGGCCGCGGCGAACCTGCTGCAGGCCGCCCGCAAGATCGACGCCATCTGGAACCACGACGACGACCAGGGCGTCGGCGTCACCGCCGCGATCAAGAACTCCGGCCGCAGCGAGTTCTTCATGGTCGGCGGTGCCGGCTCGGCCAACGTCATGCGCGAGATCAAGGCGGACAACGGCCCGCACAAGGCGACCGTGATCTACCCGTCCACCCAGGGCGCCGACGGCATCCGCCTCGCGCGGCTCGCCGTGCAGGGCAAGGCACTGGGCGACCTGGTCGAGGTCGAGGTCCCGCGCGAGGTCCAGCTGTACGCGCCGGTCGTCACCAAGGACAACGTCGACCGCTACCTGCCGACCGCTTTCGAGTCCTGAGAGGACACACGGTGACTGAACTGGGCATCGCGATGATCGGCCACGCCTTCATGGGAGCCGCGCACTCCCAGGCGTGGCGGGTCGCGCCGCGCTTCTTCGACCTGCCGGTGCGGCCGGTGATGTCCGTGCTCGCGGGCCGCGACGCCGACCGCACCGGCGCGGCCGCCGAGAAGCTCGGCTGGGCGGAGTCGACGACCGACTGGAAGTCCGTGCTGGACCGCGACGACGTGCACGTCGTGGACATCTGCACACCGGGCGACACGCACGCCGAGATCGCGATCGCCGCGCTCGACGCGGGCAAGCACGTGCTGTGCGAGAAGCCGATGGCCAACACCGTCGACGAGGCCGTCGCCATGGCGGAGGCGGCCTCCCGCGCGGCGCAGCGCGGCGTGCGCGCGATGGTCGGCTTCACCTACCGCCGGGTGCCCGCGCTGGGCCTGGCGCGCGACCTGGTCGCCCAGGGCAGGCTCGGGCGGATCCACCACGTGCGCGCCCAGTACCTGCAGGACTGGATCGTGGACCCGGAGGCGCCGCTGTCCTGGCGGCTCGACAAGGAGAAGGCGGGCTCGGGCGCGCTGGGCGACATCGGCGCGCACATCGTCGACGCCACCCAGTTCATCCTCGGTGACACGATCAGCGAGGTGATGGGCACGCTCGTGACGTTCGTGCCCGAGCGCCCGCTCGCCTCCGCGCACTCCGGTCTGTCCGGTACCGCCGCCACCGGACAGACCGGTCCCGTCACCGTGGACGACGCCGCGCTGTTCCTGGCGCGGTTCGACAGCGGCGCGCTGGGCTCGTTCGAGGCGACCAGGTTCGCGAACGGCCGCAAGAACGCGCTGCGCATCGAGATCAACGGCTCCGCGGGCAGCCTGGCGTTCGACTTCGAGGACATGAACGTGCTGGAGTTCTTCGACGGCACCGAGGACTCGTCCGTCGCCGGGTTCCGCCGGATCATCGTCACCGAACCGGAGCACCCGTACGTCGGCGCCTGGTGGCCCGCCGGGCACGGGCTCGGGTACGAGCACGGGTTCACGCACCAGGCCGTGGACTTCGTGCGGGCGGTGGCGGCGGGGGTGGACCCGGAGCCGACGTTCGCCGACGGACTGCGGGTGCAGCGGGTGCTCGCCGCCGTCGAGGCGAGCGCGACGTCCGGTACGTGGCAGCAGGTCTGAGGGAGGATCGTCGAGATGGCACGTCCGATCACGTTGTTCACCGGCCAGTGGGCCGACCTGCCGTTCGAGGAGGTCTGCCGGCTCGCCTCGGGCTGGGGCTACGACGGCCTGGAGATCGCCTGCTGGGGCGACCACCTCGACCCGTGGCGCGCGGCCGAGGACGACTCCTACGTCGCCGAGCGGCTCGAGATCCTCGCGAAGCACGACCTGAAGGTGTGGACGATCTCCAACCACCTCACCGGCCAGGCCGTCTGCGACGACCCGATCGACGAGCGGCACCAGGGCATCCTATCCGCCCGCAACTGGGGCGACGGCGACCCCGAGGGTGTGCGGCGGCGCGCGGCCGAGGAGATGAAGATGACCGCGCGGGCCGCAGCGAAGCTCGGCGTCGACACGGTCGTGGGCTTCACGGGGTCGTCGATCTGGAAGACCGTCGCGATGTTCCCGCCGGCGCCCCAGTCGATGATCGACGCGGGCTACCAGGACTTCGCCGACCGCTGGAACCCGATCCTCGACGTGTTCGACGAGGTCGGCGTCCGGTTCGCGCACGAGGTCCACCCGTCGGAGATCGCGTACGACTACTGGACGACCGTGCGCGCGTTGGAGGCCATCGGGCACCGGCCGGCGTTCGGCCTCAACTGGGACCCGTCGCACTTCGTCTGGCAGGACCTCGACCCGGTCGGGTTCCTGTGGGACTTCCGCGACCGGATCTACCACGTCGACTGCAAGGACGCCCGCCGCCAGGTCGGCAACGGCCGCAACGGGCGGATGGGCTCGCACCTCGCGTGGGCGGACCCGCGGCGGGGCTGGGACTTCGTCTCCACGGGCCGTGGCGACGTGCCGTGGGAGCAGTCGTTCCGGATGCTCAACACGATCGGCTACGCGGGCCCGATCAGCGTGGAGTGGGAGGACGCCGGCATGGACCGGCTCGTCGGCGCCCCGGAGGCGCTGGAGTTCATCCGCCGCAACGCCTTCGACCCGCCCTCGGCCTCGTTCGACGCGGCGTTCAGCTCCGGGGGCTGATCCCGACCGCCTCCCGGTTCCGATGTGACAATTGTTCGATGGAGAGCACCTTGGGTGTAGAAGCGGGTTCGCCTGCCGCAGTGCTGCGCATGCTGATGGACGGCAGCCCGCGCACCCGAGCGGAGATCGTGGCCGCGACCGGCCTCGCCCGATCCACCGTGCGCGCCCGCCTCGACCTGCTGGTCGCGGCGGGCCTGGTCAGCGACAGCGGCACGGGCGAGTCGACCGGCGGCCGCCCGGCGGGCCGCTTCGGCTTCAACCCGGCCGCGTCCGTCGTGCTCGCGGCCGAGGTGGGCGCCACCCACGCCATGGTCGCCATCTCCGACCTGTCCTGCCGCCTGCTCGCCGTGGAGGAGGTGGCGATGGACGTGGCCGACGGCCCGTCGGTCATCCTCCCGCTGCTGGTGGCGACCTGGCGCGCGCAGCTCACCGGCCTCGCCACCCGCGAGATCGCGGGCGTCGGCATCGGCCTGCCTGGTCCGGTCGAGCACTCCACGGGCCGCCCGAACAACCCGCCGATCATGCCGGGCTGGGACGGCGTCGACGTCCCGGCGGCGATCGCGGCGGAGTTCGACGTGCCGGTCCTGGTGGACAACGAGGTCAACCTCATGGCCCTGGGCGAGCACACCGCCGCCCACCCCGACGTGGCGCACATGATCGTCGTCAAGGCTGCCACCGGCATCGGCGCGGGCCTGATCAGCAACGGCGTCCTGCACCGGGGCGCGGCGGGCGCGGCCGGCGACCTCGGGCACATCCGCGTGCCCGACGGCGGCTCGGCGCTGTGTCGGTGCGGCAACACCGAGTGCCTCGAAGCCGTGGCCGCGGGCCCCGCGCTGGCCGCCCGGCTGCGCGAGCTGGGACACCCGGCGCACTCGACGGCGGACGTGGTCAACCTCGTCCGCGCCGGCAACCTGGAGGCCGGGCGCGTGGTGCGGCAGGCCGGCCGGGACATCGGCGAGGTGCTCGCGGGGTGCGTCTCGATGTTCAACCCGTCGCTCGTGGTGATCGGGGGCCTGCTGGCGGAGGCGGGGGAGATGCTGCTGGCGGGGGTGCGCGAGTCGATCTACCGGCGGTCGTTGCCGCTGGCCACGGAGAACCTGCGGATCGTGGCGTCCACGGCCGGGGTGACCGCCGGGGCGCTGGGGGCGGCGGCGATGGTGGTGCGGCACGTGCTGTCGCCGGAGGTGCTGGACGCGCGGCTGGGTGAGGTGGCCGCGGCGTCGGAGATGCAGCTCTCGTCGCACGCTACGTAGGCGTTCTTCTCGCATGGACTCTGCACGCCGAGAGGCGGGCGCATCCCTGACATGCGCCCGCCTCTCGGCATGTCCGACCACTCTAATGGCGGTCCTCAACCTGAAGATAGCTGCCATCTGACAGAAAACCGCCGACTTTTGATTGACTGCCGCCAATAGTCCGACATAGAGTCGCCACATGGCTGTGACCCGCGTAACACCGGGGGTGGTCACCCACCTGCCGGTGAGCCAGGAGCCCACGGTGGCGACCCAGCGCCTGCTGCGGCTCATGCGCACCGGCGCGACCGACCGCGCGATCGCACGAGAGCTCGACGTCAGCCTGCGCACGCTGAACCGGCGCATCGCGCGCCTGCAGTCGTTGCTCGGGGTCCAGTCGAGGTTCCAGCTCGGCGTGCTCGCCGCGGAGCTCGAGTGGCTCGCGGCGAGCCCGCCCGTGCAGGCCGTGGAGGACCAGCCGGCCTAGATGCCGCAGCTCGGCGCCGACCAGAACCGGCTCGACTTGTGCGCGACGTGCACGTGGTCGTTGTGGCCGGTGTAGCCCGGGCCGAGGATCTCGTTGAAGCCGTGGTTGCGCGCCTGCCGCGCGAGGTTGCAGAAGCCCTGCGCGCCCGCGCCCAGGTCGACCGCGTCGCCGTAGAGGTGCCGGCTGCCGGCGGCGCCGCCGACCGCGTTGTTGCACGAGACGCTGCGGAAGCCGCCGTTGACGTCGATCGGGCGGTCGCCCATCGCGTGCCGCATGGCCTGCAGCTTCCACATGGACACCAACGCGTTGGCGCGCGCGGTGGCCGCCGAGACGTTGCCGCCCGACCAGTCCGAGTTGCAGTTGTTCAGCTCGTCGTAGGAGAAGTTGACCGGCGTGCAGTCGTTGTCCTGCAGGGCGTAGAGCTTCGAGAACGTCGCGGAGCCCGCGATGCCGTCGGCGCCGAGGCCGTAGGCCTGCTGGAAGCGGGTCACGGCCGCCTTCGTGGCCGGGCCGAACTGGCCGTCGATGCCGAGCACCGCGCCGTAGCCGGGGTAGCCCGCGACCCGGATCTGCAGCTGGCGCACGTCCTCGCCCGACGCGCCCTGCGACAGGGTGCGGCCCCACGTGTAGCAGGCGTCGGCGGCCGAGATGGGCTCCGCGGCGGCCGCGGCAGGGGTGGCGAACGCGGTGGCGAGCAGGGCGAGGGCCGGTAAGACGAAACGGATTTTCATGACGAGCGGCACCTTTCGATCACAGGGACGGTGCAGCCTGCCGAGTGCCCGCGGGGCGTGTCAACGAGCAACCAAATGAACATCGAGTTCGCCGAGGAGAAACCACCCGAACAGCCGTCGGGACAAACCGCCTGAGCGCAAAGGCTCCGGAGTGGACTGCTCCTGGACGCGGAGAACAGCGGCTGGCTCTGGCCCGCTTCCGCCCCTTCGGGTTCAGGGGCGGTGGCCGTCGAGGAACCGGCGCACGACGGCCTTCGGGTCGGCCGGCGCCTGCGTGGCCCGCTGGTCGACCCGGCGCGCGATCGACCGCATCATCACCGGCCCGACCAGCGCGAAGAACGTGTGCCGCGGCGGTTCGGTGACGAGCGCGCCCCGCCGCTGGTGGTGCAGGACCACCTCGTCGACGCGCTCCAGCAGCTTCTCCGGCTCGGTGAGCACCGCGGCGACCTCGGGGCTGAACTTCGCCTCCCGCATCAAGGTCATCACCACGCCGCCGCGCGTCTCGTACAGGTGCGTGTAGTAGCTCAGGATCGTGATCAGGTCGGCTTCCACGTCGTCGCTCGGCGCGTCGAGGTCGAGCGCGAACCCGGCGAAGTTGGCGCGCACCGCGAGCCGCAGCAGGTTCTGCTTGGACGTGAACCGGCGGAACAGCGTCGCCTCGTTGATCCCGGCGGCGTCCGCGATGGCGCGGGTGGTCGCGCGCTCGTAGCCCTGGTCGGCGATCACCGCCAGCGCCGCGTCGAACACCGTCTCGTCGGTCACCCGGCCGGCCACGCACCCTCCTCGATGTATGCAAGTGAGCACTTGCATCAGCGTGGCCGGATGGCTACCTTGAATGCAAGTGACCGCTTGCAATTCAGCCTACCTAAGGACAGGGCTCATGGCCGACACCAGCTTCCCGGCTCGTTCCTCCGTTCTCGCGCCCAGCGCCGGCGAGGTCGTCGTCGGCCTGCTCGGCGCGGCCGTGGTCTCGATCGCCGTCAACGCGCTGATCGCCCTGGTCGCGGGCAGGTTCGTGCCCGAGGGCACCGAGCGGATGGGTCTCGCGTTCGCCGAGTACGCGCCCGCCACCGTGCTCGGCATCCTGCTCGGCACGCTCGGCTGGTACCTCGTGCGCCGGTTCGCCCGCGACCCGCGCAAGGTGCTGCGCGTGCTGGTCCCCGCCGTGGTCGTGGTCTCGTGGATCCCGGACCTGGGCATCCTCGCGGGAGGCGCCGCGCCGGTGAACTCGATCGCGCTGATCCTCATGCACACCATCGTCGCCGCGGCCACCGTGCCCGTCCTGTCGAGGGTGCTGCCGCTCGGCCCCCGCTGAGCGACGACGGTCCCGAGATGCCGGTCCTCGCACCGTCCGGTCAGCGGATTTCGTAGGCTGCTGTCCGGTGGAACGCGTGGCGGCCGGCGCGCGTCGACTCGAACGGGACCACACGCTCGGGAACACGGGGACGATGACGGAAGAGACGTTCGGGCCGTACCGGATCGAGGAGCTCCTCGGTCGCGGCGGGATGGGCGAGGTGCACCGGGCCTACGACACGGCGCACGACAGGTTCGTGGCGCTCAAGAGGCTCTCGCCCGGCTACCACGACGACGAGGACTACCGCGCCCGCTTCCGCCGCGAGGCGCAGATCGTGGCACGGCTGCGCGAGCCGCACGTCATCCCGATCCACGCCTACGGCGAGATCGACGGCCGCCTCTACCTCGACATGCGGCTCGTCGAGGGCGCCGACCTCTCGGACCTGATCCGGGAGGGCTTCCTCGACCCCGCGCGGGCCGTGCGGATCGTCGACCAGGTCGCGAGCGCGCTCGACGCCGCCCACGCCGACGGCCTCGTGCACCGCGACGTGAAGCCGTCGAACGTCCTCGTGACCTCCGGCGACTTCGTCTACCTGGTGGACTTCGGCATCGCCCGCAGCTCGTCCCCGGCGGCCACGGCCCTGACCGCCTCCGGTTCCGTCGTCGGCACCCTCGACTACATGGCCCCGGAACGCTTCGAGAGCGGGCCGGTGGACGGCCGGGCCGACGTGTACGCGCTGGCGTGCGTGCTGTTCGCCTGCCTGTCGGGGCGGCGGCCGTTCACGGCGGACGGCACGGCGGCCCAGATCTGGGCGCACATGAAGGAGGAACCGCCGAAGGCGTCACCGCTGAACCCGGCCGTGCCGCAGGCGTTGGACGCGGTGATCGCGAAGGGCATGGCCAAGGACCCGGCCGACCGGTACGCGACGGCGGGGGAGCTGGCACGGGCGGCGGCGGAGGCGCTGGCGTCGCCCGCTGGTTCGGCGGGAGCAGGTGCCGGTGCGGGCGTGGCTCCGGCCGGACCCGGTGCGGGCGTGGCTTCGGCGGGACCCGTGACGCCGCCCGCCGGTGGACCTGTCGGCGCGGGGGCCGTCCAGTCCGGTCCGGCGTCCCAGCCCACTCCCGCCGGGCAGCCCGGCCCCGCCACACCTCCCGGCGGCCACGCGGCCCACACCACGTGGCCGCAGCACCCGAGTCCGGCACACGGCCTCCCGCTGCCCGTCGCCCAACCTCAACCGCAGCCCCGCTACCACCACCCGACGGCGCCCCTCGGCCCGCCCACGTCACCCCCGTTCCAGAGCCCCCACCACCCGGCCTCTGCCAGTCGCACGAAGCGGGCGGGCATGGTCGTCGGCGCCCTCGCGCTCGTGCTCGGCATCGTCGTGACCTCGCTGATCGTCGCCAACAAGGACAAGATCATCGGTGGCCAGGGCACCACGACCACCTCGTCCACGAGCAGCACGAGTTCCACCACCGTCACCACCACCACGCCGACGACCACCACGACGACCCGGACGCCGCAGGACGACACGTTGCAGGCGGCCATCCCGGCCGTCTACCGGACCGCCAACTCCTGCAAGCCCGTCAAGGCGGAGAACGGCACCGTCGCCATGGCCCGCTGCACCACCGCGAACGCCGACGACCCGTTCGCCCCGCCGCCGACCGAGGCCGAGTTCCGCCTGTTCGCCGACGCCGCCGCGCAGAACGCGTACTTCCAGGCCGTGGTCACGAGCCGGGGCATCCCGCGGATGGACGACCGCGGCGGGTGCCGGCCCAAGTCCGACCCGATCCACTACGCGCTGTTCTACCGCGACGTGTCCGGGCCGCTGCCCAACGAGTTCACGACGTGCTTCCTCGACGGCGACACCGCGCAGGTGTGGTGGGTGGACAGCAAGACCCTCATGATCGGCACGCTCAAGAAGCAGGGCAACATCGACGTCCTCGACAAGCTCGACCTGTGGTGGAACCACCAGATCCTCTCGGCCTACTAGGGCCTGTGTCGCGGACCCGGACCTCGACACAGGCCTTGGTCACCGCGTGGTGGAAGGTCCGCCGCTCGGCGTCGTGAGCACAGTGGTGGACGGCAGCGGCGGGCCAGGGTCCGGTGTGGACGGTGGATCGGGCAGGAGCACCAGTGCCAGCGCGGCGACCGCGGCCGTGGCGAGGGCACTGCCGATCACCGCGGCCGTGCGCCGGCGCGACCGCACGGCCCGGCCGCGCCTGATCACCCCTGCGGCCGAGTTGCCGTTCGGTGGCGCGACCTCCCCTCCCAGCAAGGAGAAGGTGTCCCGCAGGGTGTCCTCGTGGTCCATCACGCCTCCAGCCCCGACCGGTCGAACTCCGGTCCCAGCCTGCGCCGCAACGTCTCCAGCCCCTTGCTGCTCTGCGACTTCACCGTGCCGGTCGAGCACTTCAGCGCGGCGGCGACGTCCTCCACGCTCATGTCGTTCCAGTAGCGCAGCACCAGCACCGCGCGCTGGCGTGCGGGCATCGTCGACAACGCCTCCCACACCACGAGCCCGTCCTCCGCGCCGGGCGTGACGACCAGGCTCTCGGGCGGCGCGTCGGTCAGCTTCTCGCGGCGCCAGCGCACCCGCCGCCGTTCGGCGATGAAGGTCCGCACAACGATCTGGTGCAGGTACGCCTCGATGCCGTCGGTGATGTCCGGCTGGGCCAGGTACAGCTTGAGGAACGCCGACTGCAGCACGTCCTCGGCCTCGTGCCAGTTGCCGCACATGAGGAACGCGGTGAAGCGCATCGAGTCGACGCACCGGTCGTAGACGCGCGTGAACTCGGCTTCCCAGCCCGGTGCCGTCACGGGCGGCCCGGCGTCGAGGAGGGCGTGCTCCGCCACGTCATGTCGTCGGTCCGGACCACCGTCGGCCGCTGCTCGGGCGGCCGCCGCACGTCCACGAGGGTGAGGGTGGGGACCGCGATGCCCGCGACAGCCAGCGCGAACACAGCTGCCGCGATCAACCGTCCTCTGCGCACCGCGACTCTCCACCGGGTCAGGGGCACCCGTCAGGTGCCCTCACCCCTACCCATGCGATCGGAGGCCGTTTTGGTTGCCCTCGTGTCCCGGATCACGCCCCGGCGCGGCGGTCGACCGCGACCCAGTTCGTCTCCCAGGTGACGCCGCCGTCCCCGGAGCTGCGCGAGCTGGAGGCGGACGGGCTCGTCGAGCGGGTGGAGACCGGGCCGGTGCCGGCGCCCGTGATCTACCGGCTCACGCCGTACGGGGAGACGGTGCGGGTGTGGGGAGAGGCGCATCTGCTGCGCACGCACGGGGATGCGGCGCCGACGGCGGCCATGAGCTGCGCGGCCTCCATCGCCTGACCGGAGTTCTTGTCCGGGACAAGAACCGGTCACGCCGTTGACCCGCGTCCCGCCACCCCAAGACCATGAGAGCGTTCCCACGGATGCGGGGAGTGTGGTCGGGGTGCTGAACTTCGTCGTGGCCGTCCTGGTGGCACTGGCTCCGCTTTCCCAGGCACCGCCCAGCAGTCCGCCACACAGCACCGCGCCGCTGGTCGCCGCCGCCGTATGCGTGCTGTCCTGCGACACCCTCGACCCGTCGAAGGCCGCCCAGGAGACCTTCCCGGTGCCGGAGAAGCGGATCAACGGCCGCCGGCTCGTGCTGCACGTGTCCGACCGCGACGGCATGGCGTGGGGCAGCATCGACGACGGCGTCGCCGGCGACTCGGTGTGGCTCGACCGGTCCTGGGACGGCGGCACGAGCTGGGAGGGGCTGCTGGGGCGGGCGAGCATCCCCGGCACGTGGACCGGCACGAGGACGTTGATGTACAACGTCACCGACCCCGTTCAGCACCGGCGCGGCCTGATCCGCGCGTGCGGCGACGCGGCGGGTGTGACGTGCACGGACTGGATCTACCCGACGGTCTGCGACGTGCTGTGCGACCGGACCGGTGCGGGGCAGGCCAACGGTGACGCGCAACCCGTGCCGCCGACCACGTTGCACGGTCGCGTCATCCGCCTGCACACCGACCTGAACGGGATGGCGTGGGGGAGCGTCGAGGCGGGCGGGCCGGGCGACGAGGTGTGGCTCGACCGGTCGTGGGACGGCGGGGCGAGCTGGCCGGGCGGGTCGTCGCTGGGGCGGGTCGCGACACCGGCGGGCGCGACCTCGGTGCGCACGAACCTGTTCGCCACCAGGGATCCGCGTGGCCGGCACTTCGGTGGCGCGGTGCGTGCGTGCGGGCGGGAGGCGGCGCACCAGGAGGGCAGCTGCACGGCGTGGGCACGGCCCGTGCCGAGCAGAGCTCGTGCCGCGGCCGACGCGCTGATGTACTCCTACAACCCTTCTACGGCGTGGTGGCCGTCGAGTTGGTGGAACTCGGCGACGACGCTCACCGCCGTGATGGACTCCGGACTGCGCGAGTACGACTGGGTGATCGCGCGGACCTTCGACGTCAACCGCGGCGCGTTCCCGGCGGGGCAGCGGAGCACGGACCCGATCGAAGGGAACTTCATCAGCCGGTCGATCGACGACAGCGCGTGGTGGGGTCTTGCCTGGGTGGCCGCCTACGACCGCACGGGCGATCAGCGCTATCTCGCCATGGCGACCACCATCGCGTCGTACGTGCACCAGTACTGGGACACGCGCACGTGCGGCGGCGGTGTCTGGTGGGATCGCGAGCGCACGTACAAGAACGCCGTGACGAACGGCCAGTACCTCAGGCTCACCGCGTCGATCCACTGCCGCACGCCCGGCGACACGACGTGGCTGCAGCGTGCCCGCACCGCTGCGGACTGGTACCTCGCCAGTGGGCTGGTCGGGGGCACCGGGCTCGTGAACGACGGGCTCACCGGCGACTGCCGCAACAACGGCCAGACCGTGTGGACCTACAACCAGGGCCTGGGAATCGGCGGTTTCACCGAGGTCTGGCGGGCGACCGGGGACAGCAGGTACCTCGACGCGGCCCGGCGTCTCGCGGACTCCGCGATCGCGAGCCCCGTGCTCGTGCGCGGTGGCGTGCTGACAGAGTCGTGCGACACCGGCACAAACGCCTGTGACGACAACCAGAAGCAGTTCAAGGGCATCTTCCTGCGCTACCTCAACGATCTGGTCAAAGCAACGAACTCCGTGGCGTACCAGCAGTTCGCGCGTCAGCAGTCCGACTCGGTCTGGGCGGCGGACCGCGACGCGCTGAACCGGATCGGCCAGCGCTGGGCCGGCGGCGCGAACAACCAGGTCGACTGGCGCACGCAGGCGAGCGGGCTCAACGCCGTGATCAGCTGAAGGTGCGGTGCACCGGGTCGTCCTCGTCCAGCGCGACGAGGACGCGGTGCAGGTGGTCGTCGGCGGCCTCGACGACGGACGGGTCCACGGCGGCGAGCGCGCGTTCGATCACCTCGGTGACGGCCGCGCCGGTCTTCCACGCGACCTCTTCCCCTTGTGCGGTAAGGCGGACGATGCTGCTGCGCGCGTCGGTGCGGCTCGCCTCGCGCGTGACGTGCCCGTCGTTCTCCAGTCGGCGCAGGATGTTGCTGAGGCCGCCCGTCGTGAGCAGCAGCTGGGACGAGAGCTCCTGAGGACGCGCGTCACCGCCCGAGGCCAGCGCCCCCAGCACGTCGAGCTCGCCGCGGGACAACCCGTGCTGCTTGAGCACTTCGGCGATCGGGCGTTCCAGCACCGTGTGCAGCCGCACGGCGTGCTGCGCGAGGGACAGCGAGGACATGCTCTGGATTCTACCGGATGCCTTTCGTGATAGCTTTCGTAAAAGGTATCTGCGAGGAGGGCGCGATGACGACGGCGATCGAGAACGTGCGCGTGTTCGACGGCTCAGCGGTGAGCGGGCCGCGCCGGGTGGTGTTCGGCGACCTGGTGCTGGCGGACGGCACGGCCGACACCGTCGTGGACGGCACCGGGCACGTGCTGCTGCCGGGCCTGATCGACACGCACGTGCACGTCGTGCGCGGCCGCGCCGACCTGGAGGGCCTCGCGCGCTGGGGCGTCACGACCGGTCTGGACATGGGCGCGTGGCCGGTCGCGTTCGTCGACGAGATGCGCCGGCAGAAGGGCGTGGCCCAGGTGCTGAGCGCCACCATTCCAGCGGTCGGGGCAGGCGGTCACCACGCCGGGATGCCCGGCTTCCCCGCGGAGGGCGTCGTCACGAACCCAGGCGAGGCACGGGCGTTCGTCGCCCGCCGCGTCGCCGACGGGGCCGACTACCTCAAGATCGTCACGGAGGCCGCGCCGCCGGAGGGGATGGACCAGCCGACCGTGAACGCCCTGGTGCGGGAGGCACACGAACAGGGGTTGCTGGTCGTCGCGCACGCCGTCACGACGGGCGCGTTCCGCGTCGCCGTGCGGGCCGGTGTCGACGTCATCACCCACGCGCCGCTCGACGCCGTGCTCGACGATGACACCACCGCCCGCATGCGGGACGCGGGAACGGTGTCGTCGCCGACGCTCACGATGATGGAAGGCACCGCGAAAGCGTTCGGAGCGGCCGGTTTCCGCTACGAGCACGCCCGCGACACGGTCGCCAAGCTCCACGCGGCCGGCGTCCCCGTGCTCGCCGGCACCGACGCCAACTCGGCGCCCGGTGCCCCGTTCGCCCCGAGGCACGGCGAGTCGATGCACCGGGAACTGGAGCTGCTGACCGCCGCCGGACTGACGCCGGTGGAGGCACTGGCGGCCGCGACGTCGTTGCCCGCCAAGGTGTTCGGCCTGGCGGACCGGGGCGAGGTCGCGCCCGGCAAGCGGGCGGACCTGCTCCTGCTCGAGGGCGACGGCACGGCCACGCGGACCGTCGCCGGCGTCTGGGTCGCCGGCGAACGGGTCCGCTGAGCGCCTACTGCGCGGTCGGCACCGGGTGGCCCTCCGAGGCCTGCACGACGACGATCCCCTGACCCTGCAGGGCGAGCTGGTACGCCTCGCCCGACCCGCGCCCGATGACCGCGCCGAGCTTGGCCGTCTTGCGGATCGAGGACTGCAGCGAGGTGGACCACAGCACCGCGGACTGCATGTCGACGAACGTGGGCACGTCCACGTTCAGCACGACCGGCGTGCCGTAGGCGGTGACGGCCAGCGCGCCGGTGCCCGTGAACGTGGTGTTGAACAGGCCACCGCTGAGCATCGACGCGCCCTCGGTGCGGTTGATGTCCCACTTGAGCGTGCTGTCGAACGCCAGCACGTTCTTGCCGTTGACGGTGACGGACTCGTCCTCCAGGTACAGCACGAAGATCTCGTCGGCGTCCTGGGCGAGGAACACGTCCCCGCTGCCCGACACCTTCATCAGCGACATGCCTTCACCCGTGAAGGCCTTCTTGAACAGCTTGCCGAGACCGCCCGCGCCCTCGTAGGCGAAGTCGACGTCGCCCTGGTAGGCGACCATCGACCCCTGCTTGGCGAAGAAGAACCCGCCGCTGCCGGTGAGGTCCACCTTCAGCATGCGTTCGTTCTGCAGTTGGAAGCTTCCCGGCTCGACGGACCGTTCCTCGTGGTTGAACAGTGAGCTGCGCATGACGCAGATGATGCAGGCGATCACCGCCGCCCGTGTCACCGGGGTGAGCGGTGGCGGGGTCGCGGACCGTCCGAAGAGGACCCGGCGTCACTCCCCGTGAGCCCTCACCCGATGCGGTCGACCCTTGTGGTGTCGCGCATGCGCCCGGGGTACCAGCAGGTGGACCGAACCGCGGCGATCCCAGGAGGACGACATGAAGACGAGGACGACTGTGCTGGCGGCGTTGTGCGCGGCGGTGCCGCTGGTGCTCGCTCCCACGGCCGCGAACGCGCTCGCGTGCCTCGGCAACTTCAGCGACACCGTCGGCACGCTGACGAAGATCTCGCGGGAGGAGTTCATGTCGCGCGTCTGCGCCGCGCAGCTCGAACCCGGTGCTCAACGCAAGGACGTGCAGCAGCTCACCGAGGTCGTGCTGCCCCAGGCGGTGTCCGGGCTCGGCGGGATGGAACTGATCTACGCGCGCAGCAAACCCGTTCTCGACCGCGTGGCCGAGAAGTGCTATTCGCCGGAGGACTACTGCAGCCCCGACGCCGTCGGGCGGGCCACTCGGTGCATGAAGGACGAGCTGCCCGACACGGCCATGAGCGTGCTCGGGCCGGACGCCCTCGCGGCGAGCTGCGAGGGCCTCAAGGCCGCGGCGGGCACGGACCCGCAGGCGTTGCGGGAACGGGCCCGCGCGGCGGCGGACACCTACATCGCCTACCTGAAGACGAGCCGGGGCTGATCCGCAGCGGGTGGCGCGCAGATCTGCGGCGCGCCACCCGCGGGTGACCCTCCGTGAGAGGACAGGCGATGAACGAACTCCTGGCGAGCGTGCCGCGATGACGGCCCTCGCGCCGGATCCCGTCGGCATCACGGCGACCTGCGTGCTGGTGGACCTGGGGGACTGCGGCGTCGCCGGAGTGCGGTGGGCCGCCTCGTGCGCGGAGGCGCTCGGCGTCGGACTGGTGGTGCACGCCGGGGAGCACGACGCCTCGGCACACGCGGCCGTCGCGGCGCTGCCGGCCGAGCACGCCGGGTTGTCCGTCCACGTCGAACACGGCCACCCGACCGCGCGCTGGGAGGGCGCGCTGGTCGTGGTCTCGCGGGAGTCCGCGTCGGCCGTGCCGCCACTGGCCGGGAGGGACCTGCGGGACGTCGTGGTGCTCGGCGGCACCGGCGCCCGGGACCTCGGCGTGGTGACGGCGGTCCTCGGACCGGTGGGGAGCGGGGGAGTGCTCCGGCGCGCGATCGCGTTCTGCCGCGCGCGCCGGTCCACCCGGCTGCGCCTGCTGAGCCGTCCGCACCCCGGCAGCCGCGACGCGCTGGACGAGGCGGTCGCCCTGGCGCGCTCCGCGTGTCCCGGCGTCGTCGTCGAACCGGTGCGGTCGGCGACCTGGTCCTCGCCGGCCGACCTGCTCGTGGTGTCCGGGTGCGCGGCCGGCCCGGGCGAGGGGCTCCAGCCGGAGGCGAGGGCGGCGCTCAGCTACGCCCCGTGCCCCGTGCTCTTCACCTGTTCGTGAGGGATCGCCCGGCCCGCCGCTCGTTTGATCAGATCGAGGGCGGGTAGCCGGGATCGGCGTCAAGCAGTCGGCGCCCCGTGTCCCGACTGTCCGAAGGCGGCCCCACTGTGAACCACAGCTCGTTCGACAGCGCGCTCCGCGACGTCCTCGCCTCCATCCGGGCGACGTCCGGGGCAGACCTGGCCGTGCGGTCGGAACACGCCCGCCGCTGCCTGGCCACCGCCGTCGCCAAGGCGGCGAGCGCCCCTCGGCAGGCGCTGGAGCACGTCGCCGCCGCGGACGAGCACCTCGAGTACGGCGAGCTGACCGACGCCCGCACGAGGCTGATCGCGGCCCGGTCCCACCTGCGCGGCCTGCGCCTCGTCGCGGCCCGCGCCTGAGCCGGCCGTGACCCTCGCGGCGGAGAGCCCCGAGTCGCTGATCGTCGACCTGGCGATCGAGCGGCAGGTCGTCCTGCCGGCGCTGCGCGACTGGGTGCGCGGCGCCCTCGACGGCCTCGGCGCCGAACACTGCTACGACGTCCAGCTCGTCGTGACCGAACTGGCGGCCAACGTCCTCGACCACACGACCGGCGCGGGGCGCCTGCGGCTGTTCCGCGGCGGCGGACCGTGCCGGGTGACCGTGGAGGTCGACGACCAGTCCGCGGTCCGGCCGAGGCGCGGGCGGTCGCGGCTGGGCGGGCACCGGGGGAACGGGATGGCGCTCGTCGCCGGGCTGTCGAGCGCCTGGGGCGCGCGGCTCGGGCTGAGGGGCGGCAAGACGGTGTTCGCGGTGGTCCGGTGTGGCACGGGCGGGCTGGTGGCGCGGGAGTGCGGGCTCGCCGGGGTCTAGGGACGTGGCCCGCGCTCGGTGAGTTGGGGCGTGTGGTGGGCTGGTGGCGTGCAGGGGAGTGGCGGCTCTTGAGCGCGTGCCGGGCGTGCCACAGCGCTTGCCACCCCGGCCTCGCGTTCTAGCCGATCGGCACCGGCACGTCCGCGTTCGCGGGCGGCAGCGTGAAGCGGATCGTCGTGCCCGCACCCGCCTCCGTGTCGAGCCAGATGCGGCCGCCGTGGTGCTCCACGATCTTGCGGCACATGGACAGCCCGATGCCGGTGCCGGGGTACCGGTCCTTGGTGTGCAGGCGCTGGAAGATGACGAAGATCCGTTCCGCGTACTGCTCCTCGATGCCGATGCCGTTGTCGCGCACCGAGAACACCCACATGCCGTCGGCGTCGGGCTCCGCGTCGATCCGCACGTGCGGCGGCTCGTCGCCGTGGAACTTCACCGCGTTGCCGATCAGGTTCTGGAACACGCTGGCGAGCAGCCGGGCCTCGCCGCGGATCTCCGGCAGGTCGCCCACCTCGACCTCGGCGCCGGACTCCTCCAGGGCCTGGGCCAGGTTGTGGCGTGCCTCGTCGACCAGGTCGGCCGCGGGGACGACGACCTGCTTGTCCCGCATCCGGCCCACCCTGCTGAACGCGAGCAGGTCGCTGATCAGCAGCTGCATCCGCTTCGCGCCGTCCACGGCGAAGTCGATGTACTGGGTGGCGCGGTCGTCGAGCTGACCGCGGTAGCGCTTCTCCAGCAGCTGGCAGAAGCTCGCGACCTTGCGCAGCGGTTCCTGCAGGTCGTGCGAGGCGACGTAAGCGAACTGCTCCAGCTCCACGTTGGACCGCCGCAGCTCCTCGGTGGCGGCGTCCAGGGCGCGGTTGCGCTCCTTCGCGTGGTCGAGCTCCTCGACGATCCGCGTGCGCATCGAGTCGACGTCGCGGCCCAGCGCCCGCAGCTCCTGCGTGCCGTCGGCGACCACCGTGTGCTCGAAGTCGCCGCCCGCCACCATGTCGACGTGGGCGCGCAGCCGGGTGAGCGGCCGCACGACGTACCAGAGCAGTGCGGCCACGCAGGCCAGGACCGCGACCAGCAGCACCGCCAGGGCGACCACGCAGGTGACCGCCATCCGGCTCGCCGAGTCGTTGAGGGCGGCGCGGCCGTTCGCGCGCTGCACCGCGAGCTCGGTCTGCAACGTCGTCAGCGCCGTGCGGACCTCGTCGAAGCGCCGCTTGCCGATCGCCTCGTCCGGGACGGGGGCGCCGGTGCGGACCGCGGCGATCACCGGGTCGGCGTACTCGGTGCGCCAGTTCGTGAGCGCGGCGTCGAGCGCTCGCACGTACTCGGCCACCTCCGGCGTGTCGAGCACCGTGACCGTCTCGCGGGCGGCCGCCTGCCGGTCCAGCCCGTTCTCGTACGGCTCCAGGAAGTCGTCGCTGCGACTGAGCACGTAGCCGCGGACGCCGTTCTCCTGGTCGACGATGTCCGTGCCGAGCTGCTGCGCGCTGACCACGGCCGGGCCGACCACGTCGAGCAGGCGCGAGCGGGCCTGGGACAGCTCGCTGATCGCCAGCAGCACGGCGGCGGTGGCCGCGAGCAGCACCACGACGAGCGTCGCCGAGATCCAGACCGACCACCGCTTCAGCGAAGGTCCGTCAGCGGCGGCGCGGGAGGTCGGACCCCCGTGCATCGAAGCCTCCCCTGGTACGACGCGCGAGCGCCCTGTTCACCACACGATGAGCCGCGCAATCGTAGGACCACCACGGCGCGGGCCACGCAGGAGGGCGGGGTCGGCGACCCCCGCTCCGAGCGCGACCGGCCACTGTGGAGGGTGGTCAGCGGGCGCGACGAGGAGCGGGAGGGACGGCCGGGGCGAGCCGCAGGGCCTGCTCGACGTCCGGGTGGATCTCCAGGACGTCGCCCAGCCCCGCCGCCGTGAGCGGCCGCAGCACCATCCGGTGGGTGGCCACGATCCGCAGGGGGATGCCCGACGCGGCGGCGAGCCGGTGGTGGGTCAGCAGTTCGTTGATGCCGGCGGAGCCGAAGAAGGTGACCTCGGACAGGTCCACCACCACCGGGTGCGGCGGTGTGGCGACCGCGAAGGCGACGCGCAGCTCGTCGTGCAGCGCGGCCACGGTGTCCTGGTCGACGTCTCCGCTCGCTCGCACGACCACGGAGAGCACGCACACTTCGCGTTGGACGTGCAACGGCAGGTGGGAGGTGGTGAACACGGCGCAGTCTCCTCGCCCCTCGGGATCCGGCTCGGGATTGAAGGACGCAGCTGCTTCGCTCAACTGCTCACCTCGAACCTTAGCCGGTGAAACGACGAAAAGCACCCGTGCGGCGCCCACGTCCGGCTCCTTCCGTAGCTAAAGCGTTGTAGACACCGGTTCCTGTTGCGTCTAGGTTAAGCGCCGGTCAAGCAACTAAAACGCTTAAGTTCGGAGGGTGATGTGACGGCGAAACGCAGGACAGTGCTCGGAACCGTTCTCGCGCTGGCTCTCTCCGCCTGCGGTGGAGGTGGAGCGGAGGACGCGCCGGTGGTCGCGGTCCCCGGCGACCCCGCGAAGGTCACCGGGGCCATCACGGTCCTCACCAACCGGACGGACCAGGTGCAGGACGGCACGACGAAGCGGTACGCCGACGAGTTCGCGAAGGTTTACCCCGGCGTGAAGGTCGAGTTCCAGGGCCTCACCGACTACGAGGGCGAGGTCCGGATCCGGATGAGCGGCGAGGACTACGGCGACGTCGTCCTCATCCCCGGCTCGGTCGACTCCAACCAGTACCCGCAGTTCTTCGCCCCGCTGGGCACCTCGGACGAACTCGCCGCGAAGTACGACTTCACCGACCGCGCGACGGTGGACGGCAAGGTCTACGGCCTCGCGAACATCGGCACTGCGGGCGGGTTCGTCTACAACAAGGCGGTCTGGCGGCAGGCCGGCGTCACGGACTGGCCGAAGACCCCCGCGGAGTTCCTCGACGCGCTCCGGGCGATCAAGACGAAGACCGGCTCGACCCCGTACTACACCAACTACAAGGACGGCTGGCCGCTCACCACCTGGGGCAACGCGCTCGGGTCGCCGAGCTGCGACGCCGCGGCCAACGACAAGCTGGCCGAGACCAAGGACCCGTGGGGACCGGGCAGGGACCTCCACGTCGTGGACACCCTGCTGCACGACATCGTCCACAACGGACTGTCGGAGGCCGACCCGAACACGACGAACTGGGAGAACTCGAAGAACCTTGTCGCCACCGGCGAGATCGCGACCATGTGGCTCGGGTCGTGGGCGGTGGTCCAGATGCGCGCCGCCGCGACGAAGGCCGGCCGTGACCCGCAGGACATCGGGTTCATGCCGTTCCCGGCCCAGACCGGCGGGAAGTTCTGTGCGGCCGTGCGGCCCGACTACCTCTACGCGATCAACAAGCACAGCAAGGCGAAGGAGGCCGCGCGGGCGTGGATCGACTGGTTCATCGGCAAGTCGGGTGACGCCCAGCAGTCGCTGTCGATCTCGGCGGTCAAGGGCTCGCCGCTGCCGGAGAGCCTCAAGCCGTTCGAGGACGCCGGGGTCGAGCTGGTGCGGCTCGGCTGGGCGAAGAACAACCTGGTGAGCCAGATCGACAAGGCCTCCGAGGTCGGCCTGGGCGCCAAGGACTACCCGCAGCGGATCGTCGACGTCGCCAGGGGAGCGGCGCCGGGAGACCTCGTGGGCGTGTTCGCCGACCTCAACAAGAGGTGGGCCGAGGCGCAGGGCGAGATCGGCTGACATGTCCCGATCGCAGCCCCAGCGCCAGGCGTGGCTCTACCTGCTCGTCCCGCTCGCGTTCCTGGTGGCGTTCACCTACGTGCCGGTCGTCAGCATGGTGGTGCACAGCTTCACGGACTGGGACGGCCTGAGCCGCTCCCGCGACTTCGTCGGCGCCGAGAACTACGTCGAGCTGTTCACCCGGCCGCAGCTCTTCCAGGTCTTCGCGGTCAGCCTCTTCTACCTCGTGGGCGCCCTGCTGCAGACGGTGCTGGCGCTGTACCTCGCGACGGTGCTGAGCTTCGGCACCCGGCTGGGGAACGTGTTCAAGGGGATCTTCTTCTTCCCGTACCTGATCAACGGCGTCGCGATCGGGTTCGTCTTCCTCTACTTCTTCCAGCCCGGCGGCACGCTCGACTCCGCGCTCGCGGTCCTCGGCGTGCAGCCGCGGCTGTGGCTCGGCGACCCGGACCTCGTCAACACCTCGCTCGCCGGGGTGTCGGTCTGGCGCTACACCGGGCTGACCCTGGTGCTGTTCCTGGGCGCCATCCAGTCGATCCCGCCGCACCTGCACGAAGCGGCCACTTTGGACGGAGCCAGCCGGTGGCAGCAGTTCCGCCACGTGATCGTGCCGAGCATCAAGCCGATCATCAGCCTGTGCGTGATCCTCGCGGTGTCCGGCGCGCTGTCGGTGTTCGAGATCCCGTTCGTCATGACCGGGGGAGCGAACAACAGCGAGACGTTCGTCATCCAGGCGATCAAGCTGGCCTTCACGTTCAACAAGGTCGGCCTGGCCTCGGCGGCCGCGGTCGTGCTGCTGGTGATCGTGCTGCTGGTGACCTGGCTGCAGCGCACGCTCGTGCCCGAAGAGAGGGTCGAGCACTCGTGACCGCACGGCACGCGCTGGCCGCGTTCCTCAAGTACCTCAGCCTGGTGCTCGCCTCGGTCGCGGTGGTCCTGCCGCTGCTCGCGGTGCTGCTGACGTCGTTGCGCACCAGCGAGGAGGCGAGTGCCAACCGCAACCCGCTGGCCGCGCCGGCGAACTGGCTCAACCTGGACAACTTCGCCATCGCGTTCACCGACGGCAAGATGGCCCTCGCGTTGTGGAACACGACGTTCATCCTGGTCTTCGCCCTCGCCGGCACCGTGCTGATCGGCTCGATGACGGCGTACGCGGTCGACCGGTTCCGGTTCCGCGCCAAGAAGCTCGTGATGGCGCTGTTCCTGGTGGCCACGCTGGTGCCGAGCGTGACGACGCAGGTCGCGACCTACCAAGTGGTGAGCGCCCTGGGCGTCAACGGCACGAGGTGGGCGCCGATCCTGCTCTACACCGGCACGGACATCGTGGCGGTGTACGTGTTCCTGCAGTTCATGCGCTCGATCCCGGTGGCGCTCGACGAGGCGGCGCGGATCGACGGCGCCGGCTCGCTGACGATCTACTGGCGGATCGTGCTGCCGTTGCTGCGGCCCGCGATCGCCACCGTCGTGATCGTCAAGGGCGTCGCGATCTACAACGACTTCTACATCCCGTTCCTGTACATGCCCTCGGACAAGCTCGGCACCATCTCGACCGCGCTGTTCCGGTTCAAGGGCCCGTACGGCGCGCACTGGGAGGTCATCTCGGCGGGCACGGTGCTCGTCATCCTCCCCACCCTGATCGTCTTTCTCGCGTTGCAGCGCTTCATCTACAGCGGCCTCACCACGGGAGCCGTCAAGTGACCAGCTCAGGAGACATCGTGACCAGGACCGAGCTTCACCAGGGGTGGACCGTCCGCGCCGTCGGGGAGAGCCGGATCGGCGCACGGGTGGTGCCCGCGGCCGTGCCGGGGTGCGTGCACACCGACCTGCTGGCGGCCGGGCTCATCCCCGACCCGTACCTCGACGAGAACGAGTCGAAGCTCGCGTGGATCGGCCGCGCCGACTGGCGCTACGAGACCGTCTTCCAGTACAGCGCGGCCGAGGACACGCAGGTCGAGCTGGTGTGCGACGGCCTGGACACGGTCGCGCGGATCGAGCTCAACGGCCAGGAGGTCGCGTCCACGTACAACATGCACCGCCGCTACCGGTTCGACGTCCGCGCGGCGCTGCGGGACGGGGAGAACCACCTGGCGGTGACGTTCACGAGCGCGCTGGAGCACGCCGAGGACCAGGAACGGCTGCTCGGCGCGCGTCCGCACGTGAACTCCCACCCGTACAACATGATCCGCAAGATGGCCTGCAACTTCGGCTGGGACTGGGGTCCCGACCTCGTCACCGCCGGGATCTGGCGGCCGCTCGCGATCGAGGAGTGGCGCACCGCCCGCATCGCCGCCGTCCGCCCGCTCACGAGCGCCGACGGAGTCGCGGACGTCCACGTCGAGGTGCGGCGGACCGGTGGTGGACCGCTGACGGTGCTCGCCCGCATCGGCGAGCACGAGGTCCGCGCCGAGCTGCCGCCCGGGTCCGACGAGACGGTGCTGCGGCTGGAGCTCGACGACGTCGAGCGGTGGTGGCCGCGCGGGTACGGCGAGCAGAAGCTGTACCCGCTGGAGGTGGCACTGTCCACAGGGGACACCTGGCGCGGCGAGGTCGGGTTCCGGACCGTCGAGCTGCTGACGGACGCCGACGTGCACGGCACCGAGTTCACGTTCCGGATCAACGGCGAGCGGATCTTCGTCAAGGGCGTCAACTGGATCCCGGACGACTGCTTCCCGCACCGCGTCGACCGCGCTCGCCTGGCCGAGCGGTTCGACCAGGCGCTCGGTGCCGGCGTGAACCTGCTGCGGGTCTGGGGCGGTGGCATCTACGAGTCCGACGACTTCTACTCGCTCGCCGACGAGAGGGGACTCCTGGTCTGGCAGGACTTCCTGTTCGCGTGCGCGGCCTACCCGGAGGAGGAACCGCTGCGCGGCGAGGTCGTCGCCGAGGCGAGGGACGCGGTCACCCGGCTGGCCGGGCACCCGAGCCTGATCGCCTGGAACGGCGGCAACGAGAACATCTGGGGCTACCACGACTGGGGCTGGCAGGAACTGCTCGGCGAGCGGTCGTGGGGGATCGGGTACTACACCGACGTCCTGCCGAAGATCGTCGCCGAGCTCGACCCGAGCCGTCCGTACCTGCCGAGCAGCCCGTACTCCGTCTCCGCCGACCTGCACCCGAACGACCCCGCCCACGGCTGCACGCACATCTGGGACGTCTGGAACGACCGCGACTACACCGCCTACCTCGACTACGAACCGCGGTTCGTCGCCGAGTTCGGGTTCTGCGGCCCGGCCACCCGGACCACCGTGACCGAGGCGATCCACGACGAGCCGCTCGCCCCGTACGGCCGGGGCATGACCGCGCACATGAAGGCCGAGGACGGCAACCGCAAGATCGCGCGCCGGCTCGCCGAGCACTTCCCGGACGTGCGGGGGTTCGACGACTGGCACTGGGCCGCGCAGCTCAACCAGGCGCACGCCGTGAGCACCGGGATCGAGCACTTCCGGTCGCTGTGGCCCAAGTGCTCCGGCACGATCCTCTGGCAGCTCAACGACTGCTGGCCGGTGACGTCCTGGGCGGTCGTCGACGGCAGGGGCAGGCGCAAGCCCGCCTGGTACGCGTTGCGGGCCGCCTACGCCCCGAGGCTGCTGACGATCAAGCAGGACGCGGTGGTCGTCGTGAACGACACGGCGGAGCAGTGGGCGGGGGAGGTGCGGGTCCGGTGCCTGCGGCTCGACGGGGCGCAGGAGGCCGAGGCGGTCCTGCCGTTCATCGCGGGCCCTCGCGCGGCGCTCACCCTCGCCCTGCCGGTCCGGCTCGCCGACGTGGTCGTGGCCTCGGCGGGCGACGTCCGCTCCGTCGCGTTCTTCGGCGGGAACGCCCTGCCCGCACCGGTGTTCGACGCCGGAGCGCGTGCCGTGGAGGGCGGCTACCGGGTCACGGTCACCGCCCGGTCGGTGCTGAAGGACCTGACGCTGCTGGCGGACGACTGCGAGGTGGACCGCGGCCTGGTGACCCTGCTGCCGGGGGAGACCGCGGTGTTCGAGGTGCGGACCTCCGCGGCGTTCGCGCCGAAGTCGTTGCTGGCGCCGGACGTGCTGCGCAGTGCCAACCAGTTGCGGGGGTAGGTCAGCGGCGGGGCGGTGCCGTGCTGGAGCGCGGCACCAGCCGCGGCGCCGGCACCTCCACGCTGCGCTGCTCCACCTCGCCGTCGAGCGCGACGAGGTCGAGCATGAGCCGTGCGACGCGCGCGCCGTACGCGGCGACGTCCCGGGCGAGCGCGGTGATCGCGGGCCGGATCACCTGGCATAGCTGGGAGTCGTCCCAGGCGACGATCGACAGGTCGGCCGGCACCGACAGCCGCATCTCGTCGGCGACGGACATGCCCGCGACGGCCATGATGCTGTTGTCGTAGAGGATCGCGGTCGGCCGGTCCGGCGAGCTGAGCAGCTTGCGGGTCGCTTGCGCGCCCTGCAGGCCGGTGTAGTCGGTGTGCACGACGTCGATCCGCTCGAGTCCGCACGTCGTGGCGGCGTCGCGGAACGCCTCGTCGCGGCGCCGGGTGTGCAGCAGGCCGGGCAGGCCCGCGATCCGGCCGATCCGGCGGTGGCCCAGCGCGGCGAGGTAGCCGACGGTCTCGGCGGCCGCGGCCGCGTCGTCCGCCCAGACGTGCGGCAGCGAGCCCACGTCGGCGGGGCCGCCGACCACGACGGACGGCAGCTTGAGCTGCTCCAGCAGACCGACGCGGGGGTCGTCGCCCTGCAGGTCGACCACGATGACCCCGTCGACCCGGCGCTCGCCCCACCAGGAGCGGTAGACCTTGAGCTCGGCGTCCGCGTCCGCGACCACCTGCATCATCAGCGCGTATCCCGGCGTCGCCAGCACCGACTCGATGCCGCTGACCAGCTCCATGAAGAACGGTTCGACGCCCAGCGTCGTCGCGGGGCGGGGGATCGCCATGCCGATGACGTTGGTCGTGCCGCCGGACAGCACGTGCGCCGCGCTGTTGCGGTGCCAGCCGATCTCGGTCGCCGCGGCGAGGATCCGCTGCCGGGTGCGGTCGGACACGCCAGGCCGTCCGTTCAGCGCGAACGACGCGGCGCTGATCGACACCCCCGCACGCTGCGCGACGTCCGAGATCGTCGGCCGCTTCACGCGAACCTCCTGGTCAGCCGGAAGACGCCAACATAGCAGCGCGGGTGATCAAGAGGGCGCAGGCCGGGTGGTGAGCTTAAGCGTTTCACCTTACGTCTACCTGCTGTGGTGTTCTGGGACCGTTCCCATAGACTCACACGGTGAAGTGACCGAGTGCGAGGGGTGGTCCGCCGGGTGAGCCAGAACGGGTCGATCGACCGCAGGGTGACCATCAAGGACGTCGCCGCGCGTGCCGGGGTGTCGACGTCGGCCGTGTCGATCGCCCTGCACGACCGGCCGGGCGTGTCCGCGACGACGAAGGAGCGCATCCTCGCCGTCGCGCGGGAGCTGGGCTGGCGGCCGAACCTCGCGGCGTCGTCGTTGTCGGGGCGCGGGATCCACACGGTGGGCCTCGCGATCGCGCGGCCGGCGCGGCTGCTCGGCCTGGAGCCGTTCTACATGGAGTTCATCTCCGGCATCGAGAGCGTGCTGAGCCGCCGCTCGTGCTCGTTGCTGCTGCGGCTGGTGGACGGTGACGAGGAGGTCGACGTGCACCGCGAGTGGTGGCAGGGCGGCCGGGTCAACGGCAGCATCCTCGTCGACCTGCACGTGGACGACCCGCGCATCCCGGCACTCGCGGAGATCGGCGTGCCCGCCGTCGTGGTGGGCCACCCGAGCCTCGCCGGCCCGTTCACCTCGGTGTGGACCGAGGACGCGGAGGCGATCACGGAGGCCGTGCGGTACCTCGCGGCGCTGGGGCACCGGCGGATCGCGCGGGTCAGCGGACCGCCGGAGCTGGGGCACAGCGCGATCCGCACGGCCGCGTTCGCCGAGGTGGCAGGCGAGCTGGGGCTGGAGGCGCGGACGGTGGTGGCGGACTTCTCGGCGGACCAGGGCAGCAGGGCCTGCCGCACGTTGCTGCTCTCGCCGCACCGGCCGACCGCGATCGTGTTCGACAACGACGTCATGGCCGTCGCGGCGCTGGGCGTGGCCGCGGAGTTCGGCCTGTCCGTGCCGGCCGACCTGTCGCTGCTGGCCTGGGACGACTCGCAGCTGTGCCAGCTCACCCGGCCGACGTTGTCCGCGATGCAGCACGACGTCTTCTCGTTCGGCGCGCAGGCGGCCGGGGCGCTGTTCGACGTGATGACGGGCGAGCCGCCGCGCGAACGCCTGGTGCACGCGCCGCGGCTAGTGCCCCGTGCCTCCACGGCGCCGCCGCCTGATAAATCGCTTTAGTTGAAGCCTTGCTCATCCTGGACAACGTCTACAGCTGGCCGCTAGCTTGCCTCTAGTTAAACGCTTTAGTTGCTGGCTTCGCCGCCGGGAGCCGTCTCAGGCCATGAGGAGGAGCGAGTGCGACACGCAACTCGGTACGGCGCTGTGCTGAGCGCCGTCCTGACATTCCTGGGCGTTCTGGTCGTGGTGTCACCGCAGGCGCGGGCTTTCCCGCCGTCCACGCGGCAGAACGTGATCAACTACCTGAGCTCGATCACCGGGCGGTACGTCGTCTCCGGGCAGCACAACAAGGAGCCGGCGAGCAACCCCGGCCAGTACACCCAGCAGGTCAAGGACATCACCGGCCAGTACCCCGGGCTGTGGGGCGGCGACCTGATGTTCCGGCCGGAGGACGTCGCCAACCGGCAGCGCGTGGTCGACCAGGCGAAGACCGAGTGGGCCAACGGGTCGCTGGTCGCGCTGACGTGGCACGTCTGCACGCCGACCGGTGGCAGCACCTGCCAGTTCGACGGCGGGGTGAAGACGCAGATCAGCCAGGCGCAGTTCACCGAGGTCGTCACGAACGGCACCGCGCTCAACACCGCGTGGAAGCGCCGCCTCGACGAGGTGGTCCCGTACCTGCAGCAGCTCAAGGCGGCGGGCGTGCCGGTGCTGTTCCGGCCGTTGCACGAGATGAACGAGGCGTGGAACTGGTGGGGCAACCGGCCGGGTCCCGAGGGCAGTGCGAAGCTCTTCCGCATCACGCGAGACCACCTCGCGGGCAAGGGCCTCGACAACCTGATCTGGGTCTGGAACGTGCAGGACAACCCCGCGGGCAACTGGGCCGCGTACTACCCCGGCGCGCAGTACGTCGACGTCGTCTCGCTCGACGTCTGGTACAAGGGCCTGCCCAGTTCCGGCGACTACCAGCAGATCCAGTCCATCGCGAACGGCAAGCCCATCGCACTCGCCGAGACCGGCAAGGTGCCGACCCCGGCGATGCTCGACAGCCAGACCCGCTGGAGCTACTTCATGGTGTGGTCGGAACACCTGCGCGGCAACAACACCCCGGCCGAGGTGCAGGCGGGCTACTTCCACCCGCGCACCCTCAACCAGGGCGAGTTCACGGTTCCCGCACTGTCCACTGCGGACGGAGCCGTCACGGGCCTGGGCGGCAAGTGCCTCGACGTCGCGGGAGCGGCCCCGGCGAACGGCACCCAGGTCCAGCTCTTCACCTGCAACGACACCGCGGCCCAGCGGTGGGCCAGCGGGGCTGGCACTTTGCGCGCGCTGGGCAAATGCCTTGACGTGCAAGGCGGGACGAACGCGGACGGCACCCGCGTCCAGCTGTGGGACTGCAACGGCACCCCGCAGCAGCAGTGGACCCCCGCCGGCCAGACCCTGGTCAACCCGGCCACCGGCCGCTGCCTGGACGCGCGGGGCCAGTCGAGCGCCGACCTCACCCCGGTGCAGATCTGGTCCTGCAACGGCCAGACCAACCAGCAGTGGCGGTTACCGGGTTCCTGCGCGGTGGGCGAGAGCAAGGTGCGCGTGTCCGGCCACGACGTGACGGTCTACGTGCCGCGCGGTGTTCGCCCCAACGCGCCCCTGGTGCTCAACCTCCACGGCACCGGCAGCACCGGAGCGGGCCAACTCCACTACAGCGACATGAAAGCCTCCGCCGACACCCACGGCTACGTGGTCGCCGCACCGGACGGCGCTCTGGCGAGCGGGTCGGGCCGCGCGTGGAACGTGCCCGGCTTCGCGGGACAGCCCTCGGGCCGCGACGACGTGGCGTTCCTGGACCAGGTGATCACCACCCTGACCGCGCAGTGCGCCGACCCGCGCCGCGTCTACGCGACGGGCTACTCGGGCGGCGGCCGCATGGTCTCGGCCTACGCGTGCGCGCGCCCGGACCGGGTGGCAGCGATCGCCCCGGTGGCCGGGTTGCGCGCCGGTCGCCCGGATCCTGCCGACACGTCCCGGCCGGATGCTTCGGCCTGCAGGCCCGGACGTGCGGTGCCGGTGGTCGCGTTCCACGGGCGGCAGGACGCCACCAACCCGTACGACGGCGGTGGCAACGCGCAGTTGTGGAGCTATTCGGTGCCTTCGGCGCAGCAGCGCTGGGCGGCGATCAACGGGTGTGCCGGTGCTCCGGTCGTCGCGACCGTGAGTGCGCACGTCACCTCGTCGTCGTACCGGTGCGGCGGCGATGTCGTGCTGTACACCGTGTCGGACGGCGGCCACACCTGGCCGGGGACGCCGAACGCGTCGGTGGGGAACGGCAACACCACGCGTGAGATCAGTGCGAACGCCTTGATGTGGCAGTTCTTCGGCCGGTACGCGCTCTGACGGCGGTGGGCGGGGTTTCGCCGCGCTCGGTCGAAACCCCGCCCATGGCGTCAACCCGGGATGTTGCGCGGGTCGCTGCTGCGCGGGTAGGTGTTCTTCTCGCCGATCGTGCCGTCGAGGTTGCGGATGATGTGCTCGACACCGCGTTCGATGGCCATCTCGCGGCCCTTGGCGACCGCCTCGTCCTTCGTGTCGTGGGTGCTGGACGCCTGTGAGTTGCCCTCGATCTTGTTCTTCCAGGTGTCGTTCTCGTGGTAGGTCTCGACGTCGCCCTGCACAACTGCCTCCCTGCTCCAGTAGGTGTGGTGGAGGGGTGCCCGGACACGGGATCTTCGACACCGCGTGTGGCGAGTCCGCGAAATCGGAACCCGGGAGTTCTGGTCGTGCCGCGCCCCGTTGTCTAGGGTGTCCGCCATGGTGCGACCACGGCGGGTGACGGCCCCCGCCGTCGCGCTCTCGGTGCTGCTCGTGTTGTCCATCGCCGCCTGGATCGGCGGCGACGCGGTCATCGACCGGCTCACCGCCACGCGCTGCACGGACCCGGTCAGCGTCCACGTCACGGCGGCGCCGGGGGTGGCTCCGGCGCTCACCGAACGGGCGGCGAACCTGGACACGGGCGACGACTGCTACCGGGTCGAGGTCAAGGCCGAGCCCGCGCGGGACACCGCGGCGCTGCTGGCCGGGGGTGGCGAGTCGCCGTCGGTGTGGGTGCCCGAGTCGACCATGTGGTTGCGGCAGGCGCGGGACTCCGGTGCGTGGAGGGTGCCCGAGGCCGGTGTGTCGGTGGCCCTGTCGCCGGTGGTTCTCGCGGTGAAGGACACCGGCAAGGGCAAGAACTGGCGCGAGCTGATCGGACCCGGTGCGAAGGCGGTGGCGGGGATCGCCGATCCCGCCAAGGATCCGGCGAGCCTGTCCGCGTTGCTCGCGATGCGCGGGTTCACGGCGAAGGAGTCGGCGGCCGCCGCCGTCGCGACGATCCGGCCCGTGTCCGGCGACTACTCCGAGCGGGCCGACGACCTGTTCGGCCGGCCGCTGGACGTGTTCCCCACCTCCGAGCAGGCGTTGGAGCGGCACAACTCCACTCCTGGCGCGGCGAGGCTGACCGCGGTCGCCGCCGAGGAACCCGTGCCGCCGCTGGACTTCCCGTACGTGGTCCTGCCCGACGCGGGGGAGGCGCAGCGGGCCGGCGCGGAGAAGTTCCTGGCGCACCTGCGGTCCGGGACCGACTTCACGAAGTTCGGGCTGCGCGCGCCGGACGACAAGGCCGCGACGCTCGACCAGAACGTGGTGGACGAGACCTTGCGGTTGTGGAGTGGGCTGACGTTGACCGCGCGGGTGCTCGGCGTGCTGGACGTGTCGGGGTCGATGAACCAGATCGTGCCCCGGACGGGCACCACGCGGATGGCACTGGCCGTGGCCGCGGCCGAACGCGGGCTCGGGTTGTTCAAGCCCGGTACGCAGATCGGGCTGTGGAAGTTCTCCACCGGGCTGGACGGGCCGAAGGACTACAAGGAGATCATCCCGTTCGCGTCGGTCAAGGAGCACCTCGCGAACGGGCAGGCGGTCGCCGCCGTCCGGGCCACGCGGGCGACCGCGAACGGGGCGACCGGGCTCTACGACACCACCCTCGCCGCCTACCAGGAGGCCCGGAAGAACTGGGAGCTCGGGCGGATCAACATCGTCGCGATCATGACCGACGGCCGCAACGAGGACCCGGACTCGATCAGCCAGCGCCAGTTGCTCGACGAGCTCGCCAAGCTGCAGGACAAGCGCAGGCCGTTGCCCGTCATCGCGATCGGCATGGGGCCGGACGTCGACGTGGACGAGCTGACGCGGATCGCCGACGCGACCGGCGGCAAGGCCTTCACCACCGTCGACCCCGCCGGCATCAGCGACATCTTCGCCCAGGCGCTCAGCACGATGCTGTGCCAGCCACCCGCCTGCCGTCCCCAGTAGACGGTCAAAGCGGGAGACGATCAGTACGGGTCGTACGGCCCGTGGTGGCCGAACAGCCGCGCCACCGGCCGCAGCCGCAGGCGCAGCAGGACCTTGATGCCCACGTTGCGCAGGAACCACGGCATCTCGGCGAGCACACGCCTGCGATCGGCCCAGTTCGGCTCTGCCAAACGGAAGCGCGCCAACGAGCCCGCCCGGTCCACGTACACGTACCGCTTGCCGAACAACACCTTCGCCAGGATGCCGCTGGTGACCCCGATCGACGAGAACGCGTCGTGCACCAGGATCTCGCCGTTGGGCACGAGGTGGTCCGACCACAGCATGTCGTCGGTGTAGGTCCAGTAGTCGTGCTTGCCGTCGATGTACAGCAGGTCGATGCGCTCGTCCCACCGCTTGCGCAGCTCGGTGCTGTACTCGGCCTCGAGCCGCACGACGTCCGTCAGTCCCGCCGACGCCACGTTCTTCTCGAAGCGCACGCGCGTCGGCGTGCCGCCGAACAGCTTGCCCTCGACGAACGGGTCGACGGCGACCACCGTCGCGCCGACGGACGTGGCCGCGAGGCCCAGCACCGTGGTGGATCTGCCCTGGTGACTGCCGATCTCCACGATCCGCGCGCCGGGCCCGAGCCGCAGCGCGGCCGCCCACAACATCGCCGCCTGGTCAACTGTCAACCAGCCGGGCACCCGGTCGCCCAGTTCCCACGCTTGCTCGAACGCGGTCGAAGAAGTCATCGCCACCTGCCTGAGTGCGCCCCAGAACGGTCGTGGGGGCCCAAGATAGCGACAGTCGCCCCCGAGCACTACCCGGTGGTAACTTCCTCCGCCATCAGGAGCCTGAAGATCGCACACCGGAACCCGACGACGTGGGTGCTGCTCGCACTCACGGCGCTGTCGTTCGCGCAGAGGTTCGGCACGGCCACCTTCGACACCAAGCTCGACCTGGCCGTCAACCCCGTCGGCTTCCTCGGCAGGGCCCTGCACCTGTGGAACCCCGCGGCGACGGCGGGGGAGCTGCAGAACCAGGCGTACGGCTACTTCTTCCCGATGGGGCCGTTCTTCGCCCTCGGCCAGGTCCTCGGCATCCCGGCCTGGGTCACCCAGCGGCTCTGGTGCGCGCTGCTGCTCTGCCTCGCCTTCTACGGCGTCCTGCGCCTGGCCCGCGCGCTGGGCATCGGCCACGAGCCGACCAGGTACGCCGGGGCGCTCGCCTACGCGCTGGCGCCGCGCGTGCTGACCGAGATCGGGCCGCTGTCCGCCGAGATGCTGCCCGCCGTCATGCTGCCGTGGGTGCTGCTGCCGCTGGTGCTGGCGGACCGGATCGGGTCACCGCGCCGCGCGGCCGCCCTGTCCGCGCTCGCGGTGCTGTGCATGGGCGGCATCAACGGCGCCATGGTCGTGATGGCGCTGGTCCTGCCCGGGATCTGGCTGCTCACGCGGAAGTGGAACGGCGCCCACGTCCGGCTGGTGCTGTGGTGGGCCGGGTGCGTCCTCGCGGTCGCGCTGTGGTGGATCGTGCCGCTGCTGCTGCTCGGGCGGTACAGCCTGCCGTTCCTCGACTACATCGAGTCGGCCGCGAACACCACCGCGCCGATGTCGCTGTTCCAGGTGCTGCGCGGCACGAACCAGTGGGTCGCCTACGTGCTGCAGGGCGAACCGTGGTGGCCCAACGGGTTCATCCTCGTCGACAACCCGGTGCTGATGGCCGGCACCGCGGCGGTCGCGCTCATCGGCGTCGTGGGCCTCGCCCGGCTCGGGCTGCCGGAGCGCCGGTTCCTCGTGCTGGGCACGCTCGCCGGCCTCACGCTGCTGACCGTCGGGTACGTCGGGTCGCTCGACTCGCCGATCGCCGAGCTCGTGCGCGGCCTGCTGGACGGGCCGCTCGCGCCCTTGCGCAACGTGCACAAGTTCGAACCCGTCCTGCGGCTCTGCGTGGTCCTGGGGTTCGTCCACGGCCTGCACCTGTCCCGGCCGACGGGGCTGCGCGCCGCGCCCGAGCACTGGCGGCGCCGCGCGCGGACCGGCGTGGCGCTGCTGCTGATCGCGGTCGTCGCGGCACCCGCGTGGCTGCTCACCCTGCGCCCCGGCCTCGGCTGGTCGGAGGTGCCCGCGCACTGGCGCGAGGCGGCGTCGTGGCTCGCCGAGAAGGACGGCCGGGCGCGGACGTTGCTGTTGCCCGCCACGGGGTTCGGCCAGTACACGTGGGGCCGGACCGTGGACGAGCCGATGCAGTCGCTCGCCGAGTCGCCGTGGGCGGTGCGCAACCAGGTTCCACTCGGCTCCGAGGGCAACACCCGGTACATGGACGCCGTCTACGACGCGCTCGCCGACGGCCGCGGCTCGGCCGGGCTCGCCGACTTCCTCGCCCGCGGCGGCTACCGGTTCCTGCTGCTGCGCAACGACGTCGCGCGCGAGCAGACCGGGTCGCCGCCGCTCGCGGTGCTGCGCCAGGCGCTCGCCGGATCACCCGGCGTCGAACGGGTCGCCGAGTTCGGTCCCGAGGTGCGGATGAGCGACCAGCGGCTCGTCAGCTCGGTCGACCGGGACGCGACCGGCAGGTCGCTCGAGATCTTCGAGGTGAAGCGGCCTGTCCCTGTCGCGACCGCCGTCGACGTCGCCGACGTGCCGACCGTCAGCGGTGGCCCGGAGTCGTTGCTGCCGCTGCTGTCCCAGGGGCTGATCAAGGCCGACCAGCCGGCGATCCTCGCGGGTGACGCGGTCGGGGAGTCCGCGGAGCTGCTCGTCACCGACGGCCTGCGGCGCAAGGAGCGCAACGTCGGCCGGGTCTCCGACAACCTCAGCCAGACGATGTCCGCGGACGAGGCGTCCCGGCAGGGCCGCGTCGCGCTGGACGTGTCGCCGTTCCAGGACGTGCGGCACCAGACCGTGGCCGAGTACCGGGGGATCCGGGCCGTCCGGGCGTCCACGTCGACCGCGTACGCCGACGCGGCGGGCGCGATCGACCCGGCCAACTCGCCGTTCGCTGCGGTGGACGGCGACGGCGGCACCGCCTGGCACTCGTCCAGCTTCACCGGCCCCGCCGGGCAGTGGCTGCAGATCGACCTCGACACCCCGCGCGCGGTGGGCGAGGTGACCCTCGACCTGCTCGACGACCTGCGGGTCGGCTGGACGGTCAACCGGATCAGGATCACCACGGACACCGGCGAGACCACGCACACCGTCGAACCCGGTGGCGGGCCGCGCAAGTACGCCGTCAGCCCCGGCCTGACCGGCAGCGTGCGCGTGACCGTGCTCGGCGTGGCGGCCGACCGGCAGGACGGCAACGTCGGCATCAAGGAGCTCAGCGTGCCGGGCATGACGGCGCAGCGGGCGTTGCGCGTGCCGCGCGACCGCGACGCGGCCGAGCCGGGCTTCTCGTTCACCCGCGGCAGCCAGGCCCGGCCCGCCTGCTACCGCACCGGCGACGCGGTGCGGTGCGACTCCTCGCTGTCCCGCTTCGGCGAGGAGGTCAACGGGCTCACGCGGCTCTTCCGCACGTCGGCGGACGGGAAGTTCGCCGTGCGGGCCACCGTCGTCCCCGCGGCGGGCGCGAAGAACCCGGTGGCCCCGGACGGGGTGAGCGTGACCGGGTCGACCTCGGTGGCGGGCGACGTCGCGGCGAGCCCTCTGTCCGCTGTGGACGGTGACCCCGGCACGGCGTGGGTGCCGGACGTGACGGACCTGCGGCCGGCGCTCACTCTCGCCTGGAAGGGCAAGCGGTCGGTGGCCGAGCTCCGGCTGGAGGGCGCGCGGCCGCCGGTCGAGGTGGAGGTGACCACCGACGCCGGCACGGAGATCGTGCGCGTCGGGGCCGGCGGCCTCGTCACGATCAAGCCGGCGGACACCGAGAAGCTCGAGCTCGTGGTGCGTGAGGCGGGCGGGCTCGGGCCGGCCGAGATCGGTGAGCTGAAGGTGCCCGCGCTGGACGGCGTGCTGAAACCGGTGCCCGCGACGACCCCCTTCACCGTGCCGTGCGGGCAGGGTCCGGTCATCGACGTCGACGGCAAGAGGATCACCAGCTCGGTGTCCGGCACGCTGGCCGACGTCGTGGCCGGACGCCCGCTCCCGGCCGTGCTGTGCGACGACGACCTGGCCACGGCCCTCGACCTGCCCGCGGGCGACCACGTGCTGACGACGACGCGTTCCGACTCGTTCGTGGTGCAGGACGTGTCCGTGACGCACCTCGGCCTCGCGAAACCCGTTGTCACGCACCGCGAGGTCACCACCGGGATCTGGGAGGCCACCGAGCGCAAGCTCACCGTGGCGCCGGGAGCGAAGGCACTGCTCGTCGTGCCCGAGAACGTCAACGACGGCTGGACGGCCACGCTGAACGGCCAGGTGCTCGAGAAGGTCCGGGTCGACGGGTGGCAGCAGGCCTACGTGCTGCCCGAGGGCGACGGCGGCGTGGTGGCGCTGGACTTCGGCCCGGACACCCGCTATCGGACCGGTCTGCTGGTGGGCGTGCTCGGCGTGCTGGCCGTGCTCGTGCTCGCCGCGCTCCCGGTGGGGCGCCGCGTCGCGTTCGTGGCGCCGTCGGCGAGCCGGTGGCTGGTCGTCGCGATGCTGGTGCTGCTGGCGGTCCTCGGCGGGATGCTGCCGATCGTGGCGGTGATCGCGTGCCTGCTCGCCCGCGAGTTCTGGGCGGCGGCGCCGAAGGTGATCGCGGTGGCCGGGGTCGCGCTCGGCTCGGTGGTCGCCGTGCTGGGCCGCGTGCTGGGCCACGGCCAGGAGTGGGCGTACATCCCGCTCACGCAGGCGTCGCTGCTGGTGGCGGTGTCGGCGGTGGTCGCGGCCGCGTTCGGTCCCTTCGGCGCGCGGGCGCGGCCGGAGGAGGAGACGGCCGCCGAACGCACGGCGCCCGTCGTCGACTGATCAGGACTGCCGGGTGCCGCGGACCTCGATGACCGTGCCCGCGACGACCAGGCCCGCCGTGGCGAGCAGCGCGCCCGTCACGACCTGGCTCACGGAGTCGTTGAGCCACAGGGAGATCAGCGCGATCTCGACTGCGACCGCAATCCACACCGCCGTGGTGGAGCGGCGGTCCCCGCTCGCGATCCGGGAGAACAGCAGCAGCTGCACCAGCGCGAGGCACGACCCGACGAGGGCGAACTGCCACAACGGGATCGCGTCGCCCTGGTAGTGCGCGCCGCCGATCAGCGACACGCCGAGCGGGCCGAACAGCGCGCAGCCCGCGACCACGAACGCGTCCAGACCCGCGCACACCGCGAGCGCCTTGGGCAGCATGCGGCGGCGGTCGTCCGCGTCGGCCATGCGGGGCAGCACGAGCACGCCCACCGCCTGCGGCAACCAGTACGCGATCTTCGTGACGACCGCGCCCACGGCGTACCCGCCCGCCTGGTCCGCCAGTTGGTGCCGGGCCAGCACGAGGTCGAGGTTGACCAGCAGCACCAGCGCCAGCATGGCCTGCGACGCGTGCAGCACGTCGAGTCCGCCCGCGGGCCGGGCCGGGCGGGGCCGGCCGCACAACCGCCACCCGGTGAGCACCACCAGGAACGAGCCGATGGCCGTGCCCGCGAGCACCGAGGTCGAGGAGGGGGACAGCCAGAGGCCGATCACCCCGCCGCCCACCTTGCCGAGTCCCTCCAGCGACACGAGCAGCGCCAGTGCGCCGAACCGGTGCGTGCCCTGCAGCAGTCCGTGCAGGACGCCCAGGACGGTCAACGGCGCCAGCGACAGCGCGAGCCACACGACCGGCCACGGCCCGTCCAGGTGCAGCAGGCGGGCGAGCAGCGGTACGAGGGCCAGCGTCAGCACGGTCATCCCGGCGCTCACGCCCAGCCCCAGCCCGAACAACGGCCGCGGGCCGAGGCTCGTCACCCGCAGGGCGGCGACGGTCTGCAGGCTCATCGCGGGCACCACCCCGATGACCACGAGCGCGAGCAAGGCGCTGAGCTCGCCGAAGACCGCGGGCGCCAGGGCCCGTGCGGCGGCGATGGTCAGCACGTAGCTCGCGGCGTTGGCGCCGAGCAGCGCGCCGGTGATCAGCAGGGCGTCCAGGCGGGTGGTGGTCGTTGCCGGAGCGGACACGCGGGATCCTTCCGGTCGGCAGGTCTACCGCGGGGCTACCGATGGGTACTACTGGCCGGTAGTTTCGGCGACTGTAGCCCCGGCGCGACCGGAGAGGGAGCAAGTGCGGCCGAACGGACTGACGCTCTACGCCGCGTGCGCGACGCTCGCGCTGGCCGCGCTGGCTCCTGTGCTGATGCCGGGGTACGTCCTCGTCTACGACATGGTGTTCACGCCGGAACAGCCGCTCAACGCCGCCGCGTTCGGGCTCGGGGACGCGCTGCCTCGGGCGGTGCCGGTCGACGCCGTCGTGGCGTTGCTGACCCAGGTCGTGCCCGGTCAGCTGGTGCAGAAGGCCGCGTTGCTCGCGATCGTCTTCATGGGCGCGCTGGGCGCCGGGCTGCTCGTGCCGACGGAGAAGACCGGCGTGCGGGTCGTCGCCGCCGTCGCGTACTCGTGGAACGCCTACGTGGCCGAGCGGCTCTTCATCGGCCACTGGACCCTGCTGCTGGGCTACGCGGCACTGCCGTGGGTCGCCAGGGCCGCGCTGCGGTTGCGGGAGGGCGAACCGAGGGCGTGGACCCGGCTCGTGCTCGCGAGCCTGCCCGCCGTGCTCTCGGCGCCGGGCGGCATCCTCGCGCTCGGCACGGCCCTGGTCGTCGCCGGCCGCCGCGGGTGGGGGCAGGTCCTTGGTGTGGGTGTCGTGCTGAACGCGCCGTGGTGGGTGCCGTCGTTGCTGCACAACGGACTCTCCGATCCGGCGGGCGTCGAGGCGTTCAGCGCGCGGGCGGAGAACTGGGGCGGGCCGGTGCTCAGCGTGCTCGGCCTGGGCGGGATCTGGAACGCCGAGGTCGTGCCGGTGAGCCGCGCCAACCCCGTCCTGCCGCTGCTCACACTGGTGCTCCTCGGCGTGGCGATCCTCGGGCTGAGGTCGCTGTCGGCGCGGCTGCCCGTGTGGCCGCTGGCCGGGCTCGGCGCGTTCGGCGCGGTGCTGGCGCTGCTGGCCGTGCTGCCCGGCGGGGTGGCGCTGCTGGAGACGTTGATCGAGCACGTGCCGGGCGCGGGGTTGTTGCGCGACAGTCAGAAGTGGGTGGCGTGGCTCGCCCTGCCGTTCGCGCTCGGGCTCGCCGACGCGGTGGAACGGGTGCGCGCGCGGCTCCTGCTCGCCGTGGTGCTGCTCGGGCTGCTGCCGGACCTCGCGTGGGGCGGGTTCGGGCGGCTGGAACCCGTGGCCTACCCGGCCGAGTGGGCCCAGGTGCGGGAGGAGCTCGTCGACCGGCCCGGTGACGTGGCGGTGTTCCCGCTGTCGGCGTTCCGGCGGTTCGACTGGAACGACCGGCGCACCCAGCTCGACCCCGCGCCGCGCTTCCTGCCCGGCACGACCGTCGTGGACGACTCGCTGTCCGTCGGCGGGAAGGTGGTGGCGGGGGAGGACCCGCGGGCGGCCCGGCTGCGCGCGGGCGACCTGACCGGCATCGGCTGGGTGCTGGTCGAGCACGGCACACCGGGCCGCGTGGACGAGAACCTGCTCGCACGACTGGAAAAAGTGCACGACGGACCCGAACTGGCGCTCTACCGCGTGCCGGGAGCAACGCCCGCTGCACCGAACGGCCCACCGGTTGCGCCCGTTGTGCTCGCCTGGGTCGCGGCTGGGTCACTGATCGGCGCGAGCCTGTTGTGGAGACGGTTACCGGTCGGTAGATTCGCGGCACCCCGACGTGAGGAGTAAGACGTGGAACTGGTTTCGGTGCTGGTCGCGATCGTCGCCGGGGCCGCGCTCGCCGGAGGGGTCGGCGTGATCGTCGTGCAGCAGAACAACCCCGACAAGGTGGTCGAGCAGCGGATCGAGGAGGGCCAGAAGGCCGTCGAGCCGCAGGTCCTCGACTACGGCTCCCGCTGACGGGTGCCCGTGGCCTTCTCCGGGGACCCGGCGGCCTCCTGGAGCATCCTGCTGGAGGCGAGCCTGCGCGAGGCGCCGGACCCGGCGGCGGTCGCCGCGCGGATGTCCCGCGCCGGCGCGGAGTTCCCGAACCTCGGCCCGGCCGCCATCGTGCTCCGTCCGTCCGATTGGGACGGTGCGCGCGCGGCCTTCGCCGACGACCACTACCACGCGAGCGACCCGCTGGTCCGGGTCGCGCTCGCCGGTGACTCCCTGCTGATCGCCGCCCACCACGGCGCGGTCGACGGCCTCGGCCTGCTCGCGCTGCTCGGCATCGCGCTCGGCGAACCGGTGCACAGCTCGGCCACCGGCGTGGCGTCGCGCAGCCCGGACCGGCCGTACCTCCTGCACGCGGCCGACCGCGTGCGCGAGGCGGTGTGGGCACCTCCCACGCGCATCGCGCCTTCGTTGCGCGGCAACGACTCCGGCGACCACCTGGTGTCCCGTGCGTTGCCCGCCGTCAAGCTCGGCAGCGCCCGGCTCACCACCGCAGCGCTGGACACCACGCGGAGGTGGAACGCCGCCCGTGGCGCCGCCCACGACCGCGTCGTCGCTGCGATCGGCGCGTCCTGGCGCGGGGGCGCCGATCCGCGTCCCGAGGCCGACAGCGCCCTGCTGAGGCTGCGCCTGCCCGCCGGCGCGGGCGACGAGGACGTGCGCGCCCTGCTGGCGTCCGCGGCGCCGGAGGCGGGCTTCCCGAGCGAGCACAACCCCTTGGCCCGCTGGGGGATGCGGGTGCTGGCGTCCCGGCTGGGCAGCACGTTCCTCGCGTCGAACCTCGGTGTCGTCAAGGCGGACGTGGAGGCGCTGCGCTTCTACCCGGCGGCGAGCGGCCGGTCCGGTGTCGCGTTCGGCGTGGTGACGACGGGGGAGGTCACCACGGCCACGGTGCGGGTGCGGCGCAGGGACTTCGACGCGGCCGGTGCTGCGGCGTTGCTGGACTTGTTGTGCGAAGCGGTGCTCAGCGGTCGCGAGGTACCGCACCAGGGGTAGGGGATCCGACGGATGTGGTTCCGCGAACGGCGCCGGGTCAAGGCCCGGCGACAGCACTTGGCCGAGGTGGCGGACCGCATCGGCGCGAGGACCGGGCTGGTGCTCAAGGAATCGCACACCGGCGGGGCCGGGATCGGGAACTCGCCGGTCAGCATGGGGATCATCACTCTCCGCCCCGGCTCGCCGGACGAGGTCGCCCAGGCGCAGATCGACGCCGCCGTCCGCGCGGGCTACGTGCGGCCGCCCACGCCACCCTGCGGTAAGCGTGTGGGCTGTCTCTTCCACGGCCAACCCGACCTGCCGATGCTGAGCATCGTGACGTACGCGCCCGGAGAACGGTCCTCCGCTTTCCAGCCGGTTCCGGACGGGCACACCGTCGTCATCATCAGCCTGGCCTGACGCCCGAGGCGGACGTCGTGGCCGTGGTGACGACAGGGAGGTCACCACGGCCACGACGCAGCCGGCTGCCGCTGCTGGATCCGTTGTGCGAAGCGGGGTTCAGCGGACGCGAGGTCCCGCACCGGCGGTCTGACCCGGCACGGCGCCGGGGAGTTCGTGCTGCCACGGGACGTCCCGCCGTGCGCGGACCGCCCCGCGCCGCACCACACCGCTGCCGCGCAGGGCGCCGTTCAGGACGCTCTCGAACGCCCCGAGGCTCTCCTCCCAGCTGAACTGCCGGGCACGCAGCCTGCCCGCCGCGCCCATCGTGCTGCGCAGCGCGCGGTCCCGCAGCAGCGCGTCCGCGTGCGCCACGAACTCGCGGAAGTCGTCCGCCAGCAAGCCGGTCTCGTGATCCACGATGGCCTCGGCCACGCCGCCCGCCGAGCGGTACGCGATCGTCGGCACGCCGTGCGCGGCGGCCTCCATGATCACGATGCCCCAGCCCTCCTTGACCGACGGGCACAGGTGCACCCAGGCACCGGCGAGGATCTCGTGCTTGGTCTGCTCGTCGACCCAGCCGTGCAGCACGACGCTGTCCTGGACGCCGCGGTCGATCGCGTGCTGCTGCAGCACGTCCTTCCACGGGCCCTCGCCGACGAGCTCGAGGCGCAGGTCCGGCCACTTCGGACGGAGCTCGGCGACCAGGTCGATCGCGTGCTCCAAGCGCTTGTGCGGCACCAGCCGTGACACCGCGACGAGCACCGGTGCCTGCGTGCGGCGCGTCGTGACCGCGGGGGGTGCGTCGAGCCCGTTCGGGACGACGGCCGTGCGCCGCAGCTCGACGCCCAGCTGCCCCAGCTCGTCCCGCGTCACGTTGGAGACGGTGACGTAGCGGCACTTCCGGTACAGCCGGGGCGCGAGCCAGGACTCGATCCACCAGCCGATCCGGCCGAAGACCGGGCCGAGCGCGCTGTGCCACTGCTCGCGGTGCACGTGGTGCACCAGCACCAGGACCGGGCAGCGCGCGACCAGGCGGCTGAAGAACGGCATGCCGTTCTGCACGTCCACGATGACGTCCGCGTCGGAGCGCAGGATCGCCAGCAGGGCGAAGAGGTAGACGGTGAACTTGTTGCCGCGCCGGCGGAAGCGCACGCCCGCCACCCAGTCGCCGGACGGCGCGCGGTCGTGGCCCGCGCACTGGATCGAGACCCGGTACCCGAGCTGGGCGAGGCCCTCGGCGATGCGTTCGACGTACCGCTCGGAACCGCCGCCCTCGGGGTGTCTGGTGTCGCGCCAATTCACCAGCAGAATGCTCGGCCGGTAATCAGGACCACGCGACATCTGCCTCTCCCGGTGCTAGGTTACTGCCAGGTAGCCATCGTAAACGGAATGCGGGAGATAGCAATGGTCGAGATCGGTTCAGTTTCGGCCCGGGAAAAGTTGCGGAAGCCAACTTTGGAGCGTTCCGTTCGGCTTTTTCGCGCATTTCTGAAAGAGCAGTCCGACCCGGACCACTTCTACTCGATCCTCGCGGACGACTCCGTCTCGCAGGTGTCCTCGTACGCCTCCCTGGACGGCGCCGTGGTCCTCGACGTCGGCGGTGGACCCGGCTACTTCGCGCAGGCGTTCCGCGGCGCCGGCGCCCGCTACGTCGGGCTCGACCCGGACGTCGGCGAGCTCTCCGCGCGGGGCGAACCCGATCCCGGAATGATCCGCGCGAGCGGGACGGCGCTGCCGTTCCGCGACGCGTCGGTGGACGTCTGCTACTCCTCCAACGTCCTCGAGCACGTCGACGACCCGTGGCTGATGCTGGCCGAGATGGTGCGCGTGACCAGGCCCGGAGGCACGATCTTCATGTCCTACACGCCGTGGTGGTCACCCTGGGGCGGGCACGAGACCGCGCCGTGGCACTTCCTCGGCGGGCACTACGCGCGCCGTCGGTACGAACGCCTCAACGGCAAGCCGCCGAAGAACGCGTTCGGCACCTCGCTGTTCCCGGTGAGCGTCGGGGCGGTCCGGCGGTGGGCTCACCGCCAGACCGTCGCCGACGTGGTCGAGACGTTCCCCCGGTACCACCCGTGGTGGGCGAAGTGGATCACCCGCGTCCCGGGGGTCCGGGAGATCGCCTCGTGGAACTTCGTGATCGTGCTCAGGCGACGTGCCTAGCTCGCCGCCCGACCACGCCCAGCAGAATTCCCGCGGCCAGCAGGAGCAGGCCGACGGAAAGCAGGACGATGGGTCCGGTCGTGCTGATGAGAGTCAGTTTCCCGCGCGCCTCGGAGGCCCGGTCGACCGATTCTTTGACGGTTTTCTCGTTGAAGGTCAAGGTGGCGTCGAGCAGCACCGTTCCTTCTTTTCCGTCCGGTCCGAACAACGCCTGCCGCTGCTGTTCGGTGCCCTTCACGATGATGCCGCTGACCGGTTCGACCCACATGGTGCGGGTGTTCTGGTAGCGGCGTTCCGCCTTGACCGACGCCTCGGTGCTGCCGACCAGCGTGCCGGGCACGTCCTGGTCGCGGAACTTGGTCGACGGGATCTTCTGGACGAACTTGTAGACCTCGAGCCCGCCGATCTCGTCGGTGCCCTCGTAGCGCGCGGTGGTCGCCTTGCGCAGGGTGGTGTCGAAGTACTCGTAGTCCTGCGGCTGCGTGTCGAAGGGGAACTTGTAGTTCAGGCCCTCCTGGTGCACCGCCTTGTCGGCCGCCGTGGGATCGCCCTCGGCGTCGGTCACGTACTGCTGGGTGCACTCCTGCAGTGCCATGTTCGTCCGCCGGTCGAGGCACACCCGGTGCTTCATCGCCGAGACGAGCTGGTTCTCCGAGTCGGTCACGACCAGGCCCTGGTCCCAGACCATCACGTCGCCGCCGACCTTGGCCTCCGCGGCGACCAGGTTGCTCTCGACCTTGCGGGTGGCCGTGAGCCGGGCGTCCCGGACCACGAGTTCCTTGGGGTAGAACACCTTCGCGGCACCTTCGGCGACGGATTCCGTCTTCTGGTCGAGTGGCACGACGGCGAGCTCGGGGTACGCGTAGAAGCGCAGGACTGCTCCGAGCGCCAGCGAGAAGATGCCCAGTCCTACCAGCACGAGGCTCGCAACACGTCGCACTCGTCCTCCTTCTGGATGCGTGACGGGTATGAGAGGGACGTCACAGTGGCGAGGAAACTACCGGACAGTAACCTCTGCGCAACCCTTCGACCGGGGTGACTCAAGTCATCTTGATCGGTCCGCGTGGAGAAAGAAGCTACTCGGCCGCCGCTGCGCACAGCCGTTCGGCGGAACCCCTGCTGTCCAACGGGTAGCGGCTGAACGAACCAGTTCCTTACTCGTCGGCGACGATGCCGGAGGAAGAGACACGTGGAAGAAACCCCTGTGTGCTATCCGGGAGCAGTTGAGCAGGCCCGGCTGCTCGCGCGCGGTGCGACGACCGCAGCAGAACTCCTTGCGACCACGGAGCTCCGCCTGAAGTCGTCGCGCGGTGTTTTCACAGATGTCGATTTGGCCGCCGCCCGGCGCAGGGCCGAAGAGGCCGATCGGCGGTTGGCAGGCGGAGCACGCGGCGGCCTGCTCGGACTGCCTTTGGCCGTCGAGGACTCCCTGCCGCGGTCGGCTTTCGAGGCGCTGGAGGCGGCGGGCGCCGTCGTGGTCGGACGGACGTCGGCCGCCGAGGCGCACCGCAACCCCGTGTTGGACGTCCCCGCCACGGCACTGGACCCGAAGGTGTCGGGCACGGCGGTCGCGGTCGCCACCGGTGTGGTGGCCGCGGTGCTGGCCCGCCGCGCGCCCGGTGCCGGGCAGGTGCCGGCGGGCGGTGCCGGGGTCGTGGGCTTCGAGACCTCCGGCGGACGCGGTGTCGTGGCGCGGACGGTGGGCGACGTGGCGCACGTCCTGCGCGGCATCGGCTGGACGGCCGACCCGGCCAACCGTCCACTCAGGATCGGGGTGTCGCTGCGCGGTCTCGCCGTCACCAGGCGCACCCGCGCGCCGATGCGCCGGGCCGTCGAGGACGTGGCCGCGCTGTTGTCGTTGCACGTCAACGAGGTGGTGGACCACGACCCGCACCTGGCGAGCGAGGCCAGGCTGGTCCTCGCGCCGCACCTGGCCGCCGGTCCCCGCGAGCTGGAGCTGCTCGACCGCTACCTGCCGCGGCCCTTCCGCGGCATCTGCCGGTCGATGCGGGCGGCGGAGCGGGTGATGCTCAACCACATGTTCACGGGCGTCGACCTGCTGGTGACGCCGGGGCACACCGGCCCGGCCGAGACCATGTCGCTGCCCGGCGCCGTGCTCGTGCGCAACGGCGCCACCTCGCCGTTCTCCCCGCTCTGGCGGATCAGCGGCTACCCTGCCGTGTCCGTGCGCGCGGGGTCGGACGCCGACGGGAACCCCCTGCCGGTGACCCTGATCGCGGTGCCCGCGGCGGAGGGCGAGCTCCTGCGCGTCGCCGGGATCATCGAGGAGCGCGGGGGTCATCGGAGCCCGTAGTCGACGTTGGAGGACGACACGACGTTCTTGAGGTCGAGCGCGTCGTCCGGGTCGCTGCCGCTGGTGACGGCGTAGGTGATCGTGCCCGCCAGGCACGCGCCGAGCACCAGCGCCAGCGCCCCGGCGACGAGACCGCGCCGGTGCACGAGCAGCAGCACCACACCGATCGCGATCAGGGCGGCGCCCGCGACCAGCAGGCCCACCGGGAGCGTGGTGATCAGGAACAGCCTCGGCAGGTTCTTCTTCACCTCGTCGACGTTCGCGGTGACGGAGGAGTTGGTCAGCCGCAGCTCCCCGGCGAACACCGGGGTCCCGGCGCCCTCGGCCTGCGCGTCGGTGCGCAGCTCCTGCCGGATGTCCTCGCGGACCGAGAGGACCGCGCCGGTCCTCGGCTCGACGAGCAACGTGCGGGTGACGCCGTAGTACTGGGTGACGTCGACCGACTGCTCCGGGCTGCCGACCAGCGAGCCCGGCACCGCGAACCGGTCGAGCGCGGTCGGCGGGACGGTGTGCTCGAACCGGTACACGTCGAGTCCCTGCAGCAGCTGCTCGCCGTCGAAGTGGATGTCGACCGGGCGTTTGAGAACCGTGTCGTGCCAGCGGTAGTCCTGTTGCCCGGTGTCGAACGGGAACACGAAGTTGAGGCCCGGTTGCAGCAGCTGCCCGCCGCGCGCGGTGATCCGCTCGCCCTGCTCGGTCTCGTAGAACTCGCCGTGGCAGGGAGCGACGGCCTCGCCGGTGCGCCGGTCGAGGCAGATCTTGCGGACCTCGGCGCTCAGCACCAGCTGGTCCGCGTCCTCCTTGACGATCGTGGCCCGCTTCCACACGGTCACGTCGCCGTCCTTCGCGATCTCGGGAGCGGCGAGATCGCCTTCGACGTGGGTGGTCGCGGTGAGGCTGAGGTTGTGCCGGACCTCGGGCAGCCCGCCGGGCGGGTAGACGACGGCGGTGACCCCCTCTCCCTTCGAGACGGAGATCGTGTCGATGTCGTGCTGCAGCTTCGCCAGCAGGGGATAGGCGTGCAGCTGCAGCACGAGGCCGGTCGCGGCGGCGACGGCACCGAGTCCGAGCAGGGCGACGACGACTGCGGTTCGCACAGGTCCTCACAAGCATTCGGGTGGCAGGGGGTCGATCCGTGAGGCGCGATTTCCGGTAACCGTGCGTTCAGTTCTACCGAACCGGTGACCTAGATCACAAGGGCATACCTGAATCCCATTCGGATTACCTCGCCGCGACGGCTCCGTCACGATCACCGCACAACCAGGTCAAGAAGCTTCGGACGCCCGGTGTGCCGCCGGGCGCCCGGCATGATCGGCGGCGCACCAGTCCGGTCAAGAGCTTGGGGGACTTATGAGAGTTCGCAGATGGATGGCTGTCTTCTCCGCCGTCGTCCTCGCCGGCACCGCGAGCCCGGCGGTCGCGGCGGCGCCCGCGTGGCGCCTGGCCTCGATCTCGCCGACCACCGCCACGAGCGTCCTGCGCGACGTGGCCGCGGCCGACGCGCGGCACGCGTGGGCGGTGGGCCTCGAGGGCTACCACCCGGACCAGCAGGGCGCCGGCGGTCCGCTGATGCTGCGCTGGAACGGGAAGAGGTGGTCCCGCACCTCGCTCCCGACCGTGCCGGGACAGGTGTCGTTCGAACACGTCGCGACGTCGTCCGCTCAGGACGTGTGGGTCGCCGGGGTGGAGCGGCGTCCGGAGGGCACCGTCAAGCTGGTCTGGCGCTACGACGGCAGCACGTGGACCGACGTGCCGTACCCGCCGGGAACCGACCCTTCGCTGTCGGTCCAGGACCTGTCCGCTGTGGACGGACGCGCCTGGCTCGTCGGCTACCGGAGCATGGCGCCGGTCTTCCACGAGTGGACCGGGTCGTCGTGGGTGGAGCGCCCGGCGCCAAATGAGTGCGTGAACGGCGGCAGCTTCCCCAACTTCTGCACCGTGAACGCCGTCAAGGCCTTCGCGCCCGACGACGTCTGGGCCGCGGGCAACGGCTGGTGGAACGGCTACGTGGGACCCGTGCTGTTCCACTGGAACGGCACCGCCTGGCGCACCGTCGACACAGGACTCAACGGGATGCGGTTCGCCTTCCGGGAGCTGGACGGCCTGTCCTCGAAGGACATCTGGGCGATCGGCGGCAGCGACACGGAGCCGGGCACGCTGGTCGTGCGCGGTGACGGCACCACCTGGCAGACCGTCGCCGGCCCGAACGCCACCTCGGCCGCGGCTGTCGCGGTGGGCTCCGACGGTGTGCCGTGGGTGGCGGCCAACTACCCGCTGGGCAGCTTCAGCTCGCACGGTCCGGCGGGGTGGACGACGGTGCCCGCGCCGGTGCCGGCCGGAACGCACGCGGCGTACTACAACGCCGTCGCCGCCGTGCCGGGGACGAACCGGGTGCTCGCGGTGGGCTCCGCGGACGTGACCGGTACCAGCCCGCTGCTGGTGCGGGCGGTGGTCGCGGAGTACCGGTGAGGTGAGCCGCGGCCTGCGGCTGCCCGGTCTTCCGGGTGGCCGCAGGTGGTGATCGCCCTGCGCTCGGTGTGGCGAGCGCCAGCTGGGGGCGAGTGGCGATCGCCCAGCACTTGGCGCGGCGAGCGCAGGCTGGGTGCGGGCGGTGAGAGCGGAGCACTCGGTGCGGTGAGCCCCGGCCTCCGGCTGCCCGGCCCCTGGGTGGCCGCAGGCGACGATCGCCCAGCACTCGGCGCGGAAACCCCGCCCTGCCGCCGCCCGTTCGACCGGGCGGCCGCAGCGCGGGGTCGCGGCTCAGGCGGAGTCGCGGACGATCAGCTCGGTCGGCAGTATCAGCGACGTCGGCTGCTCGCCCTTGAGCAGCCGCACCAGCATCCGGGTCATCTCGCGGCCCAGCGCCTCGATGGGCTGCCGGATCGTGGTGAGCGCGGGCTGGGTGTGCTGCGCGGTGACGATGTCGTTGAACCCGACCACGGCGACGTCCTGCGGGACGCGCTTGCCGTTCTCGCGCAGCACGCCGAGCGCCCCGGCGGCCATCGCGTCGGAGGCGACGAAGACGGCGTCGAGGTCCGGGTGGTCGTCGAGCAGGCGCTTCATCCCGGCCGCGCCGCTGGCCTCACCGAAGTCGCCGTGCACCACCCGTTCGTCGCTCAGGCCCGCTAGCACGACCGCCTCGCGGAAGCCCATGTAGCGGGACATGCCGGCGTGCGTGTCGAGCTCGCCGGTGATGGTGGCGATCCTGGTGCGGCCGGTGGAGATCAGGTGTTCGACGGCCGTGCGGGCGCCGCCGCGGTTGTCGGCGTCGACGTACCACTGGGGTGCTCGGTCGAGCGAGCGGCCGCCGTGCACGGCGGGCAGGCCGCTGCTCTCGGCCATCTTGGACAGCGGGTCGTTCTCCTTGAGCGCCAGCAGCATCACGCCGTCGGCGCTGCGGGACTGCAGCACCTTCGCGAACCTCTCGCGGCCGCGTTCCGAGGCGGCGAGCAGGAGCATGAGCTGCAGGTCGGTCTCCTCGAGCACCGCGTTGACGCCGGTGATGGCCTCGGCGAAGAAGAGGTTGGCGAACAGCGCCGGGTCGTCACTGGAGATCACCAGCACGACCGCGCCGCGGCGTTGCGAGGCGAGGGAGCGGGCCGCGGTGTTCGGGACGTAGCCCAGTTCCGCGATGGCGCTCTGCACCGCGAGCCGCGCCTTCTCGCTGACGTGGCGGGCGTTGTTGACGACGCGCGAGACCGTGCCGGTCGAGACGCCTGCGCGCTGGGCCACTTCCTCCAGGGTGGGAGGCCGGGTGTTCATGCTGGGGATCCCCCTGTGTGCGTCGGCGTGGGTCGAGCGTAGCAACTCTGTAAGCGCTCACAGCCCGCCGCGCCGGATCAGTGCCGCGTACCACCGCGCGCTGTCCTTGAGGGTGCGGCGCTGGGTGGCGTAGTCGACGTGGACCAGGCCGAACCGCTGGGCGTAGCCGAAGGACCACTCGAAGTTGTCCAGCAGCGACCAGGCGAAGTAGCCCCGCAACGCCACCCCGCGCGCCACGGCCTCGGCGCACGCGCGGACGTGCCCGTCGAGGTAGGCGACGCGGCCGGAGTCGTGCACCTCGTCGTCGAACGCGGCGCCGTTCTCCGTGACGTACAACGGGATCTCCGGGTGGTCGCGGTCCAGGCGCAGCAGCAGGTCGAGGAGGCCGCCGGAGTCGATCTCCCAGCCGATGGACGTGCGGGCGCGGCCGCCGTCGAGGTGCCGGACGTGCTCGGAGCCGACGTACGCGGACGGCCGCGCCTCGGTGCCGTGGCCGACGAGCATGGGGGAGTAGTAGTTGACGCCCAGGAAGTCGAGCGGGGCCGCGATGGTCTTGAGGTCGTCCTCCTCGACGAAACCGAAGTCCGTGACGGGTTCCAGGTCGCGCAGCACGTCGGCCGGGTACTCGGCCAGCAGCACCGGGTCGAGGAAGAGCCGGTTCTGCAGGCCGTCGATCCGGCGCGCGGCGTCGAGGTCGGCCGGCGCGGGCGAGCCGGGGGTGACGTGGGTGAGGTTGAGCGTGATGCCGACCCGCGCGCCGGACAACGCCCGCGCGGCGAGGCCGTGCCCCAGCAGCAGGTGGTGGGCGGCGCGGAGCGAGGCGGCCGGGTCCGTCCGGCCAGGCGCGTGCCGTCCGGTGGCGTAGCCGAGGAACGCCGAGCACCACGGCTCGTTCAGGGTGGTCCAGTGCGTGACGCGGTCGCCCAGTGCCTCGTGCACGAGCGCGGCGTAGTCGGCGAACCGGAGCGCGGTGTCACGTTCGGGCCAGCCTCCCGCGTCCTCCAGCGGCTGGGGGAGATCCCAGTGGTACAGCGTGGGCCAGGGCTGGATGCCGTTGTCCAGCAAGGTGTCCACGAGCCGCCGGTAGAAGTCGAGACCGCGCTGCTCGACGGCCCCGGACCCGTCCGGCTGCACGCGCGGCCAGGCGACCGAGAACCGGTAGGCGCCGAGGCCGAGGTCGCGCATGATCGCGACGTCCTCGGGGTAGCGGTGGTAGTGGTCGGCGGCGACCGCGCCGGTGTCGCCGCCGTCGACCTTGCCCGGGGTGGCGCAGAAGGTGTCCCAGATGGACGGTCCGCGCCCGTCCTCGGCCACCGCGCCCTCGATCTGGTAGCTCGACGTGGCCGCGCCCCAGAGGAAGCCGGGTCCGAACGTGGTCATGCCTTGACCGCCCCTTCCATGATGCCGCCGATGATCTGGCGGCCGCACGCGAGGAACACCAGCAGCAGCGGCACGGTGGCGATCAACGCCCCGGTGAACATGAGCGTGTAGTCGGTGTAGTAGGTGGTGGAGAGCTGCGAGAGCGAGAACTGGACGGTCGGGTTGTCCGCCTCCAGCACGGCGAGCGGCCAGAGGAACTCGTTCCACGCGCCCATGAACGTGAACAGGCCGAGCACGGCGGCCCCGGGCCGCAGGGCCGGCAGCACCACGGTCCAGAACGTGCGGAACGTGCTGCACCCGTCGATGCGCGCGGCCTCGATCAGCTCGTCCGGCACGGCCTGCGCGGCGTACTGGCGCATCAGGAACACGCCGAACGCGGACACCAGCGCGGGCACGACGATCGCTTCCATCCGGTTCTGCCAGCCCAGCTCCACCATGATCATGTAGAGCGGGATGATGCCCATCTGCACCGGGATCATCATGGTGGCGAGGATGACGAGCAGCAGTCCGTTGCGGCCGCGGAACCTCAGCTTGGCGAACGCGAACCCGGCCAGCGACGAGAAGAACACCACGGACACGGTGATCACCGCCGAGGTGAGCAGCGAGTTCACCAGGCCCAGCAGGAAGTTCGCGTCCTCGGCGGCGAACAGCCTGCCGACGTTCTCGGCGAAGTTCGGGCCGGGCGCGAGCGGGGGAGGCCAGTCGCCGACGACGTCGTTGGCGCGGGTGGCGACGACGAAGAGCCAGTACAGCGGGAACGCGGAGAGCGCGATGCCCGCGATCAGCGTGAGGTAGACCAGGGGGTGCGTCTTGCGCATCAGCGGGACCTCCGCGTGATCAGGAAGTTGACGACGCCGAGCAGCGTGATCAGCAGGAAGATCATCCACGCGACGGCGGAGCCGTAGCCGTAGTCGAAGTCCCGGAACGCCTTCTCGAACATGTACATCGACACCGTCTGGAACTGGCGCAGGCTGCCGCCGGAGATGGCGAAGCTGCCCTGGCCGAAGATCAGCGGCTCGGTGAAGAGCTGCATGCCCGCGATGGTGGACATGATGACGGTGAAGACGATGGCGGGCCGGATGTTCGGGACGGTGATGCTCCAGAACTGCCGGACCTTGCCGGCGCCGTCCACGGTGGCCGCCTCGTACAGGTCCTTCGGCACGGCCTGCATGGCGGCGAGGTAGATCAACGCGTTGTAGCCGGTCCACCGCCAGTTGACCATCGTCGCGATCGCGGTCCAGGACGACCACCTGTCGGCGCGCCAGTCGACCGCGTCGACGTTCACGAGGCCCAGCAGGCCGTTCACCATGCCCGCGTCGCGGTCGAAGATCTGGCTGAACACGATGCCGACCGCGGCGACGGACGTGACGATCGGCAGCAGCACACCCATGCGCAGGAACGTCACCCCGCGCAGCTTCTGGTTGAGCAGGCTCGCGAGCACGAGCGCGCCCAGCAGCTGCGGCACGGTCGCCAGCACCAGCATGCCGAGGGTGTTGAGGACCGCGTTCCAGAAGTCGGGGTCGCCGAACAGCGTGACGTAGTTGTCGAACCCGACGAACGCGCCGGCGCCGGTGATGTCCCAGTCGTGCAACGACACCCAGGCCGTGTAGACGAGCGGGAACAGGCCGAACACCGCGAAGATCACGAAGAACGGCGCGACGAACAGGTAGGGAGACCACCGCACCTCGACGCGGGAGATCCGGTCGCGCCACCGGCCGCCCGGCGGCGTGGTCGTCGCGGGAGGCTCGGGGCTGGTCGGGCTCGTGGCCGTCCTCGGCCGCAGATCAGTCACCAACGTGTGTCCTCGGGTGTGGGGATGGCGGCCGGGGCGGGGTCCACCGCGCGCCCCGGCCGCCAGGTCGCTACTTGGCCAGGCGCTTCGCGTCGTCGACGGCCTTGTTCCAGGCCTCGTCGGGCCGGAGCTTGCCCTGCTCCACGGCGAGCAGCGCGTTGCCGACGCGGTCACCGATGGCGTTGTTGTCCGGGCCGAGGTAGACGGGCTCGAGCGCCTTCACGCTGTCGCCGAAGATCCTGCCGACGGGTGCGTCGTTGAAGTACGGGTTCGTGAAGTCCCGCACCACCGGGTCGTCGATGGCCTGCGGCGACGACGGGAAGTTGTTCTTCGCCTTGAACGCCGCGGTCTGACCCTTGGCGCTGGTCAGGAACTTGGCGAGCTCGGCAGCTTCTTTCTGGTGCGTGCTCTGGGCCGGGACGGCGAGGAACGAGCCGCCGCGCACCGCGCCGTTGCCGGGCACGCGGGTGACGTCCCACTTGCCCTTGTTCTCGGGGCCCGCCTGCTTCTCGATCGTGCCGAGCATCCAGGACGGGCAGGGGATCGTGGCGAACGTGCCGTTCTTGAAGCCCGCGTTCCACTGTGGACTCCACTGCTCGATGTTGGCGGAAAGCCCTGCTTCCACCATGTCGATGGAGGAGTTCCAGGTGTCTCGCACGGCCGTGTTCGAGTCGATGACGAGCTTGTTCGTGGCGTCGTAGTAGGTGTGGTCACCCGACTGCATCAGCATGTTCAGGTAGACGCTGCCGGTGGAGTCGTAGAAGCCGACGTCGGGCTTCTTGGACTTGAACAGCTTGCCGGTCTCCAGGTACTTCTCCCAGGTCGGCCAGAGCGCGCCGACCTGGTCGCGGTCGGTGGGCAGGCCTGCGGCCTCGAAGAGGTCCCTGCGGTAGCACATGCCCTGCGCGCCGACGTCCGTGCCGAGGCCGATCACCTTGCCGCCGTCCGAAGTGGACGCCTGCTGCCACTTCCACGGCAGGAAGTTCGCCGAGAGGTCCTTGGCGCCGTGGTCGAGCAGGTTCACGAACTGGTCGGGCTTCGCCATGAACTGCGAGAGGATGCCCTCCTCTATGGCCACGACGTCGCCCGCGCCCTTGCCGGTGGCGAGCCACTGCTGCAGCTTCGGCGTGTAGTCGCCGAGCTTGCCGATGTTCTCCTCCTTGATCTTGACGCCGGGGTGGCTCGCCTCGTACTCCCGGTAGAGCTCGTCGTAGCCGAACTGGCTGAACGTCTTGACGATCAGCGTGACGTCCCCCGACGCCGCGGAGCCGGCGCCACCGCCGCAGGCGGACACGGCCGCCAGCGAGCCGAGCAGAGCTGTGGCGAGCAGAGCGCGCCTCGGTCGAACACCCATCGAAGAACCTCCAGTTGGTGGATGGTCTGCAAGCGCTAACACTCGATTTGGCCGCCCGGCAGACCCCTGGAACACCGTTCACCTGCTGCGACGCTGCGGCTTCGGCCGGTGCGCGCTCAATAGATCGGGGGAAACTGTGAGCGCTTACAGGACTGTAACCACGAGTTCATCCGGAGGGGAAGAGGGAGCCCCGGTCACATTTCGATGACGCGCCGGTCGTTGACAGCGCGGGCCGGGTGGGTGACCATTCGCTCCGACGCTGCGGTCGTGCCGGACGACCTTCGACCCGAAGAGGCCCCGGTATGTCCGTGAAGACCAGGCTGACGGCAGTCGGCCTCCCGCTCGTCCTGATCGCGACGCTCGTCCCGTCCGCCCACGCGGCCGAGGCCTACGAGCGGGTGCTCAACGGCACGTTCGACACCGTCAAGACCCCGTGGTGGAGCAGCGGGATCGCTCCGTCCACAGTGGTCGGTGGTAGGCTCTGCGCGCAGATCCCCGGTGGTACCGCGAACCCGTGGTCGGCGATGATCGGCCAGAACGACATCCCGCTGGAGGCGGGGCAGCCCTACACGCTGCGCTTCACCGCCACGGCCACCAAGGACGTCACGGTCAGGGCCGCGGTCGCGCTCGGCGTCGCCCCGAACACCACGGTGCTGAACCGCCCGGCCGCGCTCACGAGCACTCCCAGGACGTTCGAGTTCACCGGAACGTCCACTGTGGCCACCCGCACCGGCGGCCAGGTCGCGGTCCAGGCCGGCGCGGTCTCGGCCGAGCCGTACACGCTGTGCCTCGACGACGTGTCGCTGAAGGGAGGCGTCGTCCCGCCCGGCGGCGGCTGGGACCACGGCTCACCGGTGCGCACCAACCAGTACGCGTACCCGACCAAGGGTGCCAAGCGCGCTTCGATCGTCAGCAGTTCCACCACGCCGCTCGACTGGCAGCTGCGCGACGCCGCCGGCACCGTCGTGCAGGTCGGGAAGACGCAGGTCAAGGGCCGCGATGCGATGACGCGCGACGACGTGCACATCGCCGACTTCTCGGCGTACCGGAAGGCTGGAAGCGGTTACAGCCTGACCGTCGGAGCCGACAGCAGCTACCCGTTCGACATCACCGACAACCCCTACGACCAGCTGCGACGGGACTCGCTGGCGTACTTCTACCACAACCGCAGCGGCATCCCGGTCGAGGCGAGGTACGTGGGGGAGGCGTACGCGCGACCGGCGGGCCACGTGGGTGTCGCGCCGAACCAGGGCGACGTCTCGGTGTCGTGCCTGCCCGGCGAGTGCGACTACTCGCTCGACGTGACCGGCGGCTGGTACGACGCCGGTGACCACGGCAAGTACGTCGTGAACGGCGCTTTGGCCGCGTGGCAGCTGATGGACACCTACGAGCGGTCGCTGCACACGTTCGACGTCGAGGGCTTCCGGGACGGCCTGCTGTCCATCCCGGAGCAGGCCAACCAGCGCCCGGACGTGCTGGACGAGGCGCGCTGGGAGGTCGAGTTCCTGCTGAAGATGCAGGTCCCGGCCGGCAAGCCGTTCGCGGGCATGGCGCACCACAAGATCCACGACCTGGCTTGGACCGGCCACCCGATGCTGCCGCACGACGACCCGCAGCCCCGGTACCTGCACGCCCCGTCCACGGCCGCGACGCTGAACCTCGCCGCCGCCGGTGCCCGGTGCGCCCGCGTCTTCCGCATCTGGGACCGCGCGTTCGCCGACCGCTGTCTGGCCGCCGCCGAGACGGCGTGGCGGGCCGCCCTCGCCACCCCGGCGAAGTACGCCCCGGACGAGGACAGCGTCGGCGGTGGCGCCTACGACGACACCAACGTCACCGACGAGTTCTCCTGGGCCGCCGCCGAGCTGTACGCGACGACCGGCAAGCGCGAGTACCTGGGCAAGATCACCACGAAGCTCACCGCCGCCGGGTTCTCCTGGAAGGACACCGGCGGGCTCGCGGACCTCACGATCATGCGGCTGCCGTTGAGGTTCCCGCTCGACCGCGTGATCACCGCCCGCGCGCGGCTGATCGACGTCGCCGACACCCACCTGCGCGACCTGAGGTCGCAGGGCTACCCGAACCCGTCCAAGCCCGCCGACGGCCTGTACGCGTGGGGGTCGACCAGCGCCACGCTCACCGCGTCGATGATCATGGCGATGGCCTACGACACCACGCTGAACCCCAAGTACAGCGACGGGGTGCTGGAGTCGATGGACTACCTGCTCGGCCGCAACGGCCTCAACCAGTCGTTCGTCAGCGGCTACGGCGAGCGCGCCAGCCGCAACCAGCACCACCGGCACTGGGCGCACTCGCTCAATCCCGCGCTGCCGAACCCGCCCGCGGGGTCCCTCGCCGGCGGTCCCAACTCGGGTCTGCAGGACCCGGTGGCGCAGCAGAACCTGCCCGGCTGCGCGCCCGCGAAGTGCTACATCGACGAGATCGGGTCCTGGTCCACCAACGAGGTCGCGATCAACTGGAACTCCGCGCTCGCCTGGGTCGCGGCCTTCGCCGACACCCGCTGAGCGCCCTCCCCGGAGAACTCCCGCCACCCCCGCCCGCGCAGGGCGGGGGTGGCGGGTGAGAGGAACGAGAACGGTCCCCTTCCGAGAGGAGATCCACAGTGCGGTGGATTGCCTGCCCGACGGTCGCGGTCTGCGCGGTCGTGCTGCTGTCGCCCCCTGCCACAGCAGCCAGTCCGATCAGTCTGACCAGCGGCTTCTACGTCAACCCGAGTTCGGCGCCCGCGGTCTGGGTGCAGAACAACCCGAACGACTCCCGGCGCGCGCAGATCCAGGGTTCGATCAGCTCCCAGCCGATCGCGCGCTGGTTCGGCAACGACGCGAACATCGCCTCGACCGTGGCCAGCCACACCGGTGCCGCCGACGGCCAGGACAAACTCCCCGTCCTCGTCGCCTACAACATCCCCAACAGGGACGCGTGCGGCGGCCATTCCGGCGGCGGTGCCGGCAGCGCCGGTGCCTACCGGACCTGGATCGCGAGCTTCGCGGCCGGGATCGGCACCAAACCGGCCGTCGTGATCGTCGAACCCGACGCGCTCGCCGCGTACGGCTGCCTGACCCAGGTGCAGCGCGACGAGATGGCCGGGTTGCTCAGGTACGCCACCGAGCAGCTGAAAGCCAAGGCCCCCAACACCTACGCCTACCTCGACGCGGGCAACGCCGGCTGGGGCACGCCGTCCACGATGGCCTACCGGCTGAACGAGGCCGGCGTCGCGAACATCCGCGGGTTCTCCGTCAACGTGTCGAACTACTACACGACCAGTCAGTCGATCACCTACGCCAACGCGGTCAACGGCTTCCTCGGCACCGCGCGGCCGTTCGTGGTCGACACCAGCCGCAACGCCAACGGGCGCAACTCCGATCCGAACGGCTGGTGCAACCCGGCCGGGGCGAAGCTCGGCGTCACCGCCCGCACGGGCGGCGGCGCGGAGATGCTGCTGTGGGTGAAGACCCCCGGCGTCTCGGACGGTCCGTGCGGCATCGCGCCGGGCACGCCCGCCGGCACGTTCAACCCCGACCTGGCCGTCCGGTTGATCAACGGCACCTGATCTGCGGGGAGGCGGGGTGCCGCGGTGCCCCGCCTCTGGTCAGCTCTCGCCTCGCGGGCTGATCCCGGCCACCGCCAGCGCGAACAGCCGTTCCGCCGCAGCGGCCGGGTCCTGGTGGCCCTCGGTCACCATCACGATCCCGACGATCAACGTCACCAGTTCGACGACCGTGACGTCCGGTGCCACCACCCCGTCGTCGATCGCGCGGCGCAGCAACGGCCGTGCCGCGTCGGAGATCACCGTCGCGCACGAGTTCCCGTGCACAGGGTCGCCCTCGTACGCGAGCGCGGTGCCCAGCCCCTTCGCGACGACGCAGTACGCCACGACGTCGTCGAGCCACGCGAGCAGCGACTCCCTGCTGTCGCCGACGTCCGTCAGTTCGCGGGCCCGTGCGCACAGGGCCTCCACCCGGTGCGCGGACACGGCGGCGAGCAGCGCGTGCCGGGTGGGGAAGTGCCGGCGCACGGTCGCCGAGCCCACCCCGGCGACGCGCGCGATCTGCTCGAGCGACGCACCGGCGCCGTGCGCCGCGACCTCCTGCTCGGCCACGGCGAGGATCAGCTCGCGGTTGCGCCGCGCGTCGGCGCGCTTCTGCTCGGTCATGACACCTCGTGCTTGCTAAGTGGCGGGGTCCGCCATATCGTAGCGCCACGATAAACGGCGGACCCCGCCGTTTACGTTTCCGCAGTTGAGGAGAACCATGTCCGCACCAGTGCTGGTGACAGGAGCCACCGGCAAGCAGGGCGGCGCGGCGGTCCGCGCCCTGGTCGCGGCGGGGGTGCCGGTGCGCGCGCTCGTGCGCGACCCGCAGTCCCACCGGGCCCGGGAGCTCGGGGTCGAGCTCGCCGTCGGCGACCTGCGCGACCGCGAGTCGCTGCTCCGGGCCGCGAAGGGGGTCCGTGCGGTGTTCTCGGTGCAGATGGCCGAGTTCACCGGGGCCGGCTTCGACTTCGCCGGCGAGCTCGCCCAGGCCACCACCCTGATGGAGGTCGCAGCGGAGCAGGAGGTGCCGCAGTTCGTCCAGACCACAGTGGACGGTGCGGGGGAACGGGTGGAGGACGACGTCTACCCGATGAGGGCCGACTCTTTGAACACCAAGGCCGCGATCCAGGACCGCCTGCGGCAGACCGGTTTCGCGCGGTGGACGTTGCTCAAGCCGGGCTTCTTCATGGACAACTTCCTGCCGTCGTCGGCGTTCCTCTTCCCGCGCGGCCTCGACGGCGGACTGGTGAGCATGCTGAAGCCGGACACCCGGCTGTCCCTGGTGGCGGTGCGGGACATCGGTGCCGCGGTCGCCGCCGCCGTCGCGGAGCCGGAGCGGTTCGACCGCGTGGAGCTGGAGCTCACGAGCGAGCACCTCTCCATGGCGGAGATCGCGGACGTGCTCTCCCGCGCCTGGGGCGTCGACCTGACCGCGCCGGACCTCACGCTGGAGCAGGCCCGTGCCGCCGGAATGCCCGAGATGGGCGCGGGACACGACCGGATGAACGAGACCGGCATGGTCGGCCGTCCCGAGTTCGCCGAGGCCCTGGGGCTGCGGCTCACCTCCTTCGCCGAGTGGGCCGGGCAGCAGCGGGTCTGACACCGTCGGGGCGTGAACCTTTCGCGGGCCTTCGCCGACTGAACAGGCGAAGGAGGGCAGATGAGTGACGAGCTGCTGATCGTGCGGTGCCGGCTGGGCGAGCGCGACGCGTTCCCCGAGCTGGTGCACCGCTGGCACGGGGCGGTCGACCGCTACGTGCGGCGGATGCTCGCCGGTCCGGACGACGACGTGGTCCAGGAGGTGTGGCTGGCGGTGTTCAAGGGGTTGCCGGCGCTGCGGCAGCCCGACCGGTTCGCGCCGTGGTTGTTCGCGATCGCCCGCCGCGCCGTGGCGAACCGCCTGCGCGACGCCTACGCCCAGCCCGAGCCGGTTCCGCCGGAGGAGCAGAGCGGCCCGGACGACACCGACGCGGTCGCCGACCGGGAGGTGCTCGCCGGTGCCCTGGGCGCGTTGCCGGTCCGGGAACGCGAGGTGCTGCTGCTGTTCTACCTGGAGGACCTCTCGCTGGAGGCGTGCGCGCAGATCTGCGAGGTGCCGGTGGGCACGGTGAAGTCGCGGCTCAACCGGGCCCGCCGGCTGCTGCGGGACGAACTGGCGCGGAAGGAGTACGAGGCATGACGCCGGAAGAGGTCGTGAAGAGGCTCGAGCGGCCGTTGTCGCTGCGGCGGCGGGTCGGATACGTGTCCGTGGCGCTGGCGGGGCTGGTCGGCAGCGGCGTCATCGCACTGCTGTGGGCGACCGAACCCGCGCTGCCGGCGCGCACCCACGTCGCGTTCGGCGTGCTCGTGGCGATCGGCCTGGGGTGGGCGGCGTTCGGGACGTGGGCGGTGACGCGCCGGGCCCCGCTCTTCGCCCGCGACCGGGTGGTCGCCGGGTGGCTCGGGGTCGCGGCCTGGGCGGTGTTCACCCTGGGCGCGGTGGTGATCTCCGCCGTGCGGCACCGCGTCGATCTCGGGCTCGTGATGGTGGTGCTGCTGCTCGGAGGCGTCGCCGTGTGGCGGCTGCGGGTCGCCGTCCGGGAACGGGCGGCGCTCCTGCTGCACCGCGACCGGCTGAGCGGCCGGGCGGGCTCACCCGGCTGACGCCAGGACCCGCATGGCACGGCGTTCGCGGTCCGCGAGGTCGGACAGGACCGCGGACGCCCGTGCCAGGTGTGCCCGGTCGCCGGTGCGGCCCGCGGCCGTGATCAGGTCGGCGACCTCGGTCCACAGCGGGGCGATCTCCGCGTAGAGGAGGTGCCCCTCGTGGAGGTGGTCGTCGTCCGTGATCGCCGCGGCCTCGCCGAGGAAGTCGCGGAAGAGGACGCGGAACAGCGCGCCGCCGGTGCCGCCGCGTTCCATCAGCGCGGCGGCCTGCGGCAGGTCGCGGGCCGGGTCGGCGGCGCGGTCGAGCCACCGCGGCACCTGCCGGGCGGCCTTGTCGATGCCGCGGTGGCCGAGGTTCGCGATGGGCGGGGTGAGGAACGCGTGCGCGGTGCGCGCGACCGCCTGCCGGACGGCGTCGCCGAGGTCGGGCAGCGCGGGCGGCACCGCGATCGTGAAGGAGAGGTTGCGGGCGGTCATCGGCCCGCGCTCACCGCGGGCGCGGGCGAGACTCGCGAGGGTGGTCCGCACGTGACCGCCCTGCTGGGCGGTGTCGACCAGGTGCGCGTGGTCGTGGTCGTAGCCGCGCACCGCGACGAAGTGGCCGCCGAAGTGGACCTTCGTCGTGAAGTGGTCGAGGTGGTAGCAGTCCAGCTGCAGGCCGACCGGGCGGCCCGCGTCGAGAGCGTCGGCGACGTTCCGCCAGGCCTTGCGCGGTGACGTGGTCTCCTGGACCCGCAGGTCCACGCCGAGCCGGGCCGCGGCGGTCCTGGTGAGCTGCGCCGGCTTGACCCGTCCGCCGAGGAACGGGACGTCCAGGTACTTCGCGTCCCAGTAGACGAACCCCAGTCCCTCGCCGAGACCGAACAGCACCGGCTCGGACAGCTCGACGCCGTCGTGGCGCAGCAGGGCGCCGAGCGCCGTGGTCTCGCAGTGGACGCCGCCGGGGTACGAGACGTTCTCGAGGATCACGTGACTTCCAGGGGTGCGGGCCGTCGTGGACGGACGCCAGCATCGACCCTCTCACCGTGTGAGGGTCAACGGTCCTACCATCCGAGGTGGACAGTCGACCTCCCGGAGGTGGGACCTTGGCGCGCCACACGTTCACCACGCGCATCGAGCTCAACGGCAAGACGGCGACCGGGATCCGCGTGCCGGCGGACGTCGTCGAGGCGCTCGGGCAGGGGAAGAAGCCCAGGGTGTCGGTGACGATCGGCGGCCACACCTACCGCAGCACGGTGGCGGTGTACGACGGCGACTTCATGCTGCCGTTGAGCGCGGCGAACCGGGAGGCGGCGGGCGTGAGCGCGAACGACACGGTCGAGGTCACCCTGGAGCCGGATCTGGCCGAACGCACCGTCGAGCTGCCCGACGACCTCGCGGCGGCGTTCGACCGGCATCCGGGTGTGCTCGCCGCGTTCCGGGCGCTGTCGTACAGCAACCAGCGGCAGCGCGCCGAGGCGGTGGCGGCGGCGAAGCAGCCCGAGACCCGCGCCCGGCGGATCGAGAAGATCATCGCGGAGCTGTCCTGACCCTCCGGCGGCGCGCGAGCGGCGCCACGGCGGCGAGCGCGGCCGCTGTGGCGCAGAGGACCCCGGCCGCTCCGGTGCTCACGGCGATGGCGCCGACCGCGCTCGGCAGCACGACCTGACCCAGCCGGTTGCCGGTGAGGCGCAACGACATCGCGCGGCCCCGCAGACCCGGCGGGGTCGAGTGCGCGAGCCACGCCATGGTGATCGGCTGACCCACACCGAGACCGAGACCGAGCGCGAGGACCAGGCAGATCATCGCCGCGGGCGGCAGCGGGAGCGCGAGCGCCGCCATCGACACCGCGGACAGCAGTGTCGTGCCGAGCATCAGGCGGTGCCGGCCCAGCCACGCGACCAGTCTGCCCAGGAAGAACCGCGACGTCATGGACGCGACCGCGCGCAGCGTCAGCAGGAGACCGACGAAACCCGCGGTGAGGCCCCGGTCGGCACCGAGCGCGGGCAGGTACACCAGGGTGATGTCGACCGCGGCCAGCACGACGCAGCTGACCAGCAGCGCCTGGGGCAGACCGGGCAGCCGCACCAGCGTGCGCAGACCGCCGGTCTCCTGCTCGGCCACGCCGGACTGCTTGGCCGGGGTGCGCAGCAGCACGGCGCTGAGCGTGAGCAGCAGACCCAGGACGATCGAGCCGGCGAACAGGGCACCGGTCATGGGCACCGCCTGCCCGCCACCCGCCAGGATGATCAGCCCCGGGCCGGCGGCCTGCCCGAGCGAGGCGGCGAAGGTGTAGTGACCGAACGCCGTGTCGAACCGGTCGGCGGGCGCGGCGTTCGCGACGGCGGCCTGCTGGCCGACGACGCAGAGCAGGTGCCCGGTGCCGAGGACGACGGTCCCGGCGACGAGTCCGGCGGGTGCTGAGCCGGCGAGCAGCAGCACCACCGCGGACGCGGTCATCAGCAGGCCGCCCGCGACCATCACCCGCCGCTCGCCGAACCGGTCGGTCGCCTGGCCGGACGGGACGGCGAGCAGCAGTGGGACGACGGCGAACGACGCGGCCAGCGCGCCGAGCCAGCCGCCGGGCACGTCCAGCTCGATGGCCCGGTAGGTGACGGCGGGCCGCACCACGAATGTGATCACCTGCGCCAGCACCGAGTGGACCAGCAGCAGGCCGATCAGCCGGCGCCCTCCGGTCACACCGCGGTCCAGTAGGTGCGCACGGTCGTGAACTCGCGGATGCCCGCGGCGGCCAGCTCCCGCCCGTGGCCGCTGCGTTTGGTGCCGCCGAACGGAAGCCGCGGGTCCGAGGCGACGACGGCGTTGACGAACACGGCGCCCGTGGTGATCTTCCCGGCCAGCCGCTCCGCGCGGGCGGTGTCGGCGGTCCAGATGCTCACGGCCAGACCGTAGTCGCTCGCGTTCGCGAGGCCCGCGAGCGCGTCGTCGTCCGGGGCGGTGGCCAGCGCGGCGACCGGGCCGAAGGTCTCCTCGTCGAACGCGACGACGCCCGGACCGGTGCCGGCGAGGACCGTGGGCTCGTAGAAGTAGCCGGGGCCGTCGACGGGCGCGCCGCCCGCCAGCAGCACCGCGCCCTGGCCGACCGACTTCTCGACCTGCGCGTGCAGCTGGTCGCGCAGGTCGGCGCGGGCGAGCGGTCCTAGGTCGCTGCGGGCCGGGTCGCCGACGGTCAGCGCGCGGACGCCCTCGACGAACCGGGCGGTGAACTCCTCGGCGATGGCGTCGTGCAGCAGGAACCGCTTGGCGCACACGCAGCTCTGCCCGGCGTTGGTGAAGCGGGCGCGCACGGCGGCGGACGCGGCGGCGTCGAGGTCGGCGTCGTCGAGCACGATGAACGGGTCGGAGCCGCCGAGCTCGAGCACGGCCTTCTTGACCGCGCGCCCCGCCGCGGCGCCGACGGCCGCACCCGCGCGGTTGCTGCCGGTGAGCGTGACGGCGGCGATCCGGTCGTCGGCGATGACGCGGGCGCTGACGGCCGGCACGTCGTCCTCGGCCACGACGAGCGCGGTCAGCGCGCCGGGCGGGAAACCCGCGCGGGCCACGAGGTCGCGGATCGCGAGCGCGCTGCCGGTGACGTTGGGGGAGTGCTTGAGCAGCACGGTGTTCCCGGCGGCGAGAGTGGGAACGGCGAAGCGCATCACCTGCCACAGCGGGAAGTTCCACGGCATCACGGCGAAGACCACGCCGAGCGGTTCGTAGCGGATCCGGGCCTGGGCGCCGGGACCGACGTCGACGGGCTCGTCGGCGAGGATCCGTTCCGCGTTGGCCGCGTAGTACTCGGCGGTGAGCGCGGACTTCTCCACCTCGCCCAGGGCCTCGGCGGTCGGCTTGCCCATCTCGGCGGTGATCAGCGCGGCCAGCGCGTCGCGGGAGGCGCGCAGTTCTCCCGCGAGGACCCGCAGGTGCGCGAGACGGCGCGGCAACGGCGTGGCGGCCCACGTGTCCGCGGCCGCGCGGGTCCCGGCGATCGCGGCGTCCACTTCGGACGGTGTGCAGGCGCGGTACTCGGCCAGCGGGGTGCCGGTGGCCGGATCGACGGTGGTGATCGTGGTCATGGCGGGGCTCCCGGCTCAGGCGTGGTGCAGCAGGCGTTCGGCGGTGGTGTTGGTCTGGCTGCCCGGCACGACGTGCTCGCCCGCGGCCTCCCGCCAGGCGGTGAAGTGCGGGGTGGTGCGGTGCGCGTCGAGCGCGGCCTGGTCGGTGTACAGCTCGTAGAACACGAAGTGGTGGTCGTCGGAACCGTCGACGGCGACGTCGAACTGGACGCAGCCGGGCTCGTCGGTGAAGGTCCGCTCGGCCTGGCGGGCGATGGCGGCGAGGAACGGTTCGCGGTGGCCGGGCCGGACCCGCAGCGAGACGGTGAGCGCGATCATGGTTCTCCTCAGGCGATGCCGATGGCGCCGGTGAGCACGGCGAAGACGATCCAGGCGAGCGACGCGAGGGTGACCGGCAGCAGGCTGAACCGCTGGAAGTCGCCGAGGTCGCGCTTGACGAGCCCGAGCAGCACCCACAGCGGTGCGGACGCGGGACCCACCGAGTGCAGCATCTGGCCGATGACGCCGGCGCGGGCGATCTCGTCGGCGGGGATGCCGAACTGGGCGGCGGACTCGGCGAGCACGGGCAGCACGCCGAAGAAGTACGCGTCGTTGGACATGAAGAAGCTCAGCGGCAGGCCGATCACGGCGGTGAACAACGGGATCAGGTTGCCCATCCCGCTCGGCACGATCGAGAGCATCGACTTCGCCATCGCCTCGACCATGCCGGTGTCGCTGAGGATGCCGGTGAAGATGCCGGCCGCGAGCGCCAGCACCACGACCGGGACCGCGCTGGCCGCGTGCCTCTTGATTACCTCGCCCTGGTCGGTGAGCTTCGGGTGGTTGACGAGCAGGGCGATCACGAAACCGGCGATGAACAGCGTGACGAGCGGCGCGACGCCCAGCACGAGCAGGACCAGCAGCAGCGTGGTGAGGCCCGCGTTGAACCACATCCGCCACCGGGGCGTGGCCTGCTCGGTGTCGTCCTGGTCGCCCGCGCCGGCGGAGCCGCCGGTGATGGTCGTCGTCGTGCCACCGCCGCCGCGGGTGCGGCTCGCGGCGAGCTCCCGGGCGACCTCGGCGATCACCAGCGGGTCGACGCGTCGGCGCTGGCGCAGCCCCAGCAGGTAGGCGATCAGGACGATGACGCCACCGGTCAGGGCGAGCGAGGGCAGGAACGGCACGAAGTAGGCGGTCGCGTCGAGGTGCAGCACGCTGATGGCGCGCGTCGCGGCCCCGCCCCACGGCGTGGAGCCGGACACCGCGCCCAGCGCCATGGTCGCGATCGTCGCGATCACCAGGGGGTTGATGCCGAGCCTGCGGTAGATCGGCAGGAACGCCGAGCAGATGATCATGTAGCTGGTGGTGCCGTCGCCGTCCAGCGCGACCAGCAGGGCGAGCACCGCGGTGCCCACGCAGATCCGGACCGGGTCCCCTTTGGACAGTCGGATGATCGCGCGGGACACCGGGTCGAACAACCGGGCGTCCATCATGACGCCGAAGTACAGGATCGCGAACAGCAGCAGGATCGCGGTCGGCGCCACGGTCTTGATGCCGCTGACGGCCATGTCCCCGAGATCGCCGCCCCGGCCGGCGAGGATCGCGAAGAAGACCGGCGCCGCGATGATGGCGACGAACGCCGTGGCGTACTTGCGCAGCACGAGCACCATGAACGTGCCCAGCGTGAGAAAACCGAGAACGGCAAGCATCTTTGCTTCTCCACTCGCGCGGATTGAGTGCGGCGGCCGGAGAGGTCGGAACGCGGTTCGTGCCGCGCCGACCGGCCGTCGGGGTCCGGGAAACGGTGAAGGCGACGGTAGGGCGCTGCTCGGTATTTTACAAGTGGGAAGTACCAAGAATCTTGGTCGCAACACGGCCGCGGTAGGTGGTCGTCGATCACCTACCGGCGTGTCGTGCCTGTCAGGAGCCGGTTTTCTCGGCGGTGACCGTGCTGAGGTGCTCGCGCATCCGTTCGGCGGCCTCGGCGCGCCGGTCGGCCAGCAGCAGGTCGGCGATCTCGACGTGTTCGCGGCACCGCACGACGCCGCTCTCGCGGGGCAGGGAGCGGCGGTACTCCACGAGGCGGCGCAGGTGGTCGACGCGGCGCAGTGCCTCGATGAAGAACTCGTTGCGGCTGCACTCCGCGATCGTCTCGTGGAAGACGTGGTTGATGTTGAACAGCTCGATGTTGTTGAGCTCGTGGATCGCGCCGTCGGCGAGTTCCTGCTGCTGCGCGCGGACGTGCTCGAGCGCCGGCCGGTCCAGCACGAACGTCGGTTCCAGGATCGCCGCCGGCTCGATGGTCAGCCGGAAGCGGTAGCTGTCCGCGTAGGAGCGCGCGGACGTCAGCGTCGGCCGGAACTCCCAGCCGTAGCCGGGCAGCCGCTCGATCCAGCCCTCGGAGGAGGCGCGGCGCAGGATCCGGTTGAGCTGCGCGGGGGTGAGCCCGTACTGCCGGGTCAGCGCGCTCTCGGTGATGCGGTCGGGCAGCACGCCGTCGAGCCGGTCGGCGGCGATCGCCAGGTAGATCGCCTCGTCCGCGTCGTCGGCCGGTTCCTCGCCGAGGTCGAGCTCGTGGTCGGTGGTGAGGACGGTGTAGCCGCCGCGCTCGGCCTCGGTCACGGCGCCGGAGTCGGCGAGCAGGCGCAGCGCGTTGCGCACGGGCGAGCGGGACACCCGCAGGTGGTCGGCCAGCGTGCGCTCGACCAGGCGCGTACCGGTGGCGACCTGTTCGGCCCGGATGTAGTCGAGGATGCGCGCGGCGACCTGACGGGTGAGCGGAGTCGGCGGCATGCGTCCATCCTCGTGGTGCGGTCGTCCGGGGCAGTCTAGTGGCGTGACTCGGAACGTTCACCGGGTCGTTCACGCTCGGCGGGGCGCCCTCGTGCACCCGGCGAGCCACGATGCACCGGCTGATCACGACGTCGTCCGGCAGGGTTCCGGGGCGCTCCGCGGCCGTCGTCGCCTCGCGTGATCTGGTTCCGCGCCGGGAGCGTCAGGGGAGGGGCATGCCACAATCTTGGTATTACTCATTGGCAAAATACCAAGCTCGGGTTACGGTGGCGTCCTCACCACGACCCGGATCGGATTCCGCCGATGAACGTTCCCTTCCCCGCCTCGGTGCTGCGCCCGGCCGGCCTGACCGCGTTCTCCCGCGGTGGCGGCGCGAGCACGGTCCCGCTCGTGACCAGGGCGCGCGGCGCCGAGGTGTTCCTGAACGGGCAGACGTTGTTCGAGGTCGGCGCGGGCATCCCGCTGCACACCCACAACTGCCCGGAGAGCGTCGTGATCCTCGAGGGCGACGCGGTCGTCGAGATCGACGGCGAGGAGCACCTGCTCACCCGGTTCGACACGACCTACGTCGCCGCCGGTGTGCCGCACCGCTTCCGCAACGCCTCCGCCACCGCGCCCATGCGCATCCTGTGGACCTACGCGTCCGTCGAGGCCACCCGCACGATCCTCGCCACCGGCCTGACCACCCGCGTCGACGCCGAGCACTCCCGCTGAGAAGAAAGGCACCCCCGCCATGACCCAGCCCTACCGCCTCGGCGTCCTGCACGGTGACGGCATCGGCCCGGAGATCGTGCCCGCGACGGTCGCGGTCCTCGACGCCGCCCTGCACAAGGCGGGCGTCGCACCGGTGAAGTGGACCGAGCTCCCGTTGGGCGCCACGGCGATCGAGACCCACGGTGCCCACACGCCGCAGGAGACGCTCGACGCCCTGTCCACTTTGGACGGCTGGCTGCTCGGCCCGCACGACAGCGCCGCCTACCCGCAGCCGTTCCGCTCGCAGCTCAACCCCAGCGGCACGATCCGCAAGCACTTCGGCCTGTACGCGAACGTCCGCCCCGCCAAGGCCTTCCCCGGCGGCAACGCCGTCGTGCCCGGCACGGACCTGGTGATCGTGCGCGAGAACACCGAGGGCTTCTACGCCGACCGCAACACCTTCGCGGGCACCGGCGAGTACATGCCCACCCCGGACGTCGCGGTCGCGATGGGCATCATCACCCGCGCCGCCACGGAACGGATCGCGCGCACCGCGTTCGAGCTCGCCCTGCAGCGCGACAAGCGCGTCACCATCGTGCACAAGGCCAACGTGCTCCGGCTGACCACCGGCCTGTTCCGCGACGTCTGCCGCGAGGTCGCCGCCGAGTACCCCGACGTCACGGTGAACGACTTCCACATCGACGCCATGACCGTGCACCTCGTGCGCCGCGCCGACACGTTCGACGTGATCGTCACCGAGAACATGTTCGGCGACATCCTGTCCGACCTCGCCGGGGAGATCGCCGGCTCGCTCGGCATCGCGCCGTCGGTCAACTCCTCCGACACCCACGCGATGGCGCAGGCCGCGCACGGCTCCGCGCCCGACATCGCCGGGCAGGACGTCGCCAACCCGATCGCCATGATCGGGTCCGGCGCGATGCTGCTGACGTGGCTCGCGGGCAGGCGCGACGACCCGCGCCTGAACGACGCCGCCGCGCGCGTCGAGCAGGGCGTGGCCGCGACCGTCGCCGCCGGGACGAGCACCCGCGACCTCGGAGGCACCGCCTCGACGTCCGGTTTCACGAAGGCCGTCGTGGCCGCGATCGAGAACGCCTGACATGGCATTGGTCGCGCTCGTGCACGCCACCCCGACCCCGATGGCGCCCGCCGCCCGCGCGATCGCCACCGAGATGCCGGGCGCGCGCCTGTGGAACCTGCTGGACGACACCTTGATCGGCGACGCCGAGCAGGCCGGTGGGCTCACGCCCGTCCTCCGCGCCCGGATGCGCACGCTGATCGGGTACGCCACCGGCCACGGCGCGGACGCCGTGCTGCTGACGTGCTCGATGTACGGCCCCGTCGCCGACGAGGTGGCGAGCGCCGTTCCGGTGCTGCCCTCGGACCGCGCGCTGTTCGACGAGGTCGCGCGGTCCGCCGCCGGGCGGGTGCTGGTGCTCGGGCCGGCCGAGGCCGGGACGCGCGACACGGCCGACCGGCTGCGGGCGCACCTCGGGCCGGGCCCGGTCGTGCACGGGACTGCGGTCGCCGGCGTGCGGGACGCGTTGGCGCACAACGACGTTCCCCTGGCGGCCCGGCTCGTGGTCGCGGCCGCCCGCGAGCACGACGCCGACGTGGTGGTGCTGGGCCAGTTCTCGCTCGACCCGGTGGCGGACGCGGTCGCGGCGGAGCTCGCGGTCCCGGTGCTCAGCCCGCCGCGGCTCGCCGCACGGGCGGTCCGCGCCGCGCTCGCCGGGGTGACGACGTGAGCCCGCTGCTCGGGTGCGTCGCCGACGACCACACCGGGGGCAGCGACGTCGCGGCCGCGCTGCGGCGGGCCGGGATGCGGACCGTGCTGCGGTTCGGGGTCCCGGACACCGACGTCGAGATCCCGGACTGCGACGCCGTGGTCGTCGCGCTCAAGACCCGCGCGTTGCCCGTCGGCGAGGCGGTGGCGCAGAGCGTGCGGGCCAGGGACTGGCTGGCCGCACGGGGGGTGGAGCGCCTGTACGTGAAGTACTGCTCGACGTTCGACTCGACGGACGAGGGCAACATCGGCCCGGTCGTCGACGCGCTCGCCGGGGACGGCCCGACACTGGTCTGCCCGGCGTCACCGGAACACGGGCGCACGACGTACCTCGGCCACCTGTTCGTGGACGGCGTGCTGCTGGCGGAGTCCCCGATGCGCCACCACCCGCTCACCCCGATGACCGACTCGAACCTCGTGCGCGTGCTCGGCCGCCAGACACCGCACCCGGTCGGCCTGCTGCCGCTCGGCGTCGTGCGTGCCGGTGCGATCCGCGAGCACCTGGACACGTTGGCGGCACAAGGGATCCGGCACGTCGTGGTCGACGCCGCCGAGGACGCCGACCTGCTGGCCGTGGCTAGAGCGACCGCCGACCTGCCGGTGGTGAGCGGGGGTGCCGGACTGGCCGGGGCGATCGCCCGCGCCGCGACGACACCCGGCGCGGCCGCACCGGCGGCACTGCCGAGCGGGCCGTCCGTGATCCTGGCGGGCAGCTGTTCGACCGCCACACTCGGCCAGCTGGACCACGCCCTGGCCCGCTTTCCCGGCCACCGCCTGGACCCGGTCGCCACCCCCGACCCGGCGGACCTGGCCGGTGCGGCGCTGGCCTGGCTGGACGAGCACTTCGGCGACGAGCCCGTGGTGCTCTACTCGTCGGCCGCCCCGGATCGGCGTGCCGCCGGCCGTGCCGCGATGGGCGACCACACCCCGGAGGTGCTGGAACGGACGCTGGGCCTGCTGGCCGAACGCGCGGTCGAGCTCGGTGCCCGGCGCGTCGTCGTCGCGGGCGGCGAGACGTCCGGTGCGGTCACCGCGGCGCTCGGCGTCGACCAGGTGGTCGTGGGCGAGGAGGCGGACACCGGTGTGCCGTGGTGCCTGACCACGGACGACGAGCCGATCGCGCTGCTGTTGAAGTCGGGCAACTTCGGCCGCCCCGACCTGCTGGTCCGAGCGGCGGGGTCACCGTGACCGCCGCGCGGCTCGTCGCCCTCGGCGCGTCGTTGTTCGCGCGCCGGCTCACCCACGGCCGCACGGGCAACCTGAGCTTCCGCGACGGCGACCGGATCGTGGTGACGCCGACCGGCGTGGGCCTGGGCGACCTCGACCCCGCCGCACTGTCCGTTGTGGACGAAGACGGACGACACCTGAGCGGCCCGCCACCGACCAAGGAGGCGTTCCTGCACGCCGCCGTCTACCGCGCCCGTCCCGACGCGAACGCGGTCGTGCACCTGCACTCCACGTACGCCGTCGCGGTCTCGTGCCTCGCCGACCTCGATCCGGCGAACGCACTGCCACCGCTCACGGCGTACTACGCGATGCGCGTCGGCACGCTGCCGCTGCTCCCGTTCCACGCCCCGGGCGACCCTGCTCTCGGCCCGCTCGCCGAACGGGCTGCCCGCACCCACCACGCCCTGCTGCTGGCCAACCACGGCTCGCTCGTCGCGGGACCGGACCTCCTCACCGCCGCCGACGCCGCGGAGGAACTCGAGGAGACCGCCCGCATCCACCTGCTGCTGCAAGGCCTGCGCACCACGACCGCGCCCCACCCCGAGGAGACCCGATGACCACCCCCATCGCGACCGCCGACCTGGTCGACGAGCACGGCGACGCGCTGCGCGTATGCGACCTCCAGTTCCGCTCCTTCGGCGGCCGCACGTCCTTCGCCGGCCCCGTCCGCACCGTGCGCTGCTTCGAGGACAACGACCTCGTGCGCGGCCTCCTGCGCACACCCGGCGACGGCGCCGTGCTCGTCGTCGACGGGGGAGGCTCGCTGCGCACGGCGCTCACCGGCGACCTGATCGCGACCGCGGCCGTCGAGAACGGGTGGGCGGGCCTGGTGCTGAACGGCGCCGTCCGCGACAGCGCCGCCCTCGCCGGGATGGACCTGGGCGTGTTCGCCCTCGGGACGATCCCGCGCAAGAGCGGCAAGACCGGCGCGGGCGAGGTGGACGTGCCGGTGGTGATCGGTGGCGTCGAGTTCCGGCCCGGCGACGTGCTGCACGCGGACAGCGACGGGGTGGCGCTGCTGCCCGCGTGACGCCGGCCGTTCAGCCCGGCGTGTCCAGGTACGCCTTCGCCTGCAACGTGAACAGCTCGGCGTACCCGGCCTCGGCCGCCATCAGCTCCTCGTGCGTGCCGTACTCGGCGACCTTCCCGTGCTCCAGCAGCAGGATCCGCTCCGCCTGCCGCACGGTCGAGAACCGGTGCGAGATGTACAGCGTCGTGCGGCCCTCGGACAGTTCCCGCAGGCGCGCGAACAGGTCGTGCTCGGCCTGCGCGTCGAGCGCCGACGTCGGTTCGTCGAGCACCAGGATCGGTGCCTCCCGGTGGAACGCCCTGGCCAGCGCGATCTTCTGCCACTCGCCGCCGGACAGGCTCACGCCCTGGTCGAACCAGCGGCCGAGCGGGCTGTCGTAGCCCTGCGGCAGCCGTTCGATCCGCTCGTCCGCGCCGGCGCGGCGGGCCGAGTCCTCGACGTGCGCCCTGTCTTCGAGGCGCGTCAGGTCGCCGAGGCCGATGTTCTCCGCGGCCGTGCCCTGGTAGGTCACGTAGTCCTGGAACATCGCGCTGATCCGCGTGCGCAGCTCGACCGGGTCGTACTCGCGGATGTCGACGCCGTCGAGCAGGATGCGGCCACCGGTCGGGTCGTAGAGGCGGCACAGCAGCTTGAACAACGTCGACTTGCCCGCGCCGTTGCGGCCCACGACCGCCACGGTCTCGCCGGGCCGGATCTCGAAGCTGACGTCGTCGAGCGCGGGTTCCTGCGCGCCGGGGTAGCTGAAGGTCACCCCGTCGAACTCGATGTGTCCCTCCACTGTGGACGGCATCGGCCGGGGCTCCAGTGGTGCAGTGATCTCCGGCAACGTGTCGAGGAACCGGTACAGGGTGTCGAGGTAGAGGTTGTTCTCGTACATCCCGGAGAACGCGGTGAAGAGCCCGGACACCGACGTCTGCACGGACGCGGCCGCCGCCGTGTACAGCGCGAGGTCCCCCAGCGTGAGCCGGCCTCCGACCGCCTCCAGCGCGATGTACAGCGTGATCGCCGACCCCGCGAACGTGCTCAGCAGCCCCCAGGACGTCGAGCTGACGTTGCGGTTGACGGTCAGCTTGCGCTGCCGTTCGTAGGAGACGGTGCCGAGCCGGCGGAACCGGTCGACGAAGTACGGGCCGAGCCCGAAGAGCTTCGTCTCCTTCGCGTACGTGTCGGTGGTGACGAGCGACGACAGGTAGTCCATGCGGCGCTTGATCGGCGACATCACGAACGTCAGCCAGAAGGCGCGCGTGCCGTACTTCGACTGCGAGATGAACGCCGGGATCGGCGCCAGCAGCGCGACCAGGGCGAGCAGCGGGCTGATCGAGACGAGCAGCGCGATCATGCTGCCGAACGTGATCAGCGTCCGCAGGAGCCCGAGCGCGGAGTTCATCATCGACAACGGGCGCGTCGGCGCCTCCTGCGCGGCCTGGCGCAGCATGTCGTAGGACGCCGAGCCCTCGAAGTACGCGAGGTGCAGGTCGCTGGCGTGCGCCATCACCCGGTGGCGGATGGTCAGCGTCATGCGTTCCTGCAGCAGCGACTGCGCGATCGACGTCAGCGCGCTGCTGACCGCGGTCGCGGCGAGCACGCCGAACTGCAGCAGCGCGACGTTCACGATGTCGCGCGTGGTGCCGGTGCCCTGGATCGCCGCGACGACGGAGTCCAGCAGCAGCTTGGCGATGTACGCGGTCGCGGTCGGCAGCAACCCGGACAGCAGCGTGATCAGCGCCAGCAGGACGGTCAGCACCGGGCTGGCCTGCCAGGTCAGCCGCGCGACCTTCGGCAGGCCGCGGACGGTGCCCACCACGGACGTCCGCACGCGCCGCAGCCGCGACCGCAGGTCCTTCGGGCCGTCGTCCGGCTTGGCCTCGGGGATGTCGACCGGCCCGGTGAGCCCGCTGTCCGGCACCGTCGTGGGGGTCCGGCGGCGTCCGCGCCGGCTCAGCACGAACTCCACGCCGCCCGGCATCATCCGGCCTCCACGGCGCCGTGCAGGAAGAAGTCGACCACCTGGCGCGTGGTGGGAGCGTCGTCCGAGGCCATCCGGCGGCCGCCGAACAACAGGGTCAGGAAGAGGGCGGCGAGCTGCTCCGGCGGCAGCCGCAGCCGATCCGCGTCCGGCGTGAACAGCTCGACCACGGCCTCGCGGATGGCGGCCATCGACTCGCGGCGCCCGCCCTTCCAGGTGCCGCGGTGCTCGGGGTGCCTGGGCCGGCCGGACGCGCGCAGGGCGCCCATCAGCGCGCCCATCCGTTCGAGGTGCGCGCCCAGTGCCTCGGCTGCCTCGACGAGCCGGTCCTCCAGGGGCTGGTCGAGGGGGATCTCGGCGATCGCGTCGAGCACCTGGTCGGGCTTGAGCGCCTCGGCCGTGCAGGCGTCGAACAGCTCGTCCTTGTCCTTGAACGCGCGGAAGATCGTCCCCTCGCCGATGCCGGCGGCGCGCGCGATCTGGCTGCTGGTCACGGTGGTGCCGTGCTCGACCAGGAGCGGCAGCACCGCGTGCACGATCATGGCGCGCCGGTCCTCGGCGCTCATGCCCGGCGCTCGACGCCGGGTCTCGGGTGCTGGTGTCATACCCCGATGATGCGGAGTGAGCGCTCACTCCGTCAAATGGGTATCCGTTTGCGCAGGTGAGAACTGGTGCGCACCCTCGTGAGGTGCGCACCAGGCGCTCTCAGTCCGTCAGCTCGACGCGGGCGTGCGGAGAGCAGAACCCTGTCACCCGGTCGAGGACCGTGCGCAGCACCTCGGCCGCGTCGTCGTCCTCGGCGCGCTCGACCCCGGCCGTCAGCTCGGCGATCAGGGCCGCCCGCCCCGTGCCGGCGGCGTTGGCGGAACGGAGCTCCGCCACCAGCGCCTCGACGTCGCCACCGGACGCCGTGGCGTCCACCAGCGCGGCCCGTTCCTCCACGTCCACCGGCACTCCTTCCGCCCCTGCCCCCGCGCACGGCTGTGGGGGAGCGGGAGCGATTGTCCACAGAGGTGCCGTGGAGTGCACGTAGTCGCGGTACTCCTGCAACGGCATGCGCCCGGCCGGCGAGAGGAACCCGTGCGTCAGGAGGGCGGGGTCCGGCACGTACTGGAGCTCGTTGGGCACCAGCTGGTTCGTGTCGAGCTGCCACACCCTCAGCGCGGCCTTGTTGTTCGTGCCGTTCCAGGGCGGACCCTGAGGTCGCCGGTGCGGGGGCAGGTTGCACCCGCTTCCCGGCGCCACGGACGTCCCCTGAGGGGCGCCCGCGTTGGTCGGCGCGACCCACGGAACCCCGTTGTAGAGGGTCGTGACGACGTCGGCGTTGCGCACGCCGAGCTCGTCACCGATGGCGTCGCCGACGACCGGCAGCCCGCCCGGCGCGAGCAGGATCCCGCGGTAGATGAGCGGCATCGTCGCCTACCTGGCGTGGTTGTAGGCGACGAAGCAGTAGCTCGCCACACCCGCCGGGTTGTCGTGCACGTCGTGCGCCGAGGCGGTGACCATGTAGCAGTCGACGATCAGGCCGTCGGGGAAGTTGAAGCGCTTGGAGAACGGCGTCCAGTCGAGCGACTCCTCCTTGAACCGGGAGGCGAACAGCTGGCCGAGGTTCTGCGAGATCTCGATCGAGTCCGCCGGCGCGATCGAGTCCTTGAAGACCACCTGCAGGTAGGCGGTGATGTCGGAGATGCCGTTGTCCTTGTCCCAGATGATGATGTCCTCGGCCGCGGCGATCGGCAGGTCGCCCGTCGTCGGCTGGGAACGCAGCCCCTGGTAGTAGTAGCCGTACTGGGACGCGAAGTTGGTCTCGCAGTACTGCCACGTGTCGGTGGAGATGATGGCGCCGTCGTCGCCCGACCCCACCTCTCTCGTTCTCTTGTCGGCGTAGGCGGCACCGGCGAGCAACGCCTCGGCGGCTTTCGCCAGTGCCTCCAACGCGATCGGCGCGAGGATCTTGACGACCGTGGTCACACCCTGAGCCATGACTGACCTCCCGATTGGACGTTCGAACCTGCCCAGCCAGGAGTACGGCACCGTTGAGATCCAAACAATGTCCCGCTCGGGGACCACCCGTCCGGGACCACCTGTGAGTGACGGGTGGCACGGCCCGTCACCGTTCGGGCGCCTCCAGGGGCAGCAGGACCTGGAACCGCGTGTCGCCCGGCACGGACTCCACGCGGATCGACCCGTGGTGCTTGTTGACCACGATCCGCCACGAGATCTCCAGCCCGAGCCCGGTGCCCTCGCCGACCGGCTTGGTGGTGAAGAAGGGCTCGAAGATCCGGCCCTTCACCTCGGCCGGGATGCCGGGGCCGGTGTCGCCGATCTCCACGACGAGGTGCCGGTCCTCGCCGAACGTCCGCACGGTCAGCGTGCCGGTGCCGCCCATCGCGCCCAGGGCGTTGTCGATCATGTTCGTCCACACCTGGTTGAGCTCGCCGGCGAACGCGGGGATGCGCGGCAGTGCGCGGTCGTAGTCCTTGACCACCCGCACGTCCGAGAGCTTGCCGCCGAACATGACGAGCGTCGAGTCGAGCAGCTCGTGCACGTCGACCACCTGGAACGGCGCCCGGTCCATCTGCGAGTACTGCTTCGCGGCGCCGACCAGGGTGGACACCCGCGTGGTGGCGTCCTCGATCTCGTTCATCAGCATCTCGGTCTCGACCGTGTACCGCAGCCAGTGCACGGCGGAGCCCGTCATGGCGGCGGGGCACGCCGTCAGCGAGCTCTCCAGCCACTCGACGTCCAGCCCGGCCGCGACCAGGACCGGGGCGACGTCCCAGCCGCCCGCGATGCCGTGGTCGTCGAGCCAGTCGGAGACCTCGTCCTCGGCGTCGCTCGTCTCCAGCGGGCTCAGCTTCGGCGCCTTGGCGACCCGTTCGACCGCCTTCTCCTGCAGCTTCACGAGCGCCGGCAGCTCGGTCGGGTCCAGCGCGCCCTGGGCGAGCAGCGCGAGCTTGTGCCGCATGCCCGCGACCCGTTCGCGCAACGCCGCCGTGGCGCGCACGGCGGCCGCGGCCGGGTTGTTCAGCTCGTGCGTGAGACCCGCGGACAGGGCGCCGAGCGCGGTGAGCCGCTCGTGCTGGCCGACCGTCGCCTGGGTGTTGCGCATGCCCCAGAACAGGCCCTCCAGCAGGTGCATCGCCATCGGGAACCACGTGCGGATCATCGGCCCGATCTCGTCGGCGTCGAACTGCAGCATCGACGTGTCGGTGATCGACTCGACGGTCATCTGGTACGTCGGCTGGTCGAGCTCCAGGTACGCCTGGGTGGCGCCGAAGTACGAGCCGCGCAGCTCGCTGCGACTCACCTCGATCCGCCGGCCGCCGATGGTGCGGCAGAGCGCGACCGTGCCGCCGAGCAGCACGAAGAAGCACGTCGCGGGCTCGCCCTCGGTGAGCACGGGCGTGCCGGCCGCGCGGGTCTCGACGTGGCCGTGCGCGGCCAGCCAGTCGAGCTGGGCGTCGTCGAGCTTCTCGAACAGGAACAGCTCGCGCAGCTCCGCCGGGGTGAGCCTCTCCATCAGGACCTCTCCAGGTAGCGGTGCACCAGGGTGACGGCCATGGCGCCCTCGCCGACCGCGGACGCGACCCGCTTCACCGACTCCGCGCGGACGTCGCCCGCCACGAACACGCCGGGCAGGTTCGTCTCCAGGTGGTACGGCGCGCGTTCCAGGTCCCAGCCGGGCGGGGAGCCGCCGAGGTCCGGGCCGGCGAGCAGGAACCCGCGGTCGTCGCGCTCCAGCGTGCCGTCCAGCCAGTCCGTGCGCGGGGCGGCGCCGATGAAGGCGAACAACCAGCTCGCCTCCACCGTCGTCTTCTCGCCGGTCTTGGTGTGCACCAACGTCAGCGTCTCCAGGTGGCCCTCGCCGGTGCCGCCGCAGACCTCGGTGTGCGTGCGCACCTCGACGTTCGGGATCGCCGCGAGCTGGTCGATCAGGTACCGCGACATCGACTGCTCCAGCGAGTCGCCGCGCACCAGGACCACGACCTTGCGCGCGTGCCCGGAGAAGTAGACCGCCGCCTGGCCCGCCGAGTTCGCGCCGCCGACCAGGTAGACGTCCTGGCCCGCGCAGTTCGGGCCCTCGGTGGTCGAGGCGCCGTAGTACACGCCCCGCCCGGTCAGCTCGCCGAGGCCGGGCGCGTCGAGCAGCCGGTAGGACACGCCGGTGGCGAGGATGACGGTGTGGGCGGAGAGCTCGGTGCCGTCGCCGAACCGCACGACCCGCGCGGACCCCCGCCGTTCGAGGGCGACGACGTCGCGCGTGGTGAGCAGCTCGACGCCGAACTTGACCGCCTGCCGGCGCGCCCGTTCGGTGAGCTGCCCGCCGGACACGCCGTCGGGGAAGCCCAGGTAGTTCTCGATCCGGCTGCTCGTGCCGGCCTGGCCGCCGGTCGCGATCCGCTCCACCAGGACGGTCCGCAGTCCCTCGGACCCGCCGTACACCGCCGCGCCGAGCCCCGCCGGCCCGCCGCCGACGACGATCAGGTCGTAGAAGTCGGCCGACGGCTGCGTGGTCAGGCCCACCTCGGCGGCGAGTTCGGCGTCGGTCGGGTCGACCAGCGCCGTGCCCTGTGCGGTGACCACGACCGGCAGCGTCGTGCCGTCCTGGTGCGCCGCGGTGAGCAGGCACCGCGCCTCCGGCTCGTCGAGCGCGTGCCAGCGGAACGGGACGTTGTTGCGCGCCAGGAAGTCCCGCACCTCGTAGGACCGCGGCGACCACCGGTGCCCGACCACCCGGACCCGTTGCGGAGGCTGCCGGTCGCTCACCGCCCACGCGCGCAGCTGCTCGTCGAGCACCGGGTAGAGGTTCTGCTCCGGGGGGTCCCACGGCTTGAGCAGGTAGTGGTCGAGGTCCACGACGTTGATCGCCTGGATCGCGGCGTCGGTGTCGGCGTACGCGGTGAGCAGCACCCGGCGGGCCTGCGGGAACACGTCCATGGCCTGTTCGAGGAACTCGATGCCGCTCATCTGCGGCATCCGGTAGTCGGCGAGCAGCGCCGCCACCTCCTCGCCGCGCAGCTTGATCTCGTGCAGCGCCTCGAGCGCCTGCGGCCCGGACTCCGCCCGCACCACGCGGTAGTGCTCGCCGTACTTGCGGCGCAGGTCGCGCGCGACGGCCCGGGACACGGCCGGGTCGTCGTCCACCGTGAGGATCGAGGGTCGCGCCACGCGGTCGGCAGTCGTCATGTGTCCAGTCAAACACCAGAACTCGCGCGGGACAGCAACGGAGGTATGTTCGTGCCGTGGCAACTACTTGCGAACACGTAGCCGAGCTGGGCGCCGAGCCCGCACCGTCCACCCCGGAGGGATGTGAGGACTGCCTGGCCGCCGGTGGCAGGTGGGTGCACCTGCGGCTGTGCCTGGGGTGCGGCAAGGTCGCGTGCTGCGACTCCTCGCCCGCCAAGCACGCCTCGAAGCACTTCGCCGACGAGGGGCACCCGATCATCCGCTCGTTCGAGCCGGGGGAGACCTGGCGCTGGTGCTTCGTGGACAACACGATCGTCTGACGGTTCCGGTCGAGGGGTGGGGGCCGCCGCGACGGGCGGCGCCCACCCTTCGTTCACGTCACGGGCCTGGGCCGGCGAGGACGCGACCGCCGTGACCCCGGCACCGTCCTCGACCGAGCAGGCCGCCCGGTGGCACGCCGGGTCGCCGGGCCCCACCCCGGCCGTCGGGCCGCGGCCCCGGCCCGTTCGATCGAGCAGGCTGGCCGGTTCCGCCTACACTCGCCGGGCATGTCCGTCCTGCTGCGACTGCACGGCGTGCGTCCGGCCGAGGTGTCGGCCCGCTGCTCGGCGACCGCCGAGCTGATGGCGTGCCTGCACGTGCTCGCGGAGCCGGGCCACCACCCGGACCGGCGCACGTGGGTGCGGACGGTCCTCGCCGACCTGCCGGAGCCCGCGGCGGCGGACTGCGTCGCGTTCGCCCCGTTGTGGGCGCGGTTCCGCACCCGGCTGCTGCTGCCGCTCACCGCCGAGGGCGCGGGTGACCTGGAGACCGAGCTCGACGCCATCGCCGCCCTCGACCTCGGTGTGTTCATCCAGATGGCCGGGATGGCGATCTTCGGACTCCGGCAGAACTTCGGCTGGCCGCTCGACGACGGGGCGAGTGCGCGGGAGTTCGTGCGGGCGTGCGGGGAGCGGTCCACGAGGCGCGGCGTGCTGGCGGCCGAGCTGGTGGCGGACCCCGAGCGGTTCCGCGTCCGGCTGCTCGGCCTGCTGCGGGTCGCGGGGGAGACGTTCTTCGGCGTGCTGTGGCGGCGGCTGCGGCCCGCGCTCGACCGGTCGGCGGACCGCGTCGGGGCGTCGCTGCGCACCGAACCGCTGCCGCTGGTCGTGGGCTCGCTCTCGCCGAACTCCGTCATCGACGTCGCCGAGCACACCGTCGAGTTCAGCAAGCTCCAGCAGGCGACCGTGACGGTCCGGGGCCGCGGGCTCGTGCTCGTGCCGACCCACTTCGGGTCGCCGCACCTGCTGGTGAAGGACGAGCGGGTGAAGGGCGGGCCGCAGCCGCCGGTCGTCGTGCAGTACCCCGCCGAGCAGCACGGCCCGCGCGGCGCGGACACGCTCGACAAGATCCGGGAGCGGATGCTCGTGCTCACCGACGCGGGCCGGCTGGAGATCTGCCGCCACCTGATCAACGAGCAGTGCACCACCACCGAGCTGGCCTGGCGGACGGGGATGACCCAGCCGCAGGTCTCCCGCCACCTGCGCAAGCTGCGCGAGGCCGGACTGGTCGTCTCCGCGCGGCACGGGCGCACCGTCCAGCACCGGATCCAGACCAGCAGGCTCTACGGCATCGGCTACGACCTGGTCGCCGGCATCGTCGGCTGACCATTACCGCACCCGCGGTAATCCACGGCTCCCCGGCACGGACCCGGACGCATACTTGGCGCCTCGCCGCCCGACGTCCCCAGGAGTGCCGATGAAGACGCTTCGCCGCCTGCTCGCCGCAGCGCTCGTCGTGTCCACAGTGGCCGGATGCGCCGCCGGGGCCACTGTGGACACCTCGACCCCCCGCCGCGGCGGGGAGCTGGTCGTCGCGAGCATGCCCACCGCGCTCGACCCCGTGTACTCGACGCTGCGGAGCAACTGGCTGGCCGCCGCGACGATGTGCGAGGGGCTCTGGGAGAACGACGCCCGCATGGGCGTGCACAACGGCCTGGCGCAGGACTTCCGGTACGACGGCGCCACCACCTACACCGTCCGGCTGCGCGAGGGCGTCACCTTCCACGACGGCCAGCCGCTGAAGGCCGGGGACGTCGTCGCGTCGCTGAAGCGCTACGGCGGCAGCAGCCCCGGCGCGACGTTCGGCAAGATCCTCGCCGGCGTCTCCGCCACCGACGACCTGACCGTCGTCATCGAGCTCAAGCAGCCCAGCTCCGCCGTGCCCGCGCTGCTGTCCACTCCGGACACCGCCGCGTACGTCATGCCCGCCTCGCTCGTGGCCGGCGTGCCGCCGAACAAACCGTTGCCGCGCATCGTGTGCACCGGCCCGTACCGGCTGCGCGAGTTCGTGCCCGACCGGCAGGTGGTCCTCGACCGCTTCGACGGCTACCGGGGCCGCGCCGAACCACCGGACGGCGCCAGCGGCGGGAAGACCGCGTACGCCGACCGCGTGAAGTTCGTGCCCTACAACGAGTCCAACGTCCTGAACCAGCTGCGGACCGACGCGGTCGACATCGCCCCGTCCGGCCCTCTCATGGACCAGCTGCCGAGCTACCGGCGCGACGACAAGCTGAACCCGGTGGTCGTGCCGGGCGGCCAGTTCCGGATCGTGCAGTTCAACCTCAAGCAGGGGCCGGCGACGAACCCGAAGCTGCGCCAGGCGGTTCAGCGCGCGCTGGACCCGGAGCAGATCGCGTTGCAGAGCCTCGGCTCGATGGAGAACTTCCTCGACGACTCCGCGATGTTCCCCCAGACCTCGCCGTGGCACTCGGCCGCCGGGAGCCAGGTGTACCAGGCCGCCCCGGACGTCGAGGGTGCGCGGAAGGCGCTGGGCGAGGCGGGCTACGACGGCACGCCGCTGCGGGTGCTGTACCGGCCGAGCCGCGACCCGCACGCCGAGCTCGTCCGCCAGCAGCTCGCGGCGGCCGGCATCGCCGTCGACCTCCAGGCCACCGACGAGACCAGCTTCACCTCCCGCCGCGCCGACCCCGCGCAGTGGGACCTGTTCCTCGCCACCGGGACCAGCTACTCCGACCCGTTGACGGTGGTGTTCTTCGGCTCCGGCTTCCCCGGCTGGTGGAACACCCCGGCGAAGAACGAGCTGATGAACCGGATCCTCTCCGGCGCGGACGCCGCCGCCCGGCAGGCCGCGTGGACGGCGCTGCAGGAGCTCGTCTGGACCGACCTCCCGTTCGTGAAGCTCGGCTTCGAGGGCAACCTCGCCGTCACCAGCACGCGCATCGGCGGGTTCACGCCGGCGCTCGGCACGGTCCGCGGCTTCTACAACATCTGGCTCGGCCGGTAGCCCCTCCTCGTACGAAGGAATCCCATGCTGCGACAACGTTTCTCGGAGCTGGTGCGCGACCGGACCGCGATGGCGGGGGCGGCACTGCTCGGACTGATGGTCCTGCTCGCCGTGCTGGCCCCCGTGCTCGGCGGCGACCCCTACCGGGTCGACCCCACCAGCACGTTGCGCCCGCCCAGCGCGAGCCACTGGTTCGGCACCGACGAGAAGGGCCGCGACCTGTGGACGATGGTGGTCCACGGCGCCCGCACGTCCCTGGCCATCGGCGCCGTCACCACGGCGCTCGCCGTCCTCACCGGGTACGTCCTTGGAGTGCTCTGCGGCTACTTCCGCTGGGTCGACGCCGTGGTGATGCGCGTGGTGGACGGGCTGATGTCGTTCCCCTCCATCGTGCTGGTGATCAGCCTCGTCGGCGTGCTCGGCGACGGGGTCGCGACGATGGTCACCGGCCTCACCGTCGTGCTGATCCCGATGGTCACCCGCGTCGTGCGCGGCGCCGCGCTCGCGGTGAAGGCGATGCCGATGGTGGAGTCCACGACCTCGCTGGGCTCGCGGACGAGCTGGGTGCTGCTGCGCTACGTCGCGCCGGAGGCGTTGTCGGTGACGATCGTGCAGGCGGCGCTGGCGTTCTCGGTGACGGTGTTGTCCGTGGCGGCGCTGAGCTTCCTCGGCATCGGGCTGCCTCCCGACGTGCCGAGCTGGGGCACCAGCCTGTCGGCGGCGCAGCAGTACTTCTACTCGGCCTGGTGGATCGGGGTGTTCCCGGGCCTCGCGATCGTCCTGACCGTGCTCGGGCTCGTGCTGCTCGGCGACGGCCTCCGCGACGTGTTCGACCCCCGGTCGGCGAGGAAGTGAGAACCCCGTGACCAACTACCTGTTCAAACGGCTCGGCGCGCTGCTGCCCACCGTCGCCGTCCCGATGGTGCTGCTGTTCGTCATGCTGCGACTGGCGCCAGGCGACCCCGCGGCGGCCATCGCGGGCGACTCGGCGACCTCGGAGGAGATCGCCGAGGTCCGGTCCCGGCTCGGGCTCGACGCCTCGCTGTGGCAGCAGTTCCTCACCTGGCTCGGCCGGGTCGTCCGGCTCGACTTCGGCAGCTCGCTGTTCTCGGACCGGGCGGTGTCCGGTCTCGTGGCCGAGCACGCGCTGGTGACGGTGCAGCTCACCGTTCTCGCGCTCGCCGTGGCGGTGCTGATCGGCCCGGCGCTCGGCATCGCGGCCGGCACGCGGCGGCACGGCCTGCTCGACCGGGTGCTGGTCTTCGGGTCGTCGGTCGGCATCGCGCTGCCGAGCTTCTGGCTCGCCGTCCTGCTGATCGCCGTGCTCGGCGTGGTGTGGCGGGTCTTCCCGGTCGCGGGGTACGTCCCGTTCACCGAGGACCCCGTGCTGTTCCTGCACCACCTCGCGCTGCCGGCGATCTCGCTGGGGCTGCTGGAGGCGGCCACGCTGTTCCGCTACAGCCGGGCGGGGGTGCTCGACTCGCTGCACCAGCCGTTCGTGACCACTGCCCGGTCGATGGGTCTGCCCGAGCGCACGGTGATCCGCAAGTACGTCTTCCGCGCGGCCGTGGTGCCGATGGTGACCGTTGTCGGCCTGACCGCCGGGTCGTTGATGGGCGGGGCCGTGGTCACCGAGTCGATCTTCTCGATCCCGGGACTGGGCCAGCTCCTGCTGACCGCCGTGCAGCGCCGCGACTACCCGGTGATCGAGGGCTGCATCTTCTTCATCGCCGTGGTCTACGTCCTGCTCAACCTCGTGATCGACCTTCTCTACTCCCTGCTCGACCCGCGCATCCGCTACTGAGGAGACGGCGTGCACACCACACAGGAGCCAGTACTGCGCGTGTCCGGGCTTTCGGCGCGCATCGGCGACCTCACGCTCGTGCGGGACGTGAGCTTCGAGGTCCACCGCGGCCGGACGCTCGCCGTCGTCGGCGAGTCCGGGTCGGGCAAGAGCATCACCGCGGCCGCCGTCATGGGCATCCTGCCGCCGCAGATCAGGGCGGAGGGCGCGGTGCGCTTCGACGGCGCGGAACTGCTCGCCGAACCCGCGAAACGCCGCCGGGCGCGCGGGGGAGCGGAGATCGGGTACGTGTTCCAGGAACCGATGAGCGCCCTGCACCCGTTGCTGCGCATCGGAACCCAGATGATCCGGCCGTTGCGCCACCACCTGGGGCTGAGCCGCGCGCAGGCCCGCGACCGCGCCGCCGAACTGCTGGAGCAGGTCGGGCTGGGCCGGGAGCGCAAGGTGCTCGACGCCCACGTGCACGAGCTCTCCGGCGGCATGCGGCAACGGGTCATGATCGCCATGGCGATCTCGTGCGGCCCTCGGCTGCTGCTGGCCGACGAACCGACCACGGCGCTCGACCCGACCGTGCAGCAGCAGATCCTGCGCCTGCTCGCCCGGCTGCGCGAGGAGCTCGACCTCGCCCTCGTGCTGATCAGCCACGACCTCGGCCTGGTCGCCCGCTACAGCGACGAGGTGCTCGTGATGTACGACGGCCGGGTCGTCGAACAGGGCCCCACCGCCCGCATCCTCGAGCAGCCCGAACAGCCCTACACCCGCGCGTTGATCGACGCCGCCCCGCGGCTCGGCCGCCGCGTGGACCGGTTGCCCACGATCGACCGCGCGGTGCTGGAGCAGACCCGTGCGACGGCAGGAGGTGCCTGATGGACGTGGTGCTCGATCTCGACGGGGTGGGCAAGGACTTCGCCTCCGGCCCGTTCTTCGCCCGCCGCCGCACGGCCGCCGTCACCGAGGTGAGCCTGCGGGTGCACGCGGGCGAGACCGTGGGCCTGGTGGGGGAGTCGGGCAGCGGCAAGTCGACGCTCGGCCGCATGGCCGTGGGCCTCCTGCCGCCGGACCGCGGTCGCGTGACCGTGCAGGGGCAGCCGCTGTCCTCGTTGACGCGGAAGAGGATGCGCCCGTTTCGGCGGAGGATGCAGATGGTCTTCCAGGACTCGTCGAACTCGCTCAACCCGCGGATGACGCTGGAGGACCTGCTCGTCGAACCGTTCCGGGCGCAGGGCCTGCACACCAGGTCCGACCGCCGCGCCCGTGCCGCCGCCCTGGCCGACGAGGTGGGCCTCGCCCGCACGGGTCTCTCCCGCCTGCCGCACGAGTTCTCCGGCGGCCAGCGGCAGCGCATCTCCATCGCCAGGGCCCTCGCGCTGGAACCGGACCTGCTGGTCGCCGACGAACCCGTCTCCGCCCTCGACGTCTCGGTCCAGGCGCAGATCCTCAACCTGTTCAAGGACATCCAGCAGGCGCGCGGCTTCGCGATGCTGTTCGTCTCCCACGACATGGCGGTGGTCGAGTTCGTCAGCGACCACGTGGCGGTGATGCGGGCCGGCGCGCTCGTCGAGGTCGGCACCCGCGACGAGGTCTTCGACCACCCGCGCGAGCCGTACACCCGCACCCTGCTGGACGCCGCACCCTCCCTGTGACGGCGACGAAGAGAGGACCCGCATGACCGTCGACGCGGCCACCACGACCGGCCCGCTCCCCGGTGCCACCGCCGTGGTGCTGGAGCCCTACGGCACCGACCGGATGGAGCGCTACGACTACGTCCAAGAGGAGTACCTGGTCTCCGGCACGGCGGCCGGAACCCCTTACGGCACCAGGATCCTGATCCGCCGCCCGGCCGACCCCGCCCGCTTCAGCGGCACCGTGATCGCCGAGCCCAGCCACATCTGGGGCGGCACCTCGGTGTGGCGGGCGATCAACCGGTTCGTCATGCGCAACAACCACGTCTGGGTCGAGATCGACTCGCAGGCACCGTCCGCGATGGGCCTGGTCGCGGCTGCCGACCCCGAGCGGTACCGCTCGTTCACGTTCGCCGACAGCCCGCTGTCCCAGCAGTTCGCCGCCACCATCCCGTTCTCCCCGGACGCCGACTACGCCCACGTCGTGGCGGAGTACGACGCCTTCATGCGGCTCTGGTGGGAGGCGACCCCGCAGTCACCGGAGATCCTCGCCCAGGTCTCCGCCGCGCTGCGGAAGGGCCTGCCCACCCTGCGGGCCAGGAAGGTCTACCTCGGAGGCATCTCGCAGACCGGCGGCGTGGTGCGGGAGTTCGTCCGGCACCACCACGACCGCCTGCGCCTGCCCGGCGGCGGCCCCGCGTTCGACGGCTACCTGCCCGGCGCCTCGGGAGGTCCCGCGCTGCCCGACGTCGACGTGCCGGTGATCGAGGTGCTGGGCGAGGCCGAGTTCCAGAGCGTCCGCCGCCGGTGCGGCGTGGGCGGCCAGGTGCGCGGCCTGAGCCACCGCCGCCCCGACAGCGCGACCTTCCGGCTGTACGAGGTCGCCGGCATGGCCCACCGGGAGACCCGGGAGATGTCCGCCGCCGACCGCGATCGCCTGGCCGGCTGCCCCCTCCCGCCCGGCGCGCGCTGGAGCACGTTCCCGAACAGCCACGTCCACCACGCGCTGTGGCAGTCGCTGCTCGACTGGTCCGACACCGGCCGCCCGCCCGCACCGGGAAAGGTGCTGGAAACGGCCGGCGACACCGACGAGATCCTGCGCGACGACCACGGCAACGCGCTCGGCGGCTGGCGCACCACCCACGTGGACGTGCCGACCTCCACCCTGACCGCCGCCACCCCGCTCGGCCGCCCGAGCTGGTACCACGGCAGCGAGACCCCGTTCGACGCCGGCACGTTCGACGCGCTCTACGGCTCCGTCGAGACGTGGCGGCGCCGGGTCGGGGACCGGCTGGAGCAGTACCTGCACGAGCAGACCTATCTGCCGATCGATGCCGAGGAACTGCGCCGCTAGCCGAGGTCGCACTCCCGGGCGGCGTCCTGCAATGCGCGCAACGCAGCCCGGCCCGCCGGACGGTTCGTGCTGCTGTCCCGCCACAACGCGAACACCCTCCGCCGGGGAGCGGGCCGCAGCGCCACGAACCGGACGCCCTCCGGTGTGGCGCCGCGGCCGAGGCGCGGGATGATCGCGGCGCCGAGACCCGCCGCCACCAGTGCGAGCTGGGTGGAGTGCTCCGACGCGGTGTACGCCACCTGGCCTTCGATCCCGTTGCGGCGCAACGTGTTCTCCAGCCAGCCGTGGCAGAGCTCGTCGCTCGGCCAGCCCACCCAGTTCTCGTCGCGCAGCTCGTCCAGGGCGAGTTCGGCCCGGCCGGCCAACGGGTGTGCGGCGGGCAGCGCCACGTCCAGGACGTCGTCGAGCAACGGGGCGGACAGCACGGTGCCGGGCACGGCCAGTGGTTGCTCCGGCCAGTCCTGCACCACGGCCAGGTCGACGTCGGCGTGCCGCAGCCGTGCGATCGACTCGACCGGTTCCAGCTCCACGAGGCGTGTGGACAGTGCCGGGTGCCGTTCCCGCAGGGCCTGCAGCATCCGGGGGAGCAGACCGCGGGCTGCCGTGGCGAACGCGGCCACCGTGAGCGTGCCGGCCACGGCGCCGCGGTGGTCGGCCAGGTCGGTCTCGACGAGCTCGACCTGGTGCAGCAACCGGCCCGCGTGCTCGGCGAGCAGTGCGCCGACGTCCGTGAGGCGGATGCCGCGGCCCTGCCGTTCCAGCAGGCGCTGGCCCACCTCGCGTTCCAGCCTGGACAGCTGCTGGGACACGGCCGAGGTCGTCACGTGCAGCGCGTCGGCGGCGCCGCGGACCGACCCCGTGGTGGACACCGCGTGCAGCGTCCGCAGGCGTTCCAGGTTCAACACATTAGCGATGCTACGCGATCGACCGAAGAATGTTTCGATTGTCTTAGCGAAAGAGGAACGGCAGGGTCGACGTCGACCACCACGATCCCTCCAAGGAGATTCCGTGCCTTCCCACCAGATCGTCCTCGGCGGCGACCTCCCGGTGCACCGCCTGGGCTTCGGCGCCATGCGGCTGCCCGCGCACGACCCGGCGGCGGCGCACGCCCTGGCCCGCCGCGCGGCCGACCTCGGCGTCACCTTCTTCGACACCGCGGACTCCTACGACCTCGGGCGCAACGAGGAGTTGCTGGCCGAGGCGCTGCACCCGTACCCGGACGGGCTCGTCGTGGGCACCAAGGCGGGGCAGTGCCACCCCGGTGACGAGTGGATCCCGCTCGGCCGCCCGGAGTACCTGCGCCAGCAGGCGGAGCTTAGCCTGCGGCGGTTGCGGGTCGAGCGGATCGACCTGTTCCAGCTGCACCGGGTCGACCCCGCCGTGCCGCTGGCGGACCAGATCGGTGCGTTGCGCCGCCTGCAGGACGAGGGGAAGGTGCGCCACGTCGGGCTGTCCGAGGTGTCCGTCGCGCAGATCGTCGAGGCGGAGCGGATCACGCCGGTCGTGAGCGTGCAGAACCGCTACAACCTCGACGACCGGCGTTCGGAGGACGTGCTGGAGCACTGCGCGCGGCACGGCATCGCGTTCCTGCCCTGGCTGCCGATCGCGCGCAGCGTCCGGCCCGGCTCACCGGTGGCCGAGGTGGCCCGCCGGTTCGGTGTCACCTCGGCGCAGGTGGCGCTGGCGTGGCTGCTGCGGCGGTCGGAGGTCGTGCTGCCGATCCCCGGCACGTCCTCGCCGCGCCACCTCGAGGAGAACGTCGCCGCCGCGGACGTCGAGTTGCCCGACGACGACTTCGCCCTCCTCGACCGGCTCGCCTACTCGAACACCCCGTAACCCGCGACGGCGTGGGCGCGGACGCCGTCCATGTCGAGCTCCACGCCGATGCCCGGGGTGTCGGGGATCGTGATGTAGCCGTCCTTCACGATCGAACCGCTGCCGTCGGGTGCGTGCACGTAGCTGTCCCACACGGCCCGTTCCTCCAGGGCGTGCCACTCCTGCACGAGGAAGTTCGGGATGGCCGCGCACTGGTGCGAGGTCGCCATCGTGCCGAGCGGTGTGGACACCAGGTGCGGTGCGAACGGGATGTAGTGCATCTCGGCGAGGTTGGCGATCTTCTTGGCCTCCGCCAGCCCGCCGCACTTCGGCACGTCCGGCTCGATCACGTCCACCGCGCCGCGTTCGAGCAGGTCGCGGAAACCCCAGCGCAGGTAGAGGTTCTCGCCCGCGCAGATCGGCGTCCGCGTCTGCTCGCGCACCCGCACCAGCGCGTCCACGTTCTCGGCCGGGAGCGGTTCCTCCAGCCACATCAGGTGGAACGGCTCCAGCTCCCACGCGATCCGGCACGCGCTCGGCACGTCGTAGCGCGCGTGCAGGTCGATGGCGAGGTCGACGTCCGGCCCGATCGCCTCCCGGACGGCGGCCACACGCGCCACCATCGACCGCAGCTCGGCGGCGTTCACCGTGTGGTTGAACTCGTCGAACTTGGCGGGGTGGTGCAGGTCGTCGATGTCGAACTTGAGGGCGGTGAACCCCTCGGCGACCATCCGCTGGGCCCGGTCGACGCACCCGGAGACCGACCCGGCGGGGTCGTCGCCGTCACCGCAGTCGGCGTAGAGGCGGATCCGGTCGCGGAACTTCCCGCCGAGCAACCGGTGGACCGGCTGGCCCGCGGCCTTGCCCGCGAGGTCCCACAGCGCGATCTCGATCCCGGACAGGGCGATGACGAACACGCCGCCCTGGGGACCCGCGAAGACCTTGTTGCGGCGCAGCTTCTCCCAGCACCGCTCGACGTTGCGGGGGTCCTCGCCGAGCAGCAGGGGGGTCAGGAACTCGATCATCCCGACGACGGCTCCCGCGCCGGCGTCGGGGTTGGCCTCGCCGAAACCGCTGAGGCCCTCGTCGGTGTCGATCCGGATGAGCGTGGCCTCGCCGTGGTAGGCGACCACTGCCGTGGTGACGTTCACGATCCGCATTGCTCTCCCGTCGCCGGGTGGTGCAGGTGAACGGACTCTTGCGGTCCCCAACTTGTCCGATAAGCTGATGACATGGACAGGGGACAAGAGTCTTCGGACGTTGTCAAGGTCCGCACCCTTCCGGTTCAGGTGGCCGCACTCCTGACCCGGCGCATCGTGAGCGGCGAGATCGAGGACGGCCGGGGGCCGTCGGAGCTCGACATCGTCCGGGAGTTCGGGGTGTCCCGCGTGGTGGCGCGGGAGACGCTCAAAGTGCTCGCCTCGCTGGACATCGTCGACGTGGCGCAGGGCCGCCGCGTCGTCGTGCGCCCGCCCGCGGAGTGGGACTACCTGAGCCCCCTGCTGGTCGAGTGGCTGCCCGCCGAGATCGTCGGCGAGCTGCTGCAGGAGCTCGACCAGATGCGCGTGCTGCTGGAGCCGGAGCTCGCCGCGATGGCCGCGGCCATCGTCACCGACGAGACGCTCGACCGGCTCCGCACCGGGATCGGCCGCATGGCGGCGCTCGAGGAGGACCCCAACGCCTACCTCGAGGTCGACCACGAGTTCCACATGGAGATCTGCCGGGCGGCGAACAACCGCATCCTCGACCGGATCATGTACTCGGCCCGCTGGCTCGGCACCGCCAGCAGGCGCATCACCAACGAGGCGCCGGCCGCGCTGTGCAAGGCCACCGCCGACCACACCGAGATCTACGAGGCGCTCGTCGCGCGCGATCCGGACCGTGCCCGCGCGGCGATGCGCAAGCACCTCGCCAACAACTCCACCCTCCTCGCGGAGAAGGAGCAGCAGACCAGGAAGGCCGAGCGGCGCCGCTAGGGCGTCGCACGGCCGCACCCGCCAGACAACGCATCAGCAGTTCGGCGTCCTTCGCCGCGTGCTCGACCCGGCAGCAGGGTCCTCGCCCCGCTGTCCCGCCGGTTGCAACGTCGCCCCGTCGGTACGCGTCCGCTCGGCCGGACGCGGGAGGAGTTGTTGTCATGGAAGCGAAAACGGACTTATCCAGGCGCACCTTTCTCGGCGTGAGCGCGCTGGGCGTGCTCGGTCTCGCCGGCTGCGGTGGCGGCACCCCCGCCGCGCCGCAGGTGGACGTCCAGGTGCCGCAGGCCCTGCTCGACCAGGCCGCGTCACTGCGCGGCGGGCAGGTGGGCATGCTCTCGCAGAAGCTCTACTCGGAGTCCGCCAACAAGGCGCTCGACAGGTCGTTGCAGGTGTTCGCGGAGGCGACCGGCACGACCGTCCGCAACGACCTGGTCTCCGGGGACGCCGGGGACATGGTCGCGAAGATGGACGCCGAGGTGAAGGCGGGCACCAGCCGCGACCTCGCGTTCGTGAGCGACCGGCGGTTCGTCGGCCAGTTGCACAACCTGGGCGCCCTGACCGACGTCACCGACGTGGTCGAGGAGATGCGCAAGCTCTACGGCGAACCCGCGACGGAGGCGAGCACGTACTGCGTGTTCGGCGGCCGCTGGTTCGCGATCCCGTACCACTTCATCGCGTCCGCCATGTACCTGCGCAAGGACTGGTACCAGGAGAAGGGGCTGCCGCTCAAACCGCACTACACGTGGGAAGAGTTGCGCGACAACGCCCTGGAGGTCTCGGACCCGGCGAAGAAGCGCTTCGGCTGGGGCCTCACGGTGAACCGCTCCGGCGACGCCAACGGGTTCATCGCGAACGTCGTCAACTGCTACGGCGGCGCGATCGCGGACAACACCGGCACGAAGGTGGTGTTCAACTCGCCGGAGACCGTCGCCGCCGTCACGTTCATCGGCGACATCTACACGAACCCGAAGTACACGCCGATGCTGCCGCCGGGCATCGGCAGCTGGACCGACTCGAGCAACAACGAGAACTGGCTCGCGCAGATCCTGGGCCTCACGCTCAACCAGTTCAGCGTCTACGCCGACTCGAAGACCAAGAACAACCCGGTCTACGGCAACACCCACCCGTTCAACGGCGCCACCGGTCCCGCGATCGACAAGCCGCTCGCGTTCGGCGAGTCCAACTCGTTCGTCGTGTTCAAGGGCGCGAAGAACGCGGACCTCGCGAAGCTGGTCGCGAAGTACATGGTCAGCGGGACCGCGCTGCTCGGTGTCGCGAAGGGAGCGCCGTGCCTGGTGAACCCGTCGTGGGACAAGGTGTGGGACTCCGACCCGTACTACACGAGCGGTGACCCGGCCTTCCCCGCTCTGCGGGAGCAGACCCGCACGCCGCTCCCGGTGAAGACGAAGACCGGGTTCGCGTTCCCGCAGGCACCGAGTCCGGGGGAGCAGGCCGCCACCGCGGCCTACCTGCTGACGGACATGATGCAGTCGGTCATCCAGGGCACGAAGCCGGCCGACGCCGTTGCCGCGACCCACGCCCGGATGGTCCAGGTCTTCGAGCAGCAGGGCTACAAGCAGTGACCGTCCTGAAGGAACGTCCGGCGCCGGTTCGTCCGGCGCAGGGCAGGTCGTCCTCGCTCACACCGTCGCAACGGCTGCTCGGACGCGACTGGCGCCTCGGCGCCGTGTTCATCGGGCCGACGCTGGTGCTGGTCGCCGGCCTGATCCTCTTCCCGATCCTCGACTCCATCGTCACGAGCACCACCGAACGGCACGGCGCGGACACGGTCTTCGTCGGGTTCGACAACTACACCGCGCTCCTCGGCGACTCCGTGTTCCACACAGGAGTGCTCAACTCGTTCGTCTTCACGGCGTACGCCGAGATCTTCAAGGTGACGCTCGGCCTGATCGCCGCGCTGATGCTGCACCACATGCGCCGCGGCCGGGCGATCGTCGCCGGGCTGATCCTGCTGCCGTGGGTGGTGCCGACCGTCGTCACGGCCTTCACCTGGCGGTCGTTGTTCGACCCGATCTTCGGCAGCGTCAACGTGCTGCTGACCGACTCCGGGATCGGGCCCGCCCTCGCCGCGATCGGGCTCGTCGACCGGTGGCCCGCGGAGTGGCTGTCCGACCCCGCGCTGGCGATGCCCTCGGTCATCCTGGTCAACGTCTGGAAGGGCATCCCGTTCTTCACGGTGACGTTCCTCGCGGGCCTCAAGGCGATCGACGGGCACCTCTACGAGGCGGCGGTCGTGGACGGTGCCTCGCCGTGGCAGCGGTTCCTGCACATCACGTTGCCGGGCCTGCGGAACGTCATGATCGTGACGGTGCTGCTGTCGTCGATCTGGACGTTCAACAACTTCGACCTGATCTGGCTGATGACCCAGGGCGGGCCTGGAGACGCCACCGCCCCGTACGTCATGGTGGCCTACTCGAAGGCGATCCAGCAGTTGCAACTGGGCGCGGGCGCCGCGGTCACGCTGGTGATGCTGCCGATCATCGCCGTGCTCGTGGTGATCCTCGTGCGGATGATGCGCCGCAACGACCTCCCGGTGCCGAGCGACCTGGGACGCCGGCGACTGACCCCCGCGCAGCGCCGGGCGTTGCCGTGGGTGGTCGTGCTCGCCTCGACGCTCCTGCTGGTCTGGGCGTCGCCGCACATCGTGTGGAAGGCCGCGCTGGTGCTGGGCGTCTTCGTGGTGCTCGCCGCCGCGGTCGGCCGGGTCGTCTCGGTGCTTGCGACGCGGGGCAACCGGCTGGCCGCACGGCTGGTCGGCGGCACCGGTTCGGGCATCGCGCTCGTGGGCCTGCTGGGGTTCGTGCTGGCGCCGTTGTACTGGATGGCGGTCACGGCCTTCAAGTCCGACGACCAGATCGTCGCGCGCACCGACGACCTCTGGCCGACGCCGTGGACCACCGAGCAGTTCACGAACCTGTTCGCGGACAGGGCGTTCGGCACCTGGTACCTCAACACGATCCTGGTGTCGGTCGCGTCCACGGTGATCGCGCTGGTCTGCGCCGCGCTGGCGGGCTACGCGTTGGCACGCCTGAGGTTCCGCGGCTCGCAGAGCTTCACGGTGACGATCCTGCTCACCTACGTCATGCCGGGCGCGCTGCTGTTCATCCCGCTGTACCAGATGATGAGCGGCATCGGGCTCAACGACTCGTTGTGGTCGCTCGTGCTCGCCTACCCGACGTTCACCCTGCCGTTCGCCACGTGGCTGCTGGTCGGGTACTTCAAGTCGATCCCGGCGGACCTGGAGGAGGCCGCGCTGGTCGACGGCTGCACGCGGTTCGGCGCGTTCCTGCGGATCACGTTGCCGCTGGCCAAACCGGGCCTGCTCGCGGTCGCGCTGTTCACGCTCACGAACGCGTGGAACGAGTTCCTCTTCGCGTTCGTGTTCATCACGAACGACGACTACAAGACGCTGCCCGTCGGCATGCAGTCGATGATCTTCGGTGACGTCGTGCCGCAGGGTCAGCTGGCCGCGGCGTCGTTGCTGATCAGCATCCCGGTCGTGGTCATGTACGGCTTCGGGCAGCGGTTCCTCACCGAGGGCCTCACCGCGGGGGCCGTGAAGGGATGATCACGGAGGAGCACGTCGCCACGGCGTCGCGGCCGAGTGCCCTGCGGATCACCGACCTGCGGGTGGCCAACGTGGACGGTGTGCCGTTCCGCTCGTCGATCATCCGGATCGACACGAACCAGGGCCTGTCCGGCTACGGCGAGGTGCGCGACCAGGCGAGCGCCACCTACGCGCTCGTGCTCAAGAGCAGGCTCGTCGGCGAGAACCCGTGCAACGTGGCCAAGATCTTCCGCAAGATCAGGCAGTTCGGGCACCACGGCCGCCAGGGCGGCGGGGTCTCCGGCGTCGAGATGGCGCTGACGGACCTCGCCGGCAAGGCGTACGGCGTGCCCGCGCACGCGTTGCTCGGCGGCCGTTTCCGCGACTCGGTGCGCTGCTACGCCGACACCCCGTCGCTGCCGGACCCGGTGGCGATGGGCGAGCGCCTGCTGGAGCGCAAGGAACGCGGGTTCACGATGCTGAAGATGGACGTGGGCATCGACCTGCTGTGGGACGTGCCGGGCGCCCTGATCGCACCAGCGGGAGCCCGTGCGGACCTGACGACGATGCACCCGTTCACCGGCATCCAGGTCACCGCCAGGGGAGTCGAGCACCTGGCGTCCTATGTGGACGTCGTGCGGTCCGTCGTCGGCTACGACGTCGCGCTCGCCGCCGACCACTTCGGTCACATCGCGCTGGACTCGTGCATCCGCATCGGCCGCGCGCTGGAACCGTTCGCACTGGCGTGGATCGAGGACCTGATCCCGTGGCAGCTCACCGATCAGTGGCGGCAGCTGACCACGTCCGTCACCGTGCCGACGTGCACCGGCGAGGACATCTACCTGCTCGACGGCTTCCGCCCGCTGCTCGACGCCCACGCCATCCGCGTCGTGCACCCCGACCCGGCCACCGCGGGCGGGATGGCGGAGACCCAGCGGATCGGCGACTACGCGCAGGACCGCGGCATCCCGATGGCGTTGCACCTGGCGGCGTCCCCGATCGCGACGATGGCGAGCGTCCACCTGGCCGCCGCCACGGAGAACTTCCTCGCGCTCGAGCACCACGCGGCCGAGGTGGAGTTCTGGAGCGACCTCGTCACGGGACTGCCGCGGCCGTTGATCCAGGGCGGGCACATCGCGGTGCCGGACACGCCGGGGCTGGGGTTCGGGGAGGTGGACGAGGACCTGGTGCGGCACCACCTCGATCCGCGCGACCCGGTGTTCTTCGCGGAGACGACGCGGTGGGACGGGGAGTCGAGCCACGACCGGCTGTGGAGTTAGGAACGGGTCGGCGGGTTCGCGGCTCGTTCGCACCCGTGGTGCTAGGCCTTGCCCTGCTCCGCCCGCCACCGCTCGTACTCCGGCTGAGCCTCGTCCGACAGCGGGTAGTACCGGCGCAGGTCGCCCCCCTCGGCCAGCCGGATCCGCGAGAACTCCTCCCACTCCGCGTGTTCCCGCGCCACGGCCACCAGGGCCGGCGCGAGCTTCACCGGCACCACGACGGCGCCGTCGTCGTCCGCCACCACGATGTCGCCCGGCTCGACGAGCGTGCCTCCGCACGCCACCGGCACGTTCACCGCCGTCGGGACGATGCCGGTCTGGGCGTGGTAGTTCGGCGTGGCGCCGCGGATCCACAGGCCCAGGCCCAGTTTCCTGGCCTCGCCGATGTCGCGCAGGCAGCCGTCGATCACCACGCCGAGGCCGCCGCGGCCCTGGAAGTACGTCAGCATCATCTCGCCGAACACGCCGCTGTTCATGTCGCCGCGCGCGTCCACGACGATCATGTCGCCGGCCTGCGCGTGGTACATGACGTGCCGGTGCAGTTGCTTCTCCGGCTCGGCGTACTCCTCGTCGGGGTAGAGGTCCTCCCGCTTGGGCAGGAACTGCAGGGTCAGGGCGGGGCCGGCCACGCGCACGCCCGGTGTGACCGAGACCGGGCCGCTGATGAACGCGCTGCGGATGCCCATGCGGCTGAGCTCCGCGCTGGCCGTGGCGCTGCCGATGCTCGCCAGGGCCGCGCTGAGCTCCGCCGGCGGGCGAACGATGTCGTGCGTCTCGACCACGTCGTGGCTCCCTCGGTCCGCGGTGCCCGCAACTGCCTGGGTGCGAACCCGAGCCTAGTGCAGAAAGCGCTGGTGCAGAACGGAAATGGGCGGTCGAATCCCCTGTGGATCGCGTTCGTCCGGACGGGAGATGTTTCCGCGCGCTGGTTGTGGGCACCCGGCAGACGTAGTACCGCAAGCCGCTGTTGAGGGAGGACCGACGTGGGTACCGACGACAAGATCGACGCCAAGGCCGACCAGCTCAAGGGCAAGGTCAAGGAAGGCGTCGGGTCTGCGACCGACGACCCCGGCCTGGAGGCCGAGGGCAAGGGTGACCAGGCGAAGGGCCACCTGAAGGACGCGGCCGAGAAGGTCAAGGACGCCTTCAAGAAGGACTGACCTGCGCAGCCCGATGAGCGTGCATCACCCGGTGCACGCTCATCGTCATGTCCCGGAAAGGTCAGAACGGGAACCGGCCGCGCCGCCAGTGCCAGTGTCGGCCGGCGCGCAGGTGGTCGACGATCGCGCGCTGCAGCACCGTGTCGCGCGGTAGCCGGTCGAGTGGCGTGGTCAGCGTGCGGAACACGAACCGCAACACCTCGACGTCGGCGTTGACCCCCTCCGTCTCCTCGTACGGCTCCAGTTCGAAACGTCGCTGGAACCGCACGATGTTCGAGTCCTCGGGCAGGTACTCGCGCAGCTGGGGGTCGAGCAGCCAGGAGCCGCAGGAGAACTCCGAGTAGTGCTCCTCGGGGAAGTGGCGCGGGAAGAACGCGCGCGCCACGTCGAGCGACGAGGCCACGGCGTCCGGGGTCAGCGGGCCGGAGTCGGGGATGTGCAACGAGAGAGCGCTACCACCGCGGTGGTGCTGCAGGCGGCCCAGTTCGTAGAGGCCGCCGCGCACGTGCAACGTGAGCCAGCTCTGCATGACCGGCCAGCCCTCGCCGCGCATCCGCCGGTCGACCGCGAGGTTGCGGCCCAGGTCCGCGAGGGTCGCCCACGTCACGGCGTCGGGAACGTCGTGCGCGCGGTGGTACTCCCGCACGACCCCGGTCAGCGCGAGGTACGCGTACACGTACAGGTGCCGCCAGGCGGGACCACGGTCGCGGGGCAGCTCCGGACCCGGTGGCAGCCAGTCGTGACCGCCGAGGTCCGCGCGGACCAGAGCCGTCGAACGGTCGAGCAGCCAGCGCAGCTCCGGCGTCCACAGAGGAGAGTCGGACCGGGGCCAGCCCGCCATGATCTCGGCGGCGTCGTCCGGCGGCACCGCCAGCCGGTCGAGCAGGGCGCGCGCGTCGGTCTCGGCGGGCAGGGGAGCGGACGGGCCGTCGCCCGCGAGCCGGTGCACGCGCTCGACCCCCTCGACGGGAACCCCGAGCCGTTCGGCGGTGTCGTGCAAGTCCACGGGGACGACAGTACCGGCGGCACGAGTCGAACGCGCGGCCCGCGTTCGACCACGGAGCGCGTCGAATTCGTCGATGTGCGAAGGGTTTTCGGCTCCCGACCTTGACGACGGCGCAGTGCCGTGCCAACTTCCGAACCATGTCGCCACCGCGGTTCGCCCGCTCCGCACTGGTCGTGCTCCTCACCGCGCTGGCCGGCGTCCCGGCGGCACAGGCCGCGCCCGGCGTGCTCGACCAGGCGCACACCGCGGGCCGGGTCACGCACTCCGGCCAGTATTCCTGGCCCGGCGTCTACTTCGAGGGCCGGTTCCGCGGCACCGGCGTCGGCATCACGCTCAACGACGCGGCGAGCTTCTACGACGTGCAGGTCGACGGGCGCACCGTGGCCACCCTCTCCAGGCCGGGCCGGATCACCTACCGGGTGAGCGGTCTGCGCCACGGCGAGCACCGCGTCCGAGTCGTCAAGCGGTCCGAAAGCCCCTGGGCGGCCGGGGAGTTCGGTGGTTTCAGCGGCACCGTGCTGGCCAAGCCGGCCGCGCGCAGCCGCCAGATCGAGTTCATCGGGGACTCGCTGACGGCGGGCTACGGCAACCTGTCGACGACGCGGGACTGCTCCGCGAACGGCGGCGTCGACCAGAACACCCACGCGGACCTCACCTTCGGCGCGCTCACCGCTCGGGCGCTGAACGCGGACTACCAGATCAACGCGTTCTCCGGCCGAGGCATGGTGCGCAACTACAACGGCGGCGAACCCGGCACCAGCTACCGCACCTACTACGACCGGGCGCTGCTCAACGTCGACGGCGACGTGTGGCAGAACCCCGGCACGTGGCGGCCCCAGCTGGTCGTGGTCGGGCTCGGCACCAACGACTTCTCGACCCCGCTGCGGCCCGGCGAGCAGTGGCCGGACCAGGCGAGCCTGGTGGCCGCGTACAAGTCGGCCTACCACGGGTTCCTCGACAAGCTGCGCGCCCGCTACGGGTCGGGCGCGGCGATCGTGGTCAGCGTGCCGGAGGCGACCGGCGCGTTCGCCGACGCGGTCCGGCAGGTCGCGCAGGAGCGGGCGGACAGCCGCGTGCACCACTGGAACTACGCGGATCCCGCCCTCGACCGGCTCGGCTGTGACTGGCACTTCTCGCTGCGCGACCACCGGCTGATCTCCGGTCTGCTCACCGACTACATCGCTCGTCTGGGGCTGGCGTGGTGAGGCGCTGGGCCGCCGTCACGGCCGCCGCCCTGGCGTTCGCGAGCGTCACGCCTGCGAGCGCGGCGCCGGCGGCCACCGGCACGTTCTCCGTCCTGAGCTACAACGTGGCGGGCCTGCCGGAGGGGCTGTCCAGCGGCAACCCGAGGGTGAACACCCCGGTGATCGGGCAGCGGATCGGGCCGTACGACATCGTGCACGTGCAGGAGGACTTCAACTACCACGCGTCGTTGTACGCCAACGACAACCACCCGTTTCGCACGCCCACCAGCGGCGGCGTCCCGTTCGGCGACGGGCTCAACACCCTGTCCGACCACGCGTACTCGGACTTCACCCGCGACCGCTGGGACCGGTGCAACGGAACGGACTGCCTGACGCCCAAGGGGTTCACGTGGGCGCGGATCCGGGTGGCGGAGGGCGTGCTGATCGACTTCTACAACGTGCACTCGAACGCCGGCAGCACCGAGGCCGACCTCGCGGCCCGGCGCGCCAACACCACCGAGCTCTCCCGGTTCGTCGCCGCGAACTCCGCGGGCAACGCCGTCGTCATCGCCGGCGACACCAACACCCGCTACACCCGTGCCGGCGACAACATCCGCGAGCTCGTCGCCGCCAACGGCCTCACCGACGCCTGGGTGCAGGAGGAACGCGGCGGTGTGCCGCCCGCGCCGGACAGTCCCGCGCTGGTGTGCGACGACCGCGCCGTCACCGACGCGTGCGAGGTCGTCGACAAGATCCTGTTCCGCGGCAACAGGTACATCACGCTCGACCTCGTCCGGTACGCGAACGAGAACGCCGCCTTCCGCACCGCCGACGACAAGATGCTCTCCGACCACTACCCGATCACGGCCGAACTGCGCTGGACGCTGAACCCCGCGCTCTCGCTCAGCGACCAGGTCGGTGGCCCGCACGGCACGCCGTTCACCGACGTCGCCACGGTTCCGCTGGTCCAGCGCGTCACGAAGGTGAGCCTCCGCGCCGGGTCGCGGCTCGACCAGGTGGGCCTGACCTTCGCCGACGGGACGTCCTCCAGCCACGGCGGCACCGGCGGCACGGCCCGGGAACTGGTGCTGGCCGAGGGAGAACACCTGAAGTCGGTCACGCTGCACCAGGGCAAGCACGACGGGCGCACCAGGATCTTCCACGCGGGTTTCACGACGAGCACCGGCCGCACCCTGTCCGGCGGCGCCACCACGTCCGGCCCGGTCACGCTCACGGCGCCGGAGGGCTGGCAGATCGCCGGTTTCCACGGGCGCGCGGGCAGCGAGGTCGACGCGCTCGGCGTGATCTTCACCAGGACGGCGTGACGGCGGGCGGCATCCTCGCAACCGCGCCGCACCACCGCAACCGGACTCCCGGCCGAAAGTACGAGACGGCCCTCGAGGTCTCGCACCCCGTTCCGAGCCGGTCCTACGGTCGTGATCATGACTACTGCAACGGGTAGGACCACGCCGCCGGGCACCGTCAACGCCGCGTTCGCCGGCTTCCTGGTGTCGTGCGTCTTCGCGGTGACGTCCATCGGTGTCCTGGTGGGCACGCGCGACGCCCTCGTCGACGCGCTGAGGGCGTCCGGAACGCAGCTGACCGAGGAGCAGTTGCAGAGCGCGGCGACCATCACCCAGGTGACGTTCGCGGGCGTCGCACTGGTGATCGCGCTCGTGCAGCTGTGGCTCGCGTTCAAGCTCCGCGCGGGTCGCAACTGGGCGAGGATCGTGCTGACCGTGTTCACGGTGTTCCAGGTGGGCAGCCTGTTCGTCGGCGAGGGAACGGCGACGCTGCCCGCGTACGGCGGGGCGCTGGTGGCGGCGCTCGCGGTCGTGGCGAGCTACCTGCCCGCGTCCAACGAGTACTTCCTCCGCGTCCGGCAGGCGCGGTAGCGGAGAATGTCCGCATGACCGCAGGGGGAACGCCGGCGCGGCGCGGTGTGTTCGTCGCCGAGGTCACCGTGCTGGTGGCGGCGGTCGTGGTGGACGCGGTGCTGGCGAGCGGCGGGGAGACACCCCGCGGGCTGCTCGGCCCGCTGCTCTCGATGGTGGTGCCGTACTCCGGCGAGGCCGTGGCGGTCCTCGCGGTGCTGCGGCGCAGGTTCCCCCGCCGGCTCGAACTGCTGGGCTGCGCCGCCATCGGCCTGTCCCTGCTCGGCACGGCCGCGGGCGCGTTCGTCGACGAGGTTCCCGTGCGGCCGCCGGTGACGGAGGTGCTGGCGGTGCTGCTGGTGGCGGGTGCGGGGTGTCGCCGGCTCCCGGCGGTGCGGGCGGCGGCACTGGCCGTCGCCGCCTGCGCCGCCGTCGTGCTGGCTCCAATGACGCGCTACGGCCTCGGTTTCCCGGCCGCGCTGCTCACCGTGGCGGCCGCGCTGGCGTGGGGCGCGGCGGTCGCCCTCGGCCTGATCCTGCGCGACGCGGACGCCCGGCACCGCCGCGAGATGGAGCGGATCCGCACCGAGGACCGCCTCCAACTCGCCCGCGACCTGCACGACCTGGTGGCGCACCACGTCACCGGGATCGTCGTGCGGACGCGGGCGGCCCAGGCGCTCGCGGAGAACCCGGCGGCACCGCCCCAGAACCCGCTCGACTTCTACGACCAGATCGAGCAGGCGGCGGCCGAGGCGCTGACGGCGACCCGCGGGCTCGTCGGCGTGCTGCGCAGCGACGAACCACTGCCGTCGCCGAGCCTCGCGCTGGGCGACGTGGTGCGCGCGGCGGTGGGGGAACAGGCCTCCGCACGGGTGGCCGACGAGGTGGACGGCCTGCCGCTGCCGGCACCGGTCTCCGTTGCGCTGCACCGGGTTCTGCTGGAGGCGCTGACCAACGCCCGTCGGCACGCGCGGGCCGCGGACGTGCGCGTGACGGCCTCCGCGGACGGGGACGAGCTCGTGCTGGAGATCGACAACGACGGCGTGCCGGCGGGAGAGCCGGCGGAAGGCGGGCACGGCATCATCGGCATGGCGGAACGGATGACCGCGCTCGGCGGGGAACTGACCGCGGGCCCGCACGGCGACGGCCGCTGGCGGGTCACGGCGCGGTTGCCCCGCGAACCCGAAGCACCGCAGGGGATCTGATGACGATCCGAGTGCTGATCGCGGACGACCAGACCCTCGTCCGCACCGGCTTCCGGCTGGTCCTCGACGCCGAACCGGGCATCACGGTGATCAGCGAGGCCGCCGACGGCGAGTCGGCCGTGCGCCTGGCGCGGCAGCTGCGCCCGGACGTGGTGCTGATGGACATCCGCATGCCGAAGCTCGACGGCCTGCGCGCGACCGAGCTGCTGGCCGGACCGGGCGTCGCGGATCCGTTGCGGGTGCTGGTGGTCACGACCTACGACGTCGACGAGAACGTCTACGCCGCACTGCTCGCCGGGGCGTGCGGGTTCCTGCTCAAGGACGCCCGGCCGCGGCTGCTGGTGGAGGCCGTGCACGCGGCGGTGCGGGGAGAGGCGCTGGTCTCGCCCGCCGTCACCGTGCGGCTGCTGTCCCACTTCACCGGCGGTGCCGGCCGCGGGCAGGCGCACACCCCGCTCACGGGCCGGGAGCTCGACGTCGTGCTCGCGGTCGGGCGGGGTGCGACCAACGCGGAGGTGGCCGAGCGCCTGCGCGTCTCGCTGTCGACGGTGAAGTCGCACCTGGCGAACGTCCAGGAGAAGATCGGCGCCCGCAACCGGACCGAGATCGCGATCTGGGCCTGGCGCACCGGTCTGCTCAGGTGAGGGCGGGCCGCCGCACGACCACGGTGCCCGCCACGATGTCCCCGAGCCGCTGGTTGCGCGGTGTCACCGCGATCAGCACGGCGCCCACCAGTCCCAGGAACAGCCCGTCCACCACCATCAGCAGCCACCGCACGAAGTAGTCCCGCAACGACGGCTCGGCGCCGCGCAGCGTCGTGATCCGGATGCCGAGCCAGCGCATCGCGGGCGTCGACCCGCCGTGCCGGTACGGGTACCAGATCTCGAGCCACAGCACGCCCAGCACCGACACCACCGCGATCGAGCTCACCGCGACGACGGCGAAGTGCTCCGGTGGCATGCCGAGCTTGACCAGGACGAGCGAGAGCAGGAAACCGGGGACCAGGCCCAGCACGGCCGCCACGACCAGCAGCGCGAACTCGATCACGTGCTGGGAGTACCGGCGGAGGACGATCGACCGGGCTTCGGCGTCGAGTGCCACGAGCACATCCTGGTGGTGCGGTGCCGGGGTTGTCGAACGCCGCGGACCCGGGCCGCACCGGGTCCGCGGCGTCCAGGATCAGCCGACGCTGCAGGAGATGCTGGGCCAGTTCCAGTTGCCGCCGTGCTGGATCGTGAAGCCGAACGTGTTGCCGTTGCCGTTCGGCCGCGCCACCATCACGTTGGCCGAGGGCCAGGTCGCGCTGGTGTTCCAGGTGGCGATGACCCGCTGGGGAGAGCTGACGGTGACCGTCACGACCCAGTTGTCGGTACCGCTCACGGTCACGTTGCCGTTGAAGCGGTCACTCCACTTCTCACCCTCGGAGTACGTCGCGGTGCAGCCCCCGCCGCCGGGGTTGCCGGACGTCGTCGTCGTCGTGCTCGTCGGCGGGGTGGTGGTGCCCGTGCCGCTGTTCAGGACGTTGAGGACGGAGTTGTACGCGGCCTTCTTGTTGCCACTGCCGTCGAACAGCAACGGCGTTCCGGACGCGCGCCACGAGTCCGTGTCGCGGATGCCCCACACCGTGATGCCGGTGCAGCGCGGGACGGACAGGCAGGCCTGCGTGACGCCCTGGTACTGCTGCGCCTGCGAGCTGCCGGAACCCTCGATGTCGAGTTCGGTGATCTGCACGTCCACGCCCAGGGCGGCGAAGTTCTGCAGAGTGGTGTGGTAGTTGGACGGCACCGGGTTGCCGCTGTTGAAGTGGGCCTGGAAGCCGACGCAGTCGATCGGGACGCCGCGGGACTTGAAGTCCTGCACCATCCGGTAGACGCCCTGGGTCTTCGCGTGCGACCAGTTGTCGGTGTTGTAGTCGTTGTAGCAGAGCTTCGCGTTCGGGTCGGCGGAGCGGGCGGCGCGGAACGCGGCCTCGATCCAGTCGTTGCCGGTGCGCTGGAGGTTGGAGTCGCGGCGGCCACCGCTGCTGCCGTCGGCGAACGCCTCGTTCACCACGTCCCAGGCGTAGATCTTGCCGCGGTAGTAGCTCGCGACCTGCGTGACGTGGTTGAGCATCGCGTTGCGCAACGCCGTGCCGGACATGTTCTGCATCCAGCCCGGTTGCTGCGAGTGCCAGGCGAGCGCGTGCCCGCGGATCCGCTTGCCCTGCCCGCGGGCCTGGTTCACGATCCGGTCCGCGTTGCCGTAGCTGAACTGACCCTGGTTCGGCTCGGTCGCGTCCATCTTCATCTCGTTCTCGGCCGTGACCATGTCGAACTCGCGGTTCAGGATCCCCACGTAGGTCGAGTCACCGAGCTTGTTCGCCGCGACCGCGGTGCCGAAGTACCGGCCGCTCTGCTGCGCTGCCGCGGCCAGGGTGGAGGCGGCACCGCTGGCCGGTCCCGCCGCGAGCACGGCGGCTCCCACCGAGGCGGCGACGAGTGCGGACACGAGTGAGACCCGTGCGACTGACTTCGCTGTCAGCGTCATTGTTCGGCGCTTTCTGAGAAGCACCCGCGAGTGCGCGGGTGGAATGGTTTCGGTCGAAAGAACTGACTGTCGACCCGGGTCGAACGGGATGGATTGCGCCGTGTCCACCTGCCGTTCGACTCTCGAACGAGACCAGTATTGGCACAGGGGCGTGGGCCGATCAAGACGTCCGCGTTCCGCAGTCCTGAGCTGCGTGATCTCCGCAGATGTCGAACAGCTGTCGAATGGGGAGGTCGGCGGCCATTTCGCGCCGCCGTGTTCCGCCGGGTTTCGAAACAGTTTTCGAAACATTTCCACCCGGGACGGCGGATCGAATGCGTTCGACGCGCCTTGACCGCGTGGAGATCGTCGTCCAGAGTGCGAATATCCGGCATCCCAGAGACGTGATCGCTGTGCGCGCGGCGGTTTCGCCACCTCGACGAAGAGGAGCACACCCATGGCCAGAACAGGCCATCGCGCAGTCGGCCTCATCGCGGCCGCGGCCGTCCTGCTCGGCGGATCGGTCGCGGCGCTCGCGCCGGCCCCCGCCGCCGCGGCGACGGTCGACACCAGCGCCTGGTACGTGTTGGTCAACCGGACCAGCGGCAAGGCGCTCGACGTCTACAACCTCGCCACCAACGACGGCGCGCGCATCACCCAGTGGGCCCGCAACGACGGCAACCAGCAGCAGTGGCAGTTCGTCGACTCGGGCGGCGGCTACTACCGGCTGAAGTCACGGCTGTCGAGCAAGGTCCTCGACGTCCACAACTTCTCCACCGCGGACGGCGGCGCCATCGTGCAGTGGAGCGACCTCAACGGCACGAACCAGCAGTTCCGCCTGGCCGACTCCGACGGCGGGCACGTGCGGCTGATCAACCGCAACAGCGGCAAGGCCGTGGAGGTCCAGGGCGCGTCGACCGCCGACGGCGCCAACGTCGTGCAGTACAGCGACTGGGGCGGCGCCAACCAGCAGTGGCAGCTCGTCCGCGTCGGCAGCGGCGGCGGTGGCGGCACGTGCCAGCTCCCGTCGACCTACCGCTGGTCCTCGACCGGGCCGCTGGCGCAACCACGGCAGGGCTGGGTGTCGCTCAAGGACTTCACCCACGTCATGCACAACGGCAGGCACCTCGTCTACGCCACCACGCACGACGCCGGGACGACCTGGGGCTCGATGAACTTCGGCTCCTTCACCAACTGGTCGGACATGGGTTCCGCGAGCCAGAACGCCATGAACACCGGGGCCGTCGCACCCACGCTCTTCTACTTCGCACCGAAGAACATCTGGGTGCTGACCTACCAGTGGGGCCCGACGACGTTCAGCTACCGCACCTCGAGCGACCCGACCAACGCGAACGGCTGGTCGTCGCCGCAGACCCTGTTCACCGGCACGATCCCCAACTCCGGCACCGGTCCCATCGACCAGACCCTCATCGGCGACAGCACGACCATGTACCTGTTCTTCGCGGGCGACAACGGCAAGATCTACCGCGCGAGCATGCCGATCGGGAACTTCCCCGGCAGCTTCGGCTCGTCGTGGACGCAGATCATGAGCGACACGACCGCGAACCTGTTCGAGGCCGTCGAGGTCTACAAGGTCCAGGGCCAGAACCAGTACCTCATGATCGTCGAGGCGATGGGCGCCAACGGCCGCTTCTTCCGGTCGTTCACCTCCAGCAGCCTCAACGGCTCGTGGACCCCGCAGGCCGCCACCGAGAGCAACCCGTTCGCCGGCAAGGCCAACAGCGGTGCCACCTGGACCAACGACATCAGCCACGGCGACCTGATCCGCAGCAACCCCGACCAGACCAAGACCATCGACCCCTGCAACCTGCAGCTGCTCTACCAGGGCCGCGACCCGAACTCGGGTGGCGACTACGGCCGCCTGCCGTACCGCCCCGGTCTGCTGACGCTGCAACGCTGACCACCTGACCGACCGGGGCCGGCTCTCGCGGCGGAGGGAGCCGGCCCCGGTCCCGGTGGTCGTCACGGCGTCCGCGAGTAGTGCGCGACGATCACGCCCTTCGTCGTCGTCACGCACCCGGTCAGCTCGAACTCCGTCAGCGGCGCCGTCCCCTCGAACAGCCGCGTGCCGCTGCCCAGCGCCACCGGGTGGATCACCAGCGTGTACCGGTCGACCAGCCCGGCGGCGTGCAACGACCGCACCAGCGCCGCGCTGCCGATGATCGAGAGGTCGCCGTCCAGCGCCGCCACGTCCTCGACCGACCGCAGCAGCACCGAGTTCTCCCACGCGTCCGCGTCGGGGAGGGTCGAGGACACCACGTACTTGCGCGCCGCGTTCATGTGCGCAGTGAACGGGTTGCCGTCCTCCGCCGACGCCCAGGCGTGGAGGAAGTCCTGCCAGGTGCGGCGCCCGAACAGCATCGCCCCCGGCGCCGCCATGCCCTTGGCCATCTCCTCCGCCAGCACGTCGTCCTGGTAGCGCGCACCCCAGCCACCGTGCTCGAACCCGCCGCGGGTGTCCTCGTCCGGCCGGCCCAGGCCCTGCACCACACCGTCGAGCGTCATGAACATCGTCGTCGAGATAGTCCGCATCGCCGCACTCCCTGAAGGTCGAGGTCACGACCTACACGAACGGCGCGGCCCGGGTTCGACGGCGCCGCCGTGAACGCGGATCCGGACATCGGCTAAGTACTGACGTGATGACCGTGATCAACCGTAGTTCGCGGGACGGAGTCCCACCCCCGGACGCGGGCGCCCAGCCCCCGGCGGAGGAGGACTTCACAGCGCTGTTCACCCGCCACGCCGACGAGTTGCACCGCTACCTGGCCAGATGGGTGCCGGCGGCGGCGGACGACCTCGTGGCCGACGTGTTCGTCTCGGCGATCCGCAGCCGTGCCCGCTTCGACTCCTCCCGCGGATCCGCGCGGGCGTGGTTGTTCGGCATCGCGACCAACCTCCTGCACACCCACCTGCGCGGCCGCAGGCGGGAACGGGAGGCCTACGCGCGCCTCGCGCCGGGTCACGACGCCGACAGCCACGAGAGCCGGGTCGTGGACACGGTGGACGCCGAGGTCAGGGCACGTCAGTTCGCCGTGGCGGTCCGGCAGCTCAAGCAACGCGACCGCGACGTGCTGCTGCTGACCGGCTGGGCCGGTCTGGACGCGGCGGAGGTGGCGCAGGCGCTCGACATCCCCGTCGGCACCGTGCGCTCCCGCCTCCACCGCGTGCGGCAGCAGTTGCGCACCGCGTGCCCCACCATCGTCCCGGAGAGCAACGATGACTGAGAAGACGTGGACCGACGAGGAGCTCGACAGGGCGATCGCCGATCAGCCCGAGGGACCGGCGTTCAGCGCCGAGGCCCGCGAACGAGCCCTCGCCCGCATGCTGGCCGCCGGTGACGCACCCGCGTCCGGCGGGAAGAGGTGGCTGGTGGCCGCCGCCGCGGTCACGCTCGTGGCCGGGACCCTGGTCGCCGTGCCGGCACTGTGGTCGGCCGACTCGGGTCCCGCCGCCAGTGCCGCGGAGACGCTGCGCCGCGCGGCCGCCGCCACGACCGGCCAGACCGCTCCGGCGGCCGGCCAGTACCAGTACGTGGCGACGCACTCGTGGGACCTCGGCAGCGCGAAGACCAGGACGGACAAGCCGCTGTCGGTGCTGTTCCACACGCTGGACGAGGTGTGGATCCCCGCCGACCGCTCCGGCGAGTGGCTGAACCGCCGCGCTGCGCTCGACCGGCAGTGGCTGGTCGGCAGCGACGAGCTGGTGCGGACCGACGGGGACGGAGGCCTGTTCGCGGGCGACCAGCCGCTGAAGGAGCGGCGCGGCCCGTGCGGTGACTACCCCGACGTGAACGAGGAGCTCGGCGGCGACCCCGACTGGGGCAAGCCCTGCGCGGACCGCCAGGGCAGCTGGGGCAAGCCCAACCCGCGCTTCCTCGCCTCGCTGCCCACCGCACCCCAGGCGCTGTACGACCGCCTGTGGGCCGACTCGCGCGGGGAGGCGGGCCAGGCGCTGTCCAACGCCGCGGCCGTGCTCGCGTCGCCCGACTCGTCGCGGGAGCTGAGGTCCGCGCTGTACGAGGCCCTGCGGAACCTGCCGGACCTGCGCGTCACCGAGACGACCGCGAACCTGAACGGCAAGGTCGGCACGGCGCTCGGCCTGCCGGGCGGCACGCTGCGCGACGACATCATCGTCGACCCGGAGTCGGGCCGGTTCCTCGGCGTGCGGTCGGTGCTGCTCCAGCCGGGCACCGACTTCTGGGAGGGCCTGAACCCCGGCACCCAGGTGTCGTTCTCGGCGGTCGACGTGGGCGTCGTGGACCGTGCCGGTGAGAAGCCGGTGAACTAGGACGTGCTCACCGCGGCCAGTGCGTGCCCCTCTTTGGCGTCGTAGCGCCAGAAGGGACGCACGCACACCGCGGCGACCGCGATGCACGGCGGCGCGGCGCCGCGCTCGGCGTCGGGAATCCCGCCCGCCGGGCGCGGCGCCTGACATAGGGTCGGATCGTGGATCGCATCGCGGGATCGTTGTACGGGCTGGCCTTCGGGGACGCGCTGGGCATGCCGACGGAGTTCCTGACCGTCGCCGAGGTCGACGACCGGTACGGTCCCACCGGTCCGGACGACCTCGAAGGCGACCCGGCGCTCTTCACCGACGACACGCAGATGGCGCTGGCCGTCGCCTGGGCCGTGCACGACGCCCACACCCTCACTCCGGACGCGCTGGAACCGCAGCTGCGCAAGCGGTTCGTGGAGTGGGCGCACAGCCCGGACAACGACCGCGCGCCCGGCATGACGTGCCTGCGCGCGTGCGGCGGCCTCGCCGAGGGCCAGCCCTGGGTGGAGGCGACCGTCGCCGGTTCCAAGGGCTGCGGCGCCAACATGCGCGTCACCCCGGTGGGCCTGCTGCCGGACCTCGACCTGGAGCTCCTCGCGGGCATCTCGCAGCTCCAGGCGGCGATGACCCACGGCCACCCGACCGCGCTGGCGGCCTCCGAGCTCACCGCCTACGCGACCCGCCTGCTGGTGGACGGCGCCGACCTGGCGGACGTCCCCGCCGCACTGCTGGCCCGCTGCGCCGACCGCCGCACGACCTACCTGGACGACTGGCTCGGCACCCTGTGGCAGGCGCCCGGCGCCACCACGCCCGCCGAGTTCATCGCCCGAGGCTGGGACGAGTGCGCCGAGGTCCTCGAACGACTGGTCGCGGCGCTCGCCCGCCCCGACGACAACGCCGACGCCTGCCTCGCCACCGGGGAGGCCTGGATCGCCGAGGAGGCGCTGGCCACCGGCCTGTACTGCGCGTTGCGGCACCCCGACGACCCGGTGCGCGTCCTGGTGCGGGCCGCACGGACCAGCGGCGACTCCGACTCGATCGCCGCTTTGGCCGGAGCGTTCGTCGGTGCCGCGCACGGTCTGGCGGCGTGGCCGTCGGACTGGGTCACCCGGATCGAACGGTCCGGCGAGCTGGCCGAGGTCGCGTCACTGCTGCGCGGGTAGGCACCCCCGGTCGAGCCAGGCCGGCCAGGTCTTGCGCGTGATGTTCAGGCCGGGCCGGTCGGCGAGGTCGAGGAGGAACCGGGCGCGCAGTCGCACGGTGAGGTCATCCGCGTCCGCGAGCCCCGCCAGCCGGTCGCGGCAGTCGACGTGGCGGACCAGGCGCGCGAACATCCAGTCCTTGCAGCGGTAGGGGCGGTGCAGCACGTCGAGAAGCAGGTCCGCTGCCTCCCGGCGTGCCTCGGGCGGCGCGCCGTGCTTGCCCAGGTGGGTGAGCAGCGCTCCCTTGCGGGTCCACGCCGAGCACACGTCCGAGTGCCGCCACTCGTCCGGGAAGCGCGTCTCCCAGCGCAGGTACAGCGCGACGTGGCGCCAGCACTCCAGCTTCTCGGCGGGCTCCTGCGCGTACTCGAACCTGTCGACGTACCACAGCGTCGTCCGCTCGCCGTCGGACCAGTGCCACACCCCGCAACGCCGGGCCGCGAGTTCCCGGTGACGGGTCAGCGCCTGATCGCGGACGACGTCGTCCTCCGCGATCAGGTCGAACATCCAGTCGCCCGGTGAGCCGATCTCCACCGGCTCATCCTGTCACCAGGCCAGCACGCCGTTCTCGTCCTGCAACGTCCCGGTGGGACCGTCGGCCCCGAGGGTGGCCAGCCGCACCACGACCCGCGCGCTCTCCTGCACCGGACGCCCGATCCCGAACGCCGCCGTCATGTCGGTGGCGGTGGCGCCCGGCTCGACCGCGTTGAACCGGATCCCCGGGTGCGCCTTGGCGTACTGGACGGTCAGCATGGTGGCCGCCGCCTTCGACGCGGCGTAGAGCGCGAGCGGGAGCCCGTACTCGGGCCGGTCGGGGTTGGTCACCGCCCAGAACGACCCCAGGCTGCTCGACACCGTGACGACGGCGGGGTGGTCGGACTCGCGCAGCAGGGGGAGTGCGGCCTCCGTGACGCGGACGACCCCGACCGCGTTGACGTCGAACGCGTGCAGCGCCGCGGGGCCGTCGAGGCTCTCGTTGGCGAGGATGCCCGCGTTGTTCACCAGGAGGTCGAGCCGTCCCTCCTCCGCGCCGATGCGGGCCAGTGCCGCCTGCACCGAGGCGTCGTCGGTCACGTCGAGCTGCACGAAGCGCGCACCCAGTTCGGCCGCGGCCTTCTCGCCGCGTTCGGCGTCGCGCGCTCCGACGTAGACCGTGTGCCCCAGTGCCACGAGCTGCTTCGCCGTCTCGAAACCGATGCCCTTGTTGGCGCCGGTGACCAGCGTGATCGTCATCGTGAACTCGCTCCCCAAGTTTTGGATCGATCGCTTCAGAACTCGACCGTACCACCTTCTGCAGCGATCGTTCCAAAACGCGGTAGCCTGGGGACGTGGAGACGACACGAGGGCGCGCGACCGGGCGTCCGCGCGGCTTCGACGCCGACGAGGCGCTCGACCGCGCGCTGCTGGTCTTCTGGGAACAGGGGTACGAGGGCGCGAGCCTCGCGAACCTGACCGACGCCATGGGCATCTCGACGGCCAGCATGTACGCGACCTTCGGCAACAAGGAGCAGCTCTTCCGCCGGGCACTGCGGCGCTACGAGGAGGGGCCCAGCGCCTACGTCGTGGCGGCGCTCGCGGAGCCGACCGCGCTCGGCGTCGCGACGGCGTTGCTCACGGGCGCCGTCGAGACCACCACGTGTCCGGACCGGCCCCGCGGGTGCCTCGGCGTGCAGGGGGCTCTCGCCACCGGTGAGGCCGGGCGCGAGATCCGCGCGCTGCTCGTCGGCTGGCGCGACGACGGTCACGCGAAGATCCGCGAGCGGTTCGAGCGCGCCGTCGCCGAGGGCGACCTCCCGCCGGACGCGGACCCCGGTCTGCTCGCGCGCTACGTGCACACGCTCCAGGCGGGCATCGCCGTGCAGGCAGCCGGCGGGGTCGGCCGGGAGGAACTCCGGGAACTGGCCGCGCTCGCGGTGCGGAACTGGCCCGTCCCGGCCGCGTGAGGGTGCCTAGACTGGCGATCATGACGACGCGCCGGTGGACCGCTCGAGACCTCCCCGACCTGACCGGGCGCACCGTCGTGGTGACGGGCGCGGCCAGCGGGGTGGGCCGGGGCACCGCCACCGCCTTCGCCGCCGCCGGAGCGCGCACGGTGCTCGCGGTGCGCGACGTCGCCGCCGGGGAACGGGCCGCGGCCGCGATGCCCGGCACCACCGAGGTCCGCGCGCTCGACCTCGCGAACCTCGCGTCGGTGCGCGCGTTCGCCGACGGCTGGCAGGGCGACCTCGACGTCCTCGTCAACAACGCCGGCGTGGCGATGACCCCGCACGGGCACACGGCGGACGGGTTCGAGCTGCAGTTCGGCACCAACCACCTCGGCCACTTCGCGCTCACCAACCTGCTGCTGCCCTCGATCACCGACCGCGTGGTCACCGTCGCCTCCGGCGCGCACCGGGCGGGCGTGCTCGACCTCGACGACCTCGACCTCGCCCGCTACACCCCGGTCAAGGGCTACGGCCGGTCGAAGCTCGCGAACCTGCTGTTCACGCTCGAACTGGACCGGCGCTGCCGCGAAGCGGGCTCGTCCGTGCGCGCGCTGTCCGCGCACCCCGGCTACACGGCGTCCAACCTCGGCACCAAGGGTCGCAACCGGCACCTCGTCAAGGTCGTGCACCTGGCCGGTCGCTACCTCGCGCAGACCGAGGAGCAGGGCGCGCTGCCGTCGCTGTACGCGGCGACCCAGGACCTGCCGGGCGCGAGCTACGTCGGCCCGGACGGGCGGTTCGAGCTGCACGGGCACCCCGCGCTGGTCGGCCGGTCGGCGGCGGCCAGCGACCCGGTGCTCGCGCGCGGGTTGTGGGAGGCCTCGGAACGGCTCACCGGCGTCGTCTTCCCGTTGGCCGCGAAGGCCTGAACCGTCTACTGAGGACGGACACCGCCGAGCGCGCCCAGCACGGTCGAGACCTGGAGCTCGGTGCGCGCGGCGGCGTCGTCGCCCGCGCCGAGCTCGGGCGCGCCGGCGGGGAGCTGGTGCACCTCGTCCAGGACCGCGAGGTAGATCCGCAGGCACCACGACGGCGACTCCGCCGTGATCGCGCCGGCGTCCCGCAGCCGGGAGAACAGCAGCTCCGCGCGCGCCACGACCTCGTCGCTGAGGAACGCGTGGCCCGTCTGCGTGCGGTTGACGAGGTCGACGATCAGCCGGTGGCTGAACTTGACCTCGATGACGAACTCGGTGACGCGGTGCAGCGCGACGAGCGGGGGAGCGGTCTCGACCCTGGCCTCGTTCAGCGCTCGCAGGTACTGCTCGTTGAGCTGGGCGAACAGGGTGTCCAGCAGCGCCTTGCGCGAGGCGAAGCGGCGGTGGACGGTCGCCCGCGCGAGGCCCGCCTCGTCCGCGATCCGCTCGAGCGACGCGGTCGGGTCGTCGGCCAGCACGGTCTTGGCGGCCTCGAGGATGCGCGTCACGTTGCGCTCGGCGTCCGCGCGGACGGGACGGGGCGGGGTGGACGCGCTCATCTGACCTCCTGGTGGCGACCAAGCCTAACGATCAGCCTAAGTGAGACACCAATGACTCGTTTGTTGACAGAAGTGAGACTCGGGTGTTGCATTTAGGTAGTCGTTGATCGTCGAACACCAGGAGTTGGGAACCATGGACCTGAAGCTCGCCGGCAAGCGCGTGCTCGTCACCGGCGCCAGCAAGGGCATCGGCCTCGCGATCGTGCGGGCCTTCGTCGCGGAGGGGGCCGAGGTCACCGCCGTGTCGCGGCGCACGACCCCCGAACTGGAGGCGACCGGAGCGGCGTTCGTGGCCGCCGACCTGTCCGAGGTGGACGGTCCGCGGCGTGCGGTCGACGCCGTCCTCGCGGCCGATCCCAGGCTGGACGTGCTGGTCAACAACGCGGGCGGCGGCACGTTGCCCGAGGGCTCGATCGGCAACGTCCTCGACGGCGACGACGAGATCTGGCGGGACGTCTTCGAGATGAACCTGCACTCCGCCGTGCGCGTCACGAGGGCCGCGCTGCCCGCGTTGATCGAGGCGAAGGGCGCCGTGGTCAACATCGGGTCGGACACCGCGCGGCGCATCGGCGCTCCGGGCGCCACCCCGCTGCCCTACGCGGCGGCCAAGGCGGCGCTGAACATGTTCACGAGGGCGCTCGCCGAGCGCGTGGGACCGGAGGGCGTGCGGGTCAACGCCGTCTCCCCGTCGCTCACGCGCACGTTCAGCATCGAGGGCGACGGTGGATACATCTCGCAGGTGGCGGGAGCGTTCGGGGTCGAGCACGCCACGTTGCTCGGCGGGCTGCCGAAGGAGCTCGGCATGCTGACCGGCCGGATGATCGAGCCCGCCGAGATCGCCAGCGCGGTGCTGCTGCTGGCCTCGCCGACGATGCCGAGCGTGATCGGCTCGACCTGGGCCGTGGACGCGGGCTCGACCAAGGTGGCGTGAGCGGTCACCTCTCGGAGCGCGCCTGGGCCTTTTCGGCGAGCCGCGTCTCGATGCGGCGCAAGGACGTGATCATGGTGTCGACCTCGTCCTCGTCGGACACGACGTCCACGAGCAGGTCGCTCCACACGTCGTGCAGCCGCCGCAGGTTCTCCTGGGCGCGGGCGGTCGGGTAGAGGCGGACCCTCCTCGCGTCCTGCGGGTCCGCCTCGCGGTGCACGAGGCCCTTGCGCTCGAGGCCGCGCAGTGACCGGCTGAAGTTGCTGGAGATCTGCTGGGTGGCCTCGGCGGCGGCGCCGGCGGACGTGCCGGGGTTGCGATCGATGTAGCGCATCACCGCGATGTCGCCGGCCGTCCACATCTCCTTGGTCGCGCCCTCCTTGGACGCCTGGATCTGGCGGCCGACCGCCGAGATGAGGTCGGCGAGTTCGAACAACCGCGACTTCTGGGCCTCGTCCACGGGACCCATGGTACTTTTCCTGTCAGATGATAGCTATCACCTGATAGGAGATGTGGTGACCTCGCCGTCCCGCAGCGCCATCCCCGTGCCGCTCCTGCTCGTGCTCGCCCTGCTGGCGAGCGTGGCCCCGTTCGGCATCGACCTGTACCTGCCCGCGTTCCCGCGGATGGCCGCCGAGCTCGGCACCAGCGACACGGCCGTCCAGCTCACGCTCACGATGTTCCTGCTGGGCCTCGCGGCCGGGCAGCTCGTCTTCGGGCCGCTCTCGGACCGGTGGGGCAGGCGCGGGCCGCTGCTCGCCGGCTCGGCGGTGTTCGTCGGCGTCAGCGTGCTCGCCGCCCTCGCGCCCACGATCGAGGTGCTGCTGGCCGCCCGCCTCGTGCAGGGGCTGACGGCCGCGGCCGGCATGGTCATCGGCCGCGCGGTCATCGCCGACCTCGCCACCGGTCGCGCCGCCGCCCGCGCGTTCAGCCTCATGATGATCGTCGGCGGCGTCGCGCCGGTCGTCGCGCCGCTGGTGGGCAGCCTGCTCGTGGACGGGATCGGGTGGCGCGGCGTGCTGTTCGTCCTGGCGGGGCTCGCGGTCGCGATGCTCGCCGGGTCGGTCACGGTCGTGCCCGAGACCCTGCCGCGGAGCCGGCGCGGCACCGCGAGGACCGGTGGCTTCCGGGTGCTCGGGCGGCGCGCCTACCTCGCCGCGACGGCCACGTTCGTCCTGTCGTTCGCCGTGCTGATGGCCTACATCTCCGCGTCGCCGTTCCTGTACCAGGTCGTCATCGGCACCAGTCCGGTCGGCTACGGCCTGCTGTTCTCCCTGAACGCGCTCGGTCTCGTCGGGAGCAGCGCGGTCGCCTCACGGCTGCTGCGCCGCCACCACCCGCGCCGGATGCTCACGATCGGCACGACCTGGCTGGTCACGGCCGCCGCGGTGCTGCTGGTGGTCGCGCTCCTGCCGGTCGGCCCGGTGTGGCTGGTCGTGCCGATCTTCGGCACGGTCGCGGCGCTGGGCTTCGTCCTCGGCCCGGCCACCGCCCTCGCCCTGGACGCCGTCCCCGGCGCGGCCGGCACAGGATCGGCCGTGCTCGGCACCGCCCAGTTCGGGTTCGGCGCGGCCATCTCCCCGCTGGTGAGCGTGGGGACCGGTCACTCGGCGCTGCCGATGGCGGTCGTCATGGTCGTGCTCGCCGGCCTCGCGGTGGGTGCCTTCCGGCTGCTCCCCGCGCCGTCACCCGACGTCACCGCCCCCGAACCTGCCGGCTCGCTCGCGGGTTCGGCCTGAGAGTCAGGAGCACCACCGTGCTGATCGGAATCGAGGAGCATTGGGTCCTGCCGGAGCTGGCCGCCGCCGTGGCGGACCGCGACGAGAGCCTGGCGTTCAACGACCTCGGCGACCACCAGGAGCGCCTGCGGGACCTCGGCGAGGGCCGGATCGCGACCATGGACGCGCAGGGCATCGACATCGCGGTGCTCGCCCAGACCCCGCCGGGCACCCAGGCGCTGCCCGAGGCGCAGGCGGTGGAACTCAGCCGCCGGGCGAACGACGTGGCCGCCGAGGCCGTCGCCGCCCACCCGGACCGGTTCCGCGCGTTGTCGACGCTGCCGATGTCGGCCCCGCACGCGGCCGCCGCCGAGCTGGAACGTGCCGCCGGCCTCGGCCACGTGGGCACGATGGTCTACGGCAGGTCCGGCGACCTGCTCCTCGACGACCCGGCCTACGACGAGTTCTTCGCCGCCGCGGCCGCACTGCGCCAGCCGGTCTTCCTCCACCCGCAGCTGCCGTCGGCGGCCCTGCGCGACGCCTCGTACCGCGGCTTCGACCCGACGACCGACCTGGCGCTCGCGACGTTCGGCTGGGGCTGGCACGTCGACGCGGGCCTCGCCGCCCTGCGCCTGATCCTGCGCGGCACCTTCGACCGCCACCCCGAACTGCAACTGGTGCTCGGGCACTGGGGCGAGGTGCTGCTGTTCTGGGTCGACCGCGCGGACAGCCTGGCCCGCGTCGCCGGACTGGAGCGGTCCGTGGCGGACTACCTGAGGTCGAACTTCCACATCACGACCTCGGGCATGCTCAACCCCGCGCTGCTGCGGCACGCCCTGTCGGTGACCACCGCCGACCGCCTGATCTTCTCCACCGACTACCCGTTCCAGCACCCGTCGCGGGAGGAGATCACGGCCTTCCTGGACGAGTTCGACTCGGCCGCTGACCGGCAGAAGTTCGCCTGGGGCAACGCATCCGCGCTGTTCGGCATTCAGCCGAGCACGGCGTAGACGGCGGACAAGTACGCCTCGCCGCAGCTCGGCTCGACGAGCCAGGTTCACCTCGACAACGCGCTGTGCCCGTTGGCGGGCGGGACGACCACGACCGGGCACGCGGCGTCCCGCAGGCACCGCTCCGCCACCCGGTGCGAGGCCGGTCCGCCGGTACCGATCACCAGCAGCGCGGCGTGCTTCGACGCCTCGACCAGGTGCTCGGCGGCGTCGCCGACGACAACGCACTCGGCCACGTCGGGTGCGCCGGCGACGGTGGCGCGCACCCGTTGCACGGCGTCGTGGAGTTCGCGCGCGGGGTGACGGCGTAGCGCGTACGGGGCGAGGCCCAGCGGCATCGCCGGCACGACCGCCGGTTCGCGGTGGTAGGCCAGCATCGCCTCCACGCGCGTGCCGCCGTGGCCGGCCGCCTGCTCGATCGCCCAGCGCAGTGCCGCGCACGACTCCGCCGAGCCGTCGACGCCGACCAGGATCACCGGTGCCCTCATGCCTGCTCCTCTGCTCGCGTCCAGCGTGGCGGCGGGGTGTCGCCGCGGGCAGGGACGAACGTCACGAGCCGGGGGAGCCGATCCGCACTGCCGATCACTGTCCGGAACGAGCCAAATACGCGGAGACAACGTTGACAGCTGGGTGAGGGTGCTGAAAGTTCCGATGTATGCGCTGCAGCAGAGTCGTGGTGACGGCGGTCGCGTTGGTGCTCGCGGCTCCGCTGGTGGCTTCGGCGGACCCGGCGGCGGCTCCGCCCGCGCTGGTGGCGGACCCGACGGCCTACGTGGATCCGTTCATCGGCACGGGTAAGGCGAACGCGACGGTGGGGGAGATCAACAACTTTCCCGGACCGTCGGTGCCGTTCGGCATGCTGCAGTTCTCGCCGGACACGCTCGGCTCGTACGCGGGGTACCAGTATCACAACGAAAAGATCCGAGGTTTCAGTCTCACGCACGCCAGCGTGGGGTGCAGCGCGTTCGGTGACGTGCCGATCCTCCCCGTCACCGGTGAGCTGGGCGAGAAGCCGTGGGACCGGGTCGAGCGGTACCGGCACTCCACCGAGCAGGGCGAGCCCGGCCACTACGCCGTGACGTTGGAGGACTCGCAGGTCCGGGCCGAGCTGACCGCCACCACCCGCACCGGCCTCGCCACGTTCACGCTGCCCGCCGACGGCCACGTGCTCGTCAAGGGCGGGGCGAGCCTGTCGGGCAACACGGGGGCGCAGGTGACCGTCGAGGACGACAGGACGATCACCGGCTCGGCGAGCACCGGCGGGTTCTGCGGCAAGCCCAACAAGTACACCGTCTACTACGCCATCACCTTCGACCGGCCCTTCACGGCCAAGGGCACCTGGGACGGCACCTCGGTCAGCCCCGGCAACGGCAGCGTCAGCGCGCCGCGCGCGGGTGCGTACCTGAGCTTCCCTGCCGGACAGGTCAAGGCCAAGGTCGCCCTCTCGTACGTCGGCGTGGACGGCGCGAAGCGCAACATGGCCCAGGAGATCCCGGACTGGGACGCGGGGAGGGTCCGTGCGGACACGAGAGCCAAGTGGCGCACCGAACTCGGCAAGATCCGCGTCGCCGGCACGAACACCGACGAGCTCAAGACGTTCTACACCGCGCTCTACCACTCGCTGATGCACCCCAACACGTTCAACGACGTGGACGGCCGCTACATCGGCTTCGACGACGAGATCCACACCCTGCCCGCGGGCCGCACGCAGTACGCGAACTTCTCCGACTGGGACACCTACCGCAGCCTGGCGCCGCTGCACGCGATGCTGTGGCCGCGCGAGGCCAGTGACATGGCGCAGTCGCTCGTCAACGACGCCGTGCAGGGCGGCTGGTGGCCGCGCTGGCCGCTCGCCAACGACTACACCGGGCAGATGACCGGCGACAGCGGCGTCCCCCTCATCGCCAACCTGCACGCCTACGGCGCCAGGGACTTCGACCTCAAGACGGCGCTGAGGTACCTCGTCAAGGGCGCGACCACCGTCGACACCACGCCCGGCGCGTACCAGGAACGGCCCGGCATCGAGGAGTACGTCCGGCGCGGCTACCTGCCCAACACCGACGTGGCGCGCGGCGACCACAACCGCGTCGGCGCCTCGATCACCCTGGAGTGGTCGGTCGACGACTTCGCCATCGCCCAGCTCGCGAAGGCCGCCGGGGACCGCGCGACGGCCGCGGAGTTCACGAAACGCGGCCAGAACTGGCAGAACCTGTTCAACCCCGCCACCGCGCACGTGCAGCCGCGTGGCGGTGACGGCCGCTTCCCGGACGGTCCCGCGTTCACCCCGCCCACCGGCGGGTTCGGCCAGGACGGCTTCGACGAGGGCAACTCCGTGCAGTACAGCTGGATGGTGCCGCACAACCCCGCCGGCCTGATCACCGCCATGGGCGGCAGGGACGCCGCGGCGGCGCGCCTCGACACGTTCACGACCGAGCTCAACGCGGGCCCGTTCAAGCCGTACATGTGGGCGGGCAACGAACCCGCGTTCGGCATCCCGTGGCTCTACAACCACGCCGGGCGGCCCTGGCGGACCCAGCAGGTGGTCCGGCAGATCATGACCACCCTGTTCGACGCCACCCCGGACGGCGAACCCGGCAACGACGACCTCGGCGCCCAGTCCTCGTGGTACGTCTGGGCCGCGCTCGGGCTGTACCCGGCGACGCCCGGCACGTCCGACCTCGCCGTGCACAGCCCGCTGTTCCCGCGGATCGTGCTCGACCTGCCCGGCCGCGACCTGACCATCAACGCTCCCCAGGCCTCCGCCGCCGCAATGTACGTGCACGACCTGGACCTCGACGGCCGTGACCACGAACGCACCGGCCTGCCCCGCACCCTCGTCGCCACCGGCGGCCGGCTCGACTTCGACCTCGGCACCGAGCCGGCCCGCAAGTGGGCCACCGACACCGACGAGGCTCCACCGTCCTACCGCGACGGTGAGCACGACTTCCTCGCCAGTGCCACCAGCATGATCACCGCGCGTCCCGGTGGCACCGCCGAGTTCACCGTGTCCGCGCGCAGGCTCGCCGGCGACGACCGGACCGTGAGCGTCACCAGCGCACCCCCACCCGGCATCACCGTCACCGGCCCGCAGCGGTTCCGGCTCGACGACGGCCAGGCCCGCTTCCAGGTGAGCGCGACCGCACCCGACGGCTACCACGACATCCCGTTGACCATCAAGGGCGACGACCGCACCGTCACGACCACGGTCACCGTGCTGGTCGCGCCGGAGGGCAGCCTCGTCACCCGCTACGACAACACCGGTGTCTCCGACGACAACGACAAGTCGCAGGCCAACCTCGACGGCGCCGGCAACAGCTTCTCCCGCCAGGCGCTCGCCGAGGCGGGACTCACCGGTGGCAAGGAGGTCGAGGTCGCGGGCACCCGGTTCACCTGGCCCGCCGCCCCGGCCGGCCGTCCGGACAACGTCGCCGCGAACGGCCAGACCGTCGCGCTGGCCGGCGCTCCGACGCGCCTGGTGTTCGTGGGCGCCGCGAGCAACGGCGACCACAGGGGCACCGCCACCGTCACGTTCACCGACGGCACGACCGCCCCGGCGGACATGTCCTTCGGCGACTGGGTGCTGCCCGGCGGCAGTCCGGAGAACCCGGTCTTCGGCAACACCGTCGTCGCGCATCCCCGCTACCGCAACGTGAACGGGGGCGGCACCGGCCCGGCCTTCGTGTTCGCCACCGCTCCTTTCCAAGCGCCGGAAGGAAAAGCGATCGCCGGCGTCACCTTGGCCGTGGACAAGCAGCTCCACCTGTTCGCGATCGGCACCGGCTGACCCGCGAACACCGGGCGCCGGAGATCTCTGGAGGGGCGTATGAGCGACAGGTGGAGACGGTCCGTCGCGGTCGCCGTGATCGCGGCGACCGGCCTCGTCGGACCGGTGGCACAGGCGAACGCCGCACCGGGGGCCGATCAGGGCCGCACGATCACACTCGTCACCGGCGACCGGGTCGTGCTCACCGGTTCCGGGCCGGTGCTGGGCGGGAACGGGAAGTGGGTCACCGTGCTGACCCACCCGAAGGGCGTCACCTCGGTGTCGCTCAGGGCCTCCGCGCGGGACATCGCGGGCAACTCGGTCACCCAGACGATCGTGGACGCCTTCCTGCTGAGGTGACTGCTCCGTTGCGCGGGCTTTCGTGCCGCCCGCGTAACGGCCCGGTCGCTCAGAGAGACATCAGCCTTGGTGTCCGCACGAGCTGAGGGTGTGCCGATGAAGATCGACCTGTTCAACGAGATCCAGAACCCCGGTCCCGCCCCCGAGCAGTTCCGCTTCCGCCAGGCCCTCGACCAGGCCAGGCTCGCCGACGAGCTCGGCTACGGCTGCTGGTGGCAGGTCGAGCACCACGGCGCCGGCGAGTTCAGCCTGTCCTCCGCGCCGGAGCTGGTGCTCGCCGCCCTGTCGCAGCAGACCTCCCGCATCCGGCTCGGCCACGCCGCCGTGCTCGCCCCGGGCCGCTTCAACCACCCGATCCGTGTCGCCGAGCGCGCCGCCACCCTCGACCACCTCAGCGGCGGCCGCGTCGAGCTCGGCCTCACCCGCTCCACCATCCCCGAGTGGAACCTCTTCGGCATCGAGCCCGCAGACGCCCGCGCCCAGACCGCGGAGGCGTTCGAGATGGTGCCGAAGATGTGGACCACCGACCGGTTCTCCCACCGCGGCGAGCACTACGACATCTCGGATGTCTCGATCATCCCGAAGCCCCTGCAGAGCCCGCACCCGCCGCTGTGGCAGGCCGCCGCCTCCCCGACGTCGTTCGAGGAGGCGGGCCGCCGCGGCGTCGGCGTGCTCGGCACCACGATCTGGGAGTCGATCGACCGGGTCGCCCGCATGATCGACCTCTACCGCGCGGCCGCCGCCGAGTGCACCGCGCCGGTGGGCTCCTTCGTCAACAACCAGGTCGCCTACTTCACCTTCGTGCACTGCGCCGAGACCGACGAGCAGGCGATGCGCAACGGCGCGGCCGCCGCCGCTGCCTGGTACACCGTGACGGCGTTGCGCTTCTTCAACGCCGCCGCCGAGTTCGCCGCGACCATGCAGCGCCACCAGGACATCCTCGCGGCGGGCGACGGCGGCCTCACCGGCGAGTTCCTGCGCGCCGAGGCCGCCGCCGTCCCGACCGACGCCCAGCTCGTGATCGGCCGGATCATCCAGGGCGAGGACGTCCCCGAGGACGAGCTGTTCGAGGTGCTGTCGGCGCAGCAGTCGCTGATCGTCGGCAGCCCCGACACGTGCCGCAAGAAGCTGCGGGAGTACGCGGACCTCGGGATCGACCGGTTGATGTGCCTGCAGCAGATCGGGCCGATCGGGGCGGACGAGGTGATGACGAGCATCAGGCTGATCGGCGAGCTGATCCCGGAGTTCGACCGGTCCTGACCCGGCCCGGGAAGGCGTGGGTGCGGGCGAAGAGCACGACGAGCACGGTCACCGCGACCAGTCCCACGACGGCGATCATCAGCGACGCGCTGCCGAGACCCGCGAGGAGCAGGCCGCCGACCAGCCCGCCGAGCCCGATGCCGACGTTCCACGTCGTCACCATCATCGGCTGGGCCGCGTCGGCGTGCCTGCCCGCCGCGACCATCAGCGCCGACTGGAACAACGTGGCCGCGCCGCCGAACGCGAGACCCCAGGCGGCGACGGCGACGTAGTCCACGACGGGGTCGGCCGCGCCGACCGACAGCGCCGCCGCCGCGACGGTGAAGAAGCCCGTGCTGGCCAGGACGAGCCGGCGGTGGTGCCGGTCGACCAGCAGGCCCGTGAGCCAGATGCTGACGATGGAGGCGATGCCGAAGTCGAGCAGGACCCACTGGACCTGGTCCGCGAGACCGACGCCCGCGAGCACCGGCGCGATGTAGGTGTAGAGGATCGTGTGGGCGAGCACGTAGAGCCCGGTGACGAGCAGGATGGTCCGCAACCCCTTCAACCGGAACAAGTGGTGCAGTGGCAGGCGTTCCTCCGCCTTCTGGCCCGCGAAGTCGGGGAGCTTCCAGAGCGTCCACACCACCAGCAGCGCGGACAGCGCGGTGACGAGCCCGAACGTGAGCTGCCAGCCGACGACCTGGCCGAGGAAGGCCCCCAGCGGCACGCCGAGGGACAGCGCGACCGGAGTGCCCGCGAAGGCGAACGCCATCGCGCGGCCCTTGAGCTCGTCGGGGACGAGGCGCTGGGCGTAGCCGCCGAGCAGGCTCCACGTGACGCCGGACGCGGCGCCCGCGACGAACCGCGCGGCCATCGTGACGGTGTAGTCGAGCGAGACGGCCGTGACGAGGTTCGCGACGAGGAACCCGAGCAGCGCGACCACAAGCAGGCGCCGCCGGGGCCAATGGCTGGTGGCGACCGCGACGGGGATCGCGGTCAGGAACGTGGCGACGGCGTAGACGGTGACCGTCTGCCCGGTCGCGGACTCGGACATCCGCAGCGCCGCGCTCATCTGGGGCAGCACGCCCGCGGGCAGCGCCTCCGTGAGCGTCGTGATGAACCCCGCGGTGAACAGGGCGGTGAGAGCCGGAAGCGGCAGGCGTGCCGCGCGGACCGGTGCGGTCCGTTCCGGGGTGGTGGTCATGAGCGTTCCTTCAGCTGTGCCAGGCCTTTCCGGGCCCGGGCCGGCGTGCCGCGGCTGCGGTACTCCGGCAAGCGTCGAACCTTCACATCAGTGAGAAGGCAAGCCGCCGCGGTGAGACGTGCGTCGCTCGCCGCGTAGTTGACTGAATGTTCGGTAAACTGGCGGCATGGCACGACCACCCTCCATCGACGAGGCCGCCCTGCTCGACGCGTTGATCGCGGTGTTCCGCGAGAAGGGCTTCGACGGCACCGCGATCGGCGACCTCTCGGCCGCCTCGGGGCTGCAGCGCGCGAGCCTCTACCACCGGTATCCCAACGGCAAGGAGGAGATGGCCGAGGCGGTCCTCGCCCAGGTCGGGCAGCGGTTCCGGTGGATCCTGGCGCCGATGCGCGAGGACGAGGACGTCGCGCGGGGGATGGCCGAGACGGCCCGGAGGCTCGGGGACTTCTACGGCGCGGGCGCGCTGTCCTGCGTGCTGGACACCATGACCCTGGCGGGCACTCCGGAGAAGATCCGGGAGCAGGCGCGCGGACTCGCGAAGACGTGGATCGACGTCATGACCGAGGCGGCGCAGCGGGCCGGGCGCGGCCCGGAGGAGGCCTCCCGCGCCGCCAGGGACGCCTTCCTGCGCATCGAGGGCGCGCTGGTGCTGGGGCGGGTGATGGGGGAGCACGACGCGTTCGCCGAGAGCATCGCGGCGATGCCGGGGATCCTGCTGCCCGGCACCGCCGGCTCCTGACGGCGCGGGATCAGAGGTCGAGCACCAGCCTCGGGCACCGCGAGCGCGACACGCAGATCATCATCGTGTCCGGCGCCACGTCGTGGTCGAGGTAGTCGTCGCGGTGGTCCGGCACGCCCTCGACCACCCTGGTCTCGCAGGTGCCGCAGAACCCTTGGGTGCACGAGTAGTCCGCCTCGACGCCGGCGGCGAGCAGGGCGTCCAGCACCGAGACGTCGCCGTCGACTCGGACGTCCACTCCGGACCGTACACAGTGGACTTCGAAGCTCGTGTCCCCCTCGGGCTCCGCTGAGGTGAAGCGTTCCACGTGCAGCGTGCCGGGTTCCCAGGCGCGGCAGGCGTCCTCGACAGCGTCGACCAAGGACCGGGGTCCGCAGCAGTACACCGCTGTTCCCGCCGCCGGCCTGCCCAGGACGTCCGCGATCGGGACGCGGCCCGCGGTGTCGCGGGGGAACAGGCGGACCCGGTCGCCGAACCCGGCGAGCTCGTCGGCGAACGCCATGGACGCCGCGCTCCTCCCGCCGTACCAGAGCGTCCACGGAACGCCGGCGCGCTCGGCCTCGGTGATCATCGGCAGGACCGGTGTGATGCCCACGCCGCCCGCGACGAACACGTAACCGTTCGCCGGTTCGAGCGCGAAGAGGTTGCGGGGCACGCCGACGGTGAGCGCGACGCCCTCGTGCGCGTGCTCGTGGAGCCACGCGGACGCGCCCCGGGACTCCCGTTCCCGCAGGACCGCGACGCGCCAGGCCGACAGGTCGTCCGGGTCGCCGCAGAGCGAGTACTGGCGCGTCAGCCCGCCGGGCAGCGTCACGTCGACGTGCGCGCCCGGCCGCCACGCGGGCAGGTCGCGGCCGTCGGCGGACACCAGCGTCAGGGCCACGACGTCGGTGGCCGCGGCGGTGCGGGCGGCGACCGTGACGGCCAGGGGCGTGGCAGTGGGCGAGATGGTCATGGGAGCTCCTCGGGTTCGGTGTTACCGAACGTACGGTAAAAAAATGTGTGCAGGTGGGAGGCGTGTTCCTGCTCACCTTGTAATTTACCGATCGTTCGGTAATTGTGGAGGGCGTCACCCGAACCACCCCTCAAGAGGAGCAAGTCCATGACCAGCAAGACCGCAGTTGTGGTGCTGTCCGACCCGTCGACCGGCACCGAGGAGGCGCTCGGCCGCGTCGTCAACGCGCTGGCCACCGCCTGGGAGTTCGGGCAGGGCGGCGAGGCCCTGGTGGTGTTCCAGGGCACCGGCACCCGCTGGCCCGCCGTGCTCGCGGACCCGGCCCACCCCGCGCACGAGCTGTACACCGCGGTGAAGAAGCAGGTCGCCACGGTGGCGTCGGCCGGCTGCGCCACGGTCTTCGGCGCGACCGAGAGCGTCGAGGGCGAGAACGTCACGCAGCTGAGCCAGAACCAGGCGCCCGGCATCCCCGCCGGCGCGAGCATCAGGGAACTGGTGCTGTCCGGCTACCACGTCCTGACCTTCTGACCGCCGTGGCCGACCTCGTCGACCGGCTCGCCTTCCACCCCGGCGAGCTCGAAGCGCAACGGGTGGCCGGACTCACCGAGCTGGCGGCGAGGGTCCGGCCCATCATCTCGGACACCGTCCCGCGCGGGGCGTTCGACTTCCTGACCCGCCAGCAGGTGCTGGTGCTCGGTGCCCAGGACCGCGACGGACGGCCCTGGGCCACCACCCTCGCGGGACCGGAGGGTTTCCTGTCGGCCGTGGACGCGCACACGGTGCGCGCGAACGCGACCGTCGTGCCGACCGACCCCCTGGCCGAGGTCCTCCGGGAGGAGGCGGACGTGGGCACGCTCGCCATCGACCTGGTGATGCGCAAGAGGTTGCGGATCAACGGGCGGTGGCGGCCGGTGCCCGGCGGCGGTGAGGTCGACGTGCACCAGGCGTTCGGCAACTGCCCCAAGTACATCCAGGCCCGCGTCCTCACACAGGAGCCCGGCGGCTTCCACCCCGTCGCGCGGCGGAGCACGACGCTCGACCCGGGCGAGTCCCTCCTGGTGGCGAACGCCGACACGTTCTTCATCGCGACGGCCGCGAACGGCGGTGTGGACGTCTCGCACCGCGGCGGCAACCCGGGCTTCGTCGATGTCGTCTCGCCCACCGAGCTGACCTGGCCCGACTACGTGGGCAACGCGATGATGATGACCGCGGGCAACCTCACCTCGAACCCGGTGGCGGGCCTGCTCTTCCCGGACTGGGAGTCGGGAGCGGTCCTGCAGCTGACGGGCACGGCGGAGGTCCGCTGGGCGTCCGGGGACCAGGACGGCCCGGCCAACGGGCACCGGACGGTCTTCCGCGTCGCCGAGGCGATCCGGACCGAGAACGCCTTCCCCTCCGGCTGGACCGAGCCGGTGTACTCGCGCTTCAACTGATCGCGAGCGAATGGTGGTGGCGGGTCAGCTCCGGGACACGGCGTCCAGGTAGTCGTCCATCGCCTTGAGGTTGCGCGCCAGGTGGTCGAGGCGCTCGGCCAGGCGGTCGCGCTCCTCGCGGACCCGGTTCACGAAGTCCGGTGCCGGGTAACGGGAGTCGGCCGCCTCGGCCAGGCACGGGAGCACCGCCCGGATGATCTCGGTCGTCATGCCCGCGCCCAGCAGGCTGCGGATCTGCTCGACCCTCGCGACCATGGGCTCGTCGTAGTCGCGGTAGCCGTTCTCGCGCCGCCGCGGCTCGATGAGGCCCTGTTCCTCGTAGTAGCGCAGGAGCCGGGCGGACACGCCGGTCCGGTCGGACAGCTCCTTGATCCTCATCACGGCTCCCGGAACAACTTGCCTTCATATTGATGTCAAGGTTGGAGCCTAGAACACGTCAGCGAATCCTGAAAGGACACTCGTGAGCAACTCCGACATCCACTTCTACTTCGACCCGGTCTGCCCGTTCGCCTGGATGACGAGCAAGTGGATCAGGCTCGTCCAGGCGCGGCGCGGCCTCACCGCCGACTGGCGGTTCATCTCCCTGCGCCAGATCAACGCGCACGTCGACTACGCCGCCCACTTCCCGCCGGAGTACGAGGCCCAGCACACCGCGGGCCTGCGGCTGCTGCGGGTCGCGTCGGCGGTGCGGGAGCAGCACGGCCGCGAGGCGGTCGGGCGGCTCTACGCCGCGTTCGGTGCCCGCGTCTTCGAGACCGCGCCCGAGGACGGCGGCGGCTGGCAGGCCACCGGGGACCTCGCCGTCGACGCGCTGGCCGACGCGGGTCTGCCGGTGTCGCTCGCCGCGGCGCTGGACGACACGTCGCGGGACGCCGAGATCCAGGCCGAGTCCGACGAGGCGTTGTCGTTGACGGGCAAGGACGTCGGCACGCCGATCATCCACTTCGAACCGCCGCACGGCGTCGCGTTCTTCGGGCCGGTGATCAGCCGCATGCCGGACGAGGAACAGGCGGTGGAGCTGTGGGACCACGTCGTCGGTCTCGCGCGGTTCCCGGGCTTCGCCGAGCTGAAGCGGAGCCTGCGCGAGCAGCCGCAGCTGCCGTCGTTCGGCGTCGGCGCGCAGGAGACCGGCGAGGTGGAGGACTGGCACGCCGGGAGCCGCAGGCTCAAGAAGTAGGCGCCCCGGTCGGTTATGATCCGGTCCGGCGAGTTCCGCGCCGAACCTCCTGACCGGGTGTCCACGCCACCTGGCTCTCGCGGGGGCAAAGGGGACCTGTGCGCCTCGGGACGTCGTCCTCGTCATGCCTGAACCCAGGCCGTCGTGACATCGGGACGCGTGGGGTCCGGATGTCGGTGGCGACGGCCGAGGAGTTCCGCGATGACGTCACGCAAGCAGCTCAAGGCGCAGGTCCGCGCCCGCATGGCTAAGACAGGCGAGCGCTACACCACCGCACTGGCCCACCTGACCGGCACGTCCCAGGCCGGCGGCTGGACGTTGCGCGGAGGCACCGACCCCGACGCGGCCGGTCTGCATGCGATGCTGACCGCACGGGGCATCACCGGAACGACCGAGGCGCTGCTGTTCGGCATCGGCGGCGGGATCGGCGCGGGCTACATCCTGTGGGAGTTCCAGCACGACGACAGCCGCCACGTCACGATCGGCTTCAGCAACTCGTGGCAGTACGTCACCCGCCGCACCGAGAAGGTCCTCACCCGCCTGGGCGTCGAGGCCCAGTGGCACCGCTCCGCGCCGAAGGCCGCGCAGACGTGGCTGACGGGGCAGCTCGACGCGGGCAACGCCGTCATGGTGTGGCCCGACCGCTACCAGATCGGCTACTGGGACCTCCCGGAGGCGCTCGACGGCCACGGCGGTCACCCCGTCGTGGCCTACGCGGCGGCGGGCGACCAGGTGTACCTCGACGACCGCAACCTCGCGCCGTTCACGGTGGCCCGCGAGGACCTGGACCGCGCCGTGGCGCGCGTCGGCAGCTGGAAGAACCAGGCGCTGGTGGTCACGGACTCGGACCGGGTGCTTGACGTCGAGGCGGCGGTCCGCGAGGGCCTGCGCGACGTCGTCGCGCACCTGTCGCAGAAGTCGGACTCGTTCTCGTTGCCCGCCTGGCGCAAGTGGTCGCGGATGATGACCGACACGAAGGCCGCCAAGGCGTGGCCGAAGGTGTTCGCCGACGGCAAGGGCCTCGACCTCGCGCTGCAGAGCGTGCGGGAGGGCGTCGACGGGCGCTACGGCGTCACCGGCGGGAACCTGCGGCCGCTGTTCGCGGACTTCCTGGACCAGGCAGGGCATTCCGGCGAGGCACCGCGCTGGCGGGAGATCGGCGAGCGGTGGCACGCGCTCGCCGGGACGACCGAGTTCGCGGACATGGGCAGGCAGCTCGCCGAGCTGCACGAGGCGGAGACCGACGCGATCGCGCGGCTGAAGTCGGTCGTGGACTGAGTGCCGCGGGAGCGTGGTGCCCGGCACCACGCTCCCGGTTCGGCGATGAGTTCCGGACGGGTGCGCGGTCTGCAGACGTGGCCACGCCCTTCGCGGAATCCTGGAGACAGCGGTGAAGTTCTTGCTCACGTCCGGCGGTGTCACCAACCCGAGCATCCACGCGGCACTCGTGGAGCTGCTCGGCAAGCCGATCTCCGAGTGCCACGCGCTCTGCGTCCCGACGGCCCAGTGGGGCCACCCGCTGTGCGGGCCGGCGTCGGCGCGGGGCTTCGTGGCCGCCGAGCCCCGGTGGAGCCACTTCTCCGGCCTGGGCTGGGCGTCGCTCGGCCTGCTGGAGCTCACCGCGCTGCCCACGGTCGGTGAGCGCTGGGTCTCGTGGGTCGAGGAAGCGGACGTGCTCCTGGTCGACGGCGGTGACGCCACCTACCTGTGCCACTGGATGCGCGAGTCCGGGCTCGCGGACCTGCTGCCGTCCCTGTCGGGGAAGGTCTGGGTGGGGGTGAGCGCCGGGAGCATGGTGCTGGCGCCGCGGATCGGGAGCTACTTCGTCGAGTGGGCGGGTGCGCCGGACGACCGCGGCCTCGGCGTCGTCGACTTCGCGATCTTCCCGCACCTCGGCGCGTTCCCGACGAACACGCCGGCCGACGCCGAGCGGTGGGCCGCCGAGATCGCCGACCCCGCCTACGCCATCGACGAGCAGACGGCGATCAAGGTCGTCGGCGACACCGTCGAGGTCGTGTCCGAAGGGGACTGGACGAGGTTCGACGCCCGCGGGAGGTGAGCTGCCGGACGGCCCGGTGCGCAGCTGGCCGGCGCACCGGGCCGACGAGTTCCGGCCGCGCTCACCTGCGGTGGCGGACCCCGGCGTAGAGCAGCGCGATCGCGGCCAGCGCCGCCGCGAGCCCCGCCGCCCCGCGCTGGTTCGCGGCCAGCACCGCGTCGTTCTGCTCGCCGCTGGTGACAGTGAGCGCGTAGGCGAAGAGGAAGCCCCCGCCAAGGAACGCGACCGCCGCGGTCACGACCGCGAACGCCGGCAGCGTCGGGTTGTCGAAGTTGAAGCCGCCGCCGGTCAGCGACAGCGTCACGAACAACATCACGACCGCGATCACCACCAGCACCACGTTCGCGGACCGCGGCAGCATCGGGCTGCCGGTCAGGAAGGCGGCCACGATGACGAGAGCGTCGACGGCGATCACGATGAGCGAGGCCCACTGCACGGGCACCAGTTCCATGCCTCACGACCCTAGGCCCACCGGGCTGCCGGGTGAGCCGCGATCAGGAGCAATTGCGTTGTACCGCAATACCTCGGGCGCAGCCGGATGCGCGGGGGCCGCTCGACACCACCTGTCGAGCGCCTGAAGCGAGTCTGAAGGATCTCCCCGAGCGCTGGTCACGCCACGACGCCCGACGAACACTGTCCGCCATGGTGCAACTCGACGATCGCGCGGCGGTGCGGAGGCTGCACGACCGGCTGGGGGTGGGCCCGCGGCCCGGCGATCTGGACAGGACGTTCGACGCCGCGCTGGACGCGCTGCTCGGCGGTGACGCCGCCGGTGAAGTGGCCGCGCCCGTGCCCGCCAGCCCGCCCCGGCCCGCCAAGGGCGACCGCGCGGCGAAGCAGGACGCGGCCCGGCAGCGTGCGGAGGACGACCACGCGCTGACCACGTGGTGGCTCGACCGGTTGGTCACCACGGGCAGACCCGCCGTGGAGCGCACGACCTGGTTCTGGCACGGGCACTTCGCGACGAGCGAGCAGAAGGTGCGGTCTCCCTGGGCGGTGCTGGCGCAGAACGAGACGTTCCGCCGGCTCGGCCTGGGACCGTTCGCGGACCTCGCCCAGGCGCTGGTGGTCGACCCGGCGATGCTGGTGTGGCTCGACGGCGACGACAACAGGGCCGGGTCGCCGAACGAGAACCTCGCGCGGGAGTTCCTGGAGCTCTTCGCCCTGGGCATCGGGCACTACGAGGAACAGGACGTGCGGGAGGCCGCGCGGGCGTTGACCGGCTGGACGGTGCGGGCGGACACGGGCAAGGCGGAGCTGGTGGCCAAGCGCCACGACGACGGCTCCAAGACGGTCTTCGGACGCAGCGAGCGGTTCACCGCTCAGTCGCTGGTGACGCTGGTGCTGGAGCGGAAGGAAAGCCCCGAGTTCGTGGTGGGCCGGGCGTGGTTCCGGATGGTGTCCGCGCAGCCGCCCGCCGCCGACGTGCTGGCGAGGCTGGTCACCGCGTTCCGGCGCGACACCCGGACGTTGTTGCGCGCCATGGCTTCCGAGGCCGCGTTCCGCGATGAGGGCAACTCGCTGGTGAAGCAGCCCGTCGAGTGGGCCGTGGGACTGATGCGCGCGCTCGGGGTGCGGCCGCGCGACCTCGAGCGCAAGCAGGCTGACGCACTGCTGCGCGCTTTGCGTGGGCTCGGGCAGACCCCGTTCCGTCCGCCGAGCGTCGGCGGCTGGCCCGCCGGTGGCGCGTGGCTGACGACGGCCGCGTGGCCGTCGCGGCTCGACCTCGCGAAGCTCGTGGCGGAACGCGCCGACCTCGAGGCGGCCCTGGGCACGGCGGACCGGATCGAGGGGGTGCGGCGCCTGCTCGGCGTCGACTCCTGGTCGGACCGGACGAAGACCGCGCTCGGCAAGGTCGCCACCAACCCCGTGCAGCTCGTCGTCGTGGCGGCGAGCGCCCCCGAATACGTCGTGAGCAGGTGAGCACGTGGACACCCTGACCCGACGCCGTTTCCTCACGTTGTCCGGTGTCACCGCGGCCGGCGCCCTCGCGTTCGGCGCCACACGCGTGAACTGGGACGACCTGATGAAGGCGGCTTCCGACGACCCGCTCGACGCGAGCCAGGGCGTGCTCGTCGTCGTGACGCTCTACGGCGGCAACGACGGGCTCAACACCGTCGTACCGGCGGAGGACCGCGCCTACCAGGACGCGCGCCCCGACCTCGCCTACGAACCGGGGGAGGTGCTCGGCCTCGGCGAGGGGCTGGGCCTCAACCCCGGTCTCAAGGGGCTCAAGCAGCTGTGGGACGACCGCGGCCTCGCGATCGTGCGCGGGGTCGGCTACGCCCAGCCCGACCACAGCCACTTCCGGTCGATGGCGATCTGGCAGACCGCCTCGCCCCGCACGTCCGTGCCGTCCGGCTGGCTCGGCCGCTGGCTCGACGAGACCGCGGGCGACGACCCGTTGCGCGCGCTCTCGCTGGAACCGCTGCTGCCGCCGATGCTTGCGGGCGAACGCACCGCGGCGGCGTCCTTCCCGCTGAGCGGCCTGAAACTCCCGTCCGGTGCGCTCGGCGACGCCTTCACCGCGCTCGGACAGGCCTCCGACGGCGAGGAGCACTGGCAGGCACGCGTGGCGCGGTCGATCGCGGACCTGCGCCACACCGCCACGACCCTCACCGGTTCCCCCGAGGGCGGGAAGCTGCCGGACGACGACCCGGACGAGCAGCGCGACAAGGGCTCGTCGGCCGGCGGTGGCGGCGCACTGGGAGCACAACTGGACGTGGTCGCGCGCCTGATCGAGGCCGGAGCACCCTGCCGCGTCTACTCGGCGTCGCTGGGCGGGTTCGACACGCACTCCGACGAGCGCGCGACCCAGCAGCGACTGCTGTCCGAACTGGACGCCGCGCTCACCCCGTTCGTGCGCAGGGTGGGCAAGCGGGCGACGGTGCTCGTGTACTCCGAGTTCGGCAGGCGGGTGCGCGCCAACGCGAGCGACGGCACCGACCACGGCACCGCGGGTCCGGTCTTCCTGCTCGGCGCGGGCGTGCAGGGAGGGTTCCACGGCGCGCAGCCGAGCCTGACCGACCTCGACGACGGGGACCTGAAGCAGACCACGGACTTCCGCGACGTGTACGCCACCCTGCTCGACCGCGTGCTGGGCACGGAGCCGGAACGGGTGCTTTCTGACCACAAAGGACAGTTGGAGGGTCTGTTCGCGTGACGTCGCTCACCGGCGGATGAGGCCGAGGTCGGTCGCGGTGGCGACGGCGGCGGTCCGCGACTCGACGCCGAGCTTGGTGTAGCACCGCGCCAGGTGCGACTTCACCGTTCCCTCGGTGAGGTGCAGCCGAGCGGCGACGGCCCGGTTGGACAGACCGTCGGCGACCAGGCCGAGCACCTCGGTCTCCCGCCGGGTCAGCGCGAGCCTGGGCGCGCGCATCCGGGTCAGCAGCCGGTCGGCCACGGTGGGCGCGAGCGTCGTGCGCCCGGCGGCCGCGGTGCGCACGGCCGCCGCCAGGTCCTCGGGCAGGGCGTCCTTGAGCAGGTAGCCGGTGGCGCCCGCCTCGATGGCGGGCAACGTGTCGGCGTCCGTGTCGTAGGTCGTGACGATCAGCACGCGGGGCGCGCCGGGCCGGGCGGTGATCGCCGCGGTGGCCTCGGCCCCGGACATCCCGGCGCCGAACCGCAGGTCCATCAGCACGACGTCGACGTCACCCTCGGCCGCGCGGGCCACGGCCTGCTCGGCGGTGGCGGCTTCGGCGACCACGACGAGCCCGGGTTCGGTCTCCAGCACGGCGCGCAGTCCGGCGCGGACGACGGGGTGGTCGTCGGCCAGGAGGAGGCGGATGGGGGTGCCGGTCACGGGTGGCTCCCTGGTGGGAGTTGGGGGTGGGAGCTGCTGACCGGTGTCGGCTGGACGGTGGGGGTGTGGGCAGTGCGGTCGGGCGTCGGCTGGGCGGTGGTGACTTGGGCGGTGCCGCCGGAATTCGGCTGGACAGTGGGGTGAACGTGGGCGGCGCCGGGCGACGGCTCGACGGTGGGGGCGTGGGCAGTGCCGCCACGCGCCGGCTGGAGGGCGCGGGGCTCGGGGAGCGTGCGGTGCTGTCCCTCCGGCGGCAGCGGGACGCGGGCCAGGAGCGCCGTGCCGCCACCAGGCCGCGACTCCACGGTGAGCGACCCACCCAGCGCACCGGCACGGGCGCGCATCGCCGCCAGCCCGAACCCTCCCTCACCGGGGTCGGGCGACGGCAGGGCGGCGGGGTCGAAGCCGACGCCGTCGTCCACCACGGCGAGCGCGATCTCGTCGTCGAGGTAGCTCAGCGTGATCTCGGCACCGGTGGCGCCCGCGTGGCGGATCGTGTTGCCGAGGGCGGCCTGCGCGATGCGCAGCAGTGCCACCTCGGGCGCGGTCGGCAGCGCCACCGCCTCACCTCGCAGGTGAAAGCGCGCGGTGAGGCGGTGGCGGGTGCTCGTGGTGGTGCACAGGCGTTCCAGGGCGCCCGCGAGCGTCGTGTCGTCGAGGGCGGGCGGGGTGTGCGCGGCGACGAAGCGGCAGGCCTCGGCCAGGTTGTCGGCGGCGGCTTGGCGGGCCTGTTCGACGTGCCGGGCGGCCTTGTCGGGGGTGGCGGGCAACGATCGGCCGGCGGCGTGCAGCAGCAGTTGGATGCTGGTGAGGCCCTGGGCGATCGTGTCGTGGATCTCGCGGGCCAGGCGTTCGCGTTCGGCCAGCACGCCCGCGGTGTGCTGGGCGGCGGCGAGGTCGGCGCGGGTCGCGGTGAGCTCGTCGATCAGCCGCCTGCGCTGCTCGCTCTCGCGGTAGAGCGCCTGGTAGCCCCGGACGACGGCGACCGCGACGGCGGCGCCGAGTGCGGGGCCGATCGCGGCGACCGGGCTGAAGACGCCCTGGTGGGCGGCGAACGCGGTGATCGCGGCCAGCGCCGTCGCGGTCACGGCGACCAGTCCGGCGCGGCGCGGCAGCAGGTGGAGCTGCAGGAAGTACAGCGGGAACGCGACCCACAGCCCGTCGGCGGTGAGGACCAGCAGCACCAGCCACACGGCACCCACGGCGCCCAGCCACGCGGCGGCGGCCCACCGGGACGTGCGCACGCGGGACAGCAGCGGTCCGGCCACGTACAGCGCGCCGCACAGCACCGCCACGATGACCACCACCGCGGCCCGCGGGTGCGCCGCGACCACGGCCCGTGCCGCCGCCAGGACGAGCAGGGCGACGAACAGCAGGTGCAGACACCAGGTCAGCACCCGGTTGACCGGTGTCAGGGAAGGAGCGGCGGCGTTCACAGTGCCTCCCAGGCTACCCAGCGCCGCCGCCCGCCACCTCTGTCGAAAGGTGGAGACCGCGCGCTGTCCTCCGGCCCGGGAAGTGCCATCCCCGGCCAGATGCCGCGGCACCACCCCGCCGACGACAGTGGGGACGTACCCCCACCCTGACCGTCCGGAGAGGACTGATCGACGCCGTGTTCGTCGCATGGAGAGACCTGGTGCACGCCAAGGGGCGCTTCGCCCTGATGGGCACCGTCATCGTGCTGATCACCCTGCTGGTCGGCCTGCTGTCCGGGCTGACCGCCGGGCTCGGCCGGCAGAACGTCTCGGCGGTCACCGGCCTGCCCGCCGACCACGTCGCCTTCGCCGCGCCCGCCGGAGACCGCGAACTGTCCTACGCGGACTCCGCCGTCACCGAGGCGCAGTGGCGCCGGTGGGCCGCCGCCCCCGGCGTCACCAGCGCCGAACCGCTCGGCATCACCACCACCAAGGCGTCTGCGGGGGACCGGAGCGCCGGGGTCTCGGTCTTCGGCGTCCGGCCCGGCTCCGCCCTGGCGCCGGACGGCGGGTCGCTCGAGGACGACGCCGTCGTGCTGTCCGTCCCCGCCGCCGCCGAACTGGGCGTGCGGGCCGGCGACGACGTCGTCCTCGCCGGACGGCGGCTCGCGGTCGCCGCCGTGAGCGGGGACGCCTCGTACAGCCACACCCCGGTCGTCTGGGCCACCCTCGACGTGTGGCGCGCGGCCGCGCCCCCGGACCGTCCCTTCGCGACGGTCATCGCCCTGATCACCTCGAGCGCCGACCTCGCGGCCACCGACCGGACCACCGGCACCCGGACGGTCACCAAGGACGAGTCGCTGGCCGCGATCGGCTCCTACGCCTCCGAGAACGGTTCCCTGCAACTGATGCGCGGCTTCCTGTTCGCCATCTCCGCCCTGGTCATCGGCGCGTTCTTCACCGTGTGGACGATCCAGCGCAGCGCCGACGTCGCCGTGCTCAAGGCGTTGGGCGCCAGTACGACCTGGCTGCTGCGGGACGCCCTGGGCCAAGCGGTCGTCCTGCTCGTGGGCGGCACCCTCGTCGGCACCGGCCTCGCCGCGGGCCTCGGCGCCGCGCTGGCGGGCTCCGCGATCCCGTTCGTCCTCACGCCCGCCACGGTGCTCGGTCCCGCCGCCGTGACGGTGCTGCTCGGTGCCTTGGGCGCCGCGCTCGCCATCCGCCGCATCACCTCCGTCGACCCGCTGACCGCCCTGGGGAGCGCCCGATGAGCCTCGACCTGACCGGCGTGACCCTCACCTACCCCGACGGCGACGCCCGCCTGACCGCCCTCGACCAGGTCAGCCTGACCGTTCCGCGCGGCAGCCTGACCGCCGTGGTCGGCCCGTCCGGCTCCGGCAAGTCCAGCCTGCTCGCCGTCGCCGCCACCCTGATCACCCCCGACGCCGGCACGGTCGTGGTCGACGGCACCACGACGACCGGCCTGGGCCGGGGCGAGCTCACCGACCTGCGCCGCCTCAAGATCGGCATCGTCTTCCAGCAACCCAACCTGCTGCCGGCTCTCACCGCCGTCGAGCAGCTGCAGGTCATGGCACGGATCGGCGGCGGTTCCGCGGCCGCCGCCCGCGGCCGCGCGATGGACCTGCTCGACGCCGTCGGCCTGGCGCCGCAGGCACGGCGCCGCCCGCACCAGCTCTCCGGCGGTCAGCGCCAGCGGGTGAACATCGCCCGCGCCCTGATGAACGACCCCGCCGTCCTGCTGGTCGACGAACCGACGAGCGCCCTGGACCACGAACGCGGAGCCGCCGTCGTCGACCTCCTCACCCGGCTCACCCACCAGCGGGCCACCGCCACCGTGCTCGTCACGCACGACCGTGCGCAGCTCGCTGCGGTCGACCAGGTCGCCGAGGTCCACGATGGACGGCTGAGCGCGGTCGCCCGCTGACCGCTCAGAGTCCGCGGACGAACGCAGCCTGCCCCACGTGCTGCAGGTCGTCCTCCAGCACGCTGACCAGCCGCACCGCGCGGGTCACCGGCGGGTCCCACGACTCGTCGACCACCTCGGCGAGGTCCGCCGGTGCCAGCCCGCGCAGGTACTCCCGCGTCCGCTCGTGCACGGCGCGGTGGTAGCCGAGCAGCAGGTCCGCGGGCGCGACCACCGCGGCGACCTGCTCGGCGTCGTGGCCGTAGCCGGTGTCCTCGCGCGGCAGCGGCAGGTCGAACCGCTCCGCCCAGCCGCCGTCGGTCCAGACCTGCTCGGTGCCCGCCAGGTCGGCGACGTGGTCGTCCTGCACGCGGGTGAGGTGCCAGACGAGCCAGGCGATCGAGTTGGCGGAACCACCGGCCCGGTGCGCGAGCCGGTCGGGGGACAGGTCGTCGAGCACCTGGTCCACCGCCTGGCCGACGCGCTCGAACCCGTCCAGCAGCAAGTCCGTTGGGCTGATCTCACTCATGTCCCCAGATACCCGCGCGGGCCCGCGCCTACCCGAACGGCGGTTGCACTGTGACCTTTTGACCGCAGATAGTGCACATCTCGTTGAGCTGGACAGCCGAGCAACCGCGAACCACTGGGGGCAGCAGGCGTGGCAGATCCGCACCGTGCCAGTGCGGTCGAATCGGGGCTGGTGGACGACTCGGAGAGCCACGCGTCCCGTGATCCGCTGCGCCTGGTTCGATTGCTCACCAATGCTTTCGCGGTGCTGGGTGGTCTCGCGCTGGCCGGCAACCTGGTGTTCGCGGGCGAGGGGATCGCCCGCTTCCCGCTGGCGGCACTGGTGGTGCTCTCGATGGCCTCGTGGTGGCTGTGGCCGCGCCTCGACGGCTGGGCGCAGGCGGTGGCCGAGGGCGTCGTCACGGCGGGCGCGGCGCTGGTCCTGCCCAGCGCGCAACCCGTGCTCGCGTTCCTGTTCGGCGCCACGACCCGGCGCGCCCTGCACGACGGCCCGTGGCGCTACCCGGTGAAGTCGCTGGTGGCCCTCGGCGGCTACGTGGTGGGCGTGCACGTCGTGTTCGCCCGGCAGGACCGGGTCGAGCCGGAGACCGCGATGGCCGGTCTGATGCCGTTGCTGGGACTGGTGATCGGCACGTTCGCCCTGCACGAGACCGTGCGCGCGGTCCGGGCGCAGCAGGCCGCCCGCCGGACCGTGGGCGCACTGCTCCAGGCGACCCCGGTGGGCCTCGCCCTGCTCGACGAACAGGGCACGCCCCGGCTGCACAACGCCCGCGCCCGCGAGATGTTCGGCTGGCACGACGCCACCTGGGCGTACGCGGTGCCATGCCCGCACGGCTCCGACATCACCCGGTGCGGCCAGGGGTGCGCGGCCGCGGACGGCCCGGTCGAGGTGGACTCGCGCGAGGGCCTCGTGCTCGCCGTGCACACCGGGCTGGTCGAGCAGGAGACCGGGCCGGACCACACGGTCGTCGCCGCCGTGGACGTGAGCGGGCGCCGGGCGTGGGAAGAGGCGTTGCGGGACAAGGCGGAACGCGACGAGCTGACCGGGGTGGCGAGCCGCGCGCACTTCCTGCACCTCGTGCAGACAGCGATGGCCGCGCATCCGGTCGTCGGGCTGCTGATCGTGGACCTGGACAGGTTCAAGGACGTCAACGACGCCGACGGGCACGAGGCAGGCGACCGGTACCTCCGGGCCGTGGCGGCGCGCATCACCGCCGCGTTGCTGCCCGGCACCGCGGCGGGACGTCTCGGCGGCGACGAGTTCGCGGTGCTCGCCCCCGGCTTCGACGTCCGCGACACCGTCCGGCTGGCGAAGTCGGTGCTGACCAAGCTCACCGGCGCCCCGGAACCGTTCGGGGCGAGCGTCGGCGTCGCGGTGTCCCACGCCGGCACCGGACCGGCCGACCTGCTCCGCGACGCCGACACCGCGATGTACGTCGCGAAGCGCGAGGGCGGCAACCGGGTCCGCCTGTTCCACCAGGAGATGGGGGAGCAGGCACTCGCTCGGCAGCGGGACAGGGCCGACCTGCGCACGGCGGTCGAGGACGGCCAGCTGGTCGTGCACTACCAGCCGATCGTCGACCTCGCGACGGGCGAGGTGACGAGCGCGGAGGCGCTGGTGCGGTGGCAGCGACCCGGCCGGGGCCTGCTCGGGCCCGACGCGTTCATCGGCCTGGCCGAGGAGACCGGTCTCATCGTGCCGCTCGGGGAGAAGGTGCTCGAGTCCGCGTGCGCCCAGGCCGTTCGTTGGCACACCGAGGGCCGCTCCCTGGGCGTGACGGTCAACGTGTCCACGCGCGAGCTGTCGACCCCGGGCTTCCTGCCCCGGCTGGACCGGGTGATCACCTCCACGGGCGTGCACCCCGGCCGGTTGACCGTGGAGGTGACGGAGAGCGTGTGGGCCGACGAGACGGCGATGCGGAGCCTGGTGTCCGTGCGCGACGCGGGGGTCAGGGTGGCGCTGGACGACTTCGGCACCGGCTACTCCTCGCTCAGCTACCTCCAGCGGTACCCGTTCGACGTGGTGAAGATCGACCGCTCGTTCACGGGGGCGCTCGGCCGCAACGGCCGCACCGAGGGCGTGATCCGGTGCATCATCGAGCTGGCCGACGTCCTCGGCGCGAAGGCGGTCGCCGAGGGGATCGAGACACCGGAGCAGGCGGCCTGGCTCCGCGATGCCGGGTGCGCCTACGCGCAGGGCTACCTCTTCGGCAGGCCGGTCGACGCGGCGAGCTGGGACGCGCGCCGTCATGCACGCCGCTGACCGCTCCACCACGATGGAGGTGAGCGAGAGGGGACCGCATGACTGCCCGAGCTGGTGACCGGACCGCTGTGCCGTGGCGCGTGCTGCTGGTGGTGCTCGCACTGGGACAGGTCGTGAGCCCGCTGGTCGTGTCGGCACTGGGCGGCGGTGAGTTCCGGACGTCGGACCGCGCGGGCGAACCGCCGATCGTGCCCGCCGGGTACGCGTTCTCCATCTGGGGCCTGGTCGAGGCGCTGTGCCTCGCCTACGCGGTCTGGGCGCTGGTCACCCGGTCGCCGGGGCACGAGGTGCGCGACCGGCTGGCGAAGCCGTTGTGCGTGGTGTTCGCCGGGTTCACGGTGTGGCTCGTCGCGGCCGAGGTGGAACCGGTGTGGTCGACGGTCGCCGTGTTCGTCGTGATGCTGGTGGCGTTGCTCGTTTCTTTGCGGATCGCGTTGGTCGAGCGCGCCGAGATCGCGCGCTGGCACCGGGTTCCGCGCGTGCTGCTGTGGTCGACGCTGGGCGTCTACACGGGCTGGAGCAGCGTGGCGATCTGGGTCAACCTGACGACCGCGCTGACCGAGAGCGGGGCGCCGATCGACGGCCCGGCCGGGCTGGCCGGTCAGGTCGCGATCCTCGCGGGCGCGACGGCGACCGCGGTGGCTTTGCTGTGGCGCACAGCGGGTTTGCTGTCCTACGGCCTCGCGGTGGCGTGGGCGCTCGTCGCCGTGGTGGTCGCCACCGCGCAGGCGCAGCAGCCGGCGCTGGCGGTGATCGCGGCGGGCGCCCTGGTGTGCGTCGGGGCGGCGACCGCGTTCTTCCGCCTGCGCCGCCCCGCGGTGGCGTGACGGCTCAGCGGGCCTTGCGCAGCCGGAGGCTGTTCGCCACCACCAGCACCGACGACAACGACATCGCGGCACCGGCGATCAACGGGTTGAGCAGGCCCAGTGCCGCGAGCGGGAGTGCCGCCGCGTTGTAGGCGAACGCCCACACGAGGTTGCCGCGGATCGTCGCGAGTGTGCTGTGCGCCAGCGTGATCGCGTCGGCGACGACGGTGAGGTCCTCGCGCACCAGGACGACGTCGGCGGCGTGCGCGGCGATGTCGCTGCCGAGTGCCATGGCCATGCCCAGGTCGGCGGAGGCGAGCGCGGGTCCGTCGTTGATCCCGTCGCCGACCATCGCGACCCGGTGACCGTTGCGGCGCAGGCGTTCGACCGCCGCGACCTTGTCTGCGGGGCGGACGCCGGCGACGACCTCGGGGATGCCGACCTCGGCGGCGACCGCGCGGGCCGCCTCCTCGTGGTCGCCGGTGAGCAGCACCGTTCGCAACCCCAGCGCGTGCAGCCGTTCGACCGCGGCCCGCGCGGACGGGCGGACCCTGTCCCGCAGGATGATGCCGCCGACCACGATGCCGTCGCGGGCGACGAACACGCCCGTCGCGGAACCGAGAGCCGCGGACCACTCCTCCGCCTCGGTCGTCAGCGCGATGTCCAGTCGCGCCAACAGATCTCGTGATCCGACGTGCACGAGCACGCCTTCCACCTCGCCGCGCGCGCCCGCTCCGACCAGTGCCTCGAACGCGGTCACGGGTGGGCGTTGCGGGACCGCCGCCGCGATCGCCACGCCGACGGGGTGTTCGGAGGCGCCCTCGACCGCGGCAGCCCACCGCAGCACGTCCTGTTCGGCGTGGGTGGAGAAGGACGTCGTAACGGTGACCTCCATGCGCCCGGTGGTCACGGTGCCGGTCTTGTCCAGCACCACCGTGTCGATCGCGCGGCTCGCCTCCAGCGCGTCCGGGCCCTTCACCAGCACGCCGAGCTGGGCCGCGCGGGCGACGCCGACCATCAGCGCGGTCGGTGTGGCGAGGCCTAGGGCACACGGGCAGGCGATGATCAGCACCGCGACCGCCGAGGTGAACGCCTCCCGCGCGGTGTGCCCGGTCAGCAGCCACCCGGCCAGCGTGAGTGCCGACAACGCGAGCACCACCGGCACGAACACCGCGCACACGCGGTCGACCAGTCGTTGCACGCGCGCCTTGCGTTGCGCGGCCTGGTGGGCCAGCGCCCGCATCTGTGCGAGCTGGGTTTGGGCGCCCACGGCCGTCGCGCGCACGAGCAGGCGGCCCGACCGGTTGATCGTGCCGCCGGTGACCTGGTCGCCGGGACCGACCTCGACGGGGACGGGTTCGCCGGTCATCGACGAGGTGTCCACCGCGGACAGTCCCTCGACCACGACGCCGTCTGCGGGCAGCGCCTCACCCGGTTTCACCACCAGCAGGTCGCCGGTCACGACCTGGGCGGCGGGCACCGCGGTCTCGACGCCGTCGCGCAGCACCCGCGCGTCCTTCGCGGCGATGCCCGCGAGCGCTTCGAGCAGCCCCGCCGCGCTGCGCCGGGACCGGACCTCGAAGTAGCGGCCGGCGAGCAGGAACGTCGTGACGCCGGCGGCCACGTCGAGGTAGACCGCGTCCGCGCCGCCGTCGGTGACGCCGAAGCCGAGCCAGTAGCCGGGACCCGAGGAGCCCGCGAGCACCGACCACACCGCCCAGCCGAACGAGGCCAGCACCCCCAGCGACACCAGGGTGTCCATGCTGGACGACCCGTGCCTCAGGTTGCGCAGCGCGGCGCGGTGGAACGGCCAGGCCGAGTAGGCGACGACCGGCAGCGCCAGCAGCACGCACAGCAGCTCCCAGCCGGGGAACCGCAGCGCGGGCACGAGCGCGAGGCTGATCGACAGGTTGCCGAGCGGGATGGCGAGCACCGCCGCGACCACGAGCCGCCGGCGCAGCGCTCCCACCACGTCGCCGGTGTGCCGTTCCTGCCCGGCCGGTGCCGCGTCGTAGCCGGCATCGCGCACGACCTGCACGGCGTCGTCGAGCAGCATCCCTTGCGGCAGGTGGACTATCGCGCGTTCGGTGGCGTAGTTGACGGTCGCGCGCACGCCGTCGACCTTGTTGAGCTTGCGCTCGACGCGGGTCGCGCACGCGGCACAGGTCATGCCCTGCACGGAGAGTTCGACGGAGGTGTCCGTCGCGGTGGTCATGGTGGGTCAGTTCCTTCGTCCGGAGAGTTCCGCGAGCATCGCGTTGTAGGCGGCCAGCCGGTCGTCGTGTCCGTGGTCGGCGGCGCGGTCGAACCGCACGGCCTCTCGCCGGTCGGCCCGCGCCCACTGGTGCAGCAGCGCGAGGACGACGACGAGCATCGGGATCTCCCCGGTGGCCCAGGCGATCCCGCCGCCGAGGCGCTGGTCGGTGAGCAGGTCGGGCAGCCAGGTCAGGCCGAGCGTGCGGTAGAAGTCCTCGGCGATCACGCCCTGGCTGTTCATCAGCACCACGCCGAAGAACGCGTGGAACGGCATGACGGAGAACAGCAGGCCGAGGCGGGCCAGGTGCGGCAGCGTGCGCGGTGCCCGGTCGACCCCGACGACCAGCCAGAAGAACACGTACCCGGACGCCAGGAAGTGCGCGTTCATCAGCTGGTGCGCCCAGTGGAACCGCATCATCTCGCCGAAGAGGTCCGAGAAGTACAGGACGTAGAACGAACCGACGAAGACCACCGCCGCCACCGCCGGGTGCGCGACGGTCCTGGCGAGCCCGCAGTGCACGAGCGCGGTCACCCACTGGCGCGGTTCCGGCGGCAAGGCCCGCGACGCCAGCGTGACCGGCCCGCCGAGCACCAGCAGCACGGGCGCGAGCATCGTCAACGCCATGTGCGCCACCATGTGCGTGCTGAACATGCCCGACGCGTACCGGCCGAGCCCGGACGACGTGACGACGAGCACCACCGCGCACCCGGCGACCCACGCGACGGTTCTTCCTGCGGGCCACCGGTCTCCGCGCCGCCGCAGGACGCGCACACCGGCCACGTAGGACGCCGCCGCCAGCACCGCGCCGAGGCCGAGCACGAGGTCGAGCCGCCAGCCCAGCACCAGCTCCGCGGCGGACGGACCGTCCGGGAGCTCGAAGCCCAGCACGGTTTCCTGGGCCGAGGGACGCGACAACGCCCACGCGGGCGGCAACAGGTGCGTGAGACCGGTGGACGCCGCCAGCACCAGTCCCAGCGCCACCAGTTCGACGCCGAGCGGCCACCGCACATCCCAACGCGCCCGCGCCAGCGGGACCACTGCCACCACGATCAGCTTGAGGGACAACAGGACCACGTACCCGCCGGTGATCCCGGCCGGTCCGACGAGCACCGCGCCCACCACCGCGCCGCTGAGCACCAGCACGACCGCGCACCACGACGTGAGGCGCCGATAGCGCCGCAGGACCACCTCGGGCGAGGTGTCGCCGGGGGAGTGCCGTAGGTACCCGCGCAGCGCGACGAGCGCGCCGACCCACACCGCAGCTGCCGGGACGTGCCAGACCACCGCGTTCGTCGCCACGTCGTGCCACGCCCCATTGGCCACGTGCCCGGCTACGACCGGTGCGAGCACCCCGACCAGGGCGGGCACCAGCCACAGCACCGCCGTGACCCACGTCAGCGTCCACCGCGCACCGACGGCGACCAGCCCCGCCGCCGCGGTGGTGACCAGCCAGGCCTTGGGTTCCTCGGCCGCCGCCACCAGGTCAGGGAGGTGCTTCAGGGCAACGTTCAGGGGCTGCCCGGTCGCGTCCGAAGTGGAGAGCACCACGGCCGGGACCGAGGCCACGACCCACACCCCGGCGGCGGTGGCGGCGAGCCGGACCGCGGCGAACGACTGCGCGGTCAGCCCGGCGCGACGAGGTGGCGCGGGCAGCACGAAGCACGCGAAGACCAGTGCTCCCACCGTGATCGTCGCCGCCGCGTTGGCGAGCGTGCGCACGAGAGCGAAGGCCAGCGTCGTGAGTCTGCCCGGATCGCTGTCGCCCAGCACGGCGTGCACGTCACCCGCCCACACCACGACGACGACAACGACCACCGCAGACACCACCACCGCGGCGACCGCGGACCTGCTCACCCTCACGCCCACCAGTCGGACGAAGGGCGCCCGCGGTTCCGCCAGGACCCAGAAAGGTTTCTGCAAGGTCGCGCTGAGAACGTGCCTGTGTTCGCTTCGCACACCCGAACAGAGGGGGAACCTTGTTCGACAGCAGCAAGTTCACGAGGGCAGGTCTCGCGGTGGCCGGAGCGGTGCTCGCGCTCGCGGCCGGCACCACGACGGCGAGCGCGGCGCCGCAGCCGGGGGAGGTCGGCGCCGCCGCGACCTGCGGACGCGGGCACTTCTGCGCCTACTCGGGCATCAACTTCACCGGCACGGTGATCGACATGTACAAGTGCCGCGACCACTACATCCCCTGGACGAGCCGCGGTTCGTGGATCAACAACCAGACGGGCGGGGCGCGGGCCCAGTTCAAGGACAACAACGGCATCGTCCGCTGGACCTCGGACGCGCCCTACACCGACGACCGCGACGCGGACTGGAGCTGGGTGCACTACGTGCGTCCCTGCTGATCGCGCGCTGAACCCTTCCCCGGCGACCGTCGCCGGGGAAGGGTCAGCCCTGGTACGCCACCAGGCCCGGTCCCGCCTCGGGCACCACGTCGTGCGCCGTCATCACGTCCGCGCAGCAGTCGCAGGCCAGCGTGACCCGGGCCTCGCCCGTGCACTCCCGGTGCCGGTAGTGCACGGGCGGCCCGTCCGGCGCCATGTAGGCGTCGCCCCAGTCCTTGATGGCCATCAGGATCGGGTACAGGTCGTGCCCCTTGCGGGTGAGCCGGTACTCCGGGTGCTCCGCGTCGTCGGCCTGCCGCCGCGCCAGGATCTCGTGCTCCACCAGGCGACCGAGCCGGTCGTGCAGACGGCTGCGCGGGATGCCGAGGTTCGCCTGGAACGCGTTGAACCGCCGCACGCCCGCGAACGCCTCTTTGAGGATCAGCAGCGTCCACCGGTCTCCCAGCACCACCAGCGGGCGGGTGATCGAGCACGGCAGGTCGGCGAGCTCTTCGTACCGCATGCCCCGCAGCCTACCCAAGGCAGTCTCTTTTCGAGACCGCGCTGTGCTAGCTTCGGTCTCGAAAAGAGACTGCCTTGGAGGTCCCGTGAGCGCGCCCGCAGAACCGCACGAGACGCTGCAGAGGCTGCTCGCCGAGCGGTGGACGTGCCGGCAGTTCCTGCCCGAGCCCGTTCCCAGGCACACCACCGAGCGCCTGCTCGACCTGGCCCAGCGCACCCCGTCCTGGTGCAACACCCAGCCGTGGCACGTGGTCGTCACCGAGGGCGAGGGCACCGAACGGCTGCGCACGAGCCTGCTCGCGCACCTCCGAGCCGGCAACCCCGGCGGTCCGGACTTCCCGTTCCCCGCCCAGTACACGGGCGCCTACCAGGAACGCCGCCGGGAGTGCGGCAAGCAGCTCTACGCGAGCGTCGGCGTCGAGCGAGGCGACCACGAGGGCGCCGCCCGCCAGATGATGCGCAACTTCGAGCTGTTCGACGCCCCGCACGTCGCGATCATCACCACCGAGGCCGACCTCGGCGTGTACGGCGCGATCGACTGCGGTCTCTACCTGAACACGTTCCTGCTGGCGGCGCAGAGCCTCGGCCTCGGGGCGGCACCGCAGGCCGCACTGGCCGGGTACTCCGGCTTCCTGCGCGACCACTTCGGGCTGCCGGAGACGCGGCGCGTGGTCGTCGGGGTCTCGTTCGGCTACCCCGACCTCGCGCACCCGGTGAACGGCTTCCGCACCAGCCGGGCGGACGCGGGCAGTGCCGTCACCTGGCACTAGCCGGGAAGTCCCGCGCCAGCAGGCCGAACAGCAGGTCGTCGGTCCACTCGCCCTTCGCCCAGGTGTGCTCGACGCGGTGCCCCTCCTGCCGGAACCCGAGCCTGGTCAGCAGCCGGACCGACCGCGTGTTGCGGGCGTCGCACTCCGCCGACATCCTCCTCAGCCCGCGGTCGGTGAACAGGTGCGCGAGCATCCGCTGCACCGCCTCCGTCGCGTACCCGCGCCCTTGGTGCGCGGGGGCGAGGGTGAAGCCGATGGCCGCCTGCAGCAGGTTGTCGTGCAGGCCCACACCGACGTCGCCGACCACCTCGCCCTCGTGGTCGATCGCGTACTGGAACCAGCCCGGCGCCGCCGGATCGGTCATCTCCGCGATCATCCGCGTCGCCGCGTCGAGGGGGAACGGGGCGTCCCAGCTCTGGTAGCGCGCCACGTCCGGGTCCGAGCGGTAGTCCGCGAGCGCCGGGGCGTCCTCGGGGCGGAACGGGCGGATCGTCAGGCGGGCGCTCGTCAGGATCACGGTGCGAGGCTAGCGATCGGCCCACCGCGCGGCGCGGCGCGACAGTTCCGCGAACGCCTCCCGCAGCTCCGGCGGTCCCACCACCTCGAGCTCGGCGTCGAACCGGGCGAGCCGTGCGGCCAGCGCGGCCCACGACCACGCGCCGGTCAGCAGCCTGGTGCGGCCGAGACCGGCCTCCTCCGCCACGTCGCCGCCCGCGAACGGCGCCACCTCGGCGAGCGGCAGGTCGAGCACCACCTCGCCGCGGCACGGCCAGGCGTCGGTGTCCGAGCCCTTGAAACGGGCGGCCAGGAACGTCGCGACGTCGCCGCCCGGCACCTCCCGCGGGGTGAAGCGCGGGCCGTTCGGGATGCGCAGGTCCATGCGGTCGGCGCGGTAGGTGCGCCAGTCGTCGCGGTCGGTGCTCCAGCCGACCAGGTACCAGCGGCCGGCCCTGACCACGAGGTGGTGCGGCTGCACGCGCCGCACGGTGTCGTCCTCCCGGCCGGGTGCGCGGTAGGAGAACCGCAGCTCCTCACGGGCGCGGACGGCGTCGCCCAGCCTGAGCAGCACCTCGGTGTCGACCTGCGTGCCGCGGCCCGCGGACTCCAGTTCCAGCGCGTCGACGCGGTGGCGCAGCCGGGACGGCAGGACCTGGCGCAATGTGGCCAGCGCCCGTGCGGCCGCCTCCTCGATGCCCGCGCCCGTGCTGACCGCGACCTTCAGCGCCACGGCGAGGGCTACGGCCTGGTCCTCGTCGAACAGCAGCGGTGGCACCTGGCTGCCCGCCTCGAGCCGGTAGCCGCCGTCGGGGCCCTTGACCGCGTGCACCAGGTAGCCGAGCTCGCGCAGCCGGTCGACGTCGCGGCGGACCGTGCGCTCGCTGACGCCGAGCCGATCCGCGAGCACCAGTCCCGGCCAGTCCCGGCGGACCTGCAGCAGCGACAGCAACGACAGCAGGCGGGCCGACGTGGTCGTCGAGTTCGCGATGGGCACGACTTCAGCTTGGCACAAGTAGCGGACGTTCCCTGTCCTCTACCCCTGACAGAGTCGGTTCCAGCGCCGGAGACCTCCGGAGCGAGAACGACTCGAAGGAACCAGGAACCATGCCGCTCAACGCAGTCGCCCACCTCAACTTCCGCGGCCAGGCGCGGGAGGCGCTCGAGTTCTACCGGTCGGTGTTCGGCGGGCAGCTCCACGTCGTCACCTACGCCGACTACGGCATGCCCGCCGAGGTGCCCGGCGCGAAGAACGTCGTGTTCGGCGAGGTCGTCGCGGACAACGGCTTCCGCGTCCTCGCCTACGACGTGCCCGGACCGGAGCAGCCGGTCGCGACCGGCGAGCCCACCACCCGCAGGGAGAACGGCACCACGATCACCTCGGAGCCGTTCTTCCTGTCGGTCGGCGGCGCGAGCGTCGACGAGGTCACGCCGATCTGGGCGGGCCTCGCCGACGGCGCGACGGTGATCGAGGAGTTCGCCCCCTCCGCCTGGTCACCCGGTTTCGGCATGCTCGCCGACCGGTTCGGCGTCACCTGGATCGTGAACGTCGCGGCCTGACGGTCACTTCCGCCAGAACAGGTGGTGCGTGACGCCGGACGGGCTCGGAACGACGTCGAGGTGGAACCGGTCGAGCAGCTCGTCGGGTGACTTCCACAGCGGCACCCCGTGGCCGAGCTCGACCGGCGCCACCGCGACGTGCAGGGTGTCGACCAGGTCGGCGTCGAGGAACGACCGGATGGTGGTGGCGCCGCCACCGATCCGGACGTCCTTGCCGTCCGCCGCCTCCTTCGCGAGCGCGAGCACCTCCGCCGGCTCCGCGTCCACGAAGTGGAACGTGGTGTCCGACAGCGTGAACGAGGGCCGCACGTGGTGGGTCAGCACGAAGACCGGCGTGTGAAACGGCGGCTCGTCGCCCCACCAGCCCTGCCACTCGTGGTCCTGCCACGGCCCGCGGTGCGGGCTGAACTTGTGCGCTCCCATGATCTCGGCGCCGATGTTGTGCGCGAAGTCGCGGGTGAGGTAGTCGTCGAGCCCGCGGCTGCCGCCGGGATCGGTGCGGTTCGGCCAGCTCGCGGTGGCGCCCGCCCACGCGAACATCGTGCCGGGATCGGCGTGGCCGAACGGCCGCTCGAGGGTCTGGTCCTCACCGGCGCCGAACCCGTCGCTCGACACGACGAAGTTCTGGACCTTCACCAGCTGGGTCATGGACGTCCTTCCGTTCTCTCGGGTCGAGGGTCAGACCGCCGGGACGGCCGGAACTCATCGGCCGCAGAGCGTCGCACGATCAGCAGGGTTACGCGCTCGCCGTCCAGTTCCACCGCGCGACCTCCGGTGCCCAGTCCCGCCGCGCGGCCACGATGCGGGCGGCACAGCGGTCCCGCGCCTCCTCGACCACCCAGGCGATCGCCTCGGCCGACGTCAGCGGCCGGCGGGCCAACAGCGGCGCCGTGCGCCAGAGGTGCGTCCACACGTCGAGCGCGGCGTCCTCGGCCAGCTCGGCGTCGACGTGACCGGACGGCGACCGCAGCGCCTCGGCGACGACGCCGAAGACCACCGCCCCCAGGCGGTCGTACAACCCGCCGAACGCGGCCCGGTCACCGCGGGCGACCGCGCTCAGGAGGTCGCCCGCGGACGCGGCCCTCACCGCTGCCCTGTGCAGAGGGGAGCGGACTCCGGCGCGCCGCCGTCCTGGGCGGTGATCCGGAAGGCGCAGAGGTCGTACCCGTTGCGCAGCAACGCCTTGGTCGCGCCCTGGACGTCCTTGCGGGACGGCGCGGGCGACCGCGAGATCACGAACCCGGTCCTGCGGTCCGGTGCGCCGATCACCGCCCACCGGTAGTCGCGGTCGAGCCCGATCACCCAGTACCTGCCGGGCTTGTCGAAGCTCCAGCCGTCCGCCGTCCTGGCGAACGACACCTGCAGCTTCGCGGGGGACGCGGGATCGGTGCGGCGCGCCCTGCCCTCGAGCGACGACGCCACGCCGCCCTCGCGGGTGCAGGAGTTCACCACCTTCACCTGGCCGTCGGGCAGCAGGGTGTAGACCGCGTTGTCGTTGCGGGCGCAGTGCGCCTGGAAGGGCTGGGGGATCGCCGCCAGCTGCACCCACCGGCCCTGGTAGCGCTCCAGGTCGATCGAGCCGACGGGCCGCACGTCGGGGGTGGCCGCCGTGGCCGGGGTGGGAGCCAGGCACAGGCCGAGAGCCAGGGCCGCCGCTGCCGCGGTGGAGCGCATGAGATCACCTTTCACCTTCGTGAAGCACCGCACCGAACGTATGGCCGCGCGGGAGTGCCTGCATGACGGCGAGAGCGTTCACCCCTCGAACGGGCGGTCAGGCGGCCGCGCCGAAGAGCGCGGCGAGGCGCTCCAGCGACCGCCGCATCGACGCCTTGTTGCGGCGCGGGATCGGCGACAGGTCGAGCAGCAGCGGCAGGCGCGCGGTGGACCAGTCGAACGTCTCGGTGACCTCGGTGGTGCCGTCGGGCAGCGGGGTGAGCCGCCAGCGCCAGCGGTGCCCGTTGAAGTGCCGCCACGCGATCAGCCGGTCCTCCTCGAACTCCACCACGGTGTTCTCGATCCGGTAGCCCACGCCGATCTTCATGTCCATGCCGAACGTGCTGCCGGGTGCGAGCCGCTCGGGAGCGCCGGCCCGCGGCGCGCGGACGGTGCCGGACCCGTCGATCAGCGGGTGCTTCGCGGGATCGGCCAGCAGGTCGAAGATCCGGGCGGCCGGCGCGGGCACGGTGGCGGTGACGGAGACGCTTCTGGTGGGCACCAGACCAGCCAAACACCGGCGGTGCGGCCGTGCACGACGGCGAGCGGTGTGATCTACGTCCTGGCGGTTGCCACGACCAGCGTCGAGGAGACGTGACCGAACGCCGGACCGGCCGGGAGGAACAGCGTGTCGATGCCGCTCAGGGCGCGGTTCGCCTGGGCCAGCGGGACTTCGTGCGCCAGGTCGCCCGGCGTGCGCGTGCCCCGCACGACCACGCCCGCGCCGACCTCGCGGCAGTAGTCGACCAGCAGCCGCCCGGCGCTCGAGTCCACCACGACGGTGGGGAGGTCCGCGGTGAGCTCGGTCAGCAGCGCGAGCCGGTCGGGCAGCGGCAGCCGGCCGGCCTTGTGCGGGTTGGTGAGAACGCACATCACGACCTCGTCGAACAGGGCGGCGGCCCGCCGTGCGATGTCGAGGTGCCCTTGGGTGGCGGGGTCGAAGGAGCCGGGGAAGACGGCGCGCATGAGCCGAGGCTAGCGAGACGCGCCGGGCGCGCGGGGCGGCCGGTGACGCGCGTCTCGCCGGTGGGTTAGCGTGGCGCGAGGGGGAGTGGACCATGAGCGATCGCGCCGACGTGCCGTCCGCCGTGCTGGCGGAACTGCGGAAGATCTGTGCCGGCCTGCCGGAGAGCTACGAGGAACCCGCCTGGGTGGGCACCCGGTGGCGCGTGCGGCAGCGCACGATCGCGCACGTGTTCACCGCGCAGCCGGGTGCGACGGGCGCGTTCAGCCGGGCCGCCTCGCTCACCGCGCCGGCCGTGGTCATGACGTTCCGCGCCGACGGCGAGGAGTTCGAGGCGCTGGTGAACGGAGGGCCGCCGTTCTTCCGCGCGGCGTGGGGGTTCGACGTGGTGGGCATGATCGTCGAACGTGACGCCGACTGGGCGGAGATCCGGGAGCTGCTGACCGAGAGCTACCGCAAGCTGGCACCGGCGAAGCTGGTCAGGCAGCTGGGCTGACCACCGCACTGTCTACTGTGGACTGCGTGGCTCGGCGAGTACCCGTCGCGCCCTGAAGTCGTTCTTGACCGGCGGTGACCCGACGAGGCAGTGTGCGGTAAGCGGTTTCCCAGGGGGTGGGCGTGGCACAGCCGAAGGCGTTGGTGGTCCGCGGTGGGTGGGAGGGGCATCAGCCGGCGCGGTCCACCGAGTTGTTCATCCCGTTCCTGGAGCAGAGCGGGTACGCCGTGCGGGTGGAGGAGTCGCCCGAGGTGTACGCCGACGCCGCCGAGATGGCGCGCACCGATCTGGTCGTGCAGTGCGTCTCGATGGCGGAGATCACCGCCGCGCAGGTGGCCGGGCTGCGCGCGGCGGTCGAGGCCGGCACCGGGTTCACCGGCTGGCACGGCGGCATCGCGGACTCGTTCCGCGCGTCGTCGGACTACCTGCACCTGGTGGGCGGCCAGTTCGCCACGCATCCGGGCAAGGAGCCGTGCGAGCGCCAGGGCGGGCAGGAGGACAACTTCCTGCCGCACGCGGTGACCATCACCAAGCTCGGCCGCGAGCACCCGATCACCGCGGGCGTCGAGGACTTCGAGCTGGTCACCGAGCAGTACTGGGTGCTGCACGACGACCTGAACGACGTGCTGGCCACCACGACCCACCCACCCCGGCCGTGGCACCCGTGGCACCGGCCGGTCACCTGCCCGGCGATCTGGACCCGCCGGTGGGGCGCCGGGCGGATCGTCGTCACGACGCCGGGGCACAGCCTGGACGTGCTGGAGCACCCCAGCGTCCGGACCGTCATCACGAGGGGGATGTCGTGGGCGACCCGCACCGCGTCGGCATCGTAGGCCTCGGGTTCATCTCCCGCGCGTACCTGACCACCCTGCGCGGCCACCCCGCCGTGCGCATCACCGCGGTGGCCGATCTCGACCCGGCCCGTGCGGTCGCGACGGCGGCCGAACTCCCCGGTGCCGAAGCGGTGAACGTCGAGCGACTGCTCGGCGGGGCGGACGTCGACACGGTCCTCAACCTGACCGTCCCCACGGCCCACGCCGAGATCACGCTCCGCGCGATCGACGCAGGCAAGAACGTCTTCACCGAGAAGCCGCTCGCCGTCACGTTCCCGGAAGGCCGGGAGATCGTCGAACGCGCCGCCGCGGCCGGAGTCGCCGTCGGGTGCGCACCGGACACCGTTCTCGGCACGGGGACGCAGACCGCGCGTGCGGCGATCGACGGCGGGCTCGTCGGACGCCCGCTCGCCGCGTCGGCCGTGATGGTCACCCCGGGGCACGAGCGCTGGCACCCCGACCCGGACTTCTACTACACCGCGGGCGGCGGCCCGTTGTTCGACATGGGGCCGTACTACCTCACCGCGCTGATCCACCTGCTCGGCCCCGTGCGGGCGGTGGTCGGCGCGGCGAGCCGCCTGCGCCCCGAGCGCGTCGTCGGTTCCGGTGCGCGGACGGGCGAGCGGATCCCGGTCGAGGTCGACACCCACGTCTCCGGCGTGCTCGAACACGCCGACGGCGCGCTCTCGACCATCACGACCAGTTTCGACGGGGTGGCCACCACCGCCGCGCCGATCGAGGTGCACGGCGAGACCGGCACGCTCGCGGTCCCGGACCCGAACCACTTCGACGGCGAGAGCCGCCTCGTCGAGCTCGGCGGCACCGGGTGGCGCACCCTCCCCACCAGCGCGGGGCACGTGGGCGCGGGACGGGGAACCGGTCTCCTGGACCTCGTCGCCGCCGCGGGACGACGGCCTCCGCGCGCCGGAGGTGAGCTCGGGCTGCACGTGCTCGAGACGATGACCGCCCTGCTGCGGTCGGCGCACGAGGGGCGGCGGGTCGAGCTGACGACCACGGCCGAGCGGCCGCCGCCCGTGCCCCTCACGCCCTGATCCGCCTCGATCAGGACGTGGCGGCGGCGCGCAGCCAGTCCGGCACGTGCTCGCCGGTGCGCGGGAAGATCTCGAGCTCCCTGGCGTGGGCGGCCGGGGGCGGCGGGGTGCGGAACGACGGCTCGTCCTGGCGGTTGTACTCGATCGCGTAGTTGTCCGGGTAGTCGAGCCAGTAGGTGGCGTGCAGCCACGTGCCGCGCTCCGGGCGGGCCATTCCGGCGCGCAGCCGGGCGAACAGGCCGGGCACCTCGTCGGGCAGGTCCCAGCCCCACATGCTCCCGTTCGACATGCGCAGCAGGCCACTCGCCTCGATGTGGTCGCCGATGGCCTTGTAGGCGATCTGGAGGTGGTTCCACCCCGGCGGCAGGGCCAGCACCAGTCGCCCGGTGATCAGTTGGAGCAGCTCGTCCTGCTGGACCGGGTTGAGTGGTTCCGTCATGGCCTCAGTATCCCGCAGCCGGCTGATCGTCCTCGGGCAGCTTGGCGCGCAGCCAGTCGGGGACGTGCTCCGGTGCGCGCGGGAAGCGTTCCAGGTCGAGAGCCCACTCGTGCGGGCTCAGGTCCGGGGTCCACAACGGGTCGAAGTCGTGGTTGTAGACGACGTGGAACACGTCCGGCGGGTCCATCGTGTACCGCAGCGAGAACCACGTGCCGCGCCCCTCCGCGTACATCAGCTCGCGCAGCTCCCGCAACACCCGGCCGACCGGCAGCTGCAGGTCCGCCGGGGGACTGGAGTGGTCCGGCATCAGCACGGTGAGGGCCATCAGGTCCTGCGTGCTGGACACCGACGCGCGGAGGTCGATCCGGGACCAGCCCGCCGGGCTGCCCTCGACCAGGAGGCGGCCGATCTCCTGCAACAGCTCCTGCTGCCGCTCACGGAGCGGGCGGGGGGACGACCCGGTTGTTCCTGGCGGGTTCGGGGACATTGTCGAAGCTCCTGATCACATGGTCGGTCCTGGGCGGTGGCGGGTCGGACACCGTCAGGTGGTAGCGCACGTGCAGCTTGTCCGGTGTGCGGATGTCCGGCGTGGTGCGCTCGGCCCAGAAGTCCACCCGGTCCACGGTCGTGCCCTCGGTCGCCGCGTGCCGTGCGACGTCCTCCTCCATCCGCCGCCAGGTGTGGTCCGTCGGAGCGCCGTCGATCCTCATCGGACGGTTCTCGTAGGCCCATTGCGGGACGTGGTTGATCCGCTCGCCGGGACCGCCGGCCTCGTACGCCACGATGTGGCCGCCGTCGAACTTGAACAGCTCGTGACGGTTGCCGTAGTAGTTGACCGGCGGGTAGTCACCCGACGTCGGGTCCTTGAAGCCTTCCTTGCCACCGCTCGCGATCCGGCCCGTGTCGGGCTGGACGCCCTCGCCGGGCGAGCCCGGCTCGACACCGCGGCGCGGCCCCCAGAAGTCCTCGGCCCTGGTGTCGGCCGGCGGGAACACCGGACGGCCGCTCGCGGCGATCGTGTCGCCGTGCACGTCGGTCCGGTACATCTGCTGCGGCACCTGGGGATCCATGCCGTCCACGTGCCGCGGGCCGACCGCGAACGTGGTGTTAGGCGCCGGGACCGGCAGGCCCGCGTCCCACGTCTCCGCCGTGCCGAGCTCGGGGTTGAAGCCCTCGGCGCTGTTGCCCGACCAGGTGTGCACGTGCGACACCCGGCCGTCGGCGCCGGTGTAGAAGGTGCCGTGCCAGTCGCCGTCGGCGTTGTAGACGTCGTAGCGGGCGTGCGGCTGCAGCGGGTTGTCCGGATCGTTGCCGCGCAGGGAGAACGGGCCGTCGCCGTCCGGTGGGAGAGCGGGGTTGTAGTTCTCGTGCGGGGGCATCGTCCGGTAGTTGCCGTCGGGGCCGCCGGGCGGGTTCCACTCCACGGCGGGAGGCGTGCGTGCCTGGTCGAAGTCGTCGAACCGGTCGGCGGGCCGGTGGTCCGGCGACGTGCTCGGCGCGGAGTCGGGCGCCGCGTCGGGCGTCGTGCCGGCGTCGTTCGTCGCCGTGGTGTCCGGCCGGGACGGTGCCGCGTCGGGGTCGTGGCCGCGGAACGTCTGCGTGCCGTTCCCGAGGTCCACCTGGTACACGACGCCATGTTCGGGCCGGGCGGTGTCCGGGTTGACCGGGACACCCGTGGTGTTGCGGGTGTTCGGCAGGCTCGTGTCGACGTGCGTGACCCTGCTGTTCGCGTCCGTGTAGTACGTACCGCGCACCGAGCCGTCCGGGTTGTGGACGACGATGCGGGAGTTCGGCTCCAGCGGCGGCCCGCCGTTGAGGTCGAGCACGCGCTGGTTCGGGTCGACCTCCAGGTCCACCCGCGGCAGGTTCTGCGGCGGGTCCCACGGCACGGTCCGCTGCGGCGTCGGGTCGCGGCCCTCCGGCGGGTCGGTGATCGTGTTGTCCCGGCCGCGGTCGCGCGCGTCGTCGGGGTCCAGGTCGTGCTTGTCGGCGTCGTTCGTACCCGGCACGAACCCGTCGTCGCTCGCCCTGGTGCGGCTGCCGTCCGGGCTGTGCGTCTCCCACTCGCCGTTCGGCGGGATGCGCGGCCGTCGGTTGCCGTCGGCGTCGACCTCGGCGTCACTGGTGTAGACACGGCCGTTGCTGTCGGTCCAGGCGGGCTTGGTGGGCGCGAGGACGTCCGCGCCGGTGTGCCGCGACAGCCGGTTGGCGAAGTCGTTGGACCCCGCGTCGCACCCGATCAGCCGGATCGGCGTCCGGCCGTCCCACCCGTTGCGCCGCAACAGGTCCCCGTACTCCTCCGGGCTGTAGCTGTGGTTGCCGATGCGCGCCCGCCCGTCCGGCGAGACGTGGACGTCGGCGGTGAAGTACCGCGGGTCGTGCGGCACCCGCCGGGGCAGGTCGCCCATGTCCGGGTCACCCCGGTGGTGCGAGATGCCGGCGGGCGTCGTCTCACCGTGCCGCGCGTGGGCGTCGTCGATGCCCGGCCGGTCCGGCGTGCCGGGGCCGTCGGGGTCGCGCGGCGGAGACCAGGGGTCCTGGTCGGACCGTAGCGACGGGTCGTGGCGTGCGGGCGGGGTGTCCGGCGCGTGGCGTTGGGGCGGGCCGTCCGGCCGGTTCGGGGAGGACGGCTGGTGCGGCGCGTTGGGGTGGGACGTCGGCGCCGGGCCTCGGCTCTGCGGGCCGGGGTGGGGCTGGGGCTGGTTGGTGTGGGCCTGGTTGGTGTGGGGAGGGTTGCCGTGGGACGGGCCTGTGGTGCCAGGACCGTGGTGAGGCGGGCTGGCGTGGGACGGGCCCGTGGTGCCGGGACCGTGGTGGGACGGCCCTGCCTGCGACGGACTCGTGTTCGACGGCCCGTTGTGGGGCGCGCCGTGCGGCGGTCCGGCGTTGCCGGGGCCGGCGTTACCCGGCCCGTGGTGCGAAGGGTTGGTGGCGCCGGGCGCGTTGTGCGTCGGACCGCCATGCGTCGGACCGGCGTGTGTCGGGCCAGTCTGGGATGGCCCGGAGTGGGATGGCCCGGAGTGCGGTGGTGCGGAGTGCGGCGGGCCGCCCTGTGTGGGGCCGGGACCGCTGTGCGGGCGCGTGTTGGCGGGGCCGGTGTTGGACGGCCCGTTGTGGAGGGGGCCGGAGTTGCCGGGCCCGTTGTGGGTGTGCGGCGGACCACCGTGCGGCGAGCCGCCCGGTGACGGGCCACCACGAGCAGGGCCGTGAGAGCTCGGCGAGGTGTGCGACGGGCCGGGACCGCCGTGGGCCGGACCGTGCGACGAGGGCCGGGGTCCTTCCGGACCGCGCGCCGCCGGACCGGAGGAGCCGAGATCGCCCCGGCTGCCGGGCGTTCCGGTCCAGCCGCCGCCGGCGCCGGGACGTGCACCACCGCCACCGGGAGCACCACCGCCCGGCGCGCCACCAGGGGCGCCACCGGCGGGTACGCCGCCGGGCGGAGGCGTCCCCGGGTTGGGCTGACCGCTCTGGGGGCTGGTGCCGGGACCGCCGGTCTGGGGGTGGTCGGGGCGTGCGGGGGCGTCGACCGCCGCTGCGGTCGACGAGGAGGTCTGGTCGGTCCGCATCGGGGACGGGGCGGGGTTGTTACCGCCTGGGCCGTTGGGCGAACCGCCTCCAGGTCCCGCGCCACCACCGGCGTTGGGCGAACCGCTGCCAGGGCCACCACCGGCGTTGGGCGCACCTCCGCCGGGTCCCGCGCCACCACCGGCGTTGGAGTGCGGGAAGTTCCCGCCGGGGGCGGGTGGTCCTTGGGGTGCGCCGCCGGGCTGGTTGCCGCCAGGTCCGGACTGGCCGTGAGGTGAGCCGGGGTGGTTCCCTCCGGGTGCGGGCGGTCCCTGAGGGCCACCGCGGTCGCCGGGGGAGTGTCCCGGACCACCTCGGTAGTCGCTGCCGGGACCATTGCTGCCCGGACTGCTGCCCGGACCGTTGCCTGGCCCGCCACCGCCCGGTCCGCTACCCGGCCTGCCACCGCCCGGCCCGTTGCCCGGCCCGCCCAGCGGCCCGGTGCCACCCGGAGCCGGGCCACGCGGCGAGTCGCCGTCCGGGCCGCTGCCCGGGTCGCGCCTCGGCGGACCGGCCGGGCCGTCGCTCCTCGGCGAGTCCGTGGACGGCTCGGTGGTGGTGCTCGACGTGCTCGTCGTGTTGGTCGGGCGGTTCGACCCCGGCCCGTCCGTGCCCGAACCGGGACCCGAGCCCGGGGACGGGTCGCCGCCGCGCGTGGAGCTGGACGGCAGGTCGACGTCAGGGCTGCCGGTCTGGAGGAAGCCGCCCCTCTTGATGTTCTTCGGGTCGAGGACGTCGAGGCCGGTGACCTTGCCCGCGAGCTTGCCGACGACCTTCATGATCTTCTCGAAGACCTCGACGAGGCGCTTCAGCATCGGCGAGACCCGCTTGATGGTGCTCAGCAGGTCCTGGATGATCTTCGCGATCCGCGCGGCCCACTTGGAGATCGCGGTGACCGCCTGCGCGACGATCACCGGCGTGCCGAAGCCCAGTGTGAACGCTGCTTCCAGCACCCACGCGATGAGCTTGCCGACGAGGTCCGCGATCAGGTCGCGCACCATCTCGCGCACGAACGCGACGACCATTCCCATCAGCCCGACGACGGTGCCGACGGTCCCGGCGGCGGAGGCGGCGCCGGTCAGGGCGTCGCTCTGGGCCTTCGCGTCGGAGCGGTACGCGTCGGCCGCGGAGCCCGCCCACGCCTCGATGCCGGACTTCATCGCCGCGTTGTAGTCCTCGGCGATCTTGCCCAGCTCGGTCGCCACGTTGTTCCACGTCGTGGAGTACGACTCGATCACGGGCGGGTTGCCGGCCAGCCAGTCGAGCATGTCCTTCAACGGCTGCACGTGTTCCATCAGGAACGACGCGGCGGAGGACAGCAGCGTGCCGAACGGGTCGATGGCCATCGCGGCGGCGTCCGCGGCGAGCCCGACCAGGCCGAGGCCGCCCTCGATCCAGTTGCCGTCCTTGATGCCGTTGTAGGTGTCCATCGCCGACTCGGCGATGGAGATGCCGGTCGCCCAGCCGTTGTCACCGGTGCCCGCGTTGAACAACCCGCCCGGCTCGGCGGGCGGTGCGGCGACCAGCGGGTTCTCGCCCGCCATCAGGCACCCGCCCCGGAGCCGCCCACGACCGGACCGCGGTCGACCGGCACAACGGACACGGCGACACCTCCCCCTGACTCGCCTACCGCAGATGATGACGCATCGCGGTCCCGCGAGAGGGCGGAACTCCTCAACTCGCCCGCCGAACCGCGATGATCGAGTCGGCCTCGCTCCACAGTGGACCGACCGCGGCTGGGCGTCAGACGACGAAGACCACCTTGCCGCGCACCTCGCCGGACGCCGCCCGGACGTGGACCTCGGGCAGGTCGGTGAGCGGCACGCGCTGCGCGACGTCGACCCGCAGGTCGCCCGAGTCGACGAGCGCCACGAGCCGCGCCAGCTGGTCGGCGTCGCTGCGGACGTAGAGGTTGACGCCGCGCACGTCGCGTTCCTCGTCGGCGGGCGCGGGCATCCAGATGGTCGTGTTGACGACCGCCCCGCCGGAACGGACCAGAGAAGGCAGCTGCGCCAGGACCTCGGGCGCGACCGGGGCCAGGTTGAGCACGAGGTCGACCTGCTCGGTCACGGCTGACAGCACGTCGGTGGACGTGTGGTCGACGACCTCGTCGGCACCGGCCGTCGTCACGGCCTCCGCGCTGCGCGGGCTGGCGGTCGCGATCACGTGGGCGCCGACCTGCTTCGCCAGCTGGACGGCGTAACCGCCGACCGGTCCGCCCGCGCCGTTGACCAGCACGCGCTGCCCGGCCTCGAGCCGTCCGTGGTCGAACAGGGCCTGGTAGGCGGTGAGACCGACGAGCGGCAACGCGGCGGCGTCGGCGAGCGGGACGCCCTTGGGCGCCGGGGTCAGGGCGGCGGCCGGCGCGAGGACGTACTCGGCCGCGGCACCGGGCTTGGTCATCGGCAGGAAGCCGATCACCTCGTCACCGGCCGCGAGGCCGTCGACGCCCTCGCCGAGCTCGTCGACCGTGCCGGCGACGTCGAGACCGGGCGTGTGCGGCAGGTCGACCGGGATCGGTCCCTGCATGACGCCCAGGCGGATGTTGCCCTCGACCGGGTTGAACGTCGTGGCCGTGACGCGGACCAGGACCTCACCGGCCGCGGGGACCGGCTTCTCGACGTCCTCGTACCGCAGGACCTCGGGACCGCCGAACTCGTGGAAACGCACTGCCTTCATGACCGCTCTCCCTCATCTTGTTTGCTTCGAACTTGAAGCAACTGAAAACGACGGTAGGCATGCTTCGAATTCGAAGCAATGTGACGTGCGCCTCTGCTCCTTCGAATTCGAAGCAGTAGGCTGGGGTCATGTCCGACTCGCCGCCGTCGCTCGACCCCGTCCAGCTGGGCGCCTACTTCGCCCTCGTCGAGGTGACCAGCCTGCTGCGGCACGCGGTCGAGCAGCAGCTGAAGGACGCGGGCGACCTGAGCTACGTGCAGTTCCAACTGCTGGCACGGCTCGGCGACTCGCCGACGGGCAGTCACCGGATGACCGACCTGGCCGACGGCGTCGTCTACAGCCGCAGCGGCCTGACCTACCAGGTCGGGTTGCTGGAGAAGGCGGGCCTGGTCGGGCGCACGCCGTCCGCCGACGACGAGCGCGGCGTCACGGTCACCATCACCGACGCCGGCCGCACCCTGCTCGCGGCCGTGCTGCCCGGGCACGTCGAGGTCGTCAGCGGGCTGCTCTTCGAACCGCTGTCACCGGACGACGTCACCGCGCTCGCCCGGCTGCTCGGGCCGGTGCGCGACCACATGCGGTCGGCGCCACCGCGTTCGGCCGCGCCCCGCCGCCGCAAGAGCTGATCTCACCGCGCCAGGAGTTGCTCGACGAGGGTGAGCCGGCGCAGACGAGGGCCGCCGCGCAACGCGGCCTTCCCGGGGCAAGGTGGTGATCAACACCGCCCCAGGATCGCCGCCGCGGAGGCGGTCAGCCTGGGCCAGGTTGTCCCACCCTGATGATCGCGGGCCCCGTCGAGGCGCGGACGACCTCACCGAGCCGGCCCGCGTCGACGGACCCCGGCGCGGCGGTCAGCACCACCGCCTGGAGGCGGTCGCCGGGCACGTCGAGCACCGTGCCGTCGAGAGCGATGTCACCGACGTCCGGATGCCGGAACACGGCGCGGTTGTCATACGCCGCAACGGTTTTGGGCGCGCGCCACAGCGTGTCGAACGAACGGCTCGTGGTCCGCAGCTCGTCGACGAGCTCGGCCAGTTGCTCGTCGGCGGGGTAGCGCAGGACCGTGCCGTGCAACCGCGCGGCGAGCGTCACCCGGAACGCGGCCGCGTGCTCGTCCTCGCGGCTGATCTCGCGGTGGGCGTTCGAGAACGTGCGCCAGGCGACGTTCCAGTCGCGCGCCCGCTGGTTGGACGAGCCCGCTCCCAGCGTCATCCAGGCGCCGTTGACGGCGACGACGTTCCACGCCGCGTCCGTCAGGAACACCGGGGTGTCCGGGAACCGTTCGAGCAACCGCAGCGCGGCCGCCCCGGCCTCGCGCGGCACCCGCCCGTCCGCGGCGGCGTACCCGGCCAGCGCGCACAGCCGTTCGTACTCACCAGGTCCCACGCGCAGCGCGCGGGCGATCGCGTTCACGACGGCGGCGGACGGGTGGCGGCGCCCCTGCTCCAGCCGCCGCACGTAGTCCGCCGACACCCCGGCCAGCTCGGCGAGCTCCTCCCGCCGCACCCCGCGGGCCCGCCGCCTGCCCGGCGGCAGACCGATCGAGGCGGGATCCGTGGACTCGCGCAAGCGGCGCACCTCCGCGCCGAGATCCTGCAACGCCATGGCACAAGTGTCCCTTATGGAGCAAGAACGCTCAGCGGGTCAACGACGCCAGAACGATGTGCTGGGCCGCACGGGCGGTGGCCGCGAGAGTGGACGGGTCCCTGCTCACGCGCGTGGCGCCTGCGGTGATCGCACCGGAGAGCAGTTCCACGACCAGGCCCACGTCCTCCACGCCGCCGAACTCGCCGCTGGTGACGCCGTCCCGGACGACCTTCTCCACCTCGGCCACGACCGCGGTGAACGGGTTCGCCGGCCCCGACTGCAGTTCCGCGACCAGGGAGGCGGCGTTCGGGAGGAACATCAGGGCCATGTCGTGGTTCGTGGACGCGGTGAGGACCACGTCGACGATCTCGCGCAACCGGGTCGCGGCCGGCTCGGACGAGGTCTCCGCGATCGCGGCCACCCGCGCGGCCAGGGGACGGCTCGCACGCCGGGCCAGTTCGAGGACCAGCGCGCGCTTGTCCTTGGCGTAGTTGTAGAGGGTGTTGCGCGCGAGTCCGGCCCTGGCCGCGATGTGGCCGAGGGTGATGGAGTCGTAGTCGCGCTCGAGGAGCAGGTGCCGCAGCGCCGTGGTGAGGTCGGCCCACACCATCTCGTGGTGCTCTTCGATGGTGGCGGCGCGGATCCGCGGCATCTGGTCGTTCTCCTCGCTCCTGGACGGGCTGCCGGTGCCTATTCTCCCGCGAGGAGGCCTGCCGGTCGCGGGGCGTTTTCCTGGTGCACCGCGGTCAGCTTGACGCGGCTGAGCCTCCAGCCGGCGGGGGTGCGGACCGCCTCGTTGTCGTAGAAGCCGACGACCAGCCAGCGCGGAACGCCGGCCTCGTCCGGGTACCAGTGCTCGGCGCGGACGTGGGCGCGCACCGAGGCGGTGTCCCCGTCGATCTCGACGACGTGGCCGGTGATGGCGTGGTGCGTCGCCTTGAAGGCGGAGAACGCCCCGCTCAGGCTCTCGACGTAAGCGCTCAGCGGGACCGTCATCTCGGGCATGCCCGCCACGGACGAGAAGTCGACGGTCACCTCGTCGGTGAAGGTCCTGGCGGGCAGGGTCGTGAACTCCCTGCGGTCCGAGATCGTGGCGTAGTTGCCGATCAGCTCGATGATCTCGGCACGGTCGCTCGTCGTGCTCACGGCTTCTCCTCGGGGCGGACGTGGCGCGCAGTTTTTGCGACAACCTGTCGTAAACGTTACGACAGGTTGTCGCAATCGGCAATCGCCACGTACCCGGCCGCCAGGCCGCGGGCGGTCAGCGGATCCGAGAACAGGCGGACGCCAGCACGGGCGCCCCGGTCCTCGCCACGACCTCCTCGACGGTGCCGCCGGGCGCGAGCTCGACCAGCCGGAAGGAACCCTCGGCGACGTCGAGCACGGCCAGGTCGGTGATGACGCGGGAGACGACGCGGCGGCCGGTGAGCGGCAGCGTGCAGGTGTCGACGAGCTTGGCGTCGCCGTTGCGGGCGGTGTGCTCCATGAGGACGATGACGCGCCGTGCGCCGCTGACGAGGTCCATGGCGCCGCCCATGCCCTTGACCATGGCGCCGGGCACCATCCAGTTGGCGAGGTCGCCGTGCGCGGAGACCTGCATGCCGCCGAGGACGGCGGTGTCGATGTGGCCGCCGCGGATCATGGCGAAGCTGGTGGGGGAGTCGAAGAACGAGGCTCCCGGCAGGACGCTGACGGTCTGCTTGCCCGCGTTGATCAGGTCGGGGTCGACCTCGTCGTCGTAGGGGAACGGGCCGACGCCGAGGATGCCGTTCTCCGCGTGCAGCGTCACCGTCGACGTCGCCGGCAGGTGGTCGGGGATCAGCGTGGGCAGGCCGATGCCGAGGTTGACGTACTCGCCGTCGCGCAGTTCGAGCGCGGCGCGGGCGGCCATCTCGTCGCGGGTCCAGGCCATGTCAGTTCGCCTCCTGGCGGGCGCGGGTCGTGCGCTTCTCGATGTCCTTGCGGGCGGCCTGCTCCGGGGTGAGCGCGACGACGTTCTGCACGAACACGCCGGGCAGGTGCACCTGGTCGGGGTGGATCCCGCCGACCTCGACGACCCGTTCGGCCTCGACGACGGTGAACCGACCGGCCATCGCGGCGGCGGGGTTGAAGTTGCGGGCGGCGGCGTGGAAGACGCAGTTGCCCGCGCGGTCGGCGACGGCGGCGCGGATCAGCGCGACGTCGGTGACGATCGACTCCTCCAGCACCATCTCCCTGCCGTGGAACGTGCGCACCTCCTTGGGCGGCGAGGAGAGCGCGACGGTGCCGTCACCGTGGTACCGCCACGGCAGGCCGCCCTCGGAGACGAGCGTGCCGACACCGGTCGGGGTGTAGAAGGCGCCGACCCCGGAACCCCCGGCGCGCAACCGTTCCGCGAGTGTCCCTTGTGGAGTGAGCTCGACGGTCAGCTCCCCGGCGAGGTACTGCCGGGCGAACTCCTTGTTCTCGCCGACGTAGGACGCGATGACGCGGCTGATGCGGCGGTGCTCCAGCAGGAGCCCGAGGCCGGCGCCGTCGACACCGCAGTTGTTCGAGACGATCGTGAGGTCGTCGGCGCCCTGCTCCAGCAGCGCCTCGATGAGGAACCACGGGATGCCCGCGAGGCCGAAGCCGCCGACGGCGACGCTGGCACCGGAGCGGATGCCCGCCACGGCCTCGGCCGGTCCGCCGACCACCTTGTCCAGGCTCATGAACGGCTCTCCTTCGTGAGGTGGTCGACGAGCGCCGGCGTGACGACGCCGGGCTGCTCGGCGTTCGCGAGATGTGCGGCCGCGGGGACGACGAGGAGCCGTCCGTCCTGGACGGACGTGGCGATCTCCTCCAGGTGGTGGGGTGGTGTCGCCGGGTCGTCGGCGCCCGCGATCGCGAGGGTGGGCGCGCTGATCGCGGCGAGGTCCGCGCGCTGGTCCATGGCGGCGATGGCGTCGCAGCAACCCGCATAGCCCTCCGCCGGGGTGGCCGCCACCATCGCCTGCCAGCGCGCACGGTCCTGGTGCGCGGGGGTGAACCAACGGCCGACGGCGGCCTCGGCGACCACTCCCGTGCCCTGGGCGCGCACGAGGGCCGCGCGGTCGGTCCAGTTCGAGGCGGGGCCGAGGTGAGCGCTCGTGCACAGGACCGCGAGCCGGTCGACCCGTCCGGGGTCGCGGGCGGCGACGCGCAGCGCGGTCATGCCGCCGAGCGACAGGCCGACGAGGTGCGCCTTCCCGACGCCGAGGCGGTCGAGCAGCGCGACCAGGTCGTCCGCCAGGGCGTCGATCGTGTGCGGGCCGGGCACGACGGGGGAGCGGCCGTGGCCGCGGGTGTCGTAGCGGACCACCCGGAAGTGCTCCTCGAGCGCGGCGACGTTCGCGTCCCACATCTCCAGCGTCGAGCCGAGCGAGTTGGACAGCACCACGACCGGGCCGTCCGGCCTGCCGCTGACCACGTGGTGCACCTCGGCGACGCCCATCAGCGCACCGCCTCGAACACCGCGGCGAGGCCCTGTCCGCCGCCGATGCACATCGTCTCCAGCCCGTACCGGCTGCCGCGGCGCCGCATCTCGTGCGCGAGGGTGGCGAGCATCCGCGCGCCGGTCGCGCCCACCGGGTGGCCGAGCGAGATGCCGGACCCGTTGGGGTTGAGGCGGTCGTCGGCGGCGTCGACCTTCCACTCCCGCAGCACCGCGAGCACCTGGGCGGCGAAGGCCTCGTTGAGCTCGATCACGTCGACGTCGTCGAGCGAGAGCCCGGCCCGGTCGAGCGCGGCGGCGGTCGCGGGGACCGGTCCGATGCCCATGACCTCCGGCCCGACCCCGGCCACGGCCCAGGACTTCAGGGCGAGCACGGGCCTCAGGCCGCGCTTCTCCGCCTCGGCGCGCGTCGTGACCACGCACAATGCGGCGCCGTCGTTCTGACCGCTCGCGTTGCCCGCCGTGACGGTGGACTCCGGGTCGAGCTTCAGCCGGACCGGGCGCAGCGCGGCGAGGTCCTCCAGCGTCGTGTCCGGTCGCGGGTGCTCGTCGCGGTCGACCGTGACGTCGGGCTTGCCGCGGCGACCGGGCACGGTCACCGGCACGAGCTCGTCCGCGAACCGGCCCGCCTCGTGCGCGGCGGCCCACCGCTGCTGCGACCGCACCGCCAGCTCGTCCTGCTCCGCGCGCGATGCCGTACTCGCGGCGGAGGTTCTCGGCGGTCTCCAGCATGCCGCCCGCCACCGGGTGGAACCGTCCGCCGGCGGTCTCGCGCGCCCGGTCGAGGCGGTCGACGAGCTGCACCCCACCGCTGCGCACGCCGGTGCGCAGCCCCAGCGCGTAGTGCTCGACCTGCGACATCGACTCCGCGCCACCGGCCACGACGACCTGGGCGGCCCCGGTCGCGACCTGGCCCGCCGCGTACAGCACCGCCTGCAGACCGGACCCGCAGCGCCGGTCGATCTGGAGACCCGGGACGCTGACGCCGAGGCCCGCGTCGAGCGCCGCGATCCTGCCGATCGCGGGCGACTCGCCGTTGGCGTAGCACTGCCCGAGCACGACGTCGTCGACGTCGCCCTCGCGCAACCCCGTGCGCCGCACCAGCTCCTGGAGCACGGTGGTGGCGAGGTCGGTGGCGCTCAGGGAGGCGAGGGCTCCGCCGAACCGCCCGACCGGGGTGCGGAGGGGTTCGCAGATCACGACGTCGGTCATGCGCTCCACGCTAGGACCTGCGCTTCATATCCTGAAATACTCATTTCGCTCGCAGTGAGACTTTGCGAGTATCAATGTCGTGGAACTGCGTCACCTGCGCTACTTCGTCGCCGTAGCCGAGGAACGGCACTTCGGCCGCGCCGCCGCACGCCTGCACATGGCGCAGCCACCGCTGTCCCAGCAGATCCAGCAGCTGGAGGCGGAGCTCGGCGTGACGTTGCTGCACCGCACCACCCGCAAGGTCGAGCTGACCGACGCCGGCGCGGTGTACCTGGTCCGTGCCCGTGCGGTGCTCGCCGCCGCGGACGACGCCGCCGAAGAGGCCCGCCGCGTCGCCGAGGGACTGCAGGGCCGGCTCGTCGTGGGGTGCGTCGGCTCGGCCACCTACAGCCTGCTCCCGGCGTTCGCCAGGGCGCTGCGCGAGGAACTGCCCGCCGTCGACGTCGTGTTCCGGGGCGAGATGCTGGCGCCGGACCAGCTGGAGTCCCTGCTCGGCCGCCGCATCGACCTCGCGGTGCTGCGGCCCCCGGTCGAACACCCGGCGGTGCGCACGAGCAATGTGCGGCGCGACCGTCTCATCGTGGCGTTGCCGGAGGACCACCGCCTCGCGCGGCGCAAGCGCCTGAAGGTCGCCGACCTGCGCGGGGAGGACCTGATCGTGCACGCGTCGGGCGGGCGTTCCGTCCTGCACGGCATCGTCACGGAGCTGTGCCGCTCGGCGGGGTTCGAGGCGCGGGTCCGCCACGAGGTCGCGGAGACCTCGACGCTGGTCACCTTCGTCGCGGCGGGACTCGGGGTGGCCGTTGTGCCCGAACCGGTCGCGGAGCTCGGCGTGCCGGGCACCACCTACCGGCCGTTGGCGGGGAACCAGGGCATCGACCTGATGGCGGCCGTGCGCGTGGACGACGACTCCCCGGTCCTCGCCCGCGCGCTCGGTCTGCTGGCGCGGTGGCAAGAGCGGACACGCTGAAACTGCTGCGAGGTGCGGCCGGCGGGCTCTGGCAGGCATGCTGTCCGGATGGCGGTGGATCCACGTGGTGCGGACCTGAAACGACTGCTCGCCGAGGACCCCGGGGGGCCGGTGGTGATGCTGAACCTGCTGCGGTTCGCCGAGGGCGGCGCCGACTCCTACCGGGAGTACGCGCGGCACCTGAGCGAGACGTTCCTGCCCCGCTACGGCGGCGAGGTCCTGTACGCCGGGAACGGGTCCACGGCGCTCGTGGCCGAGGACGGGCAGAGCTGGGACGCCGTGATCGTCGTCCGGTACCCGGACCGGGCCGCGTTCAGTCGGATGGTGGCGGACCCGGAGTACCAGGAGGTGACGCGCCTGCGCACCGAGGCGCTGACCGAGGCGGTGCTCCAGGCGACCGTTCCCTGGAGCTGAGCCGTGCCCCGCGACACATGACCCGCACAACACTCTTCGGGGATGTCGAGAGCGCCCCGATCATCGGCTGACACAATGGACGAATGGCACTGGGTTACGTCTTCGCCGTGCTGGCGACCCTGGCATCGGGCAGCGGCTCGATCCTCGAGTCGTTGGGTGTCCGGCGCGCCGGTGCCTACGGCGGACGGTCCTCCGACCTCATCGCCCTCTGGCGCCAGTGGCTGTACTTCCTCGGCCTGGGCGTGAACCTGCTGGGCTTCGGTTTCGCCTCGGCCGCGTTGCACCGGCTGCCGCTGTTCCTCGTGCAGTCGATGCTCGCGTTCAGCGTCGGCGTGACCGCCATGATCAGCGCTTTCATGGGCGCCCACCTCAGCGCGCGGGGCTGGGGCGCGCTGGGGGTCGGCGCGGCCGGGCTCGTGATGCTGGGCGTGTCCGCCGAGCCGGGTCCCGCCCAGGTCCTGCCGCCGCAGTGGCGGTGGGTCCTCGTCTTCGCCGCCGTCCCGGTCGGGGCGATCGCCCTCTACGCCCGGCGCCACCGCCACGTGTGGTCGACGGTCGCACTGGCGTTCGGCTCGGGTGTCGCGTACAGCATCGTCGGCATCTCGGCCCGCACGCTCCACCTGCCGGACGCCGTGTGGCGGCTCGTCCTGGAACCGGCCGCCTGGGCCATCGTCCTCAACGGGCTCACCGCGGCGGTGCTGTTCGCGATGGCGTTGCAGCGGGGCGGTCCGACCGGGGTCACCGCGATCATGTTCACCACCAACACGTCGCTGTCGTCGTTCGTCGGCCTGGTCTACCTCGGCGACACCGTCCGCGACGGGTACGTGATCGCCGCGACCACCGGGTTCGTCCTGGCGATCGCCGGTGCGATCGCCGTCGCCCACTACTCGGCGAACTCCCGGCACAAGGACGCCGAGCCGGCGCCGGCCGAACGGGTCCGAACGGGCCGTGAACAGCTCACTCAATCAGGGCCGACGAACTAGGGGCACTCCGGCTACCTGGCCTGGGCGCTCGGCCACTACGGCCGCGCTCGCCTGTTCCGCGAGATCGGCACGCCCACCCGGGAGCGAGCATTCTCGAGCGACTGGACCACACCCACCACGCCTCGGACACCACGAACGGCCGGGCTGGGGGCCGTCGAGCTGTACCGGGCCGAGGACGTGGCCGACCTCCAGCGGCACCTGCACGCTCCTAGCCGAGGCGCTCCACCACGAACGCCGTGAGGAACCCGGCGGTGGTGCACAGCCCGGTGTAGAGGCGGGCGCGCTCGAACGCCTCGGGGATCATGGTGTCGGCCACCATCGCGAGGATCGCGCCCGCCGCGACGGCCGTGATCACCGCGACGACCTGGGGGGACGCGCCGTGGAGCAGCACGTTGCCCAGCGCGGCCGACAGGCCACTGACGAGGGCGATCGCACCCCACACGCCGAACACGTACCCCGGCCCGCGTCCCGCCTGCTTCATGCCGGCGGCGCTGGAGAGTCCCTCCGGCACGTTCGAGATCACGACCGCCGCGACCATCGCCGCGCCGACCCCGCCGCCGCCGAGCAGCGACACCCCGAGCACGACCGACTCGGGCACCCCGTCGAGCAGCGCGCCGACCGCGATCGCGGTGCCGCTGCCCGTCTGCTCGGACTCGGTGGGCTGGTCGCTGCTGCGCTTGCGGTGCCGCGCCCCGTACCGGGCGAGCACGACGTTGGCGAGCACGTAGACGACCGCGCCGCCGAGGAACCCGGTGGTGGTCGCGAGCAGGCCGCCGGTCTTCTCCGCCTCGTCGACCAGTTCGAACGCGGCCGCCGCGATCAGCACGCCGGCGCCGAACGCCATCACGACCGCGACCACGTCCCGGGGCACCCGCACGAACCAGGCGATCAGCGCGCCCACCACGAGCGCGCCGCCACCGGCCAGTCCCCAGAGCCCTGCTTCCACCCACTGCGGCATGCCACGGGGATGGCCTGGATCTTGGTGGATTACACCCCTCAGACCAGACGGCGCCGCACCCGCCACACCACCACGCTGACCAGCGCCGCCGCGACGGCCACGAACAGCGCCGCCTCGATGACCTGGAACGTCCAGAACCGGTCGGCCGGGTGGTGGACCTCGAACCGCTGGACGCCCTGCGCGTGCAGGAACTGGTTGAGGTTGGTGCCGGCCCGATCGGCGGCGGCCTCCAGCGCGGCGTACTCCGTCGAACTCAGCCTGCGCCCCGTGGCGTCCGCGTAGCCCTGTTCGATCGTCCAGTCGGCGAAGCCGGGATCGCGCTGGTCCGCTGCACCGCCGACGGGCACCGGACTGGTGGTGGTGAGCGGCGTGGCGTATGCGGGACGCGCCACCAGCGCCACCAGCATGCGGGTGACGAGGAACGCCCCGAACGCGACACCGAACGCGGGCAGGCTGCGCCGCAGGACCGCTCCGGCGGCGGTGGCCGCGCCGAACGCGAACAGCGCGTACGCCACCGGAACGAGTCCTTGCAGGTCGAAGGCGTCGTACTGGAACCGGCCCTCCCACGCGTCGAACGGCTCGCGGAACCAGGTGAGCACGGCGGTGAACAGCCCGGTGAGCGCGGCGGTGACGCCGGCCAGTGCCGCGAGCTTGGCCGCCAGCCAGCGCATCCGGGGCACGGCCTGCGTCCAGGCGAGCTGCCAGGTGCCGTCCTCCAGCTCGCGCGCGAGCAGCGGCGCCCCGAGGAACGCGCCGATGACGACGGGGACCACGTAGAAGGCCGCCAGCAGGTTCTCGACGAACCCGTACCGCTCGTCGAGGAGGCGGAACGAGGCCGTGCAGGCCTCGTCGACGGCACCCGCGCACCGGGCGGCACCGCCGGGGAACAGGTCGTGGGCCTGCGCCCCCAGCACGAACAGGACGACGCCGAACACGCCGACGAGCAGGCCCAGGACGAGGACCTCGGTCCGGTGCTGGCGCCAGAGCAGCCACGTCATGCCGCCTCCACCTCGGGTCGGCGCAGGTACGCGAGCACCAGGTCCTCCAGGGAGACGGGCTTGGCCTGCCAGCCTGGCGCCGCCGGGAGTGCGCCGTCGCGCACCAGCAGGGTGGTGTGCCGGTCGCTGTGGACGGCCTCGACGACGGCGTCGGTCCGGGCGGGGTCGGTGGCGGTGCGCGGGCCGACGAGCAGGCGGTGCTCGGCGAGGAGGGTGTCGATGTCCCCGGTCAGCGTGACCCGGCCCTGGTTCAGCACGACCAGGTGGTCGCAGACGCGCTCCAGCTCGTGCACGACGTGCGAAGAGAACAGGACGGTCACGTCTCCCTCGGCCACCGCGCCCATGAGCACCTGCAGGAACTCGTGGCGTGCCAACGGGTCGAGGCTCGCCACCGGTTCGTCGAGGACGAGCAGGTCCGGCCGCTTCGCGAGGGCCAGGGCCAGCGCGACCTGGGCCTGCTGCCCGCCGGAGAGCGTGCCGGCCCTGCGGTCGAGCGGAATGCCCAGCTTCGCGAGCCGGCGCTCGGCCAGCCCCTGGTCGAACCGCAGGTTGCAGGCCCGGCCGAACCGGAGCATCTCCGCGACGGTGAACCGCTTGTACAGCGGGTGGTCCTGGGCCAGGAACCCGATGCGGGACAGGGTCTGCGGGGTGCTCGCGGTGACGTCCCGGCCGAGGACCTCCACCGTGCCGGTGCTCGGTGCCAGCAGCCCGACGACCAGGCGCAGCAGCGTGGTCTTGCCCGCGCCGTTCGGCCCGACCAGGGCGATCACGCCACCCGCCGGCAGGGACAGGGTGCAGTCGCGCAGCGCCCAGCCCTTGCGGTACCGCTTGCCCACCCCGTCGGTGCGCAGCGCGAGCTCGGTCTCCGTCACGCCACGCCCTCGTTCCGCATCTCCTGGTGGACGGACGCGAGGAGCGCGGTGACCGCCTGCTCGTCGAGTCCGGCCGCGTAGGCGCGGCGCAGCCAGGTCGTCAGGCCGCGGCGCAGCGAGGTGTACGTCGAGGCCGACATCACCGCCGACTGCTGCTCGTCGACGAACGTGCCCTGGCCGGGCCGGCCGGTGACCAGGTTCTCCTGCTCCATCTGCCGGTACGCCTTGGCGACGGTGTTCGGGTTGATCGCCAGGTCCTCGACCACCTCGCGGATGAGGGGGAGGCGGTCACCGGGCTGGAGGAAGCCCAGCAGCACCGCCTGGCGGACCTGCTGGACGAGCTGGAGGTACGGCGGCACGCCGGAGTGGGTGTCGAGCCGGAAGACGAACACGGGAGCCCCTCACTGCTTTACTAGTAACCTAGTAAAGCAGGACAGCGGGGCCGCTGTCGAGCGCCGTGAGCCTCCACAGTGGACGCGTGCGGCCGCGGTCCGCCGTCTCGTTCACTCGATCGAGAACGCCAATTTCGCAAGCATGATCATCTTTGGTTAACCTGCGCCGCGATCGTTGTTCCTCTTGATTTCAAAGGTGGCGTTCTATGCGGCCGCAGTGGCACGTAAGCGCGTACTTAGCTCCCGTTGACGGAAACGCCGGGAACGACGTGGTGGAAATCGTCCGGGAGTTGCGGGCGAAGGTGTTGTTCGACCGCGGGCGCCGTCCGGCGTTCCGGACGCCGGACGGCCGGCACGTCGACGACCAGCAACTCGACCACGGGGCCTGGCACTTCGTGGCCGGCGCACACCCCGGTGGTCCGCCGCTGGGGTACATCAGGCTCTCGACGCCGCTGACGGCGGCGCTCTTCCAGTCCCGGGCCTTTCTCGGTGACGTCGAATACGAACGCATTCTTCGCGACGCCGGCGTCACGGACGCCGAAACGTTTGAACACAGCCGACTGGTGGTCGAGCACAGGGCCAGAAAACTCGGACTCGGCGCCTATTTGAACGCCGTGGCAATCGGTGCCGCACACGCTCTCGGTGCGAAAATGATGATCGGCACGTCCGGGACGAAAGACGGCCAGCACGAGTTCCACGAACGGTTCGGCTTCCGGTGTGTCGAGGGGACGCGCCGGTACGTCGAGCAGTACACCGAGGACGTCGTGATCATGTGCCACGACGTGGCCGCGGGCGCGGGCGAGTACGACGAGCTCGTGACGCGGATGCGCGCCGAGTTCCCGGCGCTGGCCGCGGTCGAGCACCTCCCGGCGGCGCGCACGCGGCACGAACGGCCGAAGTCGCTGCGCGCCGGGGCCGACACCACGAGCTGGCGGCCCGTCCTGCTCACGCCGGCGGTCGCCGCCGACCGCGACGCGATCACGGCCCTGCTCGACAGCGGGCAGGTCCGCGAGGTCCACGACAGCATCGAGACGCAGCTGGAAGAGCTGATCCGCAGCCGGGAACCGTGGCTCCCGCCGCACGAGGACCTCACCCAGCGCCGCGCGGAACAGCTCGGCGGCCTCGACCCCTGGGAGTACGGCACCTGGGTGCACTACCCGTGGTCGCAACGGCTGGTGCACGTGCTGCCGCGCGAGGAGTTCCGGCTCGTGCGCACCGACCGCAACCGCGGCAAGATCGAGCGTCCGCAGCAGAGGGCGTTGCTGGGCAAGCGGATCGGCGTCGTCGGGCTCTCGGTCGGCAACAGCGCCGCCGTCACGTTCGCGCTCGAGGGTGTGGGCGGCAGCTTCAAGCTCGCCGACTTCGACGCGTTCGGGCTGTCGAACCTCAACCGCCTCAAGGCGACCGTGCACGACCTCGGCGTGAACAAGGCGGTGATCTCGGCGCGGCAGCTGTTCGAGATCGACCCCTACCTCGACGTCGAGATCTTCACCGACGGCCTCACGAGTGCGAACCTGGCCGAGTTCGTCGCGGGCCTGGACCTGCTCGTCGAGGAGTGCGACACCCCGTACGCCAAGATCGCCGCACGGGAGGAAGCGCGCCGGCACGGCATCCCGGTCGTCATGGACTGCAACGACAGGGGCATGCTCGACGTCGAGCGGTTCGACCTCGAACCGCACCGCCCGCTGCTGCACGGCCTGATCGGCGACGTCACCGCGGACGAGCTGGAGGACCTGACCCGGCAGCAGAAGGTCGACCTCATCCTCGCGATGGTCGACGCCGAGCGGATCAGCCCCGAGCTGCGCGCCTCGTTCGGCGAGCTGGGCAGGACGCTGAGCAGCTGGCCCCAGCTCGCGTCCGGCGTCGCGCTGGGCGGTGCGCTCACCGCCGAGGTGGCGCGCCGGATCCTGCTCGGCCAGGAGTGCGTCTCCGGCCGGTTCTACGTCGACTTCGCCGAGCTCATCACCCCGGCCACGAACACAGCCGGGAGCCTCGTGTGATTCCGATGGCCTTCAAGGGGACCGGTCTGCACCTGCCGGAGCGGGTCGTCACCAACGACGACCTCGCGGCGGTGGTCGACACGTCCGACGAGTGGATCACCAGCCGGACCGGCATCAGGGAACGGCGCTGGCTCGCGCCCGAGCGCGCGGTCTCCGACATGTGCGTCGACGCGGCGGTGCAGGCACTCGACAGCGCCGGGACGGCCGCGCGGGACCTCGACGTGGTCATCGTCGCGACCTACACCGGGGACCAGCCGCTGCCGTCCACGGCCCTGATCGTCAAGGAGGCGCTCGGCGCGCACCGGGCGCTGACTCTCGACGTCACGCAGGCGGCGTGCGCGAACGGGGTGCAGGCGTTGTTGCTCGCGGCCCACCTGCTGCAGACCTCGGCCGCCCGCGAGGTGCTCGTGGTCGCCGCGGACTGCGCGAGCCGCGTGACCGACCCGCTCGAACGGACCAGCCGCGTCTTCTTCGGCGACGCGGCGGCCGCGGTCGTGCTCGGGCGGGGCACCGGCGGCGGTCTGCTGGGCTGGGACTTCGGTTCCGAGCTGTCCTACGAGGTCCAGATCAAGGCCGGTGGCTCCCGGCTGCCCACCACGGCGACGACCGTGGCGCAGCGCGAGCACTACCTGGCGATGAACGGCAGGGCGGTCTGGGACACGGCGACGAGGTGGCTGCCCGACAGCATCCTCACCGCCGCGGCCCACGCGGGGGTGGAGCTCGACCGGATCGACCACTTCTTCCTGCACCAGGCCAACCTGAACATCCTCACGGCGGCGCTGGACAAGCTCGGCGTCCCCGCGGCGAAGGCGCCGATCACCCTCGACCGGCTGGGCAACACCGGGTCCGCGGGGGTCTTCACCGCTCTGCACGCGCGCTTCGGCGAGCTGGAGGAGGGGGACGTCTTCGTCATGTCCGCGATTGGCGCCGGGTTCCAGTGGGGCACGCTCTGCTTCCGGCACTGAGGTGCGCGCGGGACGTGATTTCCCAGGTCAGCTGAGACGCCTCGGGCGCGGGTATGCCCGAACCTTATGGCCAATTGGTATGTACCACTTCGAGTGACCCTCGTCGTACGGTCTGCGGGCAATCACCCTGCGTGCAAGGAGCGGACATGAACCGCAAGCTCATCGCCGCCGCCACAGCGGCGGTCACCGCGGTCGGACTGACAGTCGCGGTGGCGCTGACGACCAGCGCCACCGCGGCCGACACGACCGACCCCGCCCTGCTGGCCGCGATGGCCCGCGACCTCGGCATCTCCTCGGAGCAGGCGCGCGAGCGCCTCGGCGCCGAGAAGGTCGCGGGCCAGACCGACGCCACCCTGAAGTCCCGCCTCGGCGCGGCGTACGCCGGGTCCTGGCTGGACGGCGCCGGCAGGACCCTCACCGTCGCGGTCACCGACCCCGCGCTGGCGGGCACGGTGCGCTCGCACGGCGCCGTCGCCTCCACGGCCAAGCACAGCGCGTCCACTCTGGACAGTGCGAAGACCAGGCTGGACGCCAAGTCCACCACCGCCCCCGACGCCGTTCCCGGCTGGTACGTCGATGTGCGCGCCAACAAGGTCGTGGTGCTCGCCCGCTCCGGTGGCGAGGCACAGGCGACGGCGTGGGCGGCCGAGGCCGGTCTGCGTGGCGACGTCGTCGCCGTCGAGGCCAGCACCGAGGACCCGAAGCCGTTGATCGACGTCATCGGCGGCAACGCCTACGGCGTCCCCGGCGGCGGCCGCTGCTCCATCGGCTTCGCCGTCGAGGGCGGCTTCGTCACCGCGGGCCACTGCGGCTCCACGGGCGGCCGCACGTCCAACCCCGGCGGCACCATCCAGGGCAGCAGCTTCCCCGGCAACGACTACGCCTGGGTCCGCACCGACGCGGGCAACACCCCGCGCGCCCTGGTGAACCGCTACCCCGGCACGGTTCCGGTCGCGGGCTCGCAGGAGGCGCCGGTCGGCTCCTCGGTCTGCCGCTCCGGCTCCACCACCGGCTGGCGCTGCGGCACCATCCAGCAGAAGAACGCCTCGGTCACCTACCCCGAGGGCACCATCACCGGTCTGACGCGCACCAACGCCTGCGCCGAGCCCGGCGACTCCGGCGGGTCGTGGCTGACCGGTGACCAGGCCCAGGGCGTCACGTCCGGCGGGTCCGGCAACTGCCAGTCCGGCGGCACGATCTACTTCCAGCCGGTGACCGAGATCCTGCAGGCCTACAACCTGCGCCTGGTGACGTCGGCCGGTCCGACCACGACGACCCCGCCGACCAGCACGACGACGACCACGCCGCCCGGCGGTGGTGACTCGTGGGCGCCGTACACCTACTACGGCACCGGTGCCCAGGTCACCTACAGCGGCGCGACCTACCGCGTCGTGCAGCCGCACACGTCCGTGCCCGGCTGGGAGCCGCCGAACACCCCTGCCCTCTGGCAGCAGGTCTGACGGCGACGGTCCCCGACGGCGGCGCCGTCGGGGACCGTGCTGGCTAAACGGGTTCGAGCAGCGCGGAGATCCGGGCGACCCGGCCGTTCGCGCCGTACTCGAAGTGCAGGTACCGGTTGTTGACCTCGAACCGGTCGAAGCTCGGGCCGCTGCGCTCCGGAGTGCCCAGGAACGCCGTGACCTCGTCGCGGGTGGCGGTGGTGGAGAGCCCGTGCACGAGCTCCGCCGGACGCGGGTACACGCCGTAGGTCTCGTCGTCGGGATCCGGCTGGGTCCGCACCATCGCCGACGTCAGGACGTCGTCCTCGAAGAGGAGTTCGGTCCCGGCCTCCTTGAAGACGAAGTACGTGGACTTCTCGCCGTCGAAGTCGTACTCGCTGACCTCCATCGCGGGGCCGACGAGGACGACCGCCTCGAGGATGCGGCTGTCGCCCTGGCGGTGGCCCAGCACGTCCAGCAGCACGGCGATCTCGCCGGAAACCGTGTTCATATGCCCTTCTTTCGGTTCGCGGCGCGCAACTCGGCGAGGGCCGCGTCGACGTCCTTGGCCGAGTAACCGTGAGCGAGGAGGTTCTTGCGGGTCGTAGCGTAGTCCCTGTTCGCGGCCTTGCTGAGATCCGCCGCGTCGTCCTCGATCTGCTTCTTCGTGTTCTTGCCGCGGAAGGTGTCGCTCTTGGCGTGGACGTCCTTCGGGACCTCGATGGCGTTCGCCTTGTTGTGCAGGGCGTCGGCCTCCTGCCTCGTCAGCTTGCGGCCGAGCCGCTTCTCCTCGGCGCGTTTGAGCGCGGCGGAGGACGGGATGTGGTCGTGCTCCAGGTTGTCGCCGACCTTCTCGCGCTTCTTGAGGTTGGCGTAGGAGTCGACGTCGAGCGCCTGGACGTTGTTCGGACGCTTCGCCGTGCGCAGCTTCGTGCCGATAGGGTTGAAGACCCCGGCGTTGGTGATGGTCCTGTTCGCCTTGGGCTTCTTGACCTTAGGCATTGAGCACCTGGCTGATGGCGAGGTCGATCGCCTGGTCGAGGAGGATCGAGGTGATCTCCTTGAAGATGGGGATCTCCAGCAGCGAGACGCCGAACGTGGGCACCGCGGTCGCGATGGCCTGGGCGATCTGGACGGCGAGCACGACCAGCTGCGCGACGACGGCGATCTTGAGTGCGACCACCACGCCTGCGCAGACGTAGAGGCCTGCCCCGACCAGTGACGAGGCGGTGGCGCCGTCCTCGAGGTTCTTCTTCGGTGACTCCTCGTCGGTCCAGAACGCCTTGAAGCCGTCGATGGCCGCGCCGGTGTTCGCGGTCAGCACCTGCTGGGCGTGCCCGTCGGCGGCGGCCGCGGCGGGGCCGAGGCGGTCGGCGAAGTCGGACCAGAGGCCGCCGAGGTCGAAGAGCTTGCCCTCGTCGCTTTCCGGCCAGTTGAAGCCGAGGGTGTTGAGCAGCCCGGACAGCTCCGGCGGCAACATCATGCCCGTGGTCATGCCTGATCTCCCATGAGCTGCTGGAACGAGGTCTGGTTGGCGATCTCGACCGCCGTGTACTCGTCGGCCATGCCCTGCAGGTTGTGGCCGATCTCCGCGAGACCGTCGGCGTTGTCCTCGAACGACTCGAAGGCGGCCTCGGAGACGATCTGGTAGATCGTGCCCAGCGCCGAGCCGAGCTCGTCGCCGCCGAACGCGTCCGACAGCGCCTCGACCCGGCTGCGGAACGCGGCGATGTCGCCCGTCAGCGAGTCGCCGGTCCCCAGGATCTCCTTCGCGGACCCGCCGATCACCTCGGCGGACACTTCCATCCCGGACATCGTTGTCACTCCCTAGTGGACGGTGCGCATGATCGAGGTGAGGTTCGTCGTGTAGGCGCGCAGGTGCTGCATGCTCTGCTCGCGGATCTGCTCGGCCTGGTCGCTGACCGCCTGCAACGCGGCGACGTCGAGCGCCGGCCGTTGCGCGGCGGCGGCCTGGCGTTCCCACTCGTCGATCGCGGTGTTGACGGCCTGGATCACCGACTGCGTCAGCTGCGCGGGCGGGTACTGCACCGCGACGATGGTCAGCGACAGCGCGTGGACCTGCCCGTGCACGACGGCGGCGTTGACCTCGTTGTCCTCGTCGCTGCCCTCGCCGACGACCATCGGCGCCGGATCCGCCGCCAGCGCCGCCTGCGCGGACGTGACCACGCTCAGCGCGTCCTGGAACAGGTGGTCGACGTACTGCGGCGTGCTGTCCCCGCTGGTCCCGGTCTTCGCCATGGACGCCTCGAGCAGCCCCTGGATCCGGCGCAACGCGTCGCCGCCCTGCCGGCCGAAGTCGGCGAGCTGCTGCCCCAGCGCGGCGAGGTCGGGCCCCGGATCACCGGCGCCGGGCGTGTCGATCAACGACTGCGCCAGCGCGGCGTTGATCGCGCCCCTGATCGGCTGCGCCACCGCACCGGGCGGCAGCGTGAGCAGCTCCGGGTGGATGTCGAGCCAGATGACCCGGCGGTCCCGCACCACGACGCTCACCCCCGGTGTCGTGGCGACCGAGTCCTCGAGCTCGTACGGCTCCGGCGGCGGTGGCGTGTACCCCGCTCTCGCGAGCGCCAGCCGGTGGCGCTGCTCGGCAAGCCGTGACTCGTAGTCCTGGCCCTCGTCCGACCTGTCACCCTCTGTCATGAATTACCTCCCTGCTTCGGAGAGTAGCAACATGGTCGCGGAGCGATAGCGCGAAAGGAGTAACTGAGAGCGCTGGAAAGCGCCAATTGATACGCAGGGTGGCTTTGAGTCTTCTGATTACTCCGAATCGGGTATGCGAATGCGGGAGATGGCGGTGCCCTGGGCGGACCCGCCCCGACCGGTTCGGGACTTCCTCCGGAATCTTGAGGTTGGCCAGAGGAAACGCGGAGGGTGCCCTGAGAGAGCCCTCGCAGTCTTGTGTCAGCGCCACCGCACGGGGCGGCCGCGCAGACCACCGGGAGCACCGCAGATGACCCAGCACCACGCCGACCGCCGCCGTTCCGCCTGGCGTCCGCTCGCCTTCGCCGCCATCGGGACCGCGACGCTCGTCGCCATGGGCACCGGCGTGTGGGCGACGTTGTCCGCCACCGCGACCAACACGACGCCCGAGCAGGTCACCTCCGGCACGCTGAAGCTGACGATGGCGAACAACGGCGCCGGTTTCGCGCAGAACATCACCAACCTGGCGCCCGGCGACACGGTCAACCGCTACGTCGACCTGACCAACGCCGGCACGCTCGACGGGCAGGCCCTCACCCTCCAGGTCGCGGCGGCCGGGTCGCCCCAGCTCGTCACCGACGGCGCCACCTCGAAGGCGCTGCGGGTCTCGGTCTGGCAGTGCACCGGCGGCACCTGGAACCCGAACACCGGCGTCTGCACCGGAGGCAGCGCCACCAGCGTCCTCGCCGCCACTCCGTTGTCCGGCCTGGGATCCGCCGTCCCGCTGGTGCCGTGCAGCATCGCGAGCGGGGGAGTGACCCGCCTGCAGGTGTCGGTGCAGCTGCCCGACCAGACCGAGACCACGGTGAACGGCGTGGCGCCCGCGGCGACCGTGCAGGGCCAGTCGGTGTCGCTCACCTACACGTTCTCCGAGACCCAGCGCACCGCCGCCACCACCAACTCCTGAGCAGCGAAGGACATCCGGCCGCGATGACGACGACCTCGTTCCCCGCTCGCCTGGGCGCGGTGCTCGGCGTCGTTCTCGCGGCCTGCGCCCTCCCCGGCACCGCGCACGCCGACGTGGACGCGGACGCCGTCGCGACCTCCCAGGCCGCGACGGCGCGGTGGGCGGCCACGCTCGTCCGCCCGGACGGGACGGTCCTGACCGGAAGCGCCTGGAGCACCAACTACACCAGCGCCGTCACGAGCTACGTCCACGGGAGCGTCCGCAACACCGGCACCCTCCCGCTCGCCGCCCAGACCTACGCGCTGTCGACCTCCGGGTTCCTCCTCGGCGCGCCCGCCGCCACGGCGTGCGTGAACGGCGTCTGGCAGGCGGCCGGCAACACCTGCACCGGCACCCCGGTGCCGTTGTCCGGCGCGACCGCGCTGCCGGTCGCGGCCGGGGGCGCCGTCTCCGTGCGGCTCACCCTGCCGCCCGCGCTCAACGGCACGGTCGCCCTGTCCGTGTCCGTCGCTCGTTCCCAAGCCCGCGCCACCTCGTGAACGGAAACCCCATGACGACCACCACGAACAAGAAGCCGGTGCGCGGTGTCGTGTCCGGCGTGCTGCTGGCCGCGCTCGCCGTGGCCGCGGTCGCGGGCGCACTGGTCGTCGTGCTCGCCAGGGTCGGGTTCTCGCCGGTGCTGTCGCCCAGCATGGAGCCCGCCTTCGCGCCGGGCGACCTGCTCGTCACCCGTGCCGTGCCGGTGGCGGACCTCCGGGTCGGCGACGTCGTGGTGCTGCCCCGCCCGGACGTGCCGGGGGAGCGGTACGCCCACCGCGTCGTCGAACTGACCGCACGTTCGGGTGAACCCGTGGTGCGGACGAAGGGGGACGCGAACGAGTCGGCCGACCCGCAGCCGTTGCGCATCACGTCGCCCACCGTGCCCGTCGCCGTCGCGAACGTGCCGGTCGTGGGCAGGGTCGCGCTCCTCGGCCGGGACACGGGCGTGCGGATCGGGCTGATCGTGCTGATCGGCGGCGCGGTGCTGCTCGGGACGCGCCGCCTCCTCTACCGGGACCCGCGGTGACATCCGTCCTGCCGCGTCCGGCCGGCCGCTCCACACTGGACGGGATGGCCGCCGCGAAGATCCTCGTCGTCGAGGACACCCCCGAGATCAGCTACGTGATCGAGCTGGCGCTCGCCGACGCCCGGTTCGACGTGCGCGTCGCCGCGGACGGCGAAGAGGGCCTGCGGGCCGCCCGGCAGTGGGTGCCGGACGTCGTCGTGCTGGACCTCAACCTCCCGGACCTCGACGGGTTCGAGGTGTGCCGGCGGCTGCGCCAGTTCACGTCGGCCTACGTGATCATGCTGACCGGCCGCGCCGACGAGGTCGACAAGCTGATCGGCCTGACCAGCGGCGCCGACGACTACATGACCAAGCCGTTCTCCCCGCGCGAGCTCACCGCGCGGGTGCAGGTGATGCTCCGGCGCCCGCGCGGCGGTCCGTCCGCGCCCGAGGTACCGCACCAGCGCCGCACGCTCGGGCCCGTCGAGGTCGACCTCGACACCCGCGAGGTGCTGGTGCGCGGCGAACCGGTGCCGGTCACCCGCATCGAGTTCGAGCTGCTCGCCGCCATCAGCGAGAACCCGCGTCAGATCCGCACCCGCGACCAGCTGCGCACCCGTGCGTGGGGCGAGGCGTGGCTCGCCGACGACCACGCCGTCGACGTGCACCTGTCGAACCTGCGCCGCAAGCTCGCCACCGCCGGAGCCCCCGACCTGATCAGCACGGTCCGCGGCGTCGGCTACCGGGTGAACTGGAAGAACCTGTGACCCGCCGGGTGCTCGTCGTCGACGACGAAGCGGACATCCGCGAGCTGGTCGTGCTGTCGCTGCTCGGCACCGGCTGGACCGTCGGCGCGGTGGCGTCCGGCGAGGAGGCGGTGCGCCTGTGCGCCGCGGGAGGGGTCGACGTCGTGCTCCTCGACGTGGACATGCCCGGCATGGACGGCAGGCAGACCGCCGAGGCACTGCTCGCCGATCCCCGCGCGACCGTCGAGGTCGTGTTCCTCACCGCCTCGGCCGACGTCGAGGACCTGCCGGGACCGGTCGTGCGCAAGCCGTTCGACCCGCTGCTCCTGGCGGCCCAGGTGGAGGAGCTGGTCAGCCCCGGGGCTCCGCCAGCGGCAGCTCCAGTGTGAAGGTCGTGCCCGCCGCCGACGTCTCCGTCACCGCGACGGTGCCACCGTGCGCGGTCACGATCCCGCGGGTGATGGCCAGCCCGAGCCCCGCACCCCCGTCGCGCGCGCCCGCCTCCAGCCGCACGAACGGTTCGAAGACGCGGTCGGCCTGGTCCGGCGGGATGCCCGGTCCCTCGTCGCGCACCTGCACCCGCGCGGTCAGCGGCCCGGCCTCGCGCACGACCTCGACGGTGGTGTCCGGGCGGGACACCTTCACGGCGTTCGCCAGCAGGTTCGTCAGCACCTGAGCCAACCGGTCGGCGTCCCCGCGCACGACCACGTCCGGGCCGCGTTCGGCCAGCCGCACCCCGGCCCGGCGCGCCGTCTCCGCGACCGAGCAGAAGGCCTGCTCCGTCACGGACGCGAGCCCCACCTCGCCGATCCGCAACGGCAGCGTGCCCCGGCGCGTGAGCGTGAGGTCCATCAGGTCGTTCGTCAGCCGCACCAGCCGGTCGGTGTTGCGCACGGCGATCTCCACGAGCCGTTCCGCCTGCGGCGGCAGGGACCCGAACCGCCCCGACTCCAGCAGCTCCAGCGACCCGTGCACCGACGTCAGCGGAGTCCGCAGCTCGTGACTGGCGACCGCCACCAGGTCCCCGGTCGCCCCGGCCCGGCACTCGACCTCCGCCCACGCCGCCAGGTCGTTCAACAGCTCCCGCTCGTCCGGCGTGAGCCTGCGCGGCCGTTCGTCGAGCACGCACAACGTGCCGATCAGGTGCCCGGACGCCGCCGCGATCGGCCGGCCCGCGTAGAACCGGACGTGCGGTGGCCCCACCACCATCGGGTTGGTCGCGAACCGCGGGTCGTCGAGCGCGTCGGGCACCTCCATGAGCTCCGGCTCGCCGAGCGCGTGCGAGCAGAACGACTCGCTGCGCGGTGTCTGCGCGGCGTCGAGGCCCGCGGCCGACTTGAACCACTGCCGGTCGAGGTCCACCAGTGACACCAGCGCGATCGGCGCGTTCAGCAGACGCCGTGCGGTGCGGGTGATCCGGTCGAACCGCTCCTCGGCGGGAGTGTCCAGCACACCGGTCCCGCGCACCGCCGCGACCCTGCTGATCTCGGCGTCCCACGCGTCGCTGATCACCGTTCGAGTATCGGCACGACCGGGACGGCGGCGCACGTCGCCGACACCATCGGGGGACAGGCGCCGGTCGTGGTCTTCCGAGTAGCGGGTAAACGGTTCGCCGCCGAGGCGAGTCTTCAAGGGTGATGGCTGACTACGACGACTTCACCCGAGCGCACCTGCCGCGGCTGCTGCGGTACGCCACGATGCTCACCGGCGAACGGGAGCAGGCCGCGGACCTGGTGCAGGACGTGCTGGTCAAGATGTACCGGCACTGGTCCCGGATCAGCGCCGCGGACCACCCCGAGCGGTACGTGCTGCGGATGGTGACCAACGGCTACCTGTCCTGGCGGCACAGCTGGTCCGCGCGTGTGATCACGCCGGGCGACCTCCCCGACGAGGCGCGGGCGGACGACTTCGCGGCGGACCACGCCGCGCGCGAGGACATGTGGCAGCGCCTGGCGCGGCTGCCCAAGCGCCAGCGGGCCGTGGTGGTGCTGCGGTACTACGAGCAGCTGCCCGACGCCGAGATCGCCGGGCTGCTCGGCTGCGCCCAGGCCACCGTCCGCGCACACGCCCACAAGGCACTGGCCGCACTGCGACACGGCCTGGCCATCGAGCAGATGGCCGAGGCCAGGGAGACCCGATGAACATCGAAAACCTGATCAAGGACACCTTCGCCGCGCGCGAGGACGAGGCGCCCGACAGCGACGCGGTGCTCGCCGCGGCCCGCCGGCGCATCGACCGGCGCTCGAGCCGGAGCCGGCCGCTGGCCGTCGCCGCCGGTGCGACCGTGCTGACGCTGGGCGCGGTCACCGCCGTGGTGCTGAACCGCCCGGATCCCGTGACACCGCCCGAGATGATCGCCACCGCCGCCAACGACTCCCAGGCCGCCGACCCGGCCCCGGCGGGCCTGAAGATGCCCTTCTCCCTGGGGTGGCTGCCGCCGGGCACGGTCGCCTACCGGGCGCAGCGGATCAACGTCGGGTCCAGCGCGGCCGCCCCGGCCACACCCCTGTACGGCGGCGAGTACATGCTGACCGTCACGGCCGGCGCGCAGGTCCTGGAGGTCGACGTCCAGGAGTTCCGGATGGTGTCCGTGGCCGAGGCGCACTTCAAGTCCGGCCCCGGCCGGCCGACGACCATCGGGGGCCGGCGCGCGGTCGAGAGCTCGGTGTCGACCGGGCCGGGCGGGTACGAGCTGTACGTGGAGCACCCCGACGGCGGGTCGACGTACGTGAACGTGTCCGCCGCGCCCGGCAGCACCGCGCCCGCGCAGCAACTCGTCGACGCCGGCCGCCGGATCGCGGAGAACGTCCAGTTCCCGGGCACGACGACCGTCACCCCGGCGTTCGGCCTGCGCGAGCTGCCCGGCGGGATGCGGGTCTGCGCCTTCAACGTCCAGCAGGACTCCGTCCGAGTCCTGGGCGCCGCGGGGGCCGGCACGAGCTATTCGCTGGGCACGTGCGCCGTCCAGCCGACCGTCCACGTCAACAGCGCCGTCGTCGGCCAGCCGCCCGCCACGCCGGGACAACCGGTGCAGGGCCATCAGACGCGCTACTCCGACGAGAACGGCTACCACCGGCTGTGGGTCCTCGACGCACTCGGGGACGCCCCGGTCGTCCTGGCCGGCCGCGTGCCCGTGGCCGACCTGTACGACATCGCGAACCGGCTCGTCCTGCCGGGCTGACCCCGGCTCGGCGCGAGCGTCCGCAACCGGACGACCTACCCTGGGCGGCGCCGCGACGAACCCGCGGTCCGACAGTGAGGACGGCTGATGCGACCGCTGGGTTTCAGCGACGACCAGGACCACGAGCAGGACTGGCTTCCCGGCGGCGACCAGGCCGCCGAGGACGCCTTCCTGGAGTTCGTCGCCCGGCACCGCGCCGCGGACAACACGTCGTTCTGCATGGAGGACGAGGCCGTCGAAGAGGCGCTGGTGTTCATGGTGGACATCGGCGCAATCTGCCGGGTCAAGGGGTGGCAGGACTCGCACACCGAGTACCGGGTCGTCACCGGCCCTGGCGACCACCGGACCCTGGCGGCCGAGTTCGCCCGCGGCGGGTTCACCGCTCTCGACGTCCACGGCCCCTGGCTGCCGGATGCCGATAGCTTCCTGGAGGCCCGATCGGAGCACCTGAGGCGCCGAGCGGCACCCGCGGCCCGTCCAGGCGACGACCTCCGCTCGGAGTTCGACCGGTCCGTGCTGCGCCGGACCCACCCGCGCGAACTGCGCCGCCATGTGGACGCCCTGACCCGCGCCGACGGACGCGACCCGGTCACGGTCTCCGGAGTCACCCACTACGGCTTCGGCACCGGCGACACCGTCAACGCCTGGTTCGGATCGGACGGTCGCGGACTGGTGCTGACGTACGACCGCTCCAGCGCGCTCGCCTCCACAGAGGACACTCACGCCGCGCTGTACGACGGCGTGCCGGCGGACCTGATGGCCTGGGTGAGGAACGTGCCGGAGACGGCGACCACGCGCACCGTCCCGCACCCCGACGGCGGCACGGTGGTGGCCGCCACCGGGATCTTCACGTTCTCCGGCCCGTGCGCGATGGCGGACGGCCTGGTGACGCGCCTGTGGGAAGACGGGCTCGGCATCGAGGCCACCGGAGTCGGCCGGCTGCTCGAACACCACCTCGAGATCTCGGCTCCGGAGAAGGACGAGACCGCGCCACTCGACCCCGAGGCGCTGACCCGCTTCTGCGAGATCTGGGCCGACAGCGGCTACAACGACCGCTGGGACGTGCACTACGTCCTGTTCGACAGCCGCACGCTCGAAGAGGCGGGTCCGGCCAGGGACGAACTCCTCGACCTGGTCCGCACGCTCGGCCTCGAGCGCGTCGACTCCCCACCGGGGGCGGCCACCGGTGAGGTGTGGGTCCGCACCGACCCCCGGATCGACGCCGAGCTCGGCAACTGGGCGTAGCCGGCTAGCGCAGGTACCCGACGATCCGGTCGAACGCGGCCGTCATCTCCGGGGACGCGAGGAAGTCGTCCAGGCGCGCGGACACCTCGTAGTCGACTGCCTCCAGCGACCGGATCGCCAGCTGCACCACGTGTTCCGGGTCGCGGTCGGCGAGGTAGTTCATCCAGTGCTCCAAGGCCTGCAACGCCCACAGCACCTGCGGATCCATGTCGCCGTCGGACAGCGTGCCGCCGTCGACGGTGTCCAGCCACGCGCGCAGCTGGTCCGGCGTGCTGCCCGCCGGATCGGTGCGCGCCTCGTCGAACGCCTGCCGGGCGGCGTCGTCGAACTCGACCTCCGCGGCGTCCGCGAGATCGCCGTCGGCGGTCAGCCGGACGACGGTCTCCGCGCAGAACCGTTGGCGCTTCTCGTGGTCTGCGGCCGCGACCAGATCGCGGACGGCCTGCTCCACCTCGGTGTAGTGCACGACGTGATCCAACCAGCTTCCCGCTTTCCGCACGGCGACGGCGGTCGCTCTGCCTATGATTCCTGGCCGGCACCGGCCGGCACAGGGGCGAGGGGGAGCGGACATGGATGTGGTCGCGGAGTTGACGGACTCGGTCGCGACGTGCCGGGCACGGGCCGCCGACGACCCGGCCCACCTGCCTGATCTCGCCATGGCGTTGGCCCACCTGGGGATCGCGTACCACCAGAGAGGCCTGCAGGCGGACGCGGTGGAGCAAGTCGAGCAGGCGAGTGCGACGTGGCGCCGGGTGGTCGCGAACAACTCCGGGCACCGGTTGGACCTGGCCGGCACGCTGAGCGATCTCGGCACCCTCTACGGCTTGCTGGGCCGGCACGCGGACGCGCTCGGCCCGTCCGAGGAAGCCGTTGCCCTGTGCCGCGCCCTGGCGGCGGAGGACCCGATGTACACGCCGAACCTCGCCGGTGCCCTGACGAACCTGGGCGGCCGGTACAGCGCCGTCGGTCAGCGGGACGACGCCGTTGCCACCGCCGAGGAGGCCGTCGCGCTGTACCGTTACCTGGCCGAGCACGAGCCCGCCCTGCTGCCCCACCTGGCGACGGCGTTGGCCGGTCTGGGCGTCGAGTACAGCGAGGTCGGCCGGCACGCGGACGCGATGGGCCCGTCGGAGGAGGCGGTCCGCCTGCGCCGGACGCTGGCCGCCGAGAACCCCGACCACCTCCCCGACCTCGCGGCCGCCCTGACCAACCTGGGCGGCCGCTGCCACAGCACCGGCCGGTTCGCGGACGCCCTCGCCAACGCGGAGGAAGCCGTGTCGATCTACCGGCCTCTCGCCGAGCGGAATCCCGGTCACCTCGGCAACCTCGGCACCGCGCTGACGAACCTCGGCAACGCCTACGGCGTGGTGGGCCGAGGTGCGGAGGCGGTCGTGCTGAACAGGGAGGCGGCCGAGGTCTTCCGCCCCCTGGCGGCCGGCAACCCCGGGCACCTGCCCGACCTCGCCATGGCGTTGAACAACCTCGGCCTCCAGCTCGGCCAGACAGGGCGACATGCCGAGGCCGTCGGTCCCCTCGAGGAGGCCGTGACCATCTACCGGCCCTTGGCCGCCGGCAATCCCGCCTACCAGCGGAACCTGTCGCTCGCCCTGGCCAACCTGTCCCGCAGCCAGCAGAGCGGTGACGTCCGGCCGGCCAAGAAGCGGTTCTGGCAGCGGGGGTAGATCGTCCGTCCACAGTGGAGCAGTACTCCGCGGTTCGCTACAACGATCCGGCGGCGCGGTCGTCCACCGCCCGGCGCCGCAGCCCCGGACGGACGAGCGCGTCCGGCACCGGCGCCACGTCGATCGCCCCGAGGTCGGTGCCGGGTGGCACGACCTCGTCGATCCGGTCGAGCACGTCGTCGGGCAGCACGGTGCCGGCACCGGCGAGCAGGTCGTCGAGGTGGGCCGCGGTGCGCGGGCCGATGATCGCCGACGTGACGCCGGGATGGCCCACCACGAACGCGAGGGCGAGGTGGGTCAGTGAAAGCCCGGCCTCGTGGGCGATCGGCAGGAGCCTCTCTACCGCGGCGTGCTTGCGCTCGTCGGTCATGTGCCGGGGGAGCCAGTGCAGGCTGCCCGCCGAGACCGGTTCGCCGCCGGGGCGGAAGCGGCCGGTGAGCAGGCCCGCGGCCAGCGGGCTCCAGGTCAGCACGCCCAGGCCGTACCGCTCGCAGGTGGGCAGGACGTCCCGTTCGACGCCGCGGTTGAGGATCGAGTAGTGCGGCTGCTCGGTCCGGAACCGGGCGAGCCCGCGCCGGTCGGCGAGCCACTGCGCCTCGACGATCTGGGCGGCCGGGAGACCGGAGGTGCCGATCGCCCGCACCTTGCCGGACCGCAGCAGGTCGGTCAGCGCGGACAGGGTCTCCTCCGCGTCGGTGCGGTGGTCGGCGTGGTGGACCTGGTAGAGGTCGAGGTGATCGACCCCGAGGCGGCGCAGGGAGTCCTCGACGGCGGTCATGATCCACCGGCGCGAGTTGCCCTGCCGGTTGGGGTCGGAACCCATGGGGCCGTTGAACTTCGTGGCCAGGACGACGTCGTCGCGGCGGCCGCGCAGCGCCCTGCCGACGATCCGCTCGGTCTCGCCGTCGCCGCCGTAGACGTCGGCGGTGTCGAGGAAGTTGATGCCCGCGTCGAGCGCGCGGTGGATGATCCGGACGCAGTCGTCGGGGTCGGGGTTGCCGTGGGGGCCGAACTTCATGGTGCCGAGGCAGTACGGGCTGACCTGGATGCCGGTGCCGCCCAAGGTGCGCATGCGCACGGGAAAGCCTTTCGCTGTAACGGAAGGGGACGGGGTCAGGCGGCGATGTCGAGCGTCCAGATGACCCCGAAGCGGTCCCGGAGCATGCCGTACAGCGGTGCCCATCCGGCCGGGCCGAGGTCGGTCATGACCGTGGCGCCCTCGGACAGGCCCTTCCAGTAGCCGGTGAGCTCCTCGGTGTCGGTGCCGCGCACCGAGACGAAGAACGGCCGATCGCCCGCGTCGTGGGTCTGGTTCTCGCGGACGTCGTAGGCCATGACGTGGAAACCAGCTCCGGTGCGGACCTCGCCCCAGGCGACGCGGTCGGCGTCTGCCGGGTGCTCCACGTCCTGGGCCTGCGCGTACGTGAACGCGACCACCTGCCCGCCGAAGACGGACCGGTAGAACTCCAGCGCCTCGCGGGCGGTGTCGCGGAAGTTCAGGTGGACGGTGGTCTCGATGCTCATGACGTTCTCCTCCTGCTGCGGTTCTGAGATCAGACTCGCAGCAGTAGGTGTCAGGGAACGTCCGCTTCTACCCGGGCTGGCGAACCGGGCGAACGATCAGCCGGTGAGGCCGGGCAGGTGGTAGCCGGCCTGGTCGTCCCACTCGATCTCGAGGTCGTCGAGGGTGAAGGTCCAGTCCGCGTCCGGCACCGCGGTGCGCAGCGCGGTGATCGCGGCGAGCCAGTGCACCAGCGACGGGACCGCGCGCTCGGGCGCGGTGGGCAGCTTGGTCGACCCGTCGAGCACCGTTCCCGGCTCCAGCCGGTCGTAGAGGTACAGCCCCTCTTCCTCGGTGCCGAAGGGTGCGTTCGCGTCGTAGGTGTCGACCGCCTGGCTGACCGCCGCGAGTTCGGCGTCGGTCAGCGGAGTCGCGCGGCGAGCTGTGTAGTAAAGGGAAACGCCCACACCCGTCACCCTAACGGGCTCCACTCGGGACGGTCCACGACGCCGGGTCGCCGGCGATCTGGCGCGCCTCCTCGATCAACGCGGTGCGCACGGCGGCGGCAGGTGCGGTGAGGTCGCCGATCCACGCCAGCCCCATCGAGCGGTGCGCTCGGCCGGGGTCGTCGACCTCCAGGCAGACGATCCCGTCCGGCAGGGCAGGGGCGGCGAGGCGGGGGATCGTCGTGATGCCGAGCCCGGCGGCCACGAACCCGAACCGGGCCGACCAGTCACTCAGTTCGGCCGCCACGCGGGGGTGCGACACCGAAGGCCAGGCGCCGAACTGCGGTTCCCCGCGGGCTCCTCTGCCGACGATCCACGCTTCCCCCGCGAGCTCGGCGACCGGGACCCGGCGCGCGCCGGCCAGGCGGTGACCGCGTCCGACCGCGAGCAGCAGCGCGCCGGAGGGCAGCGGTTCGACCTGGACGCCGGTGAGGTCCCAGCCGGGCAGGTCCTCTCCGGACGCGAGGATCGCGAGGTCCAGCCGCCCGGCCCGCAGCCGCCGGATCTGCACCGGTGTCGACGACTCCAGGAACTCGACCTCGACCGACGGGTGGTCGGCGCGCACGCGGGCGATCGCGCGGGGGACCAGCCGCAGCGCCGTGGTCGGGAAGCCGCCGAGGGTGATCCGGCCGCCCAGCGGTGCGGGCACGTCCTCGAGCTCGCGCTGGGCGACCTCGTACTGGTCGAGGATCGCCGCCGCCCGCACGGCGAGCCGGCTGCCCGCCGCGGTCGGCTCGACGCCGCGAGGCCCCCGCTCGAACAAGCGCGCGCCGCAGGCCGCCTCCAGGGCGGCGATCTGCTTGGACAGCGCCGACTGCGTGAACCCGAGACGTTCGGAGGCCGCGGTGAGCGATCCGGTCTCGACGACCGCCCGCAGCGCGCGCAGGAGCTGGGGATGCACGTCGAGGAGCATCGCGCCAGTATGCCATCCCGGAATACCAGCGTTGATCGACTTTCTCTGGTGGCATGCCGAGGCCGCGGCCAGACTCGGGTCATGAGCAAAGTCTGGTTCGTCACCGGAACGTCGTCCGGCTTCGGCCGCCTCTGGGCGGAGGCCGCCCTGGAGCGCGGTGACCGGGTCGTGGCCACCGCCCGCGATGTCGAGGCACTCAGGGATCTGCGGGAGCGTTTCTCCGACGCCGTGCTGACCCTGGAACTCGACGTCACCGACCGCGAGGGGGTCTTCGCGGCGGTCGGCACCGCGGTCGAGCGGTTCGGGCGCATCGACGTCGTCGTCAACAACGCGGGCTACGGCCACTTCGGCATGGTCGAGGAACTCGCGGAACGCGAGCTGCGCCGGCAGCTGGAGACCAACTTCTTCGGCGCGGTCTGGGTCACCCAGGCCGTGCTGCCGGTCCTGCGCCGCCAGGGCGGTGGTCACCTCCTCCAGGTCACCAGCGAGGGCGGCGTGCGCGCCTACCCCGGCATCGGCGCCTACCACGCGTCGAAGTGGGCGCTCGAAGGCCTTTCCGAGTCGCTGTGGCAGGAGGTCGCCGGGTTCGGCATCCACGTCACGTGCGTCGAGCCCGGCCCCTACCGGACCGACTGGCTCGACCGCGGCTCACGGCACAGCGCCGAGCTGCCGGACTACGCGCGGGTCCGCGCCGAGACCGCCGCCGAGTTCGAGGTCGGCGAGGCAGCGGCCACCGTTCCGGCGATCCTCGCCCTCGTCGACGCGGAGAACCCGCCACGCCGGCTGATCCTGGGCCGCCTCTTCCCGGTGATCGAGGAGATCTACCAGGAGCGGCTGCGGACGTGGCGCGACTGGCAACCGGTGTCGCTCGCGGCGTTCGGCACCCCGGGCGGATGACCGGGGACGGTTCTCGCTCGAGAACGCCGCGCTTGTCGGAGAAAGCCCGCGAACGCAACGGTTTTCGGAGTTCCCGCACCGCTGATCGTTGACCCTCTGAGCGCGAAGAACCTCGTTCGGGGTTCCCAGCGCTCGCGAACCACGACAGGCCGCTGTACGCCCTGCTCGACCGCGTCCACCGCGGCGCGACCCCACCCGCGCAGCCCCCGGCGGCCCGTCAGGTCAGGTGCGACGACCGGATCGCGCGCCGCGAGCCGAGGCCGAGCTTGCGCAGCACGCTCGACGTGTGCTGTTCCACCGTGCGCGGCGAGAGGAACAGCACCTCGGCGATCTGGTTGTTCGTCAGCCCGGTGACCAGCAGTCTCGCCACCTCGCGCTCACGGGGGGACAGGTCGTCGCCGTAGCCCCGGCTGCCCCGCCGCGACGGGGTGGTCACGCCCAGGCCGCGCAGCAGGTGGCGGCACCGGGCCGCGTCGTGGGTGGCGTCCAGGGCCTCGAAGCGTTCGGCGCACCGGGTGTGGGCGGCGATCGCGGCGGGGCCACCGCGGCGCAGCAGAGCGGAGTCCGCCCGTTCCCACGCCAGTGCGGCCAGGTAGGGCGCGCCGCGGTCGTCGTAGGCGCGGGCGGCCGCGGTGAAGCACGGCGTCCCGTCGCCGCCCGCGTGGACGGCGAGCGCGCCGCGGCAGGTGTGCAGTGCCGCGGCGGTCAGCGGGGCGGACACCCCGGCGAGGCCGTCCTCCACGTCCCGCACCACGGCTTCGGCGTCGTGGGTCCGCCCGGCGGCCAGGTAGGCGTCGACGGCCGCCTCGGCGAGGTCGCCCGCCCAGGCCCACACCTGTTTGCGCCGCGCCAGTGCCAGGCCCGCGCCGGCCTCGTGCACGGCGCGCGGCACGTCGTCGTCGCGCAGTGCCAGCCGGACGAGACCCGCGCTGCCGCTCAGCGCGACCGGGGTCACGGCGTCGCGCGGCGTGCGCGCCCCGGTCAGCTCCAGGTGGGTCGCGGCGGCCGCCCACTGGCCGCGGGCCAATGCCAGCAGTCCCAGAACCAGGTGCAGCTCGCTCGCCACCGCCACCAGGCCGTGGTGTTCGGCCAGCAGCGACGTCGCGCGGGCGGCCAGGCCGTGCCACTCGCCGGTGAACCAGCTGAGGCGGACCTGGGTGCTGCGGGCGGTGCTCAGCACGTAGCGGGCGCCGCTGTCCTGCGCCGCCTTCATCCCGAGCCGCAGGTGGCCCGCGGCCTGGTCGAACCGGCCCACGATGGTCAGCGAGTCGGCCAGGTTGCAGTGCGCCCGCGCGACCTGGCGCTGTTCGCCCGGCGTGCGACCGGCCTGGGGCAGGGTGTCCAGGCGGTCGAGGACGTCGGGGTCGCCCACGGCCACCAGCGAGCCGACAACGTTGGCGACGAGGGAGATCCGCAGCTCGCCGTCCTCGCAGCGGCCGGCAATGGCGTCGGCCTCGTGCAGCCACCGGGTGAGCGACGGCAGCGGCGCGTCGCCGTTGAAGGGCTGGGCCAGGGCGCTCACGCACCTCGCGGCGAGGTCCGGGCGGCCGGCCAGGTCGGCGACCGCGAGCTCCAGCTGGGCGCGGCCCTCCGCGAGCGTGTCGGACTGGCGGGCCAGCAACAGGCCGAGGTGCATGCGGACCTCGCCGCGGGCGGCCGGCGACAGGCGCTCGTCGGCGAGCAGGGGGTGCAGCACCGCCACCGAGGCGGCGACGTCGAGGCCCAGCAGGGCCGCTTCCCCGAGTTTCCTGCCCAGCCGGTCCACCTCCTCGCCGGAGAGCGGCTCCTCGGCCAGCAGCTGTCGCAGCAGGGAGGTGGCCGTGGCGGCGTCGGCGGCGGCCAGGGCCTGGTCGGCGGCGCGTTCACCGTAGGAGAGCAGGTCGGCCCGCCGGTGCGCGAGCCTGCTGTGCTCGGCCAGCTGCAGCAGGGGAGGGGGGTCGGTCGCGGCCAGCAGGCGGACGGCCCGCGCGTGCAGCTCCGCGCGGTGCATCGCGCCGACCGCGCGGTAGACCGCCCGGCGGGCCAGCCCGTGGCGGAACCAGTAGGTCCCCTCCTCCTGCTGGTGCAGGATCGGCCGGGCCACGGCCTCGTCGACCGCGGCCCGCAGCCGTTGCCCGCTCAGGTCGGCCATCTCGCCGAGCCGGCTCGCGGTGACCGGAGCCGTGAACACCGAGGCGGCGTGCACCAGGCGCCGTGCGTCGGGGGTCAGCGCGGCCACCCGTTCCGCCACGGACTCCCGCACCCGCACCGGCACCCCGCCGTCGTCGGGGGCGCGGAGGACCTCCTCGACGCAGAACGGCAGCCCGCCGGTCCGCTCGTGCAGTTCGGTGGCGACGGCCTCGCCCACCGCCTCCACGCCGAGCACCGCCGCCGCCAGCTCGCCGACCTGCGCGACGTCCAGCGCCGTGAGCTCGACGATCTCCGTCGTCACCCCGGCGCCGGGACGGAACGCGGTGCCGAGCGGCATCCCGCCCACCACGTCCTCGCGCCGGAAGGTGACGACCACCGCCAGGCGCGCGGGCGGGTCCGACAGCAGGAACCGCAGGAACGCGAGCGTCGCCTCGTCGGCCCAGTGCAGGTCCTCGACGACGAGCAGGGTCGGTCCGGTGACCGAGAGCACCTCGCGCAGCGCGCGGAACAGCAGGTGCCGGTCGAACCGCGGGTCGGCGGCGGTGACCGGGGCGGGCAGCACGCAGGCCAGCTCCGGCACGACCGCGCGCAACGCGGCGGTCACCGGCGACAGCTCGCACCCGGCGAGCACGTGCCGCAGCCCGCGCAACGCCTCCAGCACCGGTCCCAGCACGAACGGCTCCGGCGTGCGCTGGCAGCGTCCGGTGAGCACGACCGGCACCACCCCGGCCACCCCCGCGACCAGCTCACCGACCAGGCGGCTCTTGCCGACCCCCGCCTCGCCCTCCACCTGCACCAGCGCCGGTCTGCACCCCACGACGACCGACCGCGACCGGCCCAGTTCGGCGGCGCGGCCCACCAGGACCGCGGGGGTGGACGACGGCTGGGCTCCTGGCATCTGGTTCCTCCGGGCGAACGTGCCTGCACCCGTGTAGAGGCCTGCGGGGCCGGAACGGGATGCGCGGGACGCAAATCCGTTCCGGCCCCGAGGGGTTCCTAGGCGGAGCGGTAGTCGATCGTGTGCCGGTACACGAGGTCGCGGGTCGCCGCCGACACGTCCAGCCCGGCACCCGGCCGGTGGGTGAGGAACCACTCGCGGAAGGTGTTCGTGCGGGTGCCGACCAGGCTCTCGAACGTCGGCACGGGTCCGCCGTCGACCTTGCGCCACAACGTGATCAGCGCACCCGCCACCCTCGCCTCCACCTGGTCGCCGTTGTGGAAGTTGGTGGCCGACGGCGCCTGCGAGGAGTCGAACCAGCGGGTGTTCATCAGGTCGATCTCGACGCCGTCGACGTAGACATACTTGCCGTCGCCCATCACGTGGCCCGCCACGGCGTTGGCGAAGCCCTCGGTCCACCCGCACCTCGAGCCGCTCACCCGGTTCGGCAGGTGCGGGCTGGGGCAGTCGCTGTCGGGCCACCAGCCCTGCTGCAGCACGTCCATCAGCCCGTGTGCGGCCTCGTGGATCACCAGGTGCTCGGAGTCGGGGTCGGCGGCGGCCAGTTCGACGTGCCGATCGGGGAGGGCGACGGAGTTGTCCCAATGCGCGCCGACCGTGCTGTCCGCCTGCCACCAGATCGAGAGCTTGCGGCACGCGCCGGTCTCGGCGCTGCTCCAGCAGCGGCTCGTGCCGTGCACGCCCCACAGCCGGGTCATCGTGTCGAACGCCCGCCAGCCGCGCATCTGGAAGTCGGCTGGCACGGTGACGCCGAAGTCGACCTCGGTACCCGCCGCCACGGAGGTCTTCGCGGCGGTGTAGCTGCGGTAGGCGTCCCGGGTCGTGAACGGCCGCACCTGCCACAGACCCGAGTCCGCGGTGAAGCGCACCCAGAGCTGCGTCATCGTGGCGGAGGTCGGGAAGCACAGCCGGTACGACCCGTCCTGGACGCCGGTCAGGCCGGACGCGTAGGTCACGACCGGGGAGCCCGCGCTCGCCCGTCCCTCTACGGCGACACCGGCGTTGCGCACGGGCTGCCACGTGCCGGTCGGAGTGGCGTGGCGGTAGCTGCCCTTGGCGCAGACCTGGTTCGCGGCGGCCTGGGTCGTCCGGACCCCGGTGCGGGACACGGCGGCGAGGTCCGTGCCGTCGGCACCGGTCGTGGACGCTCCCGGCCGGGCGCCGACGGTGAGGGTCGCCGCGGCACGCGCGGGACGGTGGCGCGCGTCGGTGCGCACGGTGGCCTCGACCCGGGCGGGACCGGACTGCTGGGCGGTGACGGTGAAGCGCAGGGTGCGGGCGGTGGTCAGGTCGACGGTCTGCTCGGCGACCGAGCCGAGTCCGGACTCGCGGGGCGCGGGCAACCCGCCCCGGTCGGTGAGCCGGAGCCCGGCGGGCAGTCGCACGGCGAGCCGGGCTCGTGCGACGGGAGCCTTCGGGCGGAGCAGCAGGGTCGCGGTCGCGGACTCGCCGACGGCGGGCAGCCGGTCGAGGGTGAGCTCGGTGTCCACACAGGACTCCGGCGCGGGTGGGCAGTGCGCCGCGGCGGTCGCGGGCAGCGGGGCGGCCAGCGCGGCCGCCGACGCGACCGCCACGGCGGCGATGACGTGGGAGTACATGCAGGGATGCCTTTCGGGGTGGGCACGGCGTTGTGCCGGTCGAAAGGATGAATCGCGGATTCCGCCGCGGCAATGGACTCGGAGCGGCTTCGCCAATTGTGTGAAAAACGGCGGCGCTGCGTGCGGAAGTGGCTTCTATGCCGTGAAAAACCCGTCACCAGCGCCAGCGCGTGCCGACCACGCACGGCTTGAGGTCGTGGGCGATCAGGGAACTGGTCCCGGACGCGCCGACCAGCAGGGTCTCGGCGGTGTGCTCGGGGGCGTCGGGCCCGTCCTTGCGGAACGCGTGGACCTCGGCCGGCGGGTCGCCCTCGAACCGCACGAGTTGCGCGTACTCGCCCACGGGGCCGCGGAAGCGGCGGGAGTAGAACTCGACCCGCGGGCCGGGCGGCGCGCCCAGGGCGTACTCGACCACCGCGTGCTCGCCGGGTGTGAGCGGCCGGTCCAGCAGCAGCTCGGCCACCAGCAGGCCGGAGGCGGCGTCGACGACCGTCCGGCCGACCCGGCAGAACTCGACGGCGTCCAGCTCCGGTGCGGTGCCGGGCTCGTCGGCCTGGTAGCGCACGAGGTAGCGGTGGACCAGGCCGGTGAGCCCGCGCAGCACCGCCCGGGACCTCACGCCGCGTTCGGTGCGGTCCGCGCGCACCGTGAACACGTCGTGCGCGGACATCAGCGCGCAACGGCCCTCGTCCGGGTCGTCGAACTCGGCGACCAGCGGCGCGACGTGGGGGCTCTCGGGCCGGGTGACCCACCGGCCGCGCGGGCGGGGCGCCCCCAGCAGCACGACCAGGGACGACGGGGGCAGGCCCAGCACGCGTTCGAGCACCTGGACCGCGCGCAACGACTCGGGACCCTCGGGACGGCGGCGGGCGCGGCGCCAGTAGCTCAGGGTGGCGAGGCCGACCTCCGCGCCCTGCTCGGCGAGGCGGTGCCGGACCCGGTCGAGCGTCAGCCCGCTGGCCGTGATGGCGGCGTCGAGCGCCTCGGCGAAGGACGCGAAGCGGTCCCGGCCGACCTCCTGGGACATCGTCGTCCTCCCGTCGCCCGAGCGGTGCCCGGCACGTGTCCGGGTATGGTCGGCGGCTTCGCGCGGGAGTTCAAGTGCCTGGTCCGGCACAGGGCGGTGCCCGGCGAGTTCGGGGCTCGCCGGGCACCGGGCTCGGTGTTACGCCGCGCCGTTGAGGAACGCGGTGTACAACAGGGCGTTCGGGGAGGACCCGATGCCGCCCAGCCGGTTGGTCGTCGCGTTGCGCACGAGCGCGTCACGCACCTGGGCGGGCGTGGTCGACGGGTTCTGCGCCAGGTACAGCGCCGCGGCACCCGCCACGTGCGGCGAGGCCATCGACGTGCCCGACATCGTCGCCGTGCCGGTGTTGCTGCTGTAGGAGGCCGACACGATGTCCGTGCCCGGTGCCCAGATGTCGAGGCACGAGCCGTAGTTGCTGTCGAAGCGGCGCTGGTCCTCCCACGTCGCGTTGCCGACGGTGACGGCGGCCGCGACCTTCTGCGGGCTGTAGTAGCAGGAGTCGTCGGTGGAGTTGCCCGCCGCCTGCACCCACTGCACGCCGCTGTCGACGACGGCCTTCACGGCGTTGTCGATGGCCGGGGTGCTGCACCGCTGGCGGCAGCCGATGCTGTAGTTCACCACCGCGGGCTTGACGGCGTTCTTCGCGATCCAGTCCGCCGCCTCGATGATGTCGTCGTCGTAGGCGTTGCCCTTGCAGTCGAGCACCCGCATCGGCACGATCGTCGCCTTCTTGGCCACGCCGTACTTCGTTCCGGCCGCGCTGCCCGCGACGTGCGTGCCGTGGCCGTGGCAGTCCTGGGGCACGCGGTCGTTGTCGACGTAGTCGTACCCCGCCGCGATCCGCCCGGTGAACTCGGAGTGGTTCGCGTTGATGCCGCTGTCGAGCACGTAGATGCGCACGCCCTTGCCCGCGCTCGACGGGTAGTCGTAAGTGCGGTTCAACGGCAGGTCCCTCTGGTCGATCCGGTCGACACCCCAGTTCGGCGTGGGCGTCTGGCTGTCCATCGTGGACATGCGGTTGACCTGCTGGACGTAGGAGACCTTGGCGTCCTTGGCGATTCTCGCGGCCTGGGCCGCCGACATCGTCGCGGAGTACCCGTCGACCACCTTGTCGTAGGTCTTGCGCACGGTGCCGCCGTACCGCCTGGTCATGGCCGCGGCCGTGGCCTGGACGTCGTCCTCGCCCTTGAAGACGACGATGTAGCGGTCGGCGACGGCGTCGGCGGAGGCCGCGTTCAGGACCGCGGACCCCATGACCGGTTGGGAGGAGGCGGTGCCGGCGGACAGCGCCACCAGCCCGGCCGCGGCGGCCGCGCAGACGGCCACCCTCATGATCTTGTTGCGCATCGAGGTGCACCTTTGCTTCGCAGGGAGTGCGGTTCGGGAACCGCGGTGATGACCGCGGCCGTTCCGCCCCACGAACGTAAAAGCGCCCGGAACGGGCCGACAACACTCAAACCCGGTTCCGCGCCGACCACCTACCGCACCACCTACCGCGAACGCGGTGCGAACGAGCGTTATCCGCAGACACCCGTCGATCCGCTCTCGCGGCACCTGACGCTCCGTGACGACATTTCGCCCCCTTTCCCCGTCTTTCGCGACATTCGCCCGAATAGTTGGCGACGTCAACCGTCAACGGACTCGAACCGCGTCACGCCAATGGCAGACGAGTGGGCGAGAAGACTTTCTTTACGTTGAATGCGGAACCCCGGGCTCCATTCTTCGCATCCTGCAAGCGAGGAGAAAACCATGTTCAGGAAAGTCGTCCTCTCCGTCGCGCTCGCCGCGGCCACGACCGTCGTCGCGCCCCTGACCGGCCACGCGTCGGCGAGCGAGGCCCCGATCACCGCGGCGGCCGTCACCGTCTACTACGACACCAGCAGCGCACCCACGTTCGCGAGCGCCATTCGGCAGGGCGCGGCGAACTGGAACGCGCGGGTGTCCAACGTGAAGCTGGTGGAGAACCGCAGCGCGGCCACCCTGCGCTATCGCGAGGGAAATGACCCGCGCGGGTCGTACGCCTCCACCAACGGGCACGGCAGCGGCACCATCTTCATCGACTACACGCAGGCGCGGCAGTACTACGTCACCCGCATCACCGCCCACGAGACCGGGCACGCCCTCGGCCTGCCCGACCACTACAGCGGGCCGTGCTCGGAGCTGATGTCGGGTGGTGGTCCGGGCACGTCGTGCACCGTCGCCTCACCGAACGCCACCGAGGCGGCTCGGGTGAACTCCCTGTGGGCCAACGGGTTCGTCGGCACCTACGAGTGGAAGGTGATCTACGAGCAGGTCCCCGTCCACTCCTGAGCGCGTGACCGCGAGGCCCGGGTCCACTGTGGACCCGGGCCTCGCTCGTCGGGCGCCGGCTTCAGTCCGCGGACCAGGTGCCCAGGGCGTCGATGACCGGCCGGTACTTCAACCGGGACCGGGAGTCGAGCACACCGCCGGTGTCCCACGACCTCGCCGTGCAGCGTCGGCTGCTCAAGCTGAGCCGCGCGCACTTCGCGGGCTGAGTCTCGCTGCGGCGCCCCGTCACCCGGCGGTCGTGCTCGGCGCAGGGGAGGAGTCCAGCCGGAACGCCGACCCCGCGTACTCCCGCGTACCGCTGCGGTAGCGGCCGGGCGTGCGTCCGAAGGCGCGGGTGAAAGCGCGCGTGAACGCGGGCACCGACCCGTAGCCGACCGCCTCGGCGATGGTCTCGAGCGAGTCGTGGCTGTCGCGCAGCCGGACGGCGGCCAGTTCCATGCGCCAGTTCGCGAGGTAGGCGGCGGGGGTGTGCCCGGTGGCGGCGGGGAAGCGGCGGGCCAGGGTCGCGCGGGAGACCGAGATGGCCTGCGCGAGCGTGGCCGTCGTCCACGGGACGGCCGGGTTCGCGTGCAGGTGCCGCAGGGCCGCGCCGATGACGGGGTCGTAGAGGGCGCCGAGCCACGTGCCGAAGCACTCGGGCGGGTTGGCCGCGAGCCACGCGCGGAGCATCTGCACCAGCATGATGTCGATCAGGCTCCTCAGCACGGCCGAGGTGGCGAGCTGGGGTTCGGCGAGCTCGCGGGCGAGCATGCGCACCGCGTCGGCCAGGCCGGGGGTGCCCGTCTCCGCGCGCACGTGCACGAGGCCGGGCAGCAGGGCCAGGACCTGGGTGAGTGCCGCCGGGTCGGAGTCGTAGTGGAGGGTCACGACTCGGGTGGTCGCGGGCTGCGCGCCGAGGGTGATCACCTCACCGGCGCCGCGTCCGCGCGCGATCACCTGCTCGCAGCGGCGGTGCGTGGCGCCCGGCGCGGGATCGTCGGTGAGGCTGTGCGGGGTGCCGCCGGGCAGCAGGACCACGTCGCCGGCGGCCAGTTCCACCGGTGCGCGGCCGGCCACCACGAGCCAGGCGCTGCCCGCGGTCACGGCGTGCAGGGCGGTGCCGGGGTAGTCCTCGATCGCGACCGCCCACCGGCCACCGGCCTCGACGCGGGTGCTCAGGACGCCTTTGACGCCGGACATCGCCAGGGCGTCCGCCAACGGATCCACCAGACGAAGCTAGCACCTCGGTCCGACGTGTGAGTCAGAGAATCAATTATCTGAGATCGAAAGCAATGGTTTGCCTCAGCGGGCGCTACATACGGTGGCGGCACAACCAGTTCGAAGAGAAGGAGCCACCGTGGACTACAGCAGCTGGGCGGGCCTCGAGATCACCGTGGACGGCGGTGTGGCCGTCGTGTCGCTCGACCACCCGCCGCTCAACCTCATGGACGGCGTGCTGCTGCCGGCGCTGCGCGGGTTCGTGCACCAGGTGCGCACCGACGCGGAGGTGCGCGTGATCGTGTTCCAGAGCGCCGACCCGGAGTTCTTCAGCGCCCACGGTGACATGGCCTACCTCACCGACCCGGACGCGCTGCCCGCCGCCACCCGCGCCGCCGTCGAGGCCGCGCCGGGAGCCGTGATCCCGGAGGGGATGAACGTGCTGCAGGCGCTGGGCGTGGAGGTCCGCGACCTCCCGCAGGTCACCATCGGCAAGATCGCCGGCTTCGCCCGCGGCGCGGGCAACGAGTTCCTGCTGTCCCTCGACCTGAGGTTCGCCGCGATCGGCAGGTCCGGGCAGGCCCAGCCCGAGGCCTCCCTGGCGATCCTCCCCGGTGGCGGTGGCACGGTGCACCTCGCCCGGCTGCTCGGCCCGGCGCGGGCGTTGGAGCTGCTCGTCGGCGGCGGGCTCGTCGGCGCCGAGGTGGCGGAGCGGTACGGCCTGGTGAACCGGGCGCTGCCCGCCGACGAGATCGACTCGTTCGTCGGCGACCTGGCCCGCCGGATGGCGCGGGTCCGTCCCGAGGTCGTCGCCGCGATCAAGGCGACGGTGCGTGCCGCGGTCCCGCCGCCCTCGGCCGAGCCCTACGTGGTCGAGAACGGCTTCCTCTACTCGCTGTTCACCGAGGACATGGTCGCGGGGGCGCACGAGCAGCTCGCCGCCGGCGTGCAGACCCGCGAAGGCGAGCGGGACCTCGAAGGGCTGCTCGACCGTCTGGCGACAGCTGCCCGCGAGTAAGCCCCGCATCCACTCCGGTGTTCATGTCGCTGAAACCAACGCCGCGCCCGAACGACCTACTGTCGGCTCATCCTCGACGAGATCGATCCACTCATCGGAACGGCTGCCACCTCACTGCCCGCGGCGCAGGGGCTGGCGGCCAGTTGGTGGTGGCCGAAAGCGCAGGTCGGCAACACGCACCCCGGTGCGACGTCCCCGCTCGGCATGGTGTCGGCCTGCGCCTACTCCGGCGCCTACCCGACCGGGTACGGCCTCTACGCGAAGAACACCGAGGGGCAGCCGGAGGAGCTGTTCGACCGGCTGCAGGCGTCCGGGTTCACCCACTTCCAGCAGTCCGGGACCGGGGCGATCCGCAAGTACTACAACTACGTGCGGGTGACCCCGATGGTGCAGCCGCTGGACGTCCTCGGGCACGCCTGGCCGCTGCACGACGAGACCGCCGAGGCCGGCTACTACGGGGCGACCCTCGACACGGGCATCCGCTGCGAGCTCACCGTCGGCGCCAAGGTCGCCGTGCACCGGTACGTCTTCCCCGAGCACCGCAGCGCACGGGTCGTCGTCGACCTGTCGTGCGGCGGGCTGGCCATCGACCTCGGGCGCACGGTGCCGTTGCGGGCGCACGTGGAGAGCCTCGGCAACGGCCGCGCGCAGGGGACCGTGGTCGTCGAGGGCGTGCCGCTGTCGGTGTACATCCGGGTCGACAGCCCGGGCTGGCGGCAGATGCTGTGGCACGACCGCCGGTTGATCGAGGGCGGCACGAGGCTCGACTTCGACCGCATCCGGCAGACCACGCTGCGCCCGTTCGGGATGCTCTACATGGGCCCCACCACGGCCGGGCAGGCCGTCGAGATCCAGATCGGGTTCTCGCTGCGCGGCTGCGAGCAGGCCAGGGAGAACCTGTTCCGCGAGTGCGGCGACAGGACGTCGTCGTTCGACGTCGTGCGGGCGGGGACCAAGGCCCGGTGGCGCGACCACGTGGGGAGGGTGGAGGTCGAGGGCGGGTCGCCCGCGCGGCGGCAGGTGTTCGCGACGGCCCTCTACCACTCCCTGGTCAAGCCGTGCTTCGCCGACGACGAGAGCCCGTTCTGGCCGTCCTCCGGGCCGTTCGTGTTCGACATCTGCACGATGTGGGACATCTACAAGACCCAGCTCCCGCTGCTCATGGCGCTGTGCCCGGACCGGGCGGTCGACCTGCTGGAGTCGCTGATCCGGGTCTGCGAGGAGGAGGGCAACTTCCCGATCGGGTACCGGATGGCGCGCGGCGCGGACAGGTTCTTCCGGCAGGCGAGCGCGCTGGTCCACACCGCGCTGGCCGACGCGCACGCCCTCGGCCTCGGCGACCTGGACTGGACCTGGGCGCTCGTGCACATGTACGACGACCTGCGCCGGATGTACGGCGAGGACTTCTACGAGCACGGCGTCGTGCACCCGATCTCGCACACGCTCGACCTCGCCTACGCCTGCCACTGCACCGCCGGCGTCGCCAGGGCGCTCAACGACGTGCAGCTCGCCGACGACCTCGACGCGCGCAGCCACCTGTGGTCGGGCGCGTTCGACCCGGACACCGGCCTGCTCCTCGACTCGTCGTTCTACGAGGGCGGCAAGTGGAACTACTCGTTCCGGCTGCTGCACGACATGGCCGCGAGGATCGCGATGGTCGGCGGGAACGAGGCCTTCGTCGGCATGCTCGACGCGTTCTTCGGCTACGGCGCCCCGCGCGTGACGCAGCCGGGGAGGCGGCCCGGCCCGGCGGAGATGGCGGCCGGCTACCTGCTGAACCGGTTCGAGGGCCTCAACAACGAGCCGGACATGGAAGCGCCGTGGTCCTACCACTACGCGGCCCGGCCGGACCGCACGGCCGAGATCGTGCACGCGGCACTGACCTGGCAGTTCGGCACCGGTCGCGGCGGCCTGCCGGGCAACGACGACTCGGGCGGGCTGAGCTCCTGGTACGTGTGGGCCTCGCTCGGGCTGTTCCCGGTCGCCGGGCAGAACCTGTTCCTCGTCAACGCGCCCGCCTTCAGCCACGCCACCCTGCACCTCGGCGACCGCGACTTCGTCGTCGAGACGCGGGGCCACCGCGAGACGTCCATCAGCTCCGACGGGCTGGAGGACGACCCGCCGCCGCAGTACGTGCAGTCCGCCCGGCTCGACGGCAGACCGCTGGAAGCGGCGCACCTGCGCGCCTCCGACGTCCACGCCGGCGGCCGCCTGGTGCTCGAGCTCGGCCCGCGGCCCTCGGAATGGGGACGCAAGATCCTGCCGCCGTCAGTGTCCGACCCGCTCGGAAAGGGGGCTCGCACATGAGCAGGCCTCGCCGCCGTCTCGTCATCGTGGTCCGGGCCGACCCGGTCATCTGCGGTCACTCCGGAGAAGCCCGCAACCTGGCCGAGGCCGCGCTCACCCGCGGCTTCGACGACGTCCGGTTGCTGACCTGGCCGATCCCGGTGCTGCAGGCGGCCGGGCTGCCGCTCAAACCGCTGGACCGGATCCAGCCCTACAGCGCGGGCATCACCGTGGAACGGCCGGAGCCGGTCGGCGACTACCGGGTACCCGACGGCCGGTACCTCGCCGGCCTGACCGGACGCCTGGTCGAGCTGCTCGCCGAACCGGTCCCGACCACCTGCGTGTCGATGTACCTGGCCCCGCACGACGCCGTGGTGCGCGACGCCGTGGACGCCGCCCGCGCGGCCGGGTACGCCCCCGACGTCCACACCATCGCGAAGGCGGTCGGCTCCGACGTCACCAACGTGATCCGCTCGTGCCTGCGCGAGGGACGGTTCGGGGCGGCCGTGGTGCTGTTCACCCGGTTCCTCGCCAACGACGAGGTGATCGCGGTGTCGGAGTACACCAAGCAGGAGATCATCGCCTGCGCGGAGGCCGTCGACGCGCACTGCGGCACCCGGTTCGCCCGCCAGTGCGCGCGCCGGATCACGGTCAGCTACCCGCCGATCGACACCTCGGCCTACCTCGACCTCGACCCGGCGCTCGTGGACGCCGCCCTGCAGCGCCGCGGTCTGGAGCGCGACGGGTACGTGCTGTTCCTGTCGCGGGTGACCCGGGCCAAGGGCGTCTACGACCTCGTGGACGCGTTCGCCCAGAGCCGGGCGCGGTCACGGGTGAAGCTCGTGGTCGCCGGCACCGGCCCCGAGCTGGAGCACCTGCGGGAGATCACCCGGCACGACGACCGGATCGTCTTCCTCACCGACGTGGAGGACGACGAGAAACCGATGCTGATGAACGGCTGCGCCGCGTACGCGTTGCCGACCAAGCCCGAACCGGACTTCGTCGAGACCTTCGGCATCGCGCTCACCGAGAAGATGCTCGCGGGAGGCGGGCCGGTGATCACGACCACCACCGGGGGCGTCGGCGAGGCGGTGGGCGGGACGGCGGTCCTCGTCGAGGCGGGCAACGTCGCCCACATCGCCGCGGCGGTCGACCGGGTGGTGCTCGACATGCCGGCCGGCGAACGCCGGCTGATGGCGGACCGGGCCCGCGAGCACGCCCTGTCCTTCGACCGGGTCCGGGTGTTCGACGGCCTCTTCGCCACCTCCGGCCCGCCCGTCGCCCTGACGGGGTGACCCGGCCGGGCGTAACGCCGGACCGGTGCTCCGCGAAGTCCTGAGGTCGGTCCGGCAGGACCACGACGTCCCAGTCAGACGTCCTGCCGGACCGGCGTCCGGCTCAGAGCGACGGCTCGAGCCGCCCCGACCTCGGGTACAGCCAGCTGCCCGGCGTCCCCTCGGCCGGGTTCGTGTAGTAGTCGTACACCGCGTCCACGTACTCCTGCAGGCTGATCGACCCGTCGCCGTCGGCGTCCAGCCGCGCGAACGCGAGCCCGCACTCGGAGTCGGACAGGCCGCGTGCCTTGAGCAGCACCGCGAACTCGGCCACCTCGACCCGGCCGTCACCGTCGGCGTCGGCCAGCGCGAGCAACGACTCCGAGACCTCCAGGAACACGTCGTCGAACTCGTCGACGTCGGCGAGCACCGCCGTCATCGCCGTGCGGTACTCGTCCAGGCTGATCTGCCCGTCGCGGTCGACGTCGCAGCGGTCGACCAGCGCGTCCCAGAACCTGTCGGACGTCTCGATCAGCTCCCGGCCCCGCTCCGACGAGGCCGGCTCACCGAAACCGAGCATCAACCGGTTGGCCAGCGCGTAGAGGTCCGCGAGCTCGATGACGCCGTTGCCGTCGGCGTCGTAGTGGGCGAAGGTCGCCTCGATCCGGTGGGACAGCACCTCGTTCATGACCCCGAACCCTGGCAACGGGTCCCGCCGAGTGCAAGCCGACGGGCCGGTCCCGGGGGAGCGGGAAGGTCACTTCGCCGAAGCTTGCGGTTCTTTCTCACTATTGGTTCAGTGTAGACCGAAATCAACCTCGTCCGCGGTCAGCAGGCGCAGCACCTCGGATGCGAGAGCAGCGGGCAACAACCCCAGGAGATCCTCACTGCCGAGAAGGACGTCCTGCTCGGCGCCGCGCGATCGCGGCGACGACCGGCGTGGCGACCGTGGTCACCGCAGCGCCCAGGGCCGTGTCGGTGAACAGGATCAGCCGGACGGTCCTCATGGCCGCGGTGAGGACTTCGCTGCCGCGCCTGCGCATCCGGGCTTCGAACAGCGCGATCGCGTCGATGATCGCCGCATCGCCGCCGACGACGGTGTCGAGGTGCTCGACCAGATCGGCGGCGTCCTGGATGGCCGCGCCCGCGCCCATGCCCGCGGTCGGCGGTGTGGCGTGGACGGCGTCGCCGAGCGCGGTGATGTGACCCGCTCGCCACGGCGCGAGATCGGCGGCGCGCGTCGACGCGGCGTTGAAGCGGAACGCGGCCACGGAGGAGGGGTCGGCGCGGGCGACGACCTCGAGCGTGTGACCGGCCCAGCCGCGTTCGCGGAACCGGTCGAGCAGGGCGTTCCGGAGCTGTGCACCGCGCAGGTCGCGCAGAGGTTCGGTCTCGGCGGACTCGGGGAACATCGCGCCCCAGATGTAGGTCGGTCCGGTGGTGACGGACATGCGCAGTTCGGGCGCGTCGAGCGCCGCGTTGCCGACCGGGTCTAGGAAGCCGACGTAGAGCGCCGCGCCCCGCGGGCCGATGCCCATGGTGGAGCGCGTCCCGAGTCGCTGCTGCTCGGCGGCGCCGAGGTCGGCGCGGTGGGTGCGGCCGGAGAACCCGATGATGCCGGCGGGACGGTTGGTCGCGCCCTTCGCCAGGTGTCGTGCGACGACGGAGTGCGTGCCGTCGGCGCCGACCACCAGGTCCGCGGTGACCGAGGTGCCGTCGGTGAACTCCACGCGGGGCTTGCCGCGCTCGTCGAGGCCGACGCCGGACACCGGGCGGCCGAGGTGCAGGTCCTCGCCCACGGCTTCGGCCAGCAGGGAGCGCAGCGTGATGCGGTCGACGTCGATGCTCGCGCTGCCGCTCAGGTCCGGGCCGTGGCCGAGCAGCCGGCCCCGGCGGTCCCAGAACGCGTCGCGGTCGCGCAGGCGCAGGGCCGACCCCGACGCGCGCAGCCGCCGCAGGACCGCCGGGTCCACGAGCCGTTCGAGCGCCGACTGCGCCCGCTGGTCGAGGGTGATGTGGTACCCGCCGGTCGCCGTGACGTCCGTGTCGCGGTCGAACACCGCCACCTCGTAGCCGCGCCGGCGCAACCCCGCCCCCAGGGCCAGTCCGCCGATTCCTCCTCCGACGACCGCGACACGCATGCTCACCATTCCTCCCACCGATCGACCACCTCTGTTCGAAGAGGACGGTGTCACCGGTACTGGCCACCGAGTGACCAGTACCGGTGGCAGGATCGGAGCATGGCGAGCACGTCGCGGCGAGCGTTGCGGTTGCTGTCCCTGCTCGGATCGCGGGCGCGGTGGTCACTGCGCGACCTGGCCGCGCGCCTCGAGGTCAGCGAGCGCACGGTCCGCCGCGATCTCGACGTCCTGCGCGAGCTCGGCTACCCGGTCGGCACGGTCCGGGGCCCGGACGGCGGCTACCGGCTCGGCTCCGGGCACACGTTGCCGCCGTTGCTGTTCGACCACGACCAGGCGCTCGCGATCGCCCTCGCGCTGCAGACGGCTCCCGCCACCGTGTTCGGTCTCGAGGACGACGCGGCCAGAGCACTCGCCACCGTGCGGCAGGCGATGCCGGAGGCGCTGCGGACCGCGATGGACTCACTCCAGGTGACCATGCTGCGGAACTACTGGGAGTTCCCGGCCCTGCCCGTCGACCCCGCCGCGCTCACCGCGGTCGGCACGGCGGTGCGCCTCCGGCAGGTCCTCGTCGCCGAGCTCCTCCGCCCCGACGGAACCCGTGCCGCACCGGGCGACCCCGACTTCGCGGCACCCCGCCACCTGGAGGTCCACCACCTCGTGGTGTGGGCGGGCCGGTGGTACGCCGTCGCCTACGACCTCGGCGAGGACAGGTGGCGGGTGCACCGCGTCGACCGCCTGCACCCGCGCCACACCACCCGCGGCTTCGCGCCCCGCGACCTGCCCGGCGGGAACCTGGCGGGCTTCGTCACGAGCAGCCCCGACCGCGGGGACACCCCGGCGGCCTGGCAGTGCACCGGGAGCGCGCGGCTCGCCCTGCCCGCCGACGTCGTGGCCCGCTGGGCGCCCGGCGGCTCCGTCGTCGAACACCTCGACGAGCGGCACTGCCGCCTCACGCTCGGTGCCTGGTCCTGGGCGGGCATCGCCGGCATCCTCGCCACCTTCGACACCGACCTCGACGACCTCGACCCGCCGGAGCTCGCCGCGGCGTGCCGCGAGCTCGGGCGCCGGTTCACGGCTGTCGCCGGGACGTGACGTCTTCGCCACGCCCCGGCTGGGTACCCGGGACCGTGTCCCGCACGTTCACCGTCCAGGCCGCACCCTCAACGACAGCGGACCGGTCCGCGTCGGGGTCACCTGGCACAACACCTCGAAGATCGCCGGCATCACCACCGAACGGACCCGCTGAGCGCGCCGGTCAGAAGCCGGGGAAGACGCGGCGCAGGTCGTCGAGCGAGACGGCGCCCTCGACGTCGACTCCCTTGTCGTGGGGCGCCTTGAGGCGTCCGCTGAGCAGGCGGACGAGTGCTTCCTGAGGCCCGGTGAACGTCGCGGAGGGCGACTCGAGGTGGTCGACGACGGTGACCGCGTCGTCGATCACCAGGCCGCCGCCGGGGAACGCGACGGACACTGGCGCGGTGAGCTCGGCCGGCTTCGCGAAGAAGCCCAGCAGGAAGCCCAGGGGTCCGGTGAAGAGGTCGACGACCACCGCGGCCGAGTCGGCGTGCACTCCGGCGTCGGGATCGAAGGCCACGCGCACGTCCCACGAGTGGTTGGCCACCTCGTTGAGGCGCATGCCCAGGGCGGTCAGCAGCGGGACGGGTTCCGGCAGGAAGCCGAGGTCGACGGTCAGCGTCGAGCGCTGCTCGGGCGTGAGCGCCTCGACCAGGCCGAGCCAGCGGGCGTTGTGCTCCAGGAAGCCCTGGGCCTGCGCCCGCGGCTCGGACGCGTCCCAGCGGGCCCAGATCGCCTGGTTCTCCTCGGCCTCCACGGTCTCGCCGGTGGCACGGGCGATCGGCGCGAGGCCGATCTCCGCGCCGCTGCCGAGGTGGGACAGCGCCTGGGCGACGGTCCACTCCGAGGCGCCGCTCGTGGAGGCCAGCTGCTCGTCGGTGAGGGTGCGGACGAGGCCGGCGAGCTCGTCGTGCTCGGTGCGCAGGGCGGTGATCGTGCGGTCTACGAGTGAGGTCATACCTGCGCTCAACCCGTGAGCCCGCGCGGGTGTTCCGCCGGCGTCACCCCGTGCGCAGCGAAGTCGCTCCCCAGAGCAGCAGGACGACGGAGTAGGCGATGAACAACCACCCCGCCGTGGTGCGGGAGCACCGGGCCTTGCGCCGCAGCAGCCGGGCGATCCCGACCCAGACCAGCGCCAGCAGCCCCGCCACCAGGGGGAGCGCCAGCAGGCCCCGCGCACCCGCGAACAGGCCCGCCCAGTAGTCGAGGGGCAGCGACACGTCGAAGGCGAGGTCGGTCGGCACGCCGACCGCCAGTGCCACGAGGCCCCAGACGATCGACGTGGTCGTCCAGCGCGACCTCGCGCCGGCCGAGGAGGACTGCCAGTTCACCAGCGTCACGCCGGTCGCCGCGACGGCGCCACCGCAGAAGAGCCAGCCGACGACCGTCGAGACGACGGGGACGGGACCCACCAGGTCGCCGAGCGCCGGCAGCAGCAGCTCCCACATCAGGAAGTGCCCGCCGACGACGGCGACGATCGCCGCGATGGCGAGCCAGGCCTGGGTGCCCGGGCTCTGGCGCTCCCACCAGGTGCGTTCCGCCTGGTCGCGGGTGGCGGCGACCTCCCGCGCCATCCCGGCTCGTGCCTGGCCCGCGGCCGCACGGCGTGCGCTGTCGCGCCGCCGCCGCGCCTTCGACCGTCCCGCTCGTCCCCGTGCCACGACGGCAGCCTAGTTCGCCGTGTATCGGCGATGTATCGGCCGTGTATGCGACCCCCCGACGCTGGGGGAGCAGTGCAGACATGCGAAAAGGGGATCTCATGCGGTTCACCAAAGTCACGGTCGCTGCCATCGGTCTGCTCGGCGCGGCCCTGATCGGCACGGCCGCTCCGGCCGGCGCGGCGAGCGGAGAGGCGTTCAGCCCGACCGTCGAGATCGCGCAGCCGTGGCTCGCCGACACGGCCACCGCGTCCGGCGTCGAGGGCGACGTCGGCATCCAGCAGACGGCGGACGGCGCCATCAAGTGGATGGCCGACCGCCGCGGCAGCACGGCGTACGAGGGCTACTGCGAGCGCGCCGTTCGCCTGGCGTGGAACCGCTCGACGCACCACGCGTCGGCGATCGACCACTGGCGGTCCTCGGACGGCGCCCGCCACACCACCGGCACGCCGCCCAGGGGAGCGTTCGTCTTCTGGAACATCAGCCAGTGGGGCCACGTGGGCATCGCGGACGGCAACGGCGGCTTCTGGTCGACGAGCGTCGGGGGCAAGATCGGTCACCCCGGTTCCCTGAGCTACTTCAACAACTACCTCGGCTGGAAGTACGGCAACAGCAACTGATCCAGTGATCCCGCCGCGCGTGCGAGTGCTCGCCGCGCGGCGGGTTCGCCTTCCCGGTTCCCGGTGCGGCGGTAGGTCTCCAGCGCCTGCCGCACGAGGTCGTACGCCTCCTGCGGGCGGCCGTTCGAGATCAACGCCTCGGCCAGCTCGACCTGGGCGAACGCCGTGCACCGCTCGTCGGTGAGGTCCATCAGGATCGCCACGGCCCGGCGTGCGGCGGTCAGTTCCCGCTCGTGCTCGCCCGTGCTGCGGTGGAGCGCGGAGAGCCGCACCAGCACCAGGGCCTCGCGGTGTGCGTCACCGAGGTCCGCGGCGAGCTGCCGGGCGTTCGTGAGCCACGTCCGCGCCTCCTCCGGCCGCCCGAGCGAGCCGTGCACGCCGCCGATCGACGCCCGCACGTGGGCGACGGAGTGCAGGTCGCCCGCGCGCTCCAGCAGCCGCAGGGCCTCGGTGTAGAGCTCCATCGAGCGCTCGTACTCCGCCCGCAGCCGGTACACCACGCCGATGCCCGCGACGGAGACGCCCTGGCCGCGGTCGTCGCCGAGGGAGCGGTAGAGCCCTTGTGCCGCAAGCAGTCCCTGCTCGGCCTCGGTGAACTCGCTGCGGTAGATGTGCACCTGCGAGATGCCGCGCAGCAACGCCGCCTCGCCCGCCTCGTTGCCGGCCGCGCGGACACAGCGCAACGCCCGCGCGTGGGTGCGCGCCCAGTCCTCGTAATGGCTGTGCAGGTCGAAGAACGGCACGCAGGCCGCCGCGAGCTGCCACGCCACCTCGTCGAGACCCGCGTCCGCCGCGAGGTCGACCGCGCCGCACAACGTGCGCCGTTCCGCCTCGAACCACGCGACGGGCTCGGCGAGCAGGTGTTCCGGCGCCGCGACCGGGGCGGCGTCGGCGATGGTGGTGCCGAACGTGACGGGCAGCCGCCGTGCGGCCGTGACCGCGAGCCGGAGCCACGCGCGCAGCGTCCGTTCGAGTGCGGCACGACCGTCCGGCAGCGCGTGGTCGAGCGCGTGGCACCGCAACAGGTCGTGCAGCCGGTAGCGCGGCTGGCCGATGCCGTCCGCGCCGAAGGTCTCGAGCAGGTGGGCGTCGACCAGCCCGTCCACGAGGTGCTCGGTGCCGGGCTCGTCGAGCAGGGTCTCGACCACCCAGCTCGGGAAGTCGTGCGGGCCGAGCAGGGCCAACCGCACGAACGCCCGGAACTCGGGCGGGGACAGCTGCCGGACGCTCAGGTCGAAGCTCGCCCGCACGGCCAGCTCGCCCGAGGTGAGCTCGCGCAACCGCGTCGACTCGTCGACGAGCCGCTCGCGCAGCACCTGCATCGACCACCTGCCGCGTCCGGCCAGCCGCGCGCCCGCCACCCGGATCGCCAGCGGCAGGTGCCCGCACGCCACCGCGATCGCCGCGGCCTCGCCGGGTTGCGCGGAGACCCGCTCCTCACCCGCGATGGCGGCGAGCAGTTCCGCCGCCTCCTCCGGCGAGAACGGTGCCAGCTCCACCTGCAGCGCGCCGGGGAGCTCCGTGAGCCTGCGCCGGCCGGTGACCAGGACCGCGCAGCCCGCGTCGGCCGGGAGCAGGGGCACGACCTGGCTCACCGAGGCGGCGTCGTCGAGCACCAGCAGCACCCGCCGGCCGGCGAGCTTGGAGCGCAACAGCGCCGACCGGGCGGTGACCTGCGCGGGCAGTCCGGCACCCGTGATCCCCAAGGCGTGCAACAGTTCGGTGAGCACCTCGCTCGGTTCGCGGGGGTGCTCGGAGGTGCCGCCGAGGTCGACGTGGAGCTGTCCGTCCGGGAAGTGGTCGGCGACCTGGTGTGCCACCTGGACCGCGAGCGCCGACTTGCCGACACCGGGAGGCCCGGTCACCACGGCCGGCGCGGATCCCTGCCGCAGTGCCGTCGTCAGCACCGCGATCTCGGCGGCGCGGCCGCGGAAGTCGGACACCGCCGGTGGGAGTTGGCGCAGGGGAGCGGGTGCCGGTTCGTCGCGCAGCACCGCGAGCTGGGCCTCCCGCAGCGCGGTTCCGGGCTCCAGGCCGAGCTCGTCGGTGAGCCGCCCGCGCATGTCCGCGTAGACCTGCAACGCCTCGGCGCGGCGGTTGTCCTGGTGCAGGGCGAGCACGAGCTGTCCGCACACGCTCTCGCGGTAGGGGTGCTCCGCCAGCAACGCCCGGAGCTCCGGGATCGCCTCGGCGCACTCGCCCGCGGCCACCTGCAACCCGAGCCGGTGCTCGGTCGCCGCGAGCCGGGCCTCGTCGAGCCGGGCGAGGGAGGGAGCCCACGCGTCGTGGTCCGGCAGGTCCTCGAGCGGACGCCCGCGCCACAGCGACTCCGCCCGGCGCAACAACCCCAGCGCCGCGTCGGGGCGCCGGCGGGACTCCGCGACCAGCTCGTCGAACATCAGCGCGTCGAGCTCGTCGGCCCCGAGCTCCAGCACGTACCCGGTGCCGTGGGTGCGCAGTCGCTCGCCGAGCAGCTGCCGCAGCCGCCAGACGTAGGTCCGGACGTTCTGCACCACCGACCGCGGCCGGGTCGCGGGCCACAGCGCCTCGACCAGCTGGTCGAGCGAGACGTCGGTGTTCGCGTGCAGCGCGAGGTGCGCGAGCAGGGCCCGCTGCTTGACGCCGCCGAGACCCTCCCTGCGGCCGTCCCGCCAGACCTCCAGAGGGCCCAGTACCCGCACGCTCACCCTGCTGATGGCTCCTCCGCTCGCCAGGACGTGCTCCGGTGTCCGTCCATTCGGACGACGCCCGTGCCCGTCCCGTTCCGCCGCGATTGCGGCAGGTGCGCCGAAGCCGGCCCCGGCCTCGGACGTGATCAGTAGGGTGGGCGTGCAGTGAGAGGAGCGCGATGAGCTACTCCACCCCGTTCCGGCGCGAGGACGGCGCGTCCCGCAGGACCCGGAAAGCGGACAGCTCCTCCGTCGCCGAGGCCAGGGCCGCCGCGGAGCAGCTCACGCCGCCGCCCGAGGCCGACGTCGTCGTCACGCCGGCGCAACGCCGCGAGGAGAACCTGGCCGCCGGGGCACCACCGGTGCTCGAACTCCTGCTCTACCACGAGGAAGAGCGGGCGGCGGCGAGAGCCTCCGGCGACGTGCGGCTCGCCGCGAGCGCGCTCGCCGGGGTCGTCCGCGATCTCGACGAGCTGCTCGACAGCGCGGAGAGCCACCTGCGCCAGACCGGCCGGCGCCGGTCGCGGCAGCTCGTGAAGGAGGCGATGCCCGATCTCGTGGCGATCTCCGCGATCGCCGCGCTGCCCCTGGCCGAGATCGGCGAGTTCCTGGACCTGCCCCCGGATCGCGTCGACGCCGTGCTGGCGTCCCTGAAGCGGCACGGCGGCATCACCACCGCCCAACGGCACCAAGCGCTCCAGCAGGTCACGTGGCTGCGCGGCCAACTGCGGCAGGTGGAGGCCGCCCAGGACCACTCGCTGCTGGACCGGCTGCTCGCGTTCGTGTCCAAGTTCGTCCTGCTGGCCACCGTCGCTCTCGCCTCGGCGGCCGCGGGCGCGTTCGCCGTCGGGGAGTCGGCGCTCAAGGAGGTCGTCAAGACGGCGGTCATCGCGCTGGTCGCCGCCGCGTTGCAGATGGGCGCCGACCGCTTGGTGGCCGGACGCACCGAACAGTCCCAGCGCGACACGGCGCAACGAGCGCACGACGCACTGCTCTCGGAACTGTCGGCGGCGAGCGCGCTGTGGCAGCCACCCGCCTACGACGGAGAGCACGTCGTCATCCGAACCCGTCTGGCCGTGCGCGTGTGCGCCGTGCGGGTCGCCTCGATCCCGTTGGAGTGGCGGGACAAGTGGCGGTACTGGGACCTGCTGGACGACCTCGGCGCGACGCTGGGGGAGAAGGAGGACGACGGCTTCCAGGTCCAGCTGCGCAGGCTCGCCGCGCTCCGCCCGCCCCGGTGACACGGGCAGGCGGTTCCCGGGAACTGATCGTCGTCCGGTCGCTGCCGGAGGTGCTGCCCGCCGGTCCTGCCTCTACGGTGACGCCATCGGTGGACGGGGAGCGTGCTCATGGTGAGGCTGGACCGCCTGGTCAACGTGCTGGGCGGGTACGGGGTCCGGTTGTGCTGCTGTCCGGTGCCGAGGTCGGCGGAGCTGCGCGGTGTGGTGCTGCGGGACGCCACGGACGACCGTGCCGAGGTGGGCGACGTCTACCTCGCCGTGGGCGCCGGGTCGGTGGCCGAGGCCGTGCGCGCGGCCGTGGCGGTGCGCGCCGTCGTGGTGCTCGTCCGGGGCGGTGAGGACCTCCTGGCCGACGCCGTCGCCGTGGGGGAGGCCGAGGGTGTCGCCGTGCTGCTGGCGGATCCGGCCCTGTCGTGGAGCCAGCTGGCCGGGGTGGTCTACGGACTGGTGCTGGAGGGCCGCGAGACGGAGTCGGGCCGCGGACCGACGGACCTGTTCGCGCTGGCCGACAGCGTCTCCGCCGCGACCGGGGGTGCGGTGACGATCGAGGACCCGCTGTCGCGCGTGCTGGCCTACTCGGGTCCGCAGCAGGAGGTCGACGCGGCCCGGCTGGAGACCATCATGGGCCGGCAGGTGCCCGCGTGGGTGCGGGAGCTCTTCGACGCGGCGGGCGTGCGGGCGCACGTGCTGGCGTCCGACGAACCCCTGTTCGTCCCCGGCGCGCCGGAGCGCGGCCTGACCGGGCGGATGGTCGTCGCGGTCCGGGTGGGCCGGGAACTGCTCGGTGCGATCTGGGTGGCGTGCCCGGCACCGTTGACGGGCACCCGGCGCACCGCGCTGACCGACGGCGCCCGGATCGTGGCGTTGCACCTGCTGCGGCTGCGGGCCAGCGCCGACCTCGAACGCCAGGTGGAGTCGGAGTGGGTGATCCGGTTGCTGGAGGGCACGGCGGACGCCGCGACGGTGATCAGCCAGCTCGGGCTGCCGCCGGAACCCGGCCGGGTGGTGGCCGTGCGCGCGCACGTCGGTGAGGAGCGGCATGCGGCCGTGCTGCTGGCGTTCGAGCAGGCGACCACCGGGTTCGGCTGGTCGCGGCCGGGGCGAAGTGCGTTGGCGGGCACCAGCGTCTACACGGTTCTGCCGGGCGAGCGGATCGGTGCGGCACGGGACTGGCTGGCGGCGCTGAGGTCGGCGCTGCCCGGCAAGGTCGTGCTGTCGGCGGGGATCAGCGCGGTCGCCGGGCCTGCGGACCTGCCCGCCGCTCGTCAGGAGGCGGACGAGTGCCTGGCGTTGCACGAGGCGCGGGCGGGCGACGGGGACGCGCCCGCCTACGACGAGTCGTGGGACGAGATCCTGGTGCAGCGCCTGCGCACCGCGGCACGGGTCGGCCGGGCGTCGGCCCGCGGACCGGTGGCCGACCTGCGCCGCCACGACGGTGACCACGGCACCGACTACGTCGCGACGTTGCGCGCCTGGCTGGAGGCGCAGGGCGACCTGGCCGCGGCGGGGGAACGCCTCGGGGTGCACGGGAACACGGTGCGCAACCGGCTGCGGAAGATGGGCGCGGTGACCAGCCTCGGTCTGGACGACGCCGCCAAGAGGGTCGCGATGATGATCGATCTGGCCGCGACGGTGTCGGAAACCGACAACCGCTGACCCGCGATTGTAGGAATCGGACAACCGGTCGGCCCGTCGTCGCCCGCATCCTGGAGTCGCGACAAGCGATGACGGGAGGTCGGGATGGACGGGCGCCTTGACGGTGGTCCGCGCTCAGCGGTGGTGGTCGGTGCGGGCGTCGTGGGCCTGTCCACGGCCTGGTTCCTGCAGGAACGCGGAGTCGAGGTAACCGTGGTCGACCGGACCGGGGTCGCGGCGGGCGCGTCCTGGGGCAACGCCGGGTGGATCGCGCCGGGGCTCGCGATCCCGCTGAACGAACCGGCGGTCCTGCGCTACGGCCTGCGGTCCCTGTTCGACCCGGCCGCGCCCCTCCACATCCCGCTGACCGCCGACCCGGGGCTCTGGTCGTTCCTCACCCGGTTCGCCTCCCACTGCCGCTGGTCGTCGTGGACCAGAGCGGCCCAGGCGAACATCCCCCTCAACGAGGAGTGCGTCGAGGCCTACGACGTGCTCACCGCGAACGGCGTCGAGGCGCCCACAGTCGACGCGCCGATCACAGCGCTCTTCACCTCTGCCGTGAGCGCGCAGAGCCTCCTGCGCGAGCTGGAGAGGCTCGCGGCGGCGGGGCAGCCGGTCGACCACACGAGACTGTCCACAACGGACCTGCGCGAGCAGGTGCCGCTGGCGTCGTCCGTCCTCACCGCCGGTGTGCGCGTCGACGGACAGCGCTTCGTCGACCCCGGCGGCTTCGTGCGGGCGCTGGGCCGGGCCGTCCTCGCCCGTGGCGGCGCGGTCCGGTCCCTGGAGGTGACCGGAGTCGAGCCGGAGAACGCCGGTGTGGCCGTGCGCTCGAAGGACGGGGAGATCCTCCGCGCCGACGTGGCCGTGCTGGCCACCGGTGCCTGGTTGCCGGGACTCGCCGCACGGGCCGGTGTCCGCACCCCGGTCCGGGCGGGCCGCGGGTACTCGTTCACCGTGCCGGTGCGCGAGCCGGTGCGCGGTCCGGTCTACCTGCCCGAGGTGCGCGTGGCGTGCACCCCGTACCGGGACGGCCTCCGGGTCGCGGGCACCATGGAGTTCCGCGCCCCGGACGCGCCGCTGGACGAGGCACGGGTGGACGCGATCATCGCCTCCGCCCGGCCCCTGCTCGACGGCGTGCGGTGGGAGGAACGCACCGACGTCTGGGTCGGTCCCCGCCCGGTCACCCCGGACGGCCGCGCGCTCATCGGCGAGACGAGGATTCCGGGCCTGTACGTCGCCGGCGGTCACGGCATGTGGGGTCTGGCGCAGGGGCCGGTCACCGGACGCTTGCTGGCGGAGCAGATCACCACCGGCAAACAACCCGCCGCCCTCCGCGCGTTCGACCCCCTCAGGTGATGATCACGTGGAAGCCGAACCCGCCGACGGGCCGTTGACCGAGGACGAGCGCACCGAACTGGTGCGGCTGCGCAAGGAGAACGACTTCCTCCGCGTCCAGCGCGACATCCTCCTGGGCGTGGCGTCCGGCTACGCCCGCGACTTCGAAGCGCTGCTGCGCCGCTGACCCCCTTCCTGTCCGCGCGGGTCGCGGGCCGACGAAACCGGCCCGGGCGGACGCCCCGCCGTCAGGGCGGTACCTCCCCCAGACCGCCCTGACGGCACCAGACCCTGCCACGGAGGCATCATGACGAGCACGACCCCGCGCGTGTGGCTGACGCCGCAGGCGCACCACAGGCTCCGCAACGAACTGATGACCTTGCTGTCGCCGGTGCGCAGCCGCCTGGGCGAGGAGGCCGGCGAGCCGGACTTCCTCGGCCTGCGGGACCGGGAAGCGCGCATCCGCCGGATCAAGGACCTCCTCACCGGCGCGATCGTGGGCGAGGACCCCCCGGACGACGGCATCGCCGAACCCGGCATGGTGCTCACCGTCAGCTTCGACGACACCGGCGAGACCGAGACGTTCCTGCTCGGAGCACGCGGCGCGGAACACGGCTCGATCGAGGTCTGCTCACCGGACGCCCCGCTCGGGGCGGCCGTCAACGGTGCCCGGCAAGGAGAGCAGCGCACCTACCGGACCCCCGGCGGTGCCACGATCCGCGTCACCCTCCTGCGCGCGGTGCCTTACGGGCAGGCGCGTGAAGGGGGAGCGGCGGGCGACGGGGCTCCGGTGGGCTGACCGTCGTCCGGTCCCGTCCGGCAACGTCCGATCGGCGAGCAAGGACCGCCTTCCCGTCTTGTCGAGTAAGGCGCTCCTGGCCGATCGGCCAGGAGGATGCCCCCGTCGTGCAAGAGCCCGCTCGCCGGCCGGCGACGAGTCCTCAGTGGACGTGCCGTCGATCACGGTCGCTTGGCCTGAGGAATACTTAGGTTAGGCTCCCCTCATGTCGGAGTCGGATGGGGCGGTGCTGGCCGCCCAAGGCCTGGTGCTCGCCCACCACGAGCACGAGGTCGTGCACGGAGTCTCGGTGGAGCTGACGCCCGGAGCCGTCACGGCGCTGGTCGGCCCGAACGGATCCGGCAAGTCGACGGTGCTGCGCTCGCTGGCCCGCCTGCACCGGCCGAAGGACGGCGAGGTGCGCCTCGGCGACCGGTCCGTGTGGCGCGGCTCAGTGTTGTCCGGCAAGGAGTTCGCCCGCAACGTCACCCTGCTCACGCAGCAGCGGCCGACGCCGTCCGGTGTGTCCGTCCAGGACGTCGTCGGGTACGGGCGTCACCCGTACCGCTCCGGCTGGCGCGGCACGGACCCGGACGGGGCCGTCGCCGTCGCCAGGGCGATGACGATGACGGGCGTGGCCGACATGGCCGGCCGGGGCGTCGACGAGCTGTCCGGCGGTGAGCTGCAACGCGTGTGGCTCGCGTCGTGCCTCGCCCAGCAGACGTCGGTGCTGCTGCTCGACGAGCCGACCAACCACCTCGACCTTCGCTACCAGGTGGAGATCCTCGACGTCGTGCGGGATCTCGCCGACGACCACGGCGTGGCGGTCGGGGTGGTGCTGCACGACCTCGACCACGCGGCGATCATCGCCGATCGCGTGATCCTGCTGTCGCAGGGGAAAGCTCTTGCGAGCGGCGCCGTGAAGGAGGTGCTCACGGCCGAGCACCTGACCGAGGCCTACGGCGTCGTCGTGCACGTCGCGGACGACCCGGTCACCGGAACCCTGCACTGCCGCCCCGTCGGCAGACACACCCCTCGCGTCTGAAATCACTACCCGGAAGGCCTGTCTGTCATGCGCGTCCCAGTCCTGGTCGCGGTCACCGCGATCCTCCTGTCCGCCTGCGGTACCACGGAAACACCACAGGCCGAGCAGCCGAACGGAGCCGCGAGCGGCCCGGTCAAGGTGACCGACTCCCGCGGCAAGTCCGTCGAGCTCAAGGGCGCGGCCCAACGCGTCGTCGCACTCGAGTGGGGCGAGGCCGAGGTCGTCGCGTCGCTCGGCGTGATGCCGGTGGGTGTGGCCGACACGGCGGGCTACAAGACGTGGGACGCGGTGGCGCCGCTGGACGCCTCGGTCAAGGACGTCGGCAAGCGCGGCGAGCCGAGCGTCGACTCGATCGTGGCGCTGAACCCGGACGTCGTGATCATGGCGGCGGAGCGGGACTCGGCGCTGGTGCCGCAGCTGGAGAAGTACGTGCCGGTCGTCGTCACGAAGTCCAGTGACGCCGCGCGCAACTTCGACCGGTTGCGCGAGGACGTGAAGATGATCGCGCAGGCGATCGGCAAGACGGCGGAGGCCGACAAGCTGCTGTCCGAAATGGACACGAAGCTGGCCGACGGCAAGAAGGCGTTGGCCGCCAAGGCGGGCACTCCGTTCTTCATGGCCGACGGCTACCTCGAGGGCAGCACCGTCAGCATCCGCCCGTTCGGCAAGGGCTCGCTCGTGTCCGACACGGCCGAGGCGCTGGGGCTGAAGAACGCGTGGACCGGGCAGGTCGACCCGCAGTGGGCCCTGGGCCAGACCGACGTCGAGGGCCTGACCGCGCTCACCGACCCGAACACCGTGCTGTTCTACAGCGCCTCCGAGGAGGACGTCTTCACGACCGGGCTCGCCCAGAACCCGGTGTGGCAGCGGCTGCCGTTCGTGTCGTCCAAGAAGGTCCACAAGCTCGAAGCGGGCACGTGGACGTTCGGCGGCCCGAAGTCCGTGGTGCACATCGCCGACCAGTTCGTGAAAGCACTCGCCTGATCGTGCGCAACGCCGTCGTCACGGCGGCGAGCCTGGTGCTCATCGCACTGCTCGCCGCCGTCCACCTCACCCAGGGCACCGCCGACACCGGGGTGCTCGACGTCCTGCGCGCCGTCTTCGGGGCGGGCGATGACCAGACCCACGCCGTGCTGTCCGGGTCGCGGATGCCGCGGCTGCTCACGGCCCTGCTGCTCGGGGTCGCCCTCGGCGTCGCGGGCGCGGGCATGCAGTCCGTGGCGCGCAACCCGCTCGCGGCACCGGACACCCTCGCCGTCAACGCCGGTGCCTACCTGGCGGTCGTCGCGGTGTCCGCGTTCGGCGTGACCCTGCCGGCCCTGCCCGCCGGCGCGACGGCGTTCGTGGGAGCGCTCGCGGCCGCCGTCGTGGTGCTGGGGCTGTCCGGCGCCGCGTCGGCGACACCCCGGCTGGTCCTGATCGGCTCGGCCGTCACACTCGCGTTGCAGTCGATCACCATTCTCCTGCTGCTGTTCTACGAGCAGGAGACCTCGGGGCTGTTCGCCTGGGGGAGTGGATCGCTCAGCGTGGCGAACCTGGACGCCACCGCCCAGATGACACCGGTCGTGCTGGTCGCGATCGCCGCTCTGATCGCGATGGGTCGTTCGCTGGACGTCCTGGCGCTGGGCGACGACAACGCGACCGTCGTCGGCCTGAACGTGCGCCGCACCCGCATCGGCGCGGTGCTGCTCACGGTGGCGTTGACGGCCGCGGCGGTCACGGTCGCCGGGCCGGTCGGGTTCGTCGGCCTCTGCGCGCCGGTGATCACCCGGCTGCTGATGTCCGCCGAAGGCCGCCACCGCGTTCTCCTGCCCCTGTCCGGACTCGTGGGTGTCGTGCTGGTGCTGGGCGCCGACGTGCTGCTGCGCGCCGCCATGGGCTCGGCGGGCGCGCTGCGGGTGCCGACCGGCGTGATCACCACGGTCGTCGGCGCGGTGGTCCTGGTGTGGCTGGCCCGTCGCAGCCGTCCCGGCGGCTCGCGCCGGCAACCGCCGTCGGGCCGGGTGAGCGTCGCGGGGTCGCGCCGCCGGTTCCTCGTCACCGGTGCCGCGGTCCTGGCGCTGCTGGTGATCGCCCCGATCGCCGGCATGCTGCTCGGCGACCGGCTGGTCCTGCTCGGCGACCTCGTCAACTGGCTGTCCGGCCGCACGGGCACGGCCCTGACGTTCGTGCTCGACCAACGCCTGCCCCGAGTGCTCGCCGCTCTGACCGCGGGCGCGGCACTGGCGCTGTCCGGGTGCGGGATCCAGTCGGTGAGCCGCAACCCGCTCGCCGAACCCGGCCTGCTCGGCATCACCGCCGGCGCGGGCCTGGGCGCCATCGGCCTGATCACCTTCGTGCCGCTGGCGGCCGCGTGGGAGATCGCCGGGGCCGCCGGAGCGGGCGCGGCGATCGCGTTCGCCCTGGTCTACGGCCTGGCCTGGCGGTCGGGCCTGGACTCCGACCGGCTGGTGATCATCGGCATCGGCCTGTGGTCCGGCGGGATGGCGCTGATCACGCTGCTGATCGTCACCTCGGACCCGTGGAACATGGCCAAGGCGCTCACCTGGCTGTCCGGCTCCACCTACGGCCGCACCCTGGACCAGGTGGTGCCCGGGCTGCTCGCACTGGCGCTGCTGCTGCCGTTGCTGTGGTCGCGGCACCGCGAGCTCGACCTGCACAGCATCGACGACGACACCCCGCGCATCCTCGGCCTGCGCCTGGAACGGTCGCGCGTCGTGATCCTCGCCGCGTGCGGAGTCCTGGCGGCCACCGCGGTCGCCGCCATCGGTGTCGTGGCCTTCGTCGGCCTGGTCGCACCGCACCTCGCGCGCTCCCTGGTCGGCGGCCGGCACGCCCGAGTCGTCCCGGTGGCCGCGGCGATCGGCGCGATCCTGGTCAGCGCCGCGGACACCCTGGGGCGCACGGTGATCGCCCCGGCGCAGATCCCCGCGGGGCTCGTCATCGCACTGGTCGGCACGCCCTACTTCGTCGTGGTGCTCTGGCGCACCCGCGCGTGATCAACGGGGCGGCGACGTCCCGCACCTCGGCACCGTCGAGGATGTTCTCGTTCGGCACGGTGGTCGACTGGGGAGGTTGGCATCAACAGCGTTGGGGACGCGGCACGGGTCCGCCGGAGGGTGCTGCGGCGGCAGCGCGGCCGGGTGGCAGGCGCATCGCTGCTGCTCATGGGACACCAGACGTGCGAGGCGTTGGTCCCGGTCGCCCTGGGCGTCGCGATCGACGAGGCGGTGGCCAGCGGTGAGCTCACCGCACTGGTGCTGTGCGTCGCGGGACTGGTGGTGCTGTTCGCCGTCCTGAACACGTGCTACCGCTGGTTCGCGCGGTCGGCCCAGCTGGCCGTCATCGACGAGGCCCACGCACTGCGGGCCGAGCTCGGGGCCCGGTTGCTGCGCATCGGCGGTACGGCGGCCGCGCGGCACCGGGGCGAGTTGCTGACGATCGCGTCGTCGGACGCCGACCAGGTCTCGCGGGCGGTGGTGTGGATCGCCGGTCTCGCCGGCGCGGTCGCCGCCCTGGGGGTCAGCTGCGTGGTGCTGGTCGGCATCGACGTGCGGCTCGGGGTCCTGCTGATCGTGACCGCGGTGGTGACGACCTTCGGGCTGAACCTGCTGTCGCCGTTGCTGGCCAGGAGGGTGGCCGGGCAGCAGGAGGCGCTGGCGGCCGCCTCCACGCTGGCGACCGACCTGGTGACGGGCCTGCGGGTGGTGCACGGCCTGCGGGCGGAGGAGACCGCGGTGCGGCGGTACCGGGCGGTGAGCCGGGCCGCCGAGGCGGCCGGCGTCCGGGCCGGCACGGCGGCGTCGCTGCAGCTCGGGGTGACGGTGCTGGCGAGCACGATCGTGCTGGTCGTGGCCGTGCTCTCGGCCGGTCTGCTCGCGGTGGACGGGGCGATCGGGATCGGCGCGTTCGTCGCCGCGATCGGCGCGGCCCAGTTCATCGCCGAACCGCTGTCCGGCGTCGGGATGTACCTGCGCTTCGGGGCGGCGGCGCTGGCCAGCTCGGGCCGTGTCGGGGCCGTCCTGGACGACGAGCAGGAGCCCGCCCGTGCGGCACGCGCCGAGGCGCCGTCCGTCAGGATCCCGCTGCTGGCGGACGGGTGCACCGGGATCGTCGCCGACCCCGGGGTGGTGGACGACCTGCTCGAAGCGCTGCGGGGCGGGGAACCGGGCCGGGTGCGCGTCGAGTGGCAGGGCGAGCCACCGTCGCGGGTGCACGTCGAACCGGTGCGGGCCCACCTGTTCGCGGGGACGTTCGAGGACAACCTCACGCTGGGACGACCGGCGCACTCGCCGGAGCAGCTGCGGCCGGCCCTGGTCGCGGCGGGGGCCGACGAGGTCGTGGACGCCCGGCCCGGCGGTCTGCTCGCGGCCGTGCGGGACCGGGGGCTGAGCCTGTCCGGCGGGCAGCGGCAGCGGATCGTCCTGGCGCGCGCGTTGCACACCGATCCGCCCGCGCTGGTGCTGACGGAGCCCACGACCGCGCTGGACCCGGTGACCGAACAGGCCGTCGCGGACGGGGTGCGCCGGTACCGGCACGGTCCCGGCACCGAGCGGCGGGCGACGGTCGTGGCGACCACGAGCCCGATCCTGCTCGACCGGACCGACCAGGTGGTGTTCGCGCGTTCCGCCGGGGACGTGGTGATCGGCACCCACCACGGGCTCCTCGACAGCGAGCCCGACTACCGCAGGAGGGTTCTCGGATGAGCCGGCGTCTTCCCCTGGCCACGGCGCGTGAGGTCCGCCGCGCGGTCGGCGGGTACGTGCGGGACCAGCGCGGCCTCGCCGCCGCGACGCTGGTGCTGGCGGTCGCGGCGGCGCTGGCGGGACTGGTCGCCCCGTGGGTCGTCGGCCGGATGGTCGACGAGGTGATCGGCGGTGCGCAGGCTTCGACCGTCGTCGGCCTCACGGCCCTGGTCGGCGCGGCCGGCTTGGGTGCGGCACTGCTGACGGCGCTCAGCGGCGCGCTCGTGTCGCGGATCGGTCAGCGGGTGCTCGCGCGGATGCGGGAGGACACCGTCGCCGCCGCGCTGCGCATGCCCGCGGCCGAGGTCGAGGAGACCGGGCGCGGAGACCTGCTCAGCCGGGTTGGCGACGACGTCGCCGTGATCAGCGAGGTCGTGGCCACGCTGCTCGCGCAGTGGGTCGGGGCGGCGCTGACCGTCGGCTTGACGATGGCGGGCCTGTTCGCCCTCGACCCCTGGCTCGCCGTGGCCGGCCTGCTCGCGATCCCGGTCTACGGGTTCGCGCTGCGCTGGTACCTGCCCCGCGCGGCGGACCGGTACGCGCAGGAGCGCGCGGCGTTCGGCGACCGTGCCGAAACGCTCGTGTCCGCACTCGAAGGGCTTCCGACGCTGCGCGCCTACGGTGCCGAGGAGCGCCACGTCGGGTTGATCGACGAGTCGTCGGGCCGGGCGCGGGACGTCTCCCGCGCGATCCTGTGGTTCTCCACCGCCTGGGGCAAGTGGATCAACATCGCCGAGCTGACCGGTCTCGTCGCCATCGTGATCACCGGGTTCGTCCTCGTGCGCACGGGCTCGGCGTCAGTGGGCGCGGTGACCGCGGCGGCGCTGTACTTCCACCGGCTGTTCAACCCCTTGGGCCTGCTGGTGTTCAGCTTCGACCAGGTGCAGTCCGCGATGGCGAGCCTGCAGCGCATCGTGGGCGTGATCGGGACCTCCGAACCGAGCACGGCTGTGTCGGCACCGGCGCGCACCGGGGAGCTCCGCGCGGACGCCGTGACGCACCGCTATCCCGGCACGACCGAACCGGTCCTGCACGAGGTGTCCCTGCGGCTGCGGCAGGGGGAGACGGTCGCGCTCGTCGGCGCGAGCGGCGCCGGGAAGTCCACGCTGGCCGTCCTTCTCGCCGGCCTCGCCTCGCCGAGCGAGGGCCGCGTGAGCTGGGCCGGCGAGATCCCGGACGGGGCTGCACCGCTGGTCCTGGTGCCCCAGGAGACGCACGTCTTCGCGGGCCCGCTGGCGGAGGACCTCCGGCTGGCCGCGCCGTCGGCGACCGACGCCGACACCGAACGCGCGCTGCGCGCGGTCGGCGCGCACTGGATCGACGAGCTGCCCGACGGAGTCCGGACCGTGGTCGGCGAACTGGGGCGAGAGCTGGACCCCGCCCAGACCGCCCAGGTCGCTCTCGCGCGCGCGTTGCTCGCCGACCCGGCCGTGGTGCTGCTGGACGAGGCCACGGCCGAGGCCGACAGCCGCGACGCGACCCGCCTCGAGGACGGGGCGGCCGCGGTCCTCACCGGACGGACCGGACTCGTGGTGGCACACCGGTTGCGGCAGGCCGCCGCGGCCGACCGCATCCTCGTCCTGGAGCACGGCCGGATCGTCGAGTCGGGCACCCACGACGAGCTGGTCGCCGCGGGCGGGCACTACGCCCGGCTCTGGGCCGCCTGGCAGTCGGCGCGGGCGTGAGCGTCGAGCGCGCTCGGCCACCGCTGCAGTGGGTGTGCAGCTGGTTCGGCCTCCGTGAGCAGCACGGCGGTGGCCGAGACAAGAGGGAACCCGGTGAGAGTCCGGGACTGCCCCGCAGCGGTGAGGGGGAACGACCGCCGTCTGTCTCCTCGAGAGGCGAGCCCTGAGCCCGTGCAGGGCCTGGGAAGCGATGGCCAGCAGGAACCCGCTGCGGTGTCGGCCGAGCGGCTGTGGGTCAACCTGGACTGCGGGCTCGAGGCGCGCGGCTACCCGGAGGTGCGGGCCACCCTGACCAATCTGGTCGAGGCCACCGGGCAGGTGCGGGTGACGGGCGGCTGACTTCGCCGCGGCGTGCGCTCCTCGCGCACGCCGCGGTTGTCGTTCGGCGCTCGGTCGAGCACACCGTTGTCGTCGCTGGAGTTCATGTCACGGCGCCGGGAAACGGTGGTCGCCACCGCGGCGCTCGCCGAGCATGAGTCCTTTGTGGACACGGGCGGTCTGGGCGACGCCCGTGCTGTTGATCACCTCCGAGACATTGATCTCCCTTCGGCCCGTCACGTCAGTGGGCCAGAACACACGGAGTTTCAATTTAGGTAAGGCTAAGCTGCACCAGCTGCAGGCGTCGTCCAGAGCACGAGCGGACGGCGCCGCCACCCAGGTCCGGCCGAGGTCGACAACGGCCGGTCGGACTGACGGTGGTCATCAGGAACCAGGCGGCGACGGTGCCGGAGGAGTGTGGTTGTCGGTGGGGGAGTTGGACGTGCGCGACCCCGAGGTTGTCGTGGTGGGCGGCGGGAACGCCGGTTACTGCGCGGCCCACGCGGCGGCCGGGCGTGGGCGGCGCGTGGTGCTGCTGGAGAAGGCGCCGCGGGCGCATGCCGGCGGGAACAGCTACTACACCCTCGGTTCGACCCGGATGGTGCACGACGGGCTCGGTGACCTGCTCGAGGTGCTCGAGCCCGACGAGCGGCACGCGCGCACCGAGGTCCCGCCGTACTCGGTGGCGGAGTTCCTGGACGACCTGGAACGGGTCACCGGCGGGCGGGGGGACAAGGAGCTCGCCGAGGTCGTCGCCGAGGGGTCTCGTGACGCGGTGCGCTGGTTGCACTCGCTGGGGATGCGGTTCGAGCTGATGTACGAGCGGCAGGCCAACTTGCGGCCCGACGGGACCCTGGTGTTCTGGGGTGGGTCGCACGTGCGCAACGTCGGCGGCGGACCCGGGCTGGTGTCGGGCCACGAGCGCATCGCGGAACGGCTCGGGGTCGAGGTGCGCTACGACTGCGCGGTCACGGGGTTGCTGACCGAGGGGGGTTCGGTCGTCGGCGTCCGGATGGGGGAGCAGGAGCTCCGCGCGGAGTCGGTGGTGATCGCCAGCGGTGGTTTCCAGGCGAACGCGGAGTGGCGTCAGCGCTATCTCGGGGACGGCTGGCAGCACGCGAAGCTGCGCGGCACGCCCTACAACACCGGGGACCTGATCGGCGCCGCGCTGGAGATCGGCGCGGACCGTGGCGGCGACTGGTCGACGTGCCACAGCGTGCCGTGGGACGCCTCGTTCCCCGACAACGAGAGCAACCGCGCTCTGACGCACCGGCTCAGCCGCTACGGCTATCCGTTCGGAATCGTGGTGAACCGCCGGGGTGAACGGTTCTTCGACGAGGGCGCGGACTTCCGCAACTACACCTATGCGAAGTACGGCAAGGTGATTCTCGAACAGCCGGGATCGGTGGCTTTCCAGGTGTTCGACGCGAAGTCGCGGGCGATGGTCGCGGCGTACGAGTACGAAATGCCCGGCATCATCCCGGTGGTGGCGGGGAGTGTCGAAGAACTCGCCGCGGCAATGGACGTCGACGTCGACGGATTCGTGCACACGGTGAAAGAGTTCAACTCCTCCATCGATTCCAGTCGTCCGCTCGACCCGACGGTCAAGGACGGTCGCAGTGCGGCCGTCGAACCGGTCAAGAGCAATTGGGCGTCGGCGCTCGAAGAGCCGCCGTTCTACGCGTATCCGGTGACCTGCGGCATCAGTTTCACCTTCGGCGGATTACGAGGTGACGGTGACGGCCGGGTGCTCGATCCGTCGGGCGAACCCGTTCCCGGGCTGTTCGCGTGCGGTGAAACGCTCGGCGGGCTCTTCAGCGCGAACTATCCGACCGGCGCCGGCCTGATCGCGGGAATGGTGATCGGCCGACGGGCCGGTTCGCTCGCCTGAGTTCGCGCGGAGTGGGCGCACCTGCGGTCGGAAGCGGCCGCGCGGACCGCGTGTCCGGGGGTGAGCGCCTGCTCCGAATGAGCTTAGGCTTGCCTAAGTCAATGTGCTAGGGTTGGCCCTCGATGAGGGATGTCGGACCATCGCGCCGTTCGTTCGCGACCTGTGACAAAAGGGGCCAGTTGCCGGATGACGATGGATGAGTTGGTCGAGTTCGGTGATCGTCGTCTCGGATCGGGAGATCACGACGGCGGTGAGGTGGACATTCTCGGTATCGGTTTCGGTCCGTCGAACCTGGCCCTGGCGATCGCGGTCAAAGAATTCAACAGCGGGCGTCGCGCCGACCGGCGGCTGACGGCGAGATTCGTCGACGTCCGGCCGCGGTTCGGGTGGCACGACGGCATGTTGTTGCCCGGCACGACCATGCAGATCAGTTTCCTGAAGGACCTGGTCTCGCTCCGGAACCCGGCCAGTCCGTTCACGTTCCTGAACTACCTGCACGAGCAGGGGCGGCTGTCCGACTTCATCAACCTCAAGACGTTCTTCCCGACGCGGCAGGAGTTCCACGGCTACCTGGGCTGGGCCGCGGGCCGGATCGACTTCCCGGTCTCCTACGGCACGAGGGCGACCCGCGTCGACTGGAGCGGCGAGAGGTTCGAGGTCGCGCTCGAGGCCGACGGCTCGGAGACGACCGTCGCGGCACGGCACGTCGTGATCGGCGCCGGGATCCGGCCGGTGCTGCCGGAGGGGGTCGTGCCGGGCGCCAGGGTGTTCCACAACCACCAGCTGCTGCACCGGCTCGCCGAGCTGCCCTCGCGGCCGCACGGCCGCTTCCTCGTCGTGGGATCCGGGCAGAGCGCGGCGGAGGTCGCCGCGTACCTGCACGACTCGTACCCCGACGCGGAGGTGCACGCGTCGTTCCGCCGGTTCGGCTACGCCCCGTCCGACAACACGCCCTACGCCAACCGCATCTTCGACCCGGAGGCGGTCGACGAGTTCTACACGGCACCGCCGGAGGTCAAGCGGCAGCTGCTGGACTACCACTGGGCGACCAACTACTCCGCCGTCGACGCGGAGCTCATCGAGGACCTGTACCGGCGTGAGTACGACGAGAACACGCGTGGTGTGCGCCGGCTGATCGTGCACCGGGTCACCGGCATCGAGCGGCTGGGCGAGGGTCCCGACGGGGTCGAGGTGACGATCCGCGACCTCGGCAACCGCGGCGCCACCACGCTCGACGTCGACGCCGTCGTCTTCGCCACCGGGTTCCGCGCCGCGGACACCCGCGGCATGCTCGGGCCGAGCATCGACGGGTCGTCCTCGTTCGAGGGGGAGCTCCCGATCGTCGAGCGCGACTACCGGTTGCGGCTGCGCGGCGTGCCCGAGCGGATCTTCCTCAACGGCGGGGTCCAGCACAGCCACGGGCTGACGTCGTCCCTGCTGTCCAACGTCGCGGTCCGCGCCGCCGACATCCTGCGCGCGATCACCGACGACCAGCCCGACCGCTCTGACGACCAGCGATTGCCCGCCGCGATCCGCATCGACCCCCGATAGGGACAACGAGGAGCTGCACCCCATGGCCCAGAACCCGTTCGACGACGACAACGGTTCCTTCTACGCGCTGATCAACCGCGAGGAGCAGCACTCGTTGTGGCCGACGTTCAAGCCGGTGCCGGCCGGCTGGAGCATCGCGTACGGCGAAGCCGGCGGCAGGCCGCGCCAGGAAGTGCTCGACTGGATCGACGCGCACTGGACCGACATCCGCCCGAAGTCCCTGCGCGAGCACATTTCCCGGCACGAGACGCACGACGCGGACAACGCGGCCGGCACCCCGGACGCCGCCCTCGCGAACACTTCCGACTGATCCCGCACCACCCACCCCCGCACGATCTGAACTAGGAGCCGGAATGTTTCACGAAGTCCTGGGCGGAAAAGTCCACCGCGCCACGGTCACCCAGGCCGACCTGCACTACGTGGGTTCGCTGACGATCGACGGAGACCTCGCTCGTGCCGCGGGCTTCTCCGAAGGCGAAAAGGTCCAGGTCGTCGACATCACCAACGGCGCCCGGCTCGAGACCTACATCATCATCGGGGCCCCCGGAACCGGCGAGATCTGCATCAACGGCGCGGCGGCGCACCTCGTGCACCCCGGTGACCTGGTGATCATCATGTCGTTCGTGCTGGCCGAGAAGTCCGAACTGGCCGACTACGAGCCCAAGGTCGTGCACGTCGACGCCGACAACCGGATCATCGCGCTGGGCAACGACCTCGCGGAGCCGGTCCCGGGAGCGGTCGACCAGCTCTCCAGCCGATGAGCTGAGTCCGCGCCGGTGACGTCGTGAACGGGTGCTCGTGGGCGGCGTGCCACCAGCACCCGGCTCGACCGGTGCGGAAACGCACGACCTCGCAACAGGAATCGACTGCTGGTCGTTGCTGTTCCGAGCTGGCTTTTAAGGTAAGGGTTACCTAATATGGCCGACGGCTCGCGCCGATGGAGCGCGATCCCGTCAGCCCGGAAGAAGATCGGAAAGGCCCGCCCCCAGCATGCCGAAGACCTCACGCCGTCTCACGGTGCACCCCTTGACCCTGCGGGAGGTCGAGGTCGTGCGGGTGGTCGACCTGACACCGGGAATGCGGCGGATCACGCTGGGCGGCAAGCAACTCCGCGAGTTCACGTCGGCGAACGGCTTCCCGCGGCCCGCCTTCGACTCCCTCGGCTTCGACGACGACGTCCGGCTCGTGTTCCGCCACCCCGGCCATGCCGAACCGGTCCTGCCGGTGCAGCAGGAGAAGGGCGTGGAGCTGCCCAGGAACCCGCGGCCGCTGACCAAGGTCTACACCGTGCGCCGCTGGGACCCCTCGGCCGGCGAGCTCGACGTGGACTTCGTCCGGCACGGCGTCGGCGTGGGCACCACCTGGGCGTACCGCGCCGAAGTCGGTGACAGCATTCATCTTTACGGCCCCGGCGCGTCCCGTGCGCTCCCGCACGACGCGGACTGGTTCCTCGTCGCCGGTGACGACACCGCGATCCCCGCGATCGGCCGTCTGCTCGACGAGCTCCCCGCCGACGCGCGAGCGCAGGTGTTCGTCGAGGTCGCCGAGGACGCTCACCGGGCGGAACTGCGGGCGCTGCCGCACGTCGAGGTGACGTGGCTGGTGCGCGACGGCGCCGAGGCCGGGACGACCACCCTCCTGCGGGACGCGGTCCGCAACGCCGAGTGGTGGGACGGCCGTCCGTTCGCCTGGGTCGCCGGGGAACACACGGCGGTGCGGGACCTGCGCCGCCACCTCGTCGAGGACCGATCGATGTCCAAAGAGGACATCGAGTTCACCGGCTACTGGCGCCGCGGCGAGGTCGTCCTCTCGGAGACCGACGGCTCGGTGCCCGACCCCGAGAAGACGCGCACGCCGTTCGAGAAGCTCCACGACCTGACCGAACTGGTCCGGCCGCTCGCGATCCGCAGCGCCGTCGAGCTCGGCGTGCCCGACCTGATCTCCCGCGGTGTCACCGATGTCGCGGACCTGGCGCGCAAGACCGGCAGCGACGAGCGCGCGCTGGGCAAGCTGCTGCGCTACCTGCACGCGATCGGCATCGTGACCGGGACCGAAAGCCGCTACGAGCTGACGGCGGTCGGCGAGGTGCTGACCAACGACTTCATGGTCGACGCCCTGCACCCCGCCGGGGTGGTGGGCCGGGAGAAGCTCGGCCTGCACGGGCTCACCGAGTCGATCCGCACCGGCCGTGCCGCCTACGCCTCGGTGACCGGGCAGACCTTCGCCGACGTGCGCGCCGAACAGGGGTACGAGGACCGCTACCTCGAACGCCTGGCGAAGTTCCAGTCCGCGCTGGCCCTGTCGATCGCCGAGTCCGAGCTCCTCGCCGGGGTCCGGCACCTGGTGATCCACTCCGGTGGCGCGGCCGCCCAGGCCCGTGAGTTCGTCGCAGTCCACGTGGACCTGCGCGTGACGATCTGCGCGCTGCCCGCCCAGGCCGACTGGCTGCGGCGCGACCTGCCCGACACCATCCCCGACGAGCGGCACCGCGCGCGGGTCGGCGTCGCCGAGCAGTCCGTCTTCGAACCCAGCCCGGCCGCCGACGTCGTGTTCGTCAGCCGTGCCCTCAAAGCACTTCCCGACCCCGACGCCGCCCACGCCCTGCGGCGGGCGGCCGAGAACCTCCACCCCGGCGGCCGGGTGCTGTTGATCGAGGAGGTCCTCGACTCCGGCGCCCCCGACGAGCACGACTGCGAGGCGGACCTCGTCGGGCTCACCGCGCACGGCTCCGGCCTGCGCACCGCGGCCGAGCTCGACGCGGTGATCACCCGCGCCGGACTGGTCCGCGCGACCGCGCACACCGTCGGGTGGGGCACCACCGTCCACGAACTCGTGCCCGCCGGCACCCACTGACCCCGCCGTGCCCCAAAAGAAGAAGAAAAGGATGAGCACACCCATGAACACGACTCCCCAGAGAAGGCGCGGTGCGGCCCTGACCGCCGCGATCCTGAGCGTCGCGCTCGTCCTCACCGCCTGCGGCAGCGCCGACAACGGCGCCGGCACCACCGGCGACAAGGCCGCCGAGACCCGGACCATCAAGGCCGGCAACGGCGACATCAAGGTCCCCGCCTCCCCGCAGCGGGTCGTCACGATCGGCAACACGGACCTGCCGTTCATCGACATGGGTGGCAAGCCGGTGGGCGTCACCGAGGTGGCCGAGTCCGACCTCGCGCTGCTGCCGGAGGACCAGCGCGCGACGTTCCAGCAGGCCACGAAGCTCGGCCAGGAGGTGGACCTCGAGAAGGTCGCCAGCCTCAAGCCGGACCTGATCCTGGTGCAGATCCCCGACGACGAGTTCAAGAAGATCGAGCAGCAGCTCGGGAAGATCGCCCCGACGGCCTACTGGGGCCTCGACACCGAGTGGAAGGCGCTCGCCGAGGCGCTCGCCGACGCCGGCAACGTCAAGGACGCGCTCACCAAGCAGAAGTCGGACTTCGAGGGCCGCGTCGCCAAGATGAAGCAGACGTACGCGGACGCCATCGCGAACACCAAGTTCGTCAACCTCGACCGCTACGCGAGCTCCGACCCCGGCACGTACGTGATCGGGGACATCGGCTGCGTCGAGATCGCCCAGGACGACATCGGCTTCAACTTCCCGAAGGCCGCCGCCGGCGCCGACCCGCTGGCGTACACGAACCTGCCGTTCGAGCAGCTCGCCGAGCTGTCCAAGTACGACGTGATCACCTACCCGGCCGACGCCCAGGGCAAGGCGACCGAGGTCTTCGCGCCGGTGGTGGAGACCAACACCTGGAAGGCGCTGCCGTCGGTGCAGGCCGGCAAGTCGCTCGGTGTCTTCTGCCCCGGCAACAACTCCTACGGCGCCGTGCTGCGGTACCTGGAGTCGCTCGACAAGGCACTGGCGACCCTCCCCGCCAAGAAGTGACCGATCTCGCGCTGCGACGACCCGCCGGTCCGGGCACCAGGAAGGTGTCCGGGCCGCGTCGTCGTCTGATCGGCCTGACCGTCGCGCTCGTCGTGCTCGCCGCGTTGCTGGTGGCGAGCATGATGATCGGATCGACGGCCATCGCGCCCACCGTCGTGTGGGACGCGCTGTTCCACCCGGCGAACGACATCGACCACTTCGCGATCCGGGACTTCCGGTTGCCGCGCACCGTCGTCGGACTGGTCGTGGGGGTGGCGCTGGGTCTCTCGGGGGCGTTGATCCAGGCGCTGACCCGCAACCCGCTGGCCGATCCCGGCATCCTCGGACTGGACGCGGGCGCCACCTTCGCGGTGACGGTCGCCGTGGGGCTGCTCGGCATCCGCGAGATCCAGGGCTACATGTGGTTCGCCTTCGCCGGAACGCTGCTCGTCACACTCGTGGTGCTCGTCCTCGGATCGACCCGGCGCGGCCAGTCTCCGGTGATGATGGTGCTGGCCGGGCTCTGCGTCGGATCGGTGCTGCACGGTGCCGGTTCGGCTCTCGAGCTGACCAACCCGGACGCCTTCGACGCGATGCGGTCCTGGAACGCCGGCACGATCGTGAGTCGTCCGCTCGAGCTGTTGTGGCCGACCCTGCCGTTCTTCGCCATCGCGTTCGTGCTGGTCTTCCTGGTGGCGGGGCCGCTCAACGCCATGGCCCTCGGTGACGACCTGGCCGCCTCCCAAGGCGTCCGGCTGGTGCGCACCCGCATCCTCGCGATCCTCGCGCTGACCCTGCTGGCCGGCGGCGCCACCGCGATCGCCGGGCCGATCGGCTTCGTCGGGCTGATGGTGCCGCACGTCGCGCGCTGGATCGTGGGCCCGGACCAGCGGTGGATCTTCGCCTACAGCGCGCTGCTAGCCCCGATCCTGCTGCTGGCCTCCGACATCCTCGGGCGGGTCGTCATGCGGCCCGCCGAAATCCCCGTCGGCATCGTCACCGCGTTCGTCGGCGCCCCGGTGCTCATCGCGTTGGTGCGGCAGAAGAAAGCGAGCGGACTGTGAGCGTGCGCGGCGGACTCGATCCGCAGGCCGGCTCGTCCCGGACGGGGACGCGCCGGATCGACTTCGGGCGGCGGGTGCTGGTGGTGCGGCACCGGGGGATCGCGATCAGGCTCGACTGGCGCTCGCTCGTCGTGTGCTCGGTCCTCGTGCTGGCGGTCGCCGGCCTGGCCGTGCTCGCGCTGATGACGGGCTCGTACCAGCTCAGTCCGGCGGAGGTGGTCTCCGCGCTGACCGGGGGGACGGGCGGGCTCGTCCGCGACATCGTGGTCGAGTGGCGACTGCCCCGCGTCCTCGCGGCACTGGTGTTCGGCGCCGCGCTGGGGGTGAGCGGCGCGCTCTTCCAGTCGACGATGCGCAACCCGCTCGCCGACCCGTACATCATTGGGTTCTCCCAGGGCGCCTACACCGGGGCGCTGGTCGTGATCCTCCTCGTCAACGGCACGTACTGGCAGTTGTCGGGCGGGGCGCTGCTCGGCGGCACCGTGACGGCCATCGCCGTCTACGTGCTCGCGTACCGGCGGGGCGTGCAGGGGTTCCGGCTGATCGTCGTGGGCATCGGCATCTCGGCGATGCTCGCCTCGCTCAACACCTGGCTGATCCTCAAGGCCGACCTGGACGAGGCCATGGCCGCCGCCACCTGGGGAGCCGGGTCGCTGAACGGCGTCTCCTCCGGCCAGGTCGCCTTCGGCGGCGTCTGCATCGCCGTGCTCCTGGTGCTGGCGGCGCTGGCGAGCCGGCCGATGCGGCAGCTCGAGCTGGGCGACGACGCCGCCGCGGCCCAGGGAGTGCGGGTCACGGCGACCCGTCTCGGGCTGATCGTGCTGGGGGTGGCGTTGACGGCGGCGGTGACCGCCGCGTCGGGCCCGATCGCGTTCATCTCGCTGCTCGCGCCGCAGATCGGCCGCAGGCTGGTCCGCAGCGCGGGAATCGTGCTCGCTCCCGCCGCCCTGGTCGGCGCACTGCTCTGCCTGGCGGCGGACTACCTCGCCCAGCACGTCGCCCCCACCCCGTTGCCGGTCGGCATCGTCACCGTCGTGCTCGGCGGTGGCTACCTCGGCTGGCTGCTGATCATCGAGGCCAGGAGACGCCTTTGAGCACCAACACCAGCGCCGTCGACGGCCTTGCGGCAGCGGGAGGAGCGTCCGCTCCACCGCCGGGCGGCTCACGCCTGCACGTGGAGTCGGCGACGATCGGCTACGACAAGCGCGTCATCTCCCGAGAGCTGTCCGTGGAGATCCCGGACGAGTCGTTCACGGTGATCGTGGGGCCGAACGCGTGCGGCAAGTCGACCCTGCTGCGCGGCCTGTCCCGGTTGTTGAAGCCGTCGGCCGGGCGGGTCGTCCTCGACGGTGCCGACATCCACTCCTTCAAGACGAAGGAGGTGGCGCGGCGGGTCGGGCTGCTGCCGCAGTCCTCCATCGCCCCCGAGGGCATCACCGTGGGGGATCTGGTGGCCAGGGGCCGGTACCCGCACCAGGGGTTCGCGCGGCAGTGGACCGAGGCCGACGAGCAGGCCGTGCTGCGGGCGATGGACCAGACCTCCGTCACGGAGCTGTCCGGCCGGCTGGTGGACGAGCTGTCGGGTGGTCAGCGCCAGCGGGTGTGGGTGGCCATGGCGCTCGCGCAGCACACCAGCATCATGCTGCTCGACGAGCCGACCACGTTCCTCGACATCACCCACCAGATCGAGCTGATGGAGCTGTTCACGGACCTGCACCACGTCGGCCACACCCTGGTCGCCGTGCTGCACGACCTGAACCACGCCGCCCGCTACGCCACGCACCTGATCGCGATGAAGGACGGCCGGGTCGTCGCCGAAGGCCCGCCGGCCGAGATCGTGACCGCCGACCTGGTGCACGAGGTCTTCGGACTCCGCTGCCTCGTCGTGCCCGACCCGGTCGCCGGTACCCCGTCGGTCGTGCCCTTGGGCCGTGAGCGCCCGCCCGTGGTTCGAGAGAAGTAGGTGTGCTTCCGTTGACGGCTTTTGTTCGTGTGGGGTTGACCGCGAGCCAGCGGGGCAACTGGGTGGCGCGGAAGCTCGCTCCGGAGTCCTCGGTGTTCTGCGCGGGTCAGCTGATCTGGCTGGACGGACCGGTCGACCCGGCCGTGTTCGCGTCCTCGGTCAGCGCTGCGTTCGCCGAGACCGACGCGATGCGGGTGCGTTTCGGTGACGACGACGGTGAGCCGTTCGCTTACGTCGACTCGTCCAAGACGCTCTCGACGGAGATCGTCGACGAGGTTCATGGCGATGACCGGGTGCGGGTGCTGGCTCGCGACCGGCTCACCGCGACGGGAGAACCGGCGACGAGCTCGACGCTCGTCCGCCGCGAGAACGGCACCTGGGCGTGGATCCTCGTCACCGACATCCTGCTCGTCGACGGCTACAGCATCTCGTTGTTCATCCGCCGGGTCGCCGAGGTCTACTCCGCGCTCCGCGCAGGCGACCCGGTTCCCGACTGCTGGTTCGGCACCCTGAAAGGTCTCGAGCACAACGATTCCAGGGCTGAAGACGTCACCTACTGGAGCGGCGTTCTCGGGATCGAGAGCATCGGCCACGCGGAGGACCTGTCCGGGGTTTTCTCTTCATCGAGTCGGCCGGTGATCGTCCCGATGCTGGACGGCACCTACGCGAAGGTCCAGCAGTTCGCCCGCGCGGCAAGGGTTTCCTGGACCGACGCGCTGATCGCGTTGTGGGGCGTCTACACCGCCGTGGCCGAGGGGCGTGACCGCATCGCGGTCCGGGTTCCCTTGATGTTGCGCGACGATCGTGAATCCCTGAGGACGCCGAGTGCGATTTCGAGGGCGATCCCGGTCGTCACCGAGATCGGTCCGCACCACGTCTTCGCGGATGTCCTGAAGGTCGTCGCGAGCCAGCTGAAGACGTCGCGGCGGCACGCGGCTGTCGAAGATCACCAGATCGCCCGTTCGTGGCCGGGTGGCCAGGCCTCGTACCTCGCGCTCCCGACGATCAACATCAGGCTCTTCGAGCCGATGTCGCGCCTGGGTGATGTCGACGCGGTCTCCGAGACGATCAGCACCGGTCCGGTTGGATCGCTCGACCTCGCGATCTACCGCGACCCGGACACCGGAATACGGCTGGAGCTGTCCACAGGTTCCGTCGATGGCGACCCGCTTCGGCACGCCGAACAGTTCGGTCGTTTCCTCGGTGCTGCTCTCGACGGGGCTCCGGACCGGACTCTGCACGACCTGAGCACCGGGTTCGACGGCCCGGACGCCTCGTGGGCGCGGGGTGAGGCGCTCGACGTCGCTCCGACCACAGTGGACGCGTTGGTGCGTCAGCGGGTCGCGGCCGATCCCGACGCGATCGCCGTCGTGGCCGGCGGTGTCGAGCTGACCTACGGCCAGTTCGACGGACGGGTCAACGCGTTCGCGCGCCTCCTGGTCGAGCGCGGTGTGCGGGTGGGGGACCGGGTCGCGATCGCCATGACGCGTTCGGTGGACCTGCTCGTGGCGCTCGCCGGGGTTCTGCGTGCGGGAGCGGCGTACGTGCCGATCGATCCGGGCTATCCCGAGGAACGCGTCAAGTACATCCTCGACAACGCCGCGCCCACCGTCGTGATCACCGACCACGACGTGCACGACCTGGCCGCTGCTCCTGAACTCGACCGGCCGCTGGACGAGCTCGACGCCGCCGTGGTGATCTTCACGTCCGGCACGACCGGAAACCCCAAGGGTGTCGCCGTTTCGCACCGTGCGCTCGTCAACCGGCTCGCGTGGGGTCAGCGCGTGCTGGGCTACACGCCGGACAGCGTGGCAATGTCGAAGAGCGGCTTGGGTTTCGTCGACGCGGTGACGGAGTTGTTCGGGCCGTTGGTCGCCGGCGCCCGGATCGTCGTCGTGCCTGCCGAGGTCGCGCAGGACCCGGCCGGCCTGCTCGGCACGATCGCCCGGCACCGGGTCACGCACCTGCTGACCGTGCCGAGCCTGGCCGACGTCCTGGTTCGGCACGACGACGCACCCGCGGCGCTGACCTCCGTCCGGTCGTGGATCTCTTCGGGTGAGGCGCTCACCGCGGGTACCGCGGAGTCCATGCGAATCGCTGCGCCACAAGCAACATTGCACAACTTCTACGGTTCGACCGAGGTCACCGGTGACGGCACAGCAGTCATCATCACCGACACCACCTCGATCGGTGTGCCGGTCGCGAACACGACGGCACACGTTCTAGACGCGTGGCTGCGTCCGGCGCTGACCGGTGAGCTCTACCTGGGTGGGGTGCAGCTCGCGGACGGGTACGTCGGTCGCCCTGGTCTGACCGCCGACCGGTTCGTGGCCGATCCGTTCGGCGAGGACGGCGCGCGGTTGTACCGCACGGGCGATGTCGTGCGGTGGAACTCCCTGGGGCAGTTGGAGTACCTCGGTCGCAGTGACGACCAGGTGAAGATCCGCGGGTTCCGGGTCGAACCCGGCGAGGTCCGCGCGGTCCTCGAACAGCACGACGCGGTGTCCGGTGCGGCCGTCGTCGCCCTGGACCACCCGGCGGGCGGCAAGTACCTCGCCGCCTACGTCACCACGACCGCCGACGAGGTACCGGTCAAGTCGCTCCGCGAGCACCTGGCACGGTCTGTGCCGGACTACATGGTCCCGACGACGTTCACGCTCCTGGCCCGCTTCCCGTTGACCCCCAACGGAAAGCTCGATCGCCGCGCGTTGCCGCAACCGGACCTCGCCGCGGGTGCGGACGGCGGCCGGGCACCCGAGACCGCCGCCGAGATCGCCCTCGCCGGGATCTTCCGCGACGTCCTGCGGCTCGACGCCGACCTCGGTGTGGACGACGACTTCTTCCGCCTCGGCGGGCACTCGCTGCTCGCCACCAGGGTCGTCGCCCGCGCCAACGCGCTGCTCGGCACCGGGCTCACCCTCCGCGACGTCTTCGACCACCCCCGCATCGGCGACCTCGCCCGCGTCGCCGACACCACCGAGACCTCCGGCACGCGCATCGGCGACCTGCCACGCCCGGACGTCCTGCCGGTTTCCCACGGACAGCAAGCACTTTGGCTCATCGACCAGCTGGGCGGACCGGGTGGGCGGTACGTGGTGCCGGTGGTGCTGCGCCTGGGCGGTGACCTGGATCCTGACGTCCTGATCACGGCGGTGCGGGACGTGGTGTCCCGCCACGAGGCGCTGCGCACGCTCCTGGTGGAGGAGAACGGCACGCTGCGCCAGGTCGTCGTGCCCGCAGAGGAAGCAGCCGGCAGGCTCGCTCCGCTCGTCGAGGACGTCACGGGGCTGGACGCCGCCGACGTGGATGTGCGAGTGGAAGCGTTGGTGCAGAAGAGGTTCGACCTCGCGGCCGACCTCCCGATCCGCGTCGCACTGCTCCACGCCGGCGCCGACGACTGGATGGTCGTCGTCGCGGTGCACCACCACGCGGTGGACGAGTGGTCGTTCCCGTCGCTGCTGAGCGACCTCTCGACCGCCTACGAGGCGCGGGCCGCGGGGGAGGAGCCGGGGTGGACGCCGCTGCGGGCCCAGTACGCGGACTACGCGATCTGGCAACGCGAGGTCCTGGGGGAGGCGTCGGACCCGGGTTCGCCGCTCTCCCGGCACCTCGACTACTGGCGTGACGTCCTCGCGGACGCGCCCGACGAGTCCGCGGTCACGCCGGACCGGCCCCGGCCGGTGGCACCGACCCACCTCGGCGCGGATCTGCGGTTCACCCTCGACCCCCAGGTCGTGACGGGCCTGCGCCGGGTCGCGGACGAGCAGGGCGTGAGCATGTTCATGACGCTCCAGGCCGCGGTCGCGCTGACCGTGTCGGCGCTGGGCGCCGGTGCGGACGTGGTGATCGGCTCACCGGTCGGCGGACGCACCGAGGACGGCCTGGAGGACCTGGTCGGGTACTTCGTGAACACCCTGCCGATCCGCCACCGGTTCCAGCCCGGTGACACGGTCGCCGAGGTCCTGCGGAACACCCGGCGCGCGGTGCTCGACGGGTTCGAGCACCAGGCCGCGCCGTTCGTGGAGATCACGCGTGCGCTGGGCACCGAGCGCTCCGCCGGCCGCAACCCGCTCTTCCAGGTCATGCTCACCCACCGCGTTGCGGATCGCCGCCCCGCCAACGGTTTCCGCATCGGGAACACCTTGACGAAGCCGAGCCCGGTGGCGGTGGGCGCGGTCAAGACGGATCTCGACCTCGACGTCTTCGACTCGCCCGACGGGGTGAGCGGGAAGCTCGCCTACGCGACCGACCTGTTCGACGGGGCCACCGCCGAGCGGTTCGTCGCCGTCCTCGAGTCGGTGCTGGCGACGATCGCCACCGCACCGGAGTCGCGGGTCGGTGAGCTGGACCTGTTGCCCGCAGAGGAAACACGGCAGCTCGACGCGTGGTCGCGCGGTGCGGCGGTCGACGTGCCCGGGACGACTCTGGACGAGCTGGTGCGCGGGCAGGTCGTGGCGAGCCCGGACGCGGTCGCGGTCATCGCCGACGACGGCACCGAGCTCACCTACAGCGACTTCGACGCGCGGGTCAACGCACTCGCCGGTCTCCTCGTCGAGGAGGGCGTGCGGGTCGGGGACCGGGTCGCGGTCCAACTGCCGCGCTCGGCCGATCTGGTGGTCGCGCTGGCCGGGGTGATCCGTGCCGGGGCGGCGTACGTGCCGATCGACCCCGAGTACCCCGCCGAACGCGTCGAGCACATCCTCGCCGACGCCGAACCACGGGTAGTGATCACGGACCGGCACGTCGAACTGGTGCGGCAACGCCTCGACGCCGGCGTGACCGACGCACCGCGGCTCTCGCGTGAGCTGCTCCCGTCGGACGCCGCGTACGTGATCTTCACCTCCGGCACCACCGGCCGCCCCAAGGGCGTTCAGGTCACGCACGAGGCGATCGTCAACCGGTTGTGGTGGATGCGGGACGACTACGGGATCGACGCGTCGGACCGGGTGCTGCTGAAGACCCCGTTCACGTTCGACGTGTCGGTGTGGGAGTTCTTCCTGCCGCTGGTGACCGGCGCGGCGGTGGTCGTGGCGCAGGACGGCGGGCACAAGGATCCGCAGCACCTGCTCGACGTGGTCGAACGTCACGCGGTCACGGTCACCCACTTCGTGCCGTCGATGCTGCAGGCGTTCCTCGCCTCGGCCCCGGACAGCAAGCCGGTGGCCTCGGTACGACGGGTGTTCTGCTCCGGCGAGGCACTGCCCGTGGCGCCCGCGGCCGATGCCGTCGCACTGTTCGAGAACGCGGAGCTGCACAACCTCTACGGTCCGACCGAGGCGGCCGTGGACGTGACCGCCCACCCGGTGGTCCGGGCCGGGCTCGCCGACGCGGTGGGCGTGCCGATCGGCGTTCCGGTGGCGAACACGACGACGCGTGTTCTCGACGAGTGGCTTCGGCCGGTACCCGTTGGGGTGGCGGGAGAGCTCTACCTGGGCGGGGTGCAGCTCGCGGACGGGTACGTCGCGCGCGCGGGCCTGACCGCCGGCCGGTTCGTGGCCGACCCGTTCAGCGACGACGGCGCGCGGTTGTACCGCACCGGCGACGTGGTGCAGTGGAACTCCTCGGGGCAGCTGGAGTACCTCGGCCGCGGCGACGACCAGGTGAAGATCCGCGGCTACCGGATCGAGCTCGGCGAGATCAGCGCGGTCCTCGAACAGCACCCGGCCGTGTCGGGTGCGGCGGTCGTCGCTCTGGAGCACCCGGCCGGCGGGAAGTACCTCGCGGCCTACGTGACCGGCACCGCCGACGACGAGGCGCTGCGCGAGCACCTCGCGCGGTCGTTGCCGGACTACATGGTGCCCGCGGCGTTCGTGCGCCTGGACGCGTTCCCGGTCACCGCGAACGGGAAGCTGGACCGCCGCGCGTTGCCGCGACCGGACCTTGCGGCGGGCGCGGGCGACGGCCGGGCGCCGGAGACCGCGGCGGAGATCGCTCTCGCGCGCGTCTTCCGCGCCGTCCTGCACCTCGGCGACGACGTCGACCTGGGCGTGGACAACGACTTCTTCCGCCTGGGCGGCGACAGCATCTCCGCGGCACGGCTCGTCGCGGCGGCGCGCGAGCACGGCCTGACGTTCAAGCTGTCCGAGGTGTTCGTGGGACGCACGATCGGCGCTCTCGCCGCGCTGGTCGAGCCGCCGACGCCCGAGGCCGTGCCAGCCGAGCCGGTCCTGGTGCCGACCTCTGCCGCTCTCGAGCGGCTGCGTGAGACGGACCCCGCACCCGACGAGTACGTGTTCACCGAGCTCGTCGAGACGGGCGAACCGGTCGCCTCGTCCTTCCGCTCACTCGTCGCCGTCACGGACGCGCTGCGCCTGTCCGTGGACGCTTCCGGCCGGCGGCTGTGGTTCACCCACCTCCTGCCACCGGGGTCCGTCGAGCCCCAGGTCGCGGAGCTGGCCGAGGACTCGACCGTCGAGGAGCTCAGGGCCGCGGCCGCTGCCCTCGTCGACATCTCGAACGGCCGCCCGGCCGCTCTCGCCTGCACTCCGACGGTCGCGGTGCTCGCCGTCCACGCGGCGATCGTCGACCGGGCCTCGCTGCACCGTCTCGCGGAGGCACTGCGGCAAGCGGAGTCCCGCCCGGCAGCGCTCGTCCCCGCTCTCGAAGCCGTCGAGGCAGCAGGAGACGCGGTCGCCACAGACGGCCTCGACCGCTGGAAGGACCTCCTCGCCCGAGCCGGGACGATCGACGAGTCGACCTTCGCACCCGGCACGGTCTCCCGCGTCCGGCTGGACGGCTCGCCGAGCGAAGACGTTGTCCTCAAAGCGATCCGCACCGCGCTCCACACGACAGGAGTCGCTTCGTCGATCGGTGGCGTGGTCGACGAAGAGGTCCCGCTGACCCCCGACGCGACGGTCGGCCCGTTCACCGCGGCCGTCACCGTCGCTCTCGACGAGGCCGAGCCGGCCAGGACCCCGGAGCTGGCCCTGTTGCGCCACCACAACAAGGCCGGTCGCCGGGCGTTGCGACGTGCCCCCTCCCCGGCGGTGCTCCTGACCCGGGTCTACGGGCCGGACGGCGGGTCACCGGCCGTGGAGGGCACCGAGAAGCTGTACCGCGCGGTGATCCGGTACCACCTCGCACCGGACACGACGACCATCACCTTCCTTGGCTTCGCGGAGAAAGCGGTCACCGTTCTCCGCGCAGCTCTCGCCGACGAACTATGAGGAGCCCCTGTGCCGCGTCGTGCCCGTCCCACCTCCGTCCACACCATCGCCCTGCGGGAGCTGGAGGTGGCGCGGGTCGTCGACGTCACCCCGGGACTGCGCCGGGTGACGCTGACCGGTGATCAGCTGGGGTCGTTCGTCGGCGCCGACGGCACGACGTTCCCCGCGTTCGCCGGCGACGGTTTCGACGACAGCGTCCGGCTGATCTTCCCGTACCCCGGCGAGAGCGAGCCGGTGGTCCCGGTCTACAAGGACGGCAAGTTCCGCTGGCCGGCCGACCCGCCCGCGCTGTGGCGGGTCTACACGGTCCGGCGCTACGACGAGCAGGCGCGTGAGCTCGACATCGACTTCGTGAAGCACGGGGTGGGCGTCGCCACGACGTGGGCGTACCGGGCGAAGCCGGGCGACCGGCTGCACGTCGGGGGACCGTCGGCCTCGAGCGGCTGGCCCGAGGGGTACGACTGGTTCCTCGTCGTCGGGGACGACACGGCCGTCCCGGCGATCGACCGGATGCTCCGGGAACTGCCCGACGGCGTCCAGGCCGAGGTCTACGTCGAGGTGGCCGAGGACTCGCACCGCGTCGACTTCCCGCAACGCCCCGGCGTCGAGGTGACCTGGGTCGTGCGCGACGGGGCACCGTCGGGCACCAAGTCCCTGCTGCTGCAGGCGATCCACGACGCCGGCCGGCGCGAGGGGTCGATGTTCGCCTGGCTCGCCGGGGAGCAGTCCGTGGTGCGCGACCTGCGGCGGTACCTCGTGGAGGAGCGCGGTGTCGACAAGGCCGACATCGACTTCACCGGCTACTGGCGGCGCACGGAGGTCGTGGCGCTGGAGGAGGACCCTTCGCTGCCGGACCCCGAGCGCAACGACGAGGCGTTCGAGAAGTTCCACGAGATGTCCGAGCTGTTGCCGCCGCTGGCGATCCGGGTGGCCGCGAACCTCGGCGTCGCCGACGGCATCAGCCGCGGAGCGCGCACCGTCCCGGCGCTCGCGCGGCACACCGGCGCGAGCGAACGCTCCCTGGCGAAGTTCCTGCGCTACCTGCAGGCGATCGAGCTCCTGGCACGCGACGGCGACGAGTACCGGCTCACGGAGACCGGCGAGTTCCTGACCAACGAGTCCGTGCTCGACCACCTGGTCTCCGGCGGGGTCGAGTCCCGCATGACGCAAGCCTTCTTCGGCCTGGAGGCAGCGGTTCGCGACGACCGCCCGGTGCTGGAGTCGGTGACGGGCCAGGACTGGGACGCCCTTCGCGGCGACGCGTCCTTCGAGCACCCGCTGCTGGAGGAGAGGTCGCGGTTCGCGCAGGTGCTCGCCGAACCGCTCGCGAAGTCACCCGTGCTCGCGGGCGCGCGCACCGTGGTCGTCCACGCGGCCGGTGCGGTGGTGCACGCCGACCACCTCACCGCGGGGCTTCCGGAGGCGACGGTGACCATCGTGGCGCTCCCCACCGCGGCGGACTGGTTCCGCGGGGACATCCCCACGAGCATCGAGGACGCGGCGCGCCGCGACCGCATCCGGATCGTCGAGCAGTCGGTGTTCGAGAAGACCGACCCCGCGGACGCCGTGCTGGTCGTCTACACGCTCGGGCAGCACCGGGACGCGGAGGCGAGGCTGATCCTCCAGCGGGCCGCGGCGAGCCTGAAGCCCGGTGGCCGGGTGTTGCTGGTGGAGGACACGTTCGACCTCGACGAGCTGGACGAGCACGACGCGGAGCGCGACCTCCTGCAGTTGACGCTGCACGGGTCCGGCTACCGCACCGAGGACGAGCTCGAGGCGGTCATCGCCTCCGCCGGTCTGAAGGTGGTCGAGACGTCGCTCGTGGGGTGGGGCAACACCCTTCGGGTGCTGGCACCGTGAGCTGAGCCGCCGGGCGGGCCGGGTCGTCCACGACGAACCCGGCCACGGCCGCACCGCTGGGTCAGGAAGCCACTTCCTCGCCCGCCTGGAGCTTCTCGATGACCTCGATCCAGTGGCCCAGGCGCGAGTCCTCGGCCAGGGTGATGAAGTCGATCCGGTCCACCCCCGCGGTCCGCCAGCGCTCCACCAGGTCCATGAGACGCACCGAGTCCATCCCCTGGTCGCGGAGGCTCAGCTCGTAGTCGATCTCCGCCGGCTCGATGAACAACACGTCGGCGACGTCGGCGATCAACTGCTCGGTGGTCAGGCTCATCAGTACTCCTCGTTCACAATGCTTGCCCGGAAATTCTTGACGGTTCGAGCCGTGTCACACGGTGGCGATCAGCACTTCTTCGCCGCTGTACGGACGCAGGCCGTCGGTGCGGCCCGCGAAGTAGCGCTCGGCCAGACCGGCCGCCGAGACGTGCTCGGTGCCGGTGAAACCGGCCTTGCGCGCCAGTTCGGCGATCTGGTCGGGGGTGTAGAAACCGATGAACGGCGTGCCGGAGCGCCGGGCGCCTTCCCGGGAAGCGCGCCGGATCTGCACGTCCTCGGGCAGGAGGTCCTCGAGGTGGCGGAAGTACGTGACGATCAGCGAGGAGCCGGACGGCAGGCTCGCCACCCGCTCGAGCGTCGCCGACGTGGCCTGCTCGGTCAGGTACATCGTGACGCCCAGCCAGGACACCACCGCGGGGCGCGAGGGGTCGAACCCGGCCGCCTGCAGGCGTTCCCACCAGTCGTCGTTGTCCTCGAAGTCGACCGGCACCAGGCGCAACCACTCGGGGATGCCGTAGCCGAGCTCGACCAGCCGGGCGCGCTTCCAGTTCTGCGTCTCCGGCTGGTCGATCTCGAAGACGGTCATGGACGAGCCCGCGTCGGGATGACGCTGCGCGTACGTGTCGAGGCCCGCGCCGAGGATCACGTACTGGTCGACACCGCGGCTCGCGGCCTGCGCCACCAGGTCCTCGGTCAGCCGCGCCCGGCCGACGATCGTGGCGCGCTTGCCCCGTGAGGCTTCGGGAACCATGTCCCCGCGCTCACGCCACCCGTCGTCGTCCTGCGCCAGCCGGGCGCCCAGCACGTCGTCGAGGACGTGCGGCTGCTCGTCCACCTGGGTGTGCAGGGCGCGCCACAACGCGGTCCGTACCGCCGTGTTGTCCGGCGTGCCGACAGCGTTTCCCGTCATGAGCCATTCCTTCCCAACTCGGTGTTCGTGCTTCGTCCGGCTTCCCACGCGCTCCACAGCCCGCCGTACACGCCACCGGCGGCGACCAGCTCTTCGTGGGTTCCGGTCTCGATGATGCGGCCGTGCTCCATGACGACGATGCGGTCGCAGGTCGCGGCCTGGGAGAGGCGGTGCGCGATCACCAGCCCGGTGCGCCCGCGCAGTGCCGCGTCGGCGGCGCGGTCCAGCAACCCCGCGTGGGTGGAACCGGCCTCGGCGGTCGCCTCGTCGAGGATCGCGAGATCCGGGTCGGCGAGCAGCAGCCGGGCGAGGGCGACCTGCTGGGCCTGCGCGTCGGTGAGCGGGTGCCCGCCGGTGCCGATCACGGTGTCGAGACCGTCCGGCAGCAGGTCGAGCAGGCCGGCCGCGCCGGTGGCGTCGAGCGCCGCGTGGATGTCGTGGTCGGTCGCGCCGGGGGCGGCCAGCGTGAGGTTGTCCCGCACGGTGCCGGCGAACACGTGCGTCTCCTGGGTGATCAACGTGGTCCGGCCGGGCTGCGCCACCGTTCCCGCGTCGGGCAGGTGGATGCCCGCGATGACGGCGGCGAGCGTCGTCTTGCCCGCCCCGGAGGCGCCGACCACGGCGACGCGCTGACCGCTGGGGATGTCGAGGGTGAGGTCGTCGAACAGGCGGGGGCCGTCGCCGTAGCCGAACGCGACCTCGTGCAGCCGCACGGCGATGCCCGCGTCCGCCGGAGCCGGCCGCTCGTCCGCCTCCTCCGGGATGGTGGCGACCCCGATCATGCGGCTGAGCGAGGCGAGCGCCGACTGCACGTCGTCGACGACGTACAGCAGCTCGTTGATCGGTCCGAGCACGCGCAGCACGATCAGCGTCGCGGCGGTGGCGCCACCGACGGTGGACATGTCCGCCTCGATCAGGACGAAGCCGACGACGAGGACGGTGGCGAGGCTCAGGCACTCGCCGAGGTTCAGGCGGAGGCTGAGCATGGCCATCACGGTCCGCGCGCGCAGCGTGTGCACGGCGACGCCCCAGGACGCGGCCATCACGGTGTCGTGCCGTCGTTCGGTGAGCCCGAGGCCGAGCACGGTGGCGTAGCCGCGCTGGGACTCGAGGATCTGCTGCGCCCGCGCGCTCATCGCCGCGCGCTCGGCGCCGTACACCCTGGGGCCGACCCGGAGGTACCAGCGCATGACGAGCACATAGACGGGCAGCACGACGGCGAACGCGGCGGCGTACGGCCACTCCAGTGCCGCGAGCCCGCCCAGTGACACGACGATCGTGAACCCGCTGACGGTGAGCGCGGGGATCACGGCGGGGGCGGCGTCGGCGACGGCGGTGACGTCGTCACTGGTGCGGGAGATCAGGTCGCCGGTCCCGGCGCGTTCGACGAGGTGCTGGGGGAGCGTCATGGCGCGGGCCACGAGCTGTTCGCGCAGCGCGGCGAGAACGGTGTGGTAGACGCGGGTGGCGAGCACGACCGTCACCGCCGTGCCGATCGCGCCGAGCACGGCCGAGAGCGCCATGACGGCCGTGACCGTCAGCACGGTGCCGAGGTCGGCGGTGCCGGCCCGCACCCGGTCGACGAGGAACCCGATGACCACGGGCGGGATCAGGTTGACGCCGGTGCTGACGATCCCCAGCGCCGCGACGGTGACGAGCCGGAGCCGGTGCCCGCGGCTGAGCCGCCACACCTGCCTCGCCGTCTCCCTGCCGCCCGCGACCGGCAGCGCGTGCCCGGTTGCCCCGCTCATGACGTCGTCCTCGTGGTCGTCGGCGCGTCCGCGAGCAGCTCGACGACGCGGTCGCAGCTGCCCAGCAACGCGGGGGAGGAGGTGATCAGCAGGGTCGAGCGGCCCGCGCGCACCTCGCGCAGCCGCTGCGCGATCGTGTGCTCGGTGACCGGGTCGACCGCGGTGGTCGGGTCGTGCAGCACGAGCACCGGCGCGTCGCCCGCGAGAGCGCGGGCGAGTGCGAGTCGCTGGAGTTGGCCGCCGGAGAAGCGGTTGCCGTCCTCGCCGACCGGGAGGTCGAGATCGGCGGCGAAGTCACCGCACGCGGCGGCGCTCACCGCGGCTGCCACCCGCTCGGGCGCGGCCGCGGTGGCGGCGAGGTTGTCGCGGATCGTCCCGCTGAACAACGTGACCCGGTGCGGCGTGAACGCGACCCGCGAGCGGTACTCGGCCGCGGTCAGCTCCCGCGCGGAGATCCCGTCGAGCCGCACCGCCATCTCGCTGCCGGGATCACGGGGATCCAGCAACGCTTCCGCGACGCGGGCGGCGGTCAGGTCGTCGGCGCGCACCCCCACGAGCTCGCCGGGCTCCACCCGGACCGTCGCGGCGGGCGTCGACACCTCCAGCACCGGCAGCGGGCCGACGACCGGCCGTGCGTCGTCGTCGGACTCCTGCGACGGGGTGTCGGCCTTCAGCACGTCGAGGATGCGCGCGGCCGAGGCGCGGGACCCGGCGAGGTTGGGGATGGAGTCGTTCGCGATCGACTGGATCTGCGGCAGCAGCGCCTGGGCGAGGCCGACGGCGGCGATCAGCTCGCCGACGCTCAGCTGCCCGTCCACGGCGAACCAGCCCGCGAGCCCCATCACGGCCGCGACGAACACGCCGGTGACCACACCGGAGCCCATCAGGAACCGCCCCAGCAGTCCCGCGTTGCGCTTGGCGCCGACGAGCGTCTCCTGGCTCGCCCGCCGGTACCGCCTGGTCGCCTCGGTCTCGGCGCGCATCCCCTTGACGACGCGGTAGCCCGCCACGACGTCCGTGGCCAGTCCGACCGTGGTGGCCAGCAGTCCCTGGTACTCGCGGGTGTCGCGGGAGAGCCGCTCGCTGAGCACGCCCATCAGCCACACCGCCACCGGCGCGCCCACCAGCACCGCGAGCCCGAGCACCCAGTGCGTCCCCAGCAGCGACACGGCGATGAACCCGATGGTCATGACCCGCGCGATCGGCATGATCACGAGCTGGACGCCGTTGGCCATGCGGGCGACGTCGTTGGTCATCAACGAGACCACGCCACCGTCCGGCGCGTGGGCGCCGCCGGCGGCCGGGTGCAGCACGCCGGTCGAGAGGGTGCTCCGCAGGCGGTGCTGCAGCAGCTGGATCGCGTACGCGGTCAGCTGCACGGCGAACTTCGCCGCCACCGTCAACACGACGTACAACGCCACGAGAACACCGAGCCACAGCAGCAGTTGCGCCGCGTTCCCGGTGGCGAGCGCCCGGTCGATCGCGAGTCCCATCACCACCGGCACGGCCGCTTCGCCGACCTGCCACACGATCGCCGCCAGCGTCGCGGGAACCGTGATCCGCCTCACGGACAGGATCACGCGCACCAGGAACCGGCCGGCCGTGGTCTCCGCGCCGGCCTCGAACGGCCGGACCTCGGGCGGGTCGGAGGGTGCCTGCCACAGCACGGGCAACCGGCGGGTCAACGGCCCGCGCTCCAGCCCCGACGGGTCGGAGTGTGAGGCGTTCCTCATGACCGGCCCCCGTCCGCGTGCCGCGGCAGGACGTGCGCCGCGGTCACCCGCACCCGTTGCAGGGCTGCGAAGTGCGCGTCGTCCGGGAACGACCGGTCCGGGACCGAACACCGGCGGATCGTCGTCGCGGTCCGGTCGGACGGCGGGAAGGGTGGTGGCACGGCGCAAGGTTAGCCTAGCCTTCTTTGGCGGAGTAGTGATCGTCGCCTCGGTCGGCTCGAACTGGCATCAAGAGAAGTGGGTGTGCTTCCGTTGACGGCTTTTGATCGTGTGGAGTTGACTGCGAGTCAGCGGGGCAACTGGGTGGCCAGGAGGCTCGCTCCCGAGTCCTCGGTGTTCTGCGCGGGTCAGCTGATCTGGCTGGACGGACCGGTCGACCCGGCCGTGTTCGCGTCGTCGGTCGGTGCCGTGTTCGCGGAGACCGACGCGTTGCGGGTGCGGTTCGGCGACGAGGACGGCGTCCCCTTCCAGTACGTCGACGACGCCACGGCGCTCCCAACGGAGATCGTCGACGCCGGGCACGACGATGACCGGATTCGGGCGCGGGCCCGCGACCAGCTCACCGCGGCACCGGCCACCGCCGGCGGCGAACCGATGACGACCTCGACCCTGATCCGCCGCGAGAACGGCACGTGGGCGTGGATCCTGGTCACCAACATCCTGCTGGTCGACGGCTACAGCATCTCCCTGTTCGTCCGCCGCGTGGCCGAGGTCTACTCCGCGCTCCAGTCCGGTGACGCGGTCCCGGACCGCTGGTTCGGCGCCCTGAAGAACGTCGTGGACGCCGGGGATGCCGGTGGCTCCGGCCTCGAGGAGGGTGTCGCGTACTGGGGTGGCGTCCTCGGCGTCGAGCAGGGCGGCCGCGCGGACGTGGAGGACCTGACCGGGGTCTTCGTGTCCTCGAGCCGGCCGGTCGTCGTGCCGGTTCCCGACGACACCGACGCGAAGGTGCAGGCGTTCGCCCGTGCGGCGCGGGTGTCGTGGACCGATGCCCTCATCGCGTTGTGGGGCGTCTACACGGCTCTGGCCGAGGGTCGGGACTGCGTGGCGGTCCGGGTTCCGCTGATGCTGCGGGACGACCGCGCGTCGCTGAGGACGCCGGGCGCGATCTCGCGGGCGGTCCCGGTCGTGGCCGAGATCGGTCCACATCAGACGTTCGACCGGCTCGTCGGTGTCGTCGCGGACCAGCTGAGGACCTCCCGGCGGCACACCGGGGTCGAGGACCACCAGATCGCTCGCCTGTGGCCGGGCGGTCAGGCCTCGTACCTGTCGCTGCCGACGATCAACATCAGGCTCTTCGACGCGACGCCCCGGCTGGGCGCCGCCGAGGCGGTCTCCGAGACGATCAGCACCGGCCCGGTCGGGTCGCTCGACCTCGCGATCTACCGCAGTCCCGACACCGGGATCCGGCTGGAGCTGTCCACGGGCGCCGCCACGAGCGACCCGCTCGTCCACGTCGAGCGGTTCGGCCGCTTCCTCGGCGCCGTCCTCGACGGGGCGCCGGACCGGACCCTGCACGACCTGAGCGCCGGCTTCACGTCCGAGGCCGACGTTCCGGACCCGTCGTGGGCGCGCGGCGAGAGCCTCGACGTCGCCCCGACGACCGTGGACGCGTTGGTGCGCAACCGGATCGCGGCCGACCCGGACGCGGTGGCGATCGTCGCCGACGGCGTCGACCTCACCCGCGGCGCGCTTGACGCACAGGTCAACGCCCTCGCCCAGCTCCTGGTCGACCAGGGCGTGCGGGTCGGGGACCGCGTCGCGGTCGCGATGACGCGGTCGGTGGACCTCGTCGTGGCACTCACCGCGGTGCTGCGCGCGGGAGCGGCTTACGTGCCGATCGATCCGGGCTATCCCGCCGAACGCGTCGGACACGTCCTCGACAACTCCGCACCCGCACTGGTCATCACGGACCGGCACACCGCGGGCACGCATCACGACGTGCTGAGTGCCGCTCCTGTCCTGCAGATCGACGACCAGGAAGTGCGGCGGCACCTGGCCACCGGCCGGGAAACCGCTCCTGACCTCGTGCGGCCGGTGGCCGGGCACGATGCCGCCGTGATGATCTTCACGTCGGGCACGACGGGCAAGCCGAAGGGCGTGGCTCTGTCGCACCGCGCGCTCGTCAACCGGCTCGCGTGGGGGCAGCGGGTGCTGGGCTACGAGCCGGGCGACGTGGCGTTGTCGAAGAGCGGCTTGGGTTTCGTCGACGCGGTGACCGAGTTGTTCGGGCCGCTGATCGCCGGTGCCCGGATCGTGGTGGTCCCGGCGGAGACCGCGCAGGACCCGGCCGGCCTGCTCGGCACGATCGCCCGGCACGGCGTCACGCACCTGCTCACCGTGCCGAGCCTGGCCGACGTCCTCGTGCGCCAAGACGACGCCCCCGCGGCGCTGGCCTCGCTCCGGTCATGGGTGTCGTCCGGTGAAGCACTCACCGCGGGCACCGCGACCATCATGCGCACCGTTGCGCCGCAGGCGGTTCTGCACAACTTCTACGGCTCGACCGAGGTCACCGGCGACGGCACGACGGCCACCGCGACCGACGCCGAGACCGTCCCGATCGGAGTGCCGGTCGCGAACACGACGGCCCGTGTCCTCGACGCCTGGTTGCGCCCGGTGCCGGTGGGCGTGGCGGGGGAGCTCTACCTGGGCGGGGTGCAACTCGCCGACGGCTACGTCGGTCAGCCCGGCCTGACAGCGAGCAGGTTCGTGGCCGATCCGTTCGGTGACGACGGCGCACGGCTGTACCGCACCGGCGATGTCGTGCGGTGGAACTCCTTGGGACAGTTGGAGTATCTCGGTCGAAGTGACGACCAGGTGAAGATCCGCGGATTCCGGGTCGAACCCGGCGAGGTCCGCGCGGCGCTCGAACAGCACCCGGTGGTGTCCGGTGCGGCCGTCGTCGCGCTCGACCACCCGGCGGGCGGGAAGTACCTCGCCGCCTACATCACGACGACGGGCGAGGTGCCGTTCGACGCGCTGCGCGAACACCTGGCGCGGTCGCTGCCGGAGTACATGGTCCCCGCCACGTTCACCCTGCTCGACCGCTTCCCGTTGACCCCCAACGGAAAGCTCGATCGCCGCGCGTTGCCGCAGCCGGACCTCGCCGCCGGTGCGGCCGACGGCCGGACGCCGGAGACCGCCACCGAGATCGCCCTCGCCGGCATCTTCCGCGATGTGCTGCAGCTCGACGCCGATTTGAGCGTGGACAACGACTTCTTCCGCCTCGGCGGGCACTCGTTGCTGGCGGCACGGGTCGTCGCCCGCGCCAACGCGCTGCTCGGCACCGCACTCACCCTCCGCGACGTCTTCGACCACCCCCGCATCAGCGACCTCGCCCGCGTCGCCGACACCGCCACCGGCACCACCGGGACGGCCGGCCCGCGAGTCGGCGAGCTGCCCCGCCCGGACGTCCTGCCGGTCTCCTACGGCCAGCAGGCGCTCTGGTTCACGGAGCAGATCGCCGGACGGTCCATCTACCGGACCGAGATCGTGCTGCAGGCGCGTGACCGGCTCGACCTGGACGCGGTGACGACGGCGGTGCGCCGGGTCGTCGCCCGGCACGAGATCCTGCGCACGATCCTCGTGCCGGACGAGGAGTCCTCCTCGCTGCGCCAGGTCATCCGCCCGGAGCCCGCCGCGGACGCCGTGGTCCTGGAGGTCGAGGAACTCGGCACCGAGCCGCTCGGCGACAAGATCGCCGAGGTCGCGGCACTGCCGCTGGACTTCACCTCCGAGTTCGGGCTGAAGTTCCACCTGCTGCGCCATTCCGACGGCGACGTGCTCGTCGCCTACGGGCACCACATCGTCACCGACGCCGACTCCTTCGGCACGCTCGTCCGCGAGCTGAACGAGTTCTACCTCGAAGCGACGACCGGCACCCCCGCCGAGGTCGCGCCCCTGCCGACCCAGTACGCCGACTTCGCGGTCTGGCAACGGCACGTGCTCGGCAACCGCACGGACCCCGAGTCCCGCTACCAGCAGGACCTGCGGTACTGGCAGGACGTGCTGTCCGGGCTCCCGGCCGAGACGGTCCTGCCCCTCGACCACCCGCGCGACGCGTCCGAGGAACGCACCATCCGACCGGCGACGACGTCCCTCACGAGCGCGGAGACAGCCGCGGTCGACGAGCTGCTGTTCGAACACAGGGCAACGCCGCTGCAGGCGCTGATCGCGGCGTTCTCCCTGGCGCTGTGGGCCGAAGGCGCGGGCGACGTGGTGCCGGTCGGCACCCCGGCCAGCCTGCGCGACCACCCCGACCTGCAGGACCTGATCGGCTACTTCGTGAACACCGTCGTGGTGCGCGCCGACGTCGACGCCGACGCGGGCTTCGCCCGGACGTTGCTCCGGTGCCGCGACCGCATGCTCGAAGCCGCCGACCACAAGCTCGTGCCGTTCGAGAACGTGGTCGAGGCGGTGAACCCGCCGCGGCAGTTCGGGATCAGCCCGCTCTTCCAGGTCATGGCCGCGTACGTGGACCGCGGCGGGGACTCGGCGGCACCGCTCACCAACTACGTCTCGACCACGGCGGACGGTCCGCTGGCAGCCCAGCCCGCGCTGTTCGACCTCGTGTCGAGCATCGAAAGGCTGGGCGACGGCGCGTTCGGGCTGAACCTGAACGCGGCCCGCGAGCTGTTCTCGGCCGACACCACGGCACGGGTGCTGCGGAACACGGCGCGCTTCCTCGTGCTCGGCTCCCGGCACCCGGAGGTGACGGTCAGGCAGCTCGCCCAGGTCGTCCGCGCCGGCGAGGAGGGCCGCACGGAGCCCACCGGCGACGTCCGCCGCTTCCGGTTGCCGCTCGACGACTTCGACATCGGTGAGGCTCCGTCCTGGCGGGTGGCGATCGACCACGTCGGTCACGCGCTGCCGGGCGCGGCACTCGGCCTGCGACTGGCGGTCCGCGACGACGGCACCGGCGAGCTGGTCGCCGACACCGGCAACCCCGAGCTGCTGGACGCGGTGGGGGAGAAGCTCACCGAGCTGGTCGCCGCCTACCGGGCGAACATCCCGATGGTCGTCACGCCCGCCGGGGCCGCGACCGTGTACGACGACGAGGAGCTGACGGCCGCCCTCGACGACCCGTTCTGGGAGGACTGGGTGGACCAGCTCGCCGACGGCACCGCTGAACCTGGGCGAGCGGCCGAGGACGAGACCTCCCTGCGGTCGGTCGTGCTGGCGGTCGTGGCCAAGGCGTTGGCCGCGGCCGGCGAGGACGACCAGGTCGTGGAGCTGGTCGAGTCCGACGGTCCATTGAGGACTCGTCAGTTCCCCGTGCTGCTCGACGACGGCGACGTCGTCGGACTGAGCCCGGAGCGCGCGGCCCAGTACGCCGCACTGTCCACGCACCCCCGGTTCAGCCGGTTCTTCGACGACGTCCCGCTTCCGCGGATCCGGGTGGGCGTGTTCCGCACCCGCGCGGAGTCGATCGGCGCACCCGCCGGAGTGCCGGAGGACGGACTCGACGTCCTCGTGCTCGTCGGAGGCCGGGAGTCCGATAGCCACGCCGTCCTGGTCGAGTCGGCGGACACCGTCGACGTCGACACGGAGGCGCTGGCCGCCGCCATCACCGAGGAGCTCTCCGGGGCGCGCGTTCCCGCCGCCGGCCGCGAAGGCGGCGACGCGTTCACCCTGCGCCGCGCCGACCGCGTCGTGCTGACACCCGGCGAAGAGGAGTCCATCCGGGCCCGCTACGGGCGCGACGCCCAGATCCTCCCGCTCGCCCCGTTGCAACGCGGGTTGTTCTACCACCTGCTGCGGTCCCAGGAGTCCGACGACCACAACACCTACGTCTCGCAGATCACCCGGCAGCTCAGGGGAGATCTCGATCCCGGGCGGATGACGGCGGCCATCGCCAGTGCGATGGAGCGGTACCCCAACCTCCGGGCGGCGTTCGTGCCACCCGGCGACGTGCAGGTGATCCCGTCCGGCGTCGAGGTCCCGGTGCGGGTCGTCCGGCGCGACGAGTGGGACGGCCTCGGGGTCGACGTCGAGCAGTTCCTGAACGCCGAGCGGGGCGAGCCGTTCGACTTCGAGGTCCCGCCGCTGATCCGGTTCACGTTGCTCGAACACGGCCACGAGACGTGGACGCTGGTCATGAGCTTCGAGCACATCCTGCTGGACGGCTGGTCCATCAACTCGGTGCTGGCCGAGATCCTCGGCATCTACGCCGACGCCGGCTACGTCGACCGGGTGCGCCCGGCGTCGTTCCGCTCCTACCTGGACTGGGTCGACGAGCAGGACCCCGGCGCCGCCTACCGCGCCTGGGACCACTACCTCGCGGAACTGACCGGCCCGACGTTGCTGTGCCCCGACTTCGTCGACCGCGGCGACGCGCAGGGCGAGACCGGTGAGCTCGCCGTCGATCTCAGCCCGGAGGAAGCCAAGCAGGTGTTCCGCGCCGCGCGCGAGGCGAAGGTCACCGCGGGCACCCTGCTGCAGACCGCCTGGGGGATCACGCTCAGCCGGCTCGTCGGCAGCAACGACGTCGTGTTCGGCAACACGGTCTCCGGCCGCCCGCCCGCGTTGCCCGACGCCGACCGGATCATCGGTCTGCTGTTCAACACCGTTCCGATGCGGGTGAACCTCCCGCCGTTCGCCACGAACCGGGAGCTGCTCGCCCAGGTCCAGTCCGACCTGCTGCTCGTCATCGACCACCCGCAGGCCACTCTCACGCAGATCCAGACCAACGCGGGCGTCCCCGTCCTGTTCGACACCTTGTTCGTGGTGCAGAACATGCCGCTGGGCACGACCGACGGCGAGGACCTGGGTGGGCTGCGGGTCGTCGGCGCCAAGGTCGACGACGCGACGCACTACCCGGTGACGTTCGCGGTCGACCCGGAGGAACGCGACGGTTCGGCGACCGTGCACGTGCGCCTCTCCTACCGCCAGGACGTCTTCGCGGCCCAGGCCGCGGAGCAACTGCTCCAGCGCTACGTGCAGGTGCTCGTCGCCCTCACCCGCCGGCTCGACGAGCCCGTCGGGATGCTGTCCGCTTTGCTGCCGCACGAGACCGACCCGCACACGGGTGTCGCCGCCGACCTCGTCCGCGCCGTCGAACCGGTCACGGTCGCCGAGCTGCTGGACCGGCAGGTGCGGCTGTCCGCGGCGGAGACCGCGCTGGTCGCCGGGGATCGGGTGTACACGTTCGCGGAGTTCTCCGCCGAGGTGAACCGCTACGCGCACCTGCTCCTCGAGGAGGGGGTGCGTCCGGAGCACCGCGTGGCGTTGCCGCTGCCGCGCGACGAGCGCATGGTCATCGCGATGTTCGCGGTGTTCGCCGTCGGCGCCGCGTACGTCCCGGTGGACTGCGAACTGCCGGACGAACGGATCGGCTACATGGTCGAGGTCGCCGACCCGACCGTCACGCTGGTGACCGACCGCGACGCGCACCGGCTGACCGGCCCCGCCGGCAAGGTGGTCAACCTGGACGCCGCGGCGACGCTGGACCGCCTGGCGCGGATCTCCGCAGAGCCGGTCACGGACGCGGACCGCGGCGCGCCGGTCTCGCTCGACAACCTCGCGTACATCATCTTCACGTCGGGGACCACCGGGCGGCCCAAGGGCGTCGCCGTCGGCTACCGCGGCCTGACGAACATGTACTTCAACCACGTCGAGAAGATCTTCGACCGGGTGGTGGACCACCAGCGCGGACGCCGGATGAAGATCGCGCACACCACGTCGTTCTCGTTCGACGCCTCGTGGGAGCAGCTGTTCTGGCTGCTGAACGGGCACGAGGTGCACGTCATCGACGAGGAGATGCGCCGCGACCACCAGCGGCTGCTGGCCCACTACGACGAGGTCTGCATGGACGGATTCGACGTGACCCCGTCGTACGGGCAGCTGCTCGTCGAGGAAGGCCTGCTCGAACGAGACCGCCCGGCCGGCCGGTCCGTCGCCTCCGACGCACCGGGTGTCGTCTTCGTGTCCCTCGGCGGTGAAGCCGTGCCGGACCGGCTGTGGCAACAGCTGCGCGGCGCCCCCGGCGTCGAGTCGTACAACCTCTACGGGCCAACGGAATACACGATCAACGCCCTCGGCGCCGACCTGGCCGACAGCACCGACTCCAGTGTCGGGACGCCGATCTTCAACACCAGGGCGTACATCCTCGACGAGAACCTGCAGCCGGCGCTCCCCGGTGTCGCGGGCGAGCTCTACCTGGCGGGGGAAGGAACCGCGCGCGGGTACTGGGGCCAGTCCGCGCTGACCGCCGAACGGTTCGTCGCCTGCCCGTGGGAACCCGCGGAACGCATGTACCGCACCGGAGACCTCGCCCGGTGGAACGACGCCGGCATGATCGACTACCTCGGGCGCGCCGACGAGCAGATCAAGATCCGGGGCTACCGCATCGAACCGGACGAGATCCGGGACGTCGTGCAGGAGTTCCCGGAGGTGACGCGCGCCGAGGTGGTCGCCTTCGAGCACGCCACCGGGCTGCAGCTGGCCGCCTACTACAGCACGACCGCGGACCACGACATCAGCGAGTCGTTGCGCACCCACCTGGCCAAGTTCCTGCCCGACTACATGGTTCCGGCAGCGCTCGTCCCGGTGGAGTCGTTCCCCCTGACCCCGACCGGGAAGCTCGACCGCCGGGCGTTGCCCGCGGCGGACGTGGCCGCGTCCGGAGCCGGGTCGGGCAGGCCGCTCGAGTCGGAGACGGAGCTCGCGGTGGCCGCGATCTTCCGCGCCGTGCTCGACCTCGACGAGGGACTGGCACTGGGCGCCGCGGACGACTTCTTCCGGCTCGGCGGGCACTCGCTCGCGGCGATGCGGCTCGCGTCGCAGATGAACCGCGCGTTCCCCGTGACCATCGCGATGCGCGACGTGATCACCGCGTCGACGATCGGCGAGCTGAGCGCGGTGGTGGACGGGAAGATGCATCCGGACGCCGATCCCGAGGTCGGCATCGCCGCGATCGCGACCCGGTTCGTCCCGTCGCGCAACGGGCGCACGCTGTTCTGCGCGCACCCCAAGTTCGGCGCCTCGTCCATGTACTCGGAACTGGCGGCGTACCTGCCGGCCGGGGTCGGGCTGGTCGGGCTCGACGATCCGGCGATCATCGGCCTGGACGTCGAGTTCGACGACATCGACGACCTCGCCTCGACCTACGCCGACGTCGTCCAAGGGCTGCAGCCGGCCGGGCCGTACGAACTGCTGGGCTGGTCGTACGGCGCGCACATCATGTTCGCCGTGGCGCGGCACCTGCTGTCGCGCGGCGAACGCGTCCGCCCCCTGGTGATCGTGGACGCCATGCCCGCCGGTTCGGAGAACTCGACGGAGCTCCTCGAACGACCGGGAGGCGCCGAGTCGATGCGGGACGAGATGCGGAAGGCGTTCGGCGAGGAGGCGTTCACCGAGCTGCTCGCCGACGCGAAGCAGCTGAAGGCCGTCGAGACGGCCGGCCGGCGTTGCGACGTCCTGACTTCCACGCCGACGCGCGGGGTTCTCGACGTCAAGGCTCTGGTGATCGCATCGTCCGCGACGCACACGCCCCGAGTGGCGGAGCTGGGCCGTGAAGACGCGCTGGGGTGGAGTGGTCACCTGACCGACTTCGCCTTCTTCGTCGCCGAGGACGAGGACCACCAGTCGATCCTCGAACCCGACTCGGGTCTGCCGAAGTGGGGACCGCTGCTGACGAACCTGCTGGACGGCTGAACGGAAACGGGGTCTGGTGCGGAGAACCGCACCAGACCCCGGGCACCACCACCCGCGTCGGTCAGGTGATGGCGGCAGCGTCCTGCAGGCTGTCGAACAGGGCCGCGCGCCGCATGTAGGCGCGCGCGGTCTCGAACTTCTCCGCGGTGCGGCGCATGTCGTCGAGCTTCTGCCGGCGCACCTCGGGATCGCGTTCCTCCAGCAACCGCTTGTTGGCGATCGTCTGGGCCTGCACGTAGTTCACCGCGGCGTGGCGACGCTGACGGCTGTACAGGTCGAGCAGGGCGTCGTCGGCCTCACCGGCGATCACCTTCGCGAGCTTCTCCGTCAGGTTGACGGCGTCGTGGATGCCGCCGTTCATCCCCATGCCGCCGATCGGGTTGTTCACGTGCGCGCTGTCCCCGGCGAGCAGCAGGCGCCCCTTGCGGAAGGTCGCGGCCACGCGCTGGTTGACCGGGTAGACGTTGCGGTACTCCACGTCGTACGACCCGGTCTTCGGCAGGAACTTCTGCAACCGCTGCTCGACGCGCGCCGGGGACAACGCGGTGGCGTCGTCCTCCTCGTGGCCGATCGGCAGGATCACCCTCCACAGTCCCGAGGGCGACTCTCCCCGCACCTTGAACACGTTGGCCCACTCGTGCGGATCGGAGAAGTAGTTGCGGAACACCAGATCCGGCTTGACGGTCTGCAGGTCGAAGCTCGTCGCGATCTTGATGAACCGCTCGGGGTAGGTGAAGCCCTCGAACTCGATCCCGGCGAGCTTGCGCACCGTCGACCGGCCGCCGTCGCAGCCGACCACGTACGCCACCGACATGCGTTCCGGGCCGGCGGGGGAGGAGTACTCCACCTCGACACCGTCCGCGGTCTCGGTCAGACCCGTCAGCGTGTGGGAGAACCGCACGTCGAAGTCGGACTCGTCGGCGTAGCGCTCGGCGATGACCGCGGTCAGCTTGTACTGCTCGTACTGCAGCACATAGGGAAACCGGATCTCGTCCTTGAGCCGGCCGAGGTCGAACTCCGCCACGACCTCCCCGGTCGGCCTGTCGTGGAAGCGGTAGGTGCTCGAGAGCAGGCTGTGTTCCCGGATCTTCTCCGTGACGCCCAGCTCGTCGAGCATCTCCAGGGTGCTCGGGTGGATGGTCGCCGCGCGCTGGTCCCGCACCGGTGCCGCCTCGGACTCGAGAACGGTCACCGGGATGCCGAGGCGGTTCAGCGCCAGCGCGCAGACCATCCCGACGGGACCCGCGCCCACGACGAGGACACGTGTGGTCTTGTTCGGCATGCGGCTAGCTCAGCTCCCGCTGCAGGCGCTTGCTGACCTTGCCGACCGCGGTGTACGGGAACTCGTCGACGACCTCCACGACGTCGGGGAGCTTGAACGTCGCAAGACCCTTGTCGCGCAGGAACTGCCGCAGCTTGCCGAGGGTGAGTTCGGTCGCGCTCTCCGGCGTGCGGGGGATCAGGTAGGCCTTGATCCGTTCGCCGAGAACGTCGTCGTCGATGCCGACCACGGAGACGTTGTGGACGCCACCGTGGGTCAGCAGCGCGTTCTCCAGCTCCTCCGGCGCGATCTTCTCGCCGCCCCGGTTGATCTGGTCCTTCGACCGGCCCACGACCCTGATGAACCCGCGCTCGTCCCGTTCGACGATGTCACCGGTGCGGTAGAAGCCGTCGCTGGTGAACGCCAGCGCGTTCTGCTCGGGGTTGCGGTAGTACCCGCGGATCACCGACGGTCCGCGCGTCAGCAGGTGACCGGGCGCGCCGGGCGGCACGTCGTTGCCCTCGTCGTCGATGACGATGCACTCGTCGGCTTCGGAGGCCGGCTTGCCCTGGTACCGCACGCTGGTGGCGCGATCGACGTCGGCGGGGTTGCTGACGACGAGGCCCTCGCCCATCCCGAAGCTCTGCGACAGCTGCACGCCGAACTCCGGCTCGACCCGGCTCGCCACCGACTCGGTCAGCTTCGCGCCACCGCACATGAGGATCTTCAGGCTGGAGAGGTCGTACCGCTTGCGCAGCGAGGAGTTCAGCCACGCCAGCAGGATCGGCGGCACCAGCGACACGCGGGTCACGCCGTGCTTCTCGATCAGCGGGAACGCCGTGTCGGGGCTGCCGTTCGGCGCGATCACGATGGTGGCGCCCACGCTGAACGCGCCGAGGAACCCGGGCGACCGCGTCGACATGCTGTGGCAGATCGGGATGACCAGCAGGTGCACGGTGCGCTCGGTGATGCCGCGTTCCCCGACGCTGCGACGCAGGGCGTAGCCGTACGTCTGGTGCGTGTGCGGCATCAGCTTCGGAACACCCGTCGTGCCACCGGACATCTGCAGCAGGGCGACGTCCTGCGGGTTGCACCGCCGCGCGTGCTCGAGCGATCCCTTGGACTGCAACGCCTTGTACTCGGCTCCGCCGCCCTCGGGGTCGAGCACGACGGTGTGCTCCAGGTGCGGCCACCGCTCCTTCAGGTCGGCGGCCATCGCGGCGAGGTCGGTGCCGGCGTCCGAGGCGACCGTGATGTAGGCACGGGCCTCGCCGATCTGGATGAAGTGCTCGATCTCCGCACGACGGTGCGCGACGGGAGCCACGATGGGAACCACTCCGAGTTCCCACAGGGCGAAGACGAACGCGATGTACTCGTAGATGTTGGGCAGGTGCACGACCACCCGGTCGCCCCGGTTCAGCCCCAGCTCCCGCAGGCCGGCCGCGAGGCGCAGGACCTCGTCCGTGAGCTGCGCGTAGGTCAGCTCGGCCTTGCGGTCGATGACGGCGAGCTTGTCGGGGAAGCGCTCCGCGGTGGCGAACAGCAGCTCCGGCAGCGTCTGATCACGCCAGTGTCCCTCGGCGACGTACTTCGCTGCCGTCTCCGGCGGAAACGGGACGACCCCGTCCAGCGCCAGCGGTTCGATGCTCATTGGTTTCCCTTCAGGAGCTGCTCCCAGCCGTGAAGGAAAGGCTACCCTAACGTCCTCGCGATCGGCGGTGCCGGATTCGCCACACAACGCGCTCGCGGGCCGGTCGGCGTTAACGGTGGTTCACCACTGTCGACGAGGTGTCGGCCTGGTCCTGAAGGCACGAAGGTCGCCACCCGGTGTCCGGGGGCGACCAGCGTCGGACCTGGCGCGAGGTCCGTGTGTTGCCTGGTTCTGCTGGACGTCAGCCCAGGTCCATCGCGGCGTCGAGACCGACCGCCACGCCGGGCAGGGTGGAGACGGCGCGCAGCGAGGTGAGCACTCCGGGCATGAGGGACTCGCGCGTCACGGAGTCGTACCGCAGCCTCAGGATCTCGCCGCCGACACCGAAGAGCACCTCCTGCGACGACATGAACCCGCGCACCCGCACCGAGTGCACGGAGACGCCCTCGATCCGGCCGCCGCGAGCGCCGTACGGGTCGAGCGAGGTGGCGTCGGGCGACGGGGCGCAGTCCGCGTTGGCGCGGGCGCGGGCGATCAGTTCCGCGGTGTGCAGCGCGGTTCCCGACGGCGCGTCCACCTTGTCGGGGTGGTGCATCTCGACGATCTCGACAGACTCGAAGTACGGCGCGGCCTTCGCGGCGAACCGGGCCATCAGCACGGCGCTGATGGAGAAGTTCGGCACGACGAACACGTTGACGTCGTCCTGGCCGGCCAGCGCGGCGCGGATCTGCTCCACGGCCGGCTCGTCGAAGCCGGACGTCCCCACCACGACGTGGATCCCCTGCTTGATGCACCACTGGACCTGCTCGTGGGCGACGTCGGGCGGCGAGAACACGAGGACGACATCGGCCTTGTTGTCGACGATGCCCTGGATGTCGTCGTCGACGTCGATCTCGGCGACCACCGTCATGTCGGAACTGGCCTCAATCGCGTGGACCGACGCCACACCCATCCGCCCGCGGGCGCCCAACACAGCAACTCGAGTCATATGGGTAGCCTAACCTACGTTGGCGGGCCCACTCCAGTGCTCTGAATCTCACGGTTTGGGAGCTGTGAACGAGGCGGATCTGAATGGTGGAAGCTGCCTCGGCGGTGCATCCGCCGTCCGGCCAAGGGGTTGAGCGGGTCGATGTCCGCCATTCGGGGTCGTCCGCAGTCGAGTCCACAATGGACTCCGCTGCGGCTGGGGCCTGGTGACGACGACTCAAGACTGGTTCAAGGCGCGCACGCGGCTCAGGATGACGGAGCGTCGGTCCGCTCGAGGTCGGCGATCCACAGGGCAAGTGCCGCCTGTGCGTCCCGCAAGGTGCGGGCCGGCTCGCCCAGCCCGCACAACGCCAGCCGCCGTTGTTCGAGCCTGGGGCTCCGGAACTTCGGGAACGCGAGCTTGAGGCACGTGTCGATCATCTGGGCGTGGTAGTGCAGCAGCTCGGCCACCCGGAACTCCAGCGACGCGCGGTCGGCGGCGCCGGCGAGGTCCACCGCCCACCCGTGCAGCCGGCAGAAGTCGGACGCGACCCGGCCACCCCGGCGGGCCACCTGGGCCGGCACGTCACCGGGCTGCGCGCAGGCGTCGATGACCTGCTCGGCGGCGGGCTGGAGCGCGACCGCCCGGGTGGCCACCTCCAGCAGCGACCGCAACGCGACCAGACGCGCGGCGGCGGAGTCCGTCGCACCTGCCGCGGCCGCGCCTCGCCGCGGGCGACGTCCCGGAATCCGCATGTGGTCCACCAGCCTCGATCAGAGAGACCCAGTATGAACCGCCACGAGGCGCGCCGCGAGAGCCCGGCGGGCTCACCACGTTGCCGCACCGGCGAAAGACGTCGGCGCGGGCTCGTACCCGAGGTGCGTCCGGGCGGCCGTGATGTCGAGAGTGCGCTCCTCGGCCAGGTGGCTGATCGCGTACCGGGTCAGCCGGGGAGGCTCGGCTCGGCGTGCCAGCCGCCAGACCGGTTCGGCCACCGCCGCCAGGGACCACGCGAGTCGCAGGGGGAGGTAGCGGATCCGGACGTCCAGGCCGCGTTCCCGCAGGAGGTCCCGCAACGCCTGCTCCAGCACGACCGGCGCGGCGTCCGCCACGTTGTAGACGCCGGGCCGTCCGGTGCACGCCAGCAGACTGGCGTGGGCGAGGTTGTCGATCGACGTGAGCGACTGCAGCGCCTGCCCGTCGCCCACGAGGAACAAGGTCCGGCCGCGGATCGCGCTCAGGACGCGGGGGAGCAGCGTCGGATCGCCCGGACCGTACACGGCGTGGGGGCGCAGGACGACGCTGTCCGGGTGTGTCAGCGCCACCCCCTCGGCCTCGGCCTTCGTCGCACCGTAGGCAGTGAGGTAGCGACCTACCGGTGCTGCGGACTCGACCGCCGAGACGGTCGGCCTGAACGGGTCGTACACGCTCGCCGACGACATGTGCACGAACCGCGCCCCAGGGAAGGTCTCCAGGACGTTGCGGGTACCCACGACGTTCACCCGTCGGATCTCCGCGGCCGAACCCCAGTCGGTGACGGCGGCGGCGCAGTGCACCACGGCGTCGACGACCGGCGGATCGGTCAGCGGCCCCGCCGCGATGTCCCACGAACGCGACCCGTAGGCGTGCACCCGCCACCCCCGCGCTTCGGCGGCACGGCACACCGCCCCGCCGACGAAGCCGGTCGCCCCCGTGACCGCGAGCCGCATCAGCGAGCCAGTCCGGCGCGGAGGGCGGACCGGTCGACCTTCCTGGTGCGGCCCGACCGCGGCAGGTCCGGCAGGACCACGACCTCGTCGGGCAGCGCGTAGACGTCGATCAGGTCGGGCAGCGCGGCACGGACCCGCGCGGCCAGGTCGGGGCCGGCATCGGGGGCGGCCACGAGCGCCAGCACGATCCGCTCGTCGCCGATCTCGTCCGGCACGCCGACCATGACGGCGTCCGCGACTCCCGGCAGGCGGGTGATGGCCGGTTCGTACAGTCCGGGATACACGTTGGTCCCCTTGCGGAGGATCATGTCCTTCTTGCGGCCGGTGAGCACGATCAGGTCGCCCTCCAGCCGAGCCAGGTCGCCGGTGGCGTGCTCGGTCATCGGCGGCGAGCCCAGGTAACCGCGGCACATGTTGGGGCCGGACACCATCAGCTCCCCGTCCTCGGCGACGCGTGCCCGCACACCGGGCAGCGGCCGGCCGAGCAGGTCGCCGTCGTGCGCGAGCTTCTCCTCGGCGGTCGCGACCGCCACCGGGAGGATCTCCGTCATGCCGTACACGGCGAGCAGTTCGACCCCCGGCAGCGCGGCTCGCGCCCGTCGCAGCAGAGGGGGCAGGACCGGTGCGGACCCCAGCAGCACCTGGCGCAGCGATCGCGGCAGCGCCACTCCGCTGTCGAGGATCGCGGCCAGGTCGGAAGGCACCAGGAACGTGTGGGTGGCACCCTCCAGGCCGGCCGCGAGCGCGGCGGGCTCGGCGGCGGGCGCGAACCCGTAGGGCGGCATGGACCAGTGCGCGCCCGCGATGAGCGCGGGCAGCCCCAGCATCATCTGGTCGGTGTGCACACGGGAGTCCTGCCTCAGTTCGCACCGCGTCGCCAGCACGGTCAGCGCGGCCGCGAGCGAACCCCTGGTGTGCACGACGGCTTTCGGGTCCGCCGTGGTGCCCGAGGTGAAGACGACGACGGCGTCCTGGTCCGGTCGTGGGTCGGGCAGCGGCGCGCCGGCGACCGGTTTCGCGAGGCTCCGGGTGGACACCGCGCGCAGCGGCACGCCGGGCAGCCACGGCCCGGATCTGATGTACCGCACCGGGAGCGACGTGTAGTCCGGCAGGAGCACGCCCCGGCGACGGGCCAGGGCGCGCACTGGTCCGGGAGCGCTCGCCGCGTAGAGCAGGGACTCGGCCGCCACCCAGCCCGGTCCGGCCAGTTCGGTGCGCCGCGAGAAGAGCTCCTGCCCGCCGCCGGGGTCGACGAACACCACCGTGCCGCCGGCCGCGACGGCGCCGAGGGCCAGGACGATCGCGTCCGGCCCCGGTCGTACCGAGAACAGCATCCGGCTGCCCGGCTCGAAGCCCTTGGACCGCAACCGGTGCGCGGTGCCGAGCACGCCGTCGGCCAGCTCGGCGTAGGTCGTCGTCCTTCCGCGTCCGTCGGTCAGCGCGGGGCGCGGGCCATGGCGCCGCGCCGCCTGCAACACCCCGATCAGCAGGTCGTCAGCCACGGCGCACCACCAGTCTCGAGTAACAGGGGATCAGCACGCGCCGCGAGGCGCTTCGATCCACAATGGACAACGGTGCCGCGTCGAGCACGGCGCCGAGCACCGCGCGGATCTCTGCCTGGGCCAACGGCATGCCCAGGCAGAAGTGCGGCCCCGCGCCGAACCACAGCTGCCTGACCTCCGGCGGGTGCCGGCGCTGCGGGTCGAAGGACCCCAGCGCGTTCGCCGCCGAGATCGTCGCGATCACCACCCGGTCACCGGCCCGGACCCGCACCCGGCCGATCCGGGTGTCCGCGGCGACGCTGCGCAGCATCACCGGCGAGGGCACGGTCACCCGCAGCGCCTCGGCGATCGCGTCGTCGACCCGGCTCCTGTCCGCGGCCAGCCGGTCCAGCCAGCCGAAGTCGTGCAGCAGCGCCACGAGCCGCGGGATGTAGGAGACCAGCGTCTCGGTCCCCGTGAGCACGAACGCCGCCACCGCGCCGAGCGCCTCCTCCTCGGTCAGCCCGAGCTGCCGCATCCGGCCGGGCACCGTGGCCGGGTCGCCGTCAGCCCACGCCCGCGCGGCCGGCCGGGTGAGCACCCCCAGCGACTCCCGGCACCGCAGCACCTGCGCGGGCGTCAGCGACCGGCGGCCCAGGCGGATTGACGACGTGATCGCGGTTCCCGCCAGGTGCGCCGCCACCGCCTCGGATGCCTCCAGCCCGACCAGCTCGCAGATCACCGCACCCACCAGCCGCCGCACGACGGCCACCAGGTCGACCGGACGCCCGGCTTTCAGAGCCTCCCGCAGCTCCTCCACCGGCGCGTGGAGGACCGTGTCGCACAGCTCGGACACGCTGCGCGGCGTGAACAACCCGGACAGCTTGCGCCGCAGTTCGCCGTGCGCCGCGCCCTCCATGTTCAGCAGCACGGTCGGCCCCACCACAGGCGTCCACAGGTCAGCGGGTGAACCGGGTCCGGTCTTGGTGAAGTGCGCCGGGTCGTTCAGCACTTCCTTCGCGAGAGCGGCGTCGCTGACCACGACCCCCACCCGCGGCACGCGGACCACCGGTGCCATCCGGCCGACGGCGCGGACCAGGGGGTAGGCGACCGGGTGCGCGGCCAGGTGGAGCCTCGACTCCCAGCTCATCGGATGTCCACGACGTCCGGCCGGTAGCGGTGGTCGGCGTACCACGCGAGGGTCTTGCGCAACCCCCACGCCCGCGCCCGCCGCGACGATCCGTGGACGACGACGTCCCGCCGCAACCCGTAAGCCTTGGTGTGCAGGCGAACCGCGTTGACGAGGGCGCGGTCCTCGTGCAGGTCCTCGATCTTCGACCGCGGGAACCCTCCCGCGAGCACGTACAGCTCGGCCGTGATCGCCATGTTGCAGCCGGGCGTCATCACGTACGGCCCGAGGTAACGGGGATCCCGGTTGCCGGACCTCATCTTGCCGAACACCGAAGCGACCTCGACGGCGGCGACGAGCACCCACCGCGTGACCGCTCCGACCCCTTCGTCCTTGCGCGGCAGGAGCTGTCCCGACACCAGTCGCAGTCCGCTGCCCAGCGCGGCCTTGATCCGAGCCGTCCAGTCCGGCGCCGGCAGGCAGTCGGCGTCCGTGCGGGCCAGCCAGCGCGCGCCGCGGGCGATCGCGTGGCGCATCCCGGTGTCCGCCGCCGCGCCGGTGCCCTTCTGCGGTTCGTGCACGACTTCCAGCCGCAGCCCGGGGTTCTCCCCGTGGAACCGCCGCACCAGGTCCACTGTGGAGTCGGTCGAGCCGTTGTCCACCACGACCAGCGTGAAGTCCTGGTCCTCCTGCGCCGCAAGAGCTTCGAGGGTAGCGACGACGGAGCGTTCCTCGTTGTAGGCCGGCACGACCACCCACAGGCTCACAGCCGCACCACCACGATTCCGAGGCTCACACCACCGGCCAGACCCACCAGCGCGACGAGATCGCCGGGGCCGCACCGGCCCATGCGCTGCGCGGTGACCAGTTGCAGGGGCAGGCTCGCGGACGCCACGTTGCCGTGCTCGGCCAGCGTCACCACCAGCTTGTCGCGCGGCACGCCCGCCCGGTCGGCGAAGATGTCCAGGTAGGGCAACGACACCTGGTGCACACAGGCCACCGCGAAGTCGTCCCACGTCAGATCGAGCCGGCGCAGCGTGTCGTCGAGAACGTCGCGACCCAGGTGCAGGAACGCGTCCTTGAGCCGCGGACCGTCCATGTCGAAGTAGGTGAACTCCGGATCGCGCGGATGCCGGGACCCACCGGCCGGAAGCGTGCCGACGTCCCACCACTGGGAGTCCGCCGTGAACGCACTGCCCAGCACCCCGTCGTCACCGGCGGTGAGCAGCACCGCCGCGCCCGCGTCCGACAACGTGTACCCGGGAAAGGCACGCCGGAACTGCGCCGCGTCGGCCACCTCCCACCGCACCGCCCGCGACGGTGACTCACCGCTCACGACCAGAACGGTCCGGTAACGACCAGCCGAGATCAACGCGTCGGCGACCTCGATCGCGTTGAGCACGCTGTTGCACGCGTTCTTGACGTCCATCACGGGACAGCGCAGCTCGAGCTTCGCCGCGACGATGTGCGCGGTCGCCGGCTCCACCATGTCCTGACTGGCGGAGGCGAACAGGAGCAGGTCGACGTCCGCCGCCTCGAACCCGGTGTCCGCCAACAACTTGCGCGCCGCCGCAACAGCCAGATCGGACGCCTGCTCGTCGTCGCGCATCACGTGCCGCGACCGGATGCCGGTCAACCGCCCTATCAGCCCCGGCGGCGGCGTGAACGGCCCCAACCGCCGCTCCACCTGCTCCGTGCTCAGCCGCGTCTCGGGCAGATGCACTGCGACACCGGCCAACCGTGTACCCACTCCTGCACCTCCTGGGTGCACGTTATATGCGGCAGGCCGGACCGACGTCGGTAGAACTACTCGGATGACACGGCAGGTGTAATAGCGGCAGTTCCCTGCGGCGGCGCCGGACCTCGGTCCGGCGCCGACGCGTCGCCTCGATCAGCCCTGAGGCTTGTCCTCGACCGGCTCCAGCTCCTCGGGAGCGGGCATGTGCCGGATGCTGTCACTGCCCTTGTGGTCGTGGGCGCGGCTGTACCGCGAATCCAGCACCCTGCCCAACTTGGTCGCCGCCCCGGCGTAGGCGTCGTCCACAGTGGTCGCGTGGTGGGTGACCGCGACCGGCTGCTTGCCGCCCGGCCGCGCCTCGATGACGCACTTCTTGTCCTCCGGCTTGCCGCCCGCGTCCTCGCTGAGGTGCACTTCCACGCGGGTCAGCCATCCGCTGAACCGGGCCAGGCTGCCTTCCAGGTCGGTGGTCACATAGGTGGCCAGCCTCTCGCCACCGTGGACGTTGTGGTCGGTGTTGACCTGGATCTGCATGAGCACCCTCCGGAACGGGACAGAAATGGTCCTGCTCGATACCACGGGAGCGGCGTTTTCAAACGCGGCGGTGTTCAGCGGGCGGATCGGCCGAAGCCGGTGCGACCCGGCGAACGGTGGCTCAGCCTCGGGCGAGGGCGAACGCGACGAGCTGCGACAGCGACGCCACACCTCCGCCCAAGCGGCCGAGTTCGAGGCCACGCCCGGCTGACGGCACGGGCGGTCCGGCTCCACCCGGAGCCGGACCGCCGCCGTGCATCAGACGTGGGGCAGGAGGTCGTCGAGCAGCGGCAACACCGGAGCGGGCTGCACGACCTTCTCCCTGGCGGCCGTCCGCAGCTTCTCCAGCGCGTCGCGGAACTTCACGACGACCTGGTCGTCGACCGGCAGCTGAGGCCCCCACGCGTCCTTGGCGCCGGCCTTCGCGATCTCGTCCAGCTTCTCCTTGGCCTGGCGGAGGAACTGGCCGATCTCCATGCCCAGGCGGCAGAGGACCGACTCCTTCCACACCGTGTCCAGGCCCAGCAGGTCGTTGAACACCTCGTCCTCCGCGCCGGCCGTCTCCAGCGCGCGCAGGGAAGGCGCAGCCGTGTCCCGGAGGAGGCCGACGGCGGCGAACACCCTGCTGCCGGGCATGCCGAGGGTCTCGGCGAGGTTGCCGAGGTCCACGTGACCGCAGTATTTGCCTTCCCCCGCCGAGGCCTGGTGGTCGGAGCGGACCGAACCGCGGCTGAACGGACCCCACTCGTTGGAGTCGCGCGGACCGGTGTTGAAGTTGCGGCCGGAGAACGAGCCGGTGTAGGTGTCCGACGCCCAGCCGTTGTCGACGAACACCGTCCAGCTGGCCAGCACCGAGCTGATGACCCGTGCCGCGAGGACCATCCGCCGCTCCAGCAGCTCTCGCCGGGCGGGCAGCCCCTGCATCCACGTGAGCGCCTGCTCCGCGGGGTACACCCTGTCGACGGCCTTCGTCATCGCCAGGACGACCTCCTCGACGTCGGCGAGGACGAGCTGCCGCAGCTTCGCCGGGATCGCCGAGTCGGCGTACGCGCGCTCCCACTCGAGCAGTTCGAGCGTGGGAGCGCCGTAGTCGTAGTCCTGGTCGTTGTTCTGCTTGGCCAGCCGCAGACTGGTCTCGCGCTCGGAGACCGTGACCACTTGTGCCGGCCAGCTGATCCCGTTCTCCTGCACGGCGGCGGCGACCTCGGGCATCCGCTCCACGTTGTGCGGCAGGCAACTCAGCTCGACGCACACGAACGGCTCGACGAAACCCGCTGCGCTGGCGCGCAACCTGTGCACGGCCGCCTTCTCGTAGAGGTGGCGGAAGTGCGCGAAGTCGACGGTGGCGATCTCGTCGCTGTCGTCCCCGCGCACCAGGCAGAAGCCCATGTTGCGCCAGCTGGAGTCGCCCGCGTTCTGGCCGGAGACGGGGTAGGTGAAGGGGAGTTTCGTGGTGTTCTTCTCGTAGGCTGACTTGAACTCGGTGACGCCCGCGACACGCAGGGCGATGTCCCTGGGAAGGCAGTCCGGTTGCAGGCCCACGCCCTTGGTGCAGGCGACCATGACCTTGCGGGTGGCCTTGTCCGTGCCGGTCACGCGGACGAGGAAGTCGTCGCGGCCGTGCGCGCGGGAGCGGTGCAGGAACACACCGGGCGGGGCGAGCGCGGTGTCCAGGAACGGCCGCGGCACCCGTTCGTAGATCTGGAACTGACCGGTCGGCGCGTCGTGCACGAGCTCGGGCTTCATCTCGAGCGCGGGCAACGCGTTCAGCCACCGCTCCTCGGCGCTGCCCGGCTGCACCGGGAAGGTGCCGCGGTGGTCCTTGTTGACCGGGGAGAACAGGAACAGGCCCCAGAACCCGGGGTGCGCGCGAATGGCGCCGTCCTGGTGGAACCGGGTCTCGTCCCGCGCGATGACCTTGCCGAGCGAGACGTGGGCGGCCAGCCGGGCCGCGGCGAGTCGCTGGTCGCCCATGGGCAGCGGTGTCTCGCGGTCGGCACCGAAGCAGTAGAGCCGCAACGCCTTCTCGCGATTGGTCGCCACCTTGCCGCGCGTGGTGTCGGCACGCAGCACCTCGTCGAACCACAGCGCCTTGAGGCACTCCTCGTAGTCCAGGACGTCCCGCAGAACGCTGCCCGGGTTCACCTCGAGCCAGAGCACCGCCGCGTTGTGGAACAGGTGCGCGTCGGCCTCGGACGCGACCAGCAGCTTCCGGCGGTCTTCGACGCCCACCCCGGCGCCGCCGACCGCCACGAGGAACTCACGCCCCAGATCGAGGTACTCGGCGCGGTGCTTCAGGAAAGTCCGGGTGTGCTCGTCGTCAGCCGGAGTCGAGGCGGTGGGGAAGGACGCGCCGTCGGGGTCGCGCAGCAGCTTCGTCACCGCCTTGGTGAACTCCCCGTGCACACGAATCCATTCGGCGAATCTCTCGTACATGGCACCTGCTTCCTGTGACCGCGCAACGCTTCGTCCCAGGGTCGCGGTGTGCGGCAGGTCCGTTACGCAGTGCTGCGAATGGCGCAGACCGGCGAACCTGCCCGGTCGATCAGCGCGAGTCGCCGGGCTGGAAGTGGTGCGGCCAAAGGAGTGTCTGCCCTCGCGGCAGGTCACTTCGGGTCGAGGCGGCGGATCCGGGCGTTCAGGTAGCGCTGCTCGGGCTGGCTCGCCGTGAGCCGGGCGGCCGCGAGGTAGCTGTCGAGGGCGCCGGGAAGGTCCCCGGTCATCTCGAGCAAGTGCGCGCGCACGGCGTGCGTGCGGTGGTGCCGGCGCATCGCAGGATCGTCGAGCAACGGTCCGATGAGCGCCAACCCGTGCTCGGGACCGAACGCCATCGCGAGGGCGACCGCCTGGTTGAGCGTCAGGACAGGACTCGGCGCCACCCGCGCGAGCATGGCGTAGAGCAGGGTGATCTGCCGCCAGTCGGTCGCCTCCCAGCTCTCGGCCTCCGCGTGGACGGCGGCGATCGCGGCCTGCAGCTGGAACCTGCCGACGTGCCCGCGCGGCAACACCTGCTCCAGCAGGCGCACGCCTTCCGCGATCCGCTCGTGGTCCCACCGGGACCGGTCCTGCTCGGCCAGCGGCACGAGGTCGCCGTTCTCCGTCCGGGCGGCCGCGCGGGCGTGCGTCAGCAGCATCAACGCCAGCGCGCCGGCGACCTCGTCGTGGTCGGGGACGACCGCGCGCAGCTGCCGGGTGAGGCGGATGGCCTCCTCCGCGAGCGGGCTGTCGACCAGCGCGTCACCGGTGGAACGGGTGTGCCCCTCGGTGAACATGAGGTGGCAGACGTCGAGCACCGCGGCGATGCGCGCGGGCAGGTCGGCCCGCGCCGGGAACCCGAACACCGCGCCCGCCGCGCGCAGGGTGGACCGCGCCCTGGTGAGGCGTTGCGCCATCGTGCGCTCGGGCACCAGGTAGGCCGCGGCGATCTGCGCGGTGCTCAGTCCGCCGACGGCGTGCAACGTCAGGGCCACCTGCGAAGAACGGCTCAAACTCGGGTGGCAGCACAACAGCAGCAACCGCAGGGTGTCGTCCCCTTCGTCGTGAGGTGCCCGGTCGGCGGCAGGGGAGAGGTGGGCGTCGGCGGGAAGTGCGGCGCTCACGACGTTCTCGCGCTCGGTCCGCGCCCCGTCGGCCCGCAGCCGGTCGATCAGCCGCCGGGACGCGACCGTGATCAGCCACCCGCGGGGGTTGTCGGGTACACCGTCGCGGTCCCACTGCCGCGCCGCCGCCTCGGCCGCCTCCTGCGCCGCGTCCTCGCAGTCGCCCAGGTCGCCGTACCGGTGCAGCAGGGCGGCGAGGACGTGGGGGGACTCCCGCCGCCACACGTCCTCCACCACCTGCGCGGTCACTGGTCGGAACCGCCCGGCCACATCGCGGGACGCAACTCGACGGTCTCACCGGGACCGGCGAACCGCGCCGCGATCTCCTCCGCGCGCTCCTGGCCGTCCACGTCGATGAGGAAGAACCCGGCCAGGTGCTCCTTGGCCTCCGAGTACGGTCCGTCGGTGACGAGCGGCTTCCCGTCGTCCCAGCGGTAGAGCCGCGACGACTCGGGCGCCCCCAGTGCCTCGCCCCCGAGCAGCTCGCCGTTCTCCCGCAGTTGCCCGAGCATCGTCTCGAAGTCGGCGTTCAACCGGTCCAGCTGCTCCTTCGACATGACCTGGTACTCGGGCAGGTAGTCGGAGGTCGGGTGCCCCCACGGCTGCGGGTTGGAGTGGATCATGATCACGTACTTCACCATCGGCTCCTCGGTCTTCGGCGCGGACGCGGCCGGTCGGCCCATCCTCGCGTGAGACGTCGGAGCCGGGAGGGCCACGTCTACATCCGGACCTTCACGCCTCCGCCGCGCGGGCGCGGTTCATGGCCGCGAGCCGAGCCGACCACTCCCGTTCGGCGACGACAAGACCCTGCTCGAGCGTCTCGACGAGCGACGCGCGGCTCATCGACACCGTCGTCGGCACGTGCGCCTCCTGTTCGTCGTGCACTCGGCAGGCGAGATGGACCTGATCTCCCTCGGTGAAAGCGAACGCGAGCACGTCGTCGGTGCACTCGCCCCATTCCAGGAACTCGTACCTCGCGAAGTCCTGCCCTGCCTCGAACGCGGCTTCGAAGCCAGGCGGCGGAACGGTCGGCGTGCGGAACCGGTGGAGCTCGTCCTTGAGCTTCTTGACCAGCAGCGGCGGGTAGAACGCGTTGTCCCGGGCGTTCACGTGCAGACCGCCGAGGAAGATGTCGACGCACAGCAGTCCTGGGTCCTGTTCGACGTGGAAGTCCAAGCCCAACTCGGTTCGTGACCCGAACATCAAGACGACCTCCCGGCATCGGCGTTGCTCCCCATCATGGACGTCGGCGAAGAGTCACTGCGACAGGTCCACGAACACCGGCGTACAACACCGTCCTCCTGGGTAGAGGTAGATCGAGTTGCAGGAATCGCCACCGCCAGTGAAAGGGCACACCCGATGAACGACAAGAACCTTCCCGCCACTTCGGTTCTGGTGACCCGATTGGGTGAAAAGGCGACCCAGGTCGGTGAGAAGGCCGGCGGTGTCGCCGAGAAGGTGGGCGAGGACGCGACCCGCGTCGCCGGGCAGGTCGGCCAAGCGGCCGGTGTCGTCGCCACGCAGGTCGGTGTGAAGGTCATCGAGGCTGTCGAGGCACTGCCCGAACCCGTGCAGCAGCGCGTGGAGCAGGGTGTCCGCCAGGTCCGCCAACGGCCCGTGGTGGCCGCGGCCGGCGTGGTGGCGGTCGCGCTGGTGCTGTGGAAGGTCGTACGGCGAGGGCGCTGACGGGAACGTCGGCACGCCATCTCGGCCAGCTGCCGAGCACGCCGCTCAGCGTGCTCGGCAGCACCGGGCTGAACGGCTTCCGGTCATGCGCGTGCGGGTAGGTTGAGCAGTCGCGACCGAGAAGAGGCGAAGATGAGCGAAGCTGTGTCCGTGGAGGTCGATGTCCGCCACCACGGTGCCGACGCGGTGGCCGCGATCGTCGGAGAGCTCAACTTCGGCACGACCCCGCGGATGCTGCAGGTGGTGGAGCCGCTCGCCGCCCAGGGCCGGACGTTGGTGCTGGACCTCTCGCAGCTCGACTTCTGCGACTCCAGCGCGCTCAGCGCGCTGGTCAGGTTGCACAAGGTCGCCCACGCGGCCGGCGGTGCGCTGCACCTGGCCGCGCTGCGGCCCCAGGTCAAGTCCGCGATCATGCTCACCTCGCTGGACCAGCTGTTGACGATCCACCCGCAGGTGTCCGACGCGCTCGGCGGATCGGCGCGGTGAGCGAACCGCCTTCTCCGCCGGAGCGGCACGGCGGAGACTTCGCCTCGTTCAGCCTGTCGGACATGGTGCGGCTGACCGCGGAACTCCGTGCCGCCGCCGAGGGTGCGGGCGACTTCGCCTCCGGCGCCGTGGAGATCGTGGAACGACTGCGCGGCTGGTTCACCGACGAGCGCGGGAAGTCCGTTGTGCCGTCGGCACGGTTCTTCTGCACCCACCGTTGTGCCGCACTGCCCGAAACGCTGCAGCACGCCGCACACCGGTTCGCGTCGGGCGAGATCGACCCGGACACGTGGTGCCTGGTGCTGGAGGCCGATTCCAGTGCGGCAGCCGCGCCGGTTGTGCGCGGTGTCGGCGGCGTGTTCGCGCCGACCTCGGCCGAAGCCGCCTCCGCCGCACCGATCGCCTCCGCACTGGCAACCTCGCTCGGCGTGCCGAACGCGGACGGGACGGCCGTCGACGCCGGACGTCAGTGCGGTGTCTTCCTCGTGCCGGACGCCAACGGCAGCGAGCACGTCCCGGACCAGGACTTCGTTCGTGCCTGCGGAGTCCGGTCGTCGCTGGCGTTCGGCGGTCCGCTGCTGGACGGAGGACTGTTCTGCGTGGTGCTGTCGGCGAGCGTGCCGATCACCTCCCGGGCCGCCGAGCTGTTCCGGGCGGTCGCGGTCAGCGTGCGCAGCGCGGTGCTGGCCCACCCGCTGACCGGCCGCGGTGAGGTCGACGTCGCGGCGCAGCGCGACGCGTTGCTCGACCACCTCCGGGTGCTGGAGGAGACCTCCCACGAGCAGGCGAGCAACCTGGAGAGCACCGTCCACCGCCTGCAGGCGGAGGCCGAGCTGGTCGACACCCTCCAGGTCGTCGGGCACCGGCTCACCTCGCAGCTCGACCTCGACACCCTGGTCCAGGACTCCACGGACGCCGCGACCAAGGCCACCGGCGCGGCGTTCGGCGCGTTCTTCTACAACCTCGTGGACCAGTTCGGCGAGTCCTACACCCTCTACACGCTGTCGGGCGTGCCCAAGTCGGCGTTCGAGGGCTTTCCCATGCCCCGCAACACTTCCGTGTTCGCGATCACCTTCAACGGTGAGGGCACGGTCCGTTCCGACGACATCACCCGGGATCCGCGTTATGGCCGCAACGAGCCGCATCACGGGATGCCGCCGGGACACCTCCCGGTGCGCAGCTACCTCGCCGTGCCGGTGATCTCGCCGTCGTCGCAGGAGGTCTTGGGCGGGTTCTTCTTCGGCCACCACCAGACCGGGCAGTTCACCGAGCGGCACGAGGAGCTCGCCGAGGGCATCGCCGGCTACGCGGCCATCGCGCTGGACAACGCCCGCCTGTTCGAGCGTCAGCGCTCGACCGCGTCCGAGCTCACCCACAGCATGTTGCCCAAGGTCCCGCACGTGAGCGGTCTGGAGATCGCGTCGCGGTACCTGCCGGCGGCCACCGGCTCGGAGATCGGCGGTGACTGGTTCGACGTGCTCGAACTACCCGCCGGGCGCACCGCCTTCATCGTCGGCGACGTCGTGGGCCGCGGCGTGACCGCGGCGGCCGTGATGGGGCAGATGCGCACCGCCGTGCGCTCCTACGCGTTGTTGGACCTGCCTCCGGCCGACGTGCTGCGGCATGCGTCCGCGCTGGCGAGCGTCACGCCCAAGGCCACCTTCATCACCTGCTTCTACGCCGTGCACGACCCGGTGGACGGCACCCTGACCTACGCCAGTGCCGGTCACCTGCCCGCGGTGCTCACGCAGCCCGACGGCAGGACGGACCTGATCGGCGAGGGCCTGGGCATGCCGCTGGGCGTCGGCGAGACCTTCCGGCAGCGCCGGACGTCGTTCCCGGTGGGCGCGCACCTGACCCTCTACACCGATGGTCTGGTCGAGAGCCGGATCCGGGACCTCGGCACGGGCATCGACGCGCTGCTGGCGGAGATCCGCGCCCTGCCACCGGACCTGGACCTCCAGGTCGCCTGCGACAAGCTCATCGACCGCCTCACCGGCGGGCGCCACGACGACGACGTCGCGCTGCTGCACGTGCACCGCCTGGCGGCGGCCCGCCAAGTGGCCTCGATGCCGCTGGACACCGGCCCCGCCGCCGCGAACCAGGTCCGGACCTTCGTCACCGAGCGGCTCGCCGAGTGGGGCCTGAGCGACGTGCACGACGCCGTGCTCACCGTGACCACCGAACTCGTCGCCAACGCGGTCCAGCACGCGGAGAGCCCTGTCGTGCTGCGCCTGCACCGCGAGAACTCCCTGCTGTTCGTCGACGTCGCGGACCACGGCACTTCAGGCCCTCGCATGTTCGAAGTGGACCCGAGCACCGATCGGCACCGCGGCCTGGTCCTGGTCGACGCGTTCGCCAGCCGCTGGGGCACCCGCGTCACCGACGACGGCAAGGTCGTCTGGGCCGAGATCGCGATCGGGAACCCAGGCCCACCAAGGACGACGTGACCGGTCACGCTCCGGCTCAGCCTGCCGTGAGCTTCTCCGCGACCGTGATCTCCAAGGCGCGCAACGCGACGTGCAGGCTGTTGACACCGGCGAGGTCCCGATGCGTGATCATCTCGATCTCGCAGGTGCCCGCGCCGCGCGGATGTGCTGTCAGGCAGCCCTGCTGGTCGTCGCCGCGAATCCAGCGAAGCGTGCGTTCGCCGGCGTCCAGTTCGAGGTCGCAGTCACGCAGCGGCGGAGGCAGCCACGACGCCTCTTGGGATTGGTCGGCGGCGGTGTTGAGGACGATGTCCGCGTCGGCCTGCATCGTCCTCGCGCCACGGCTCTCGTGCGCGTCCTGGCCGCTCACCGTGGACCTGTCCTGTTCGCAGTGGCTTTCATGGGGGCCGAATACCCTTCGGCAGGTCGAGAAAACGCCACGCGTGGCCGATGACGATCGATCAGTCCTGGACGCCGGTCCGGGCGAGGTTCCACGGTCCGCGGGGGAGCTGGGCCGGCAGTGGCCGGCCGCGGTCGGTGCGCAGGATGGTGTAGAGCGAGCGGATCTCGGCCAGCCGTTGCGCCGCGGTCACCGCCGGTCCGGCCGGAGTCCAGGGCGAGCGGGCGCGGCCGAGGAGGAGCTCGGCGAAGCTGTGGGCGATGCCGGCGTGCCCGTGCGTGCCGGGGTGGACGCGGTCGATGGACCACATCCGCGGCGCGTGGGTGCGTTCGTCGTGCCACAGGTCGTGCATGATCGCGCCGTGCTCGGCGGCGATCGTGCGCACGTGGTCGTTGACGATCTCGAACCGCGAGCGCGTCGCCTGGTGCAGGCGCGCGGGTCCCGGCCAGCGGCGGGTGATGTCCGGCAGGGTCGCCATGACCACCCGTGTGCCGGTGTCGCTCAGGGCCGCCACCGTCTGCCGCAGCACGCGGCCCACCGCGTCGCCGTCGAAGCCGTGGCGGTCGAACGCGTCGTTGGCGCCGACCATGACGCTCGCCAGATCGGGTTTCAGTCGCAGTGCCTGCTCGAGCTGGTGCTGCAGGACGTGCTGGGCGTGCCACCCGCGGACGGCGAGGTTGTCGTAGCGCAGGCCGGGCCACGCGTGGTCGAGCTCGCCGGCCAGGACGTCGGCCCAGCCGCGCAGCGTGCCGTCGAGCCGGGGGTCGCCGACCCCCTCGGTGAGGCTGTCACCGAGCGCCACGAACCGCCGCACGGGCTGAGTACCGTTAACCATACCCAGCACGGTAGCGGACCCGTCCGGCCCGCCGCACGACAGCGGCTCTTGCGGACGCCGCGTGCCGGGGCATGTGACACAGTGCGCGCATGCAGCAGGACCCGACCGAGGCCGCGGACGCGGTGTGGGACCGCGACGCGTGGCTCCTGGAACCGGACTCCGTGCAACGGGCGCTCGACGTGCTCGTGCCGCGCAGCGCCGGGCAGGTCGTCCGGGAGGCGTTCTACGGCATCCGGCGCTTCGACGACTTCCGCCGCCACACGGGCCTGACCCCGGGCGTGCTGTCCGCGCGCCTGCGCGACCTGACGGACCAGGGCATCCTGACCAAGGTCGCCTACCACGACACCGGATCACGCGGCCGCCACGAGTACCGCCTCACCGACAAGGGGCGGGACCTGGCCACCGCGATCATCAGCCTGCTGAACTGGGCCGACCGCTGGCTGCCGACTCCCGACGGACCCACGGTCGTGCTAACCCACCACGGGTGCGGTGCGCCGATCCGGACCGAGATCCGCTGCGCGCACGACCACCGCGTGGACAGTCTCGGTGACATCCAAGCCGCCCCTGGACCTGGCGCCGGCGCGCGGGAGTGACCGCCCGCGGCCTGATGTCCTGTGTGGACACCTCACGACCCGGAGCTCCGCAGTGAGCGGAAGGTCTTGCGGATCTCCTGGGTGAGGACCTCCGGTTGCTCGAGCGCGGCGAAGTGGCCGCCGCGGTCGAGCCGGGCGTAGTGCGACACCGTCTCGTAGCGGCGTTCGAGCCATCGCCGCGACGCCTGCACGGCCTCGCCGGGGAAGATGCTGAACCCGGCGGGGACGGGGTTCGGCTGCCCGGTCGGCGCGGCGCCGACGAAGTCCTCCTCCCAGTACAGCCGAGCGGAGGACGCGGCGGCGTTGGGCAGCCAGTAGAGCATCACGTCGTCGAGGATGTCGTCGCGGTCGATGACGGACTCGGGATCGCCGCCGCTGTCGGTGACGTCCTGGAAGAGCGTGTAGATCCAGGCGGCGAGCCCGGCCGGCGAGTCCGCGAGCGAGTACCCGATCGTCTGCGGCCGCGTGGCCTGCTCCCGGGCGTAGGCGCTCTGCCGGTCCTGGTAGTGCCGGGCGCGAGCGATCATCCGGCGTTCGTCCTCGGTGGCCTCGTCCCGTTCCTGCGCGGTGGGGAACACCAACGGCAGGGTGAAGTGCGCGCCCAGGCACGACTCGGGCGCCTTGCGGGTGATCTGCTCCACGACGGCCGCGCCCCAGTCGCCGCCTTGGGCGAAGAAGCTGCCGTAGCCCAGGCGTCGTACGAGCGTGATCCACGCGTCGGCGATGCGCGAGGTGTTCCAGCCTGTCGTGGTCGGCTTGCCGGAGAAGCCGAAGCCCGGCATCGACGGGATCACCAGGTGGAACGCGTCCCGGGCGTCGCCGCCGTGCGCGACCGGGTCGGTCAGCGGGCCCGCTAGGCGGCGGAACTCGAGGATCGAGCCGGGCCAGCCGTGGCACAGCAGCAGCGGGACCGCTTCCGGCTCGGCCGACCTGACGTGCAGGAAGTGGATGTCGATCCCGTCGATCGCGGTGCGGAACGAGCCGAGGCCGTTGATGTCCCGCTCGGCGCGCCGCCAGTCGTACCCGGTGGCCCAGTGCTCGCACAGGTCCCGGATCCGGTCCAACCGCGGTCCCTGGCGGTGGTCGGGAACGGTCTCGCGGTCCGGCCACCGGGTCGCGGTCAGGCGGCTCCTCAGGTCGACCAGATCGGCGTCGGGCACGGAGATCGGGAACGGTTCCACCGCGTCGTGAGCAGGGGTGAAGGACACAGGATCGCTCCGTCGGTAGGGGAGGGGAGGCCGTGATCGTAGGCAGAAGTGGAAGAAGTCTTCAACTTGGAATTTCTCTTCCGCTTGGCTACGGTCGTGCTCGTGCCGGACACCTCTCCACCTCTGCGCCGCGACGCCGAGCGCAACCGCCAGTTGTTGCTGCGGACCGCCGGTGAGCTCATGGCCTCGCAAGGGCTGGACGTCTCGTACGAGGACATCGCGCGGGCCGCGGGCACCGGGATGGGCACGGTGTACCGCCGCTTCCCCGAGCGGCAGGACCTGCTGAACGCCCTGTTCAGCGACCACATCGAGACCGTGACCGATCTCGCCGCGCAGGCTTCGCGCAACGACGACGCGTGGGCCGGGCTCGCCTGGTTCCTCGAACGACAGCTCGAGATCGAGGCGCAGAGCCGCGGGCTGGGGGAGCTGCTCCGCAGCCGCCACCAGGCCACCGAACTGGTGCAACGCGCGCACGAGCAGATGACGCCACTGGTCGCCGGACTCGTCGACCGCGCCGTCCGGGCGGGACAGCTGCCGGCCGGTGCGACCCCCTCGGACTTCGCCGCGGTGCACGTGATGGTGGGCAGCGTCATGGACGCCACCCGCGAGCACGCTCCTCAGCTGTGGCGTCGCGCCCTGCGGATCGCCTTGACGGGCCTGCGGCACGCCGAACTGTCCGGCGACCAGCCGGACGAGTCGGTCATCGACCACCTGTACAACGACCAGACGAGATGAAGGCCAACCCCATGACGGCTCTGTCCGACGACCTGATCGACGTCCTCAACGCCAACGCCATCTGCTTCGTGTCCACGCTCATGCCGGACGGGTCGCCGCAGATCTCGCAGACCTGGGCGGGCACCGACGGTGTGCACGTGCTCGTCAACACGGTCGACACCCACCAGAAGACCCGCAACGTCCGGCGCGACCAGCGGGTGGCCCTCGGCATCGCCGACCCCGCCGCCCCGTCGCGCTACTGGGCTCTGCGCGGCAGCGTCGTGGACATCACCGAGGACGGCGCTCGCGAGCACATCGACGAGTTGTCCGAGAAGTACCTCGGCCGGCCCTACCCCGGTTTCGGCGGCGGCGCGCAGCAACGCGTCGTCCTCACCATCAAGGTCGACCGCGTGCACACCCCCTGATCAACCGCGTACGCGCCTCGGTCAGGAGTCCAGGCCCAGCACGAGCTGCGGTGTCGGGATCGTGTGGTCGTCGCGGATCGGCCGCACCGCCGTCCCCACCGCGAAGAACTCCGTGACGTGACCGGACCAGCTGTGCTTGTCCTGCAGCAGCTGCACGCCGACGATGCCCTCCGCCTTCAGCGCCGCCGCTTCCGCCTGCATCCGCTCCATGGCGAGCTCCCTCGCCGAGTACAGGCCCTGGGTGTAGTCGGGCAGCTCGGCGTTGCGTCCCAGGTTCTTCACGACAGCGCCGACGTTCTGATGCGCGACGTGGTAGACGCACGTGCCCATCACCATGCCCGACGGCGCGTACCCGGCCTGCAGCAACGTCCAGAAGTCCTGCCCGGACAGGTCCGAGGTGAACGGCTTTCCCGCGTGGTTGCGCCAGTTCCCGTCGTCCTCCGCCTTCACCGCGGTGCCGATGGCGCTGAACTCGGCGATGTGCGCACCCCACTCCTTGAACTCGACCTTGAGGCGCACGCCGACGATGCCGTCCGCGCCGAGCACGTCCGCCTCGGCCTGCATGCGGGTCATCGCGAGCTCTCGCGCGTGGTACATCGCCTGCGAGAGCACGTCGAGCTCCTGGTTGGCGTTCCAGCGCCGGAACTGCGTGCCGACGTGGTAGATCGAGACTCCCAGCACCAGGCCGAGCGGCCGGAAACCCGCCTGCCGCACGAGCAGGAACTCGTTGACCGACAGGTCGGAGGTGAAGATCCCCCTGCCGGTCGGGTGGAGCTGGCGGAGTCTCTTCATCGCCTCGGTGGACAGCTCGACGCTCATCCGGTTCCCCCCTCGTGCAACGGCATGATGGTCAACGGGGCGGCGACGGGCGTGCCGAACCGCACGATCGCCGTCGCCGAGAACACCGCCTCCGCGTAGAGGTCACGTCCGTGCAGCTCCCGCTCGCCCTGCCTCGGCGGCGACCACGGCCATTCCACTCTCAGCGTGGTGTCCTTCGGGCCGATCCTGTTCAGCCAGCAATGCGGTTCACGCACCCGCACGGCCGCCTGCCCCAGCACCACGCCGTCGGCGAACTGCCGTTTGCAGTCGATGCGCAGATGCTCTCGTGCGCGTTGTTGGACGTCCCGCACGACCGCGCTGTGCAGCGGCAGCTCGCGGTTGGCCAGCGTCGTCCCGATCGAGCGCGGCAGTTCGAGGTGGTGCACGGCGACCGCGGCGATCCCGAGCGCGAGACCACAGGGAACCCAGCCGCTGTGCACCAGCTTGGCGAAGTCGCGTCCATCGAGGTCCGTCAGGAACGGCATCCGCGGCCGCACGTCGCCGTCCGCACGCACGGCGACACCGGTGACGCTCACCTCCGTGGCACGGCCGGCCACTTCCTGCTCGGTCACCCGGATGCCGATGACGCCGTCCGCGTCCTGCGACATCCTCCTCAGCCGGGCGAGCGCGTCGTCCACTGCGGAAGTGAGCGCTTCTTCCTGTGTCCGCGCGGGTTTCACGGTCGGGCCGCAGTCCAGCCGACCGATCGCCGCGCGCCGCACGTGGTTGCCGAAGACCGGGCCGAGCGGGGTGAAGCCGGCGGACCGCAACGCCTGGTGGTCCGCCGCGCTCAGCTTCACGGCAGGTCCGGCAACGTGATGCGGCGCAACAGCTCCGCGGCCTCGGCGTGGTGCGCGGCGTACACCGCCAACGCGTCCGCGAGCTCGTGGGACCACGTGTCGATCCTGACCTCCGAGGTGCTCAGCACGATGCCGCGCGACTCGTGGACGATCTGCGCGTGCACCGGGGAGCCGACCGACTTCCGGTGCAACGTGAACCGGCGATCACCCAGGTGGACGGTCACGGCGAGCACCGGGCCGTCGCCCCGGCGCAGCACACCGGTCTTCCGCCGCACCTCGACCATGTCCGGCGGCAACGCACCCGACAGGGTGTTCGCGAGGAAGCCCGCGTACAGCGCCAGATCCGCACTGTGCGTCCGCAAGCTCGCGGCCAGCGTCTCCACATCCCAGTCCGGCACCCTGCCCCCAGCGCGGATCGACATCTCGGGATCATCATCAGCCGCCACACCGACGAGGTACAACCTCCGTGCGGCGGCTGGTTCAGCGTCCGAACGAGACGTTGCCGTGGATGTTGCGGGCTTGGACGACGGGACCGGTGACGTTGCCGGTGACCTGGTTGGTGACCCCGCGGGACGTGGCGGTCTGGCCGGCGCGCGTGGCGGTGAAGGCGGCGATCAGCTCCTCGCGGAACCGGGGGTCCTCCTTCGCGGCCGAGGTCAGGTACGCGGCCAGGGAGCCGACCTCGGGTGAGTCGGCGGGCTGGCCCTCCACGGCTTCCAGCGCCGCCACAGCGGAACGGCGCTCACCGAACTTGCGCTGGACCAGTTCGTGGAGCGAGGTCATCCCCTTGCCCGCCAGGGCTGCGGCGATGGAGATCAGGACTTCTTCCGGCATGGAGGTCTCCTGGCTGTCGTGCGGGTCGTTTGCCACCGTAGCAACGAGCGCCCCCGAGTAGTGGCGGGACCGATCGGCTCACCACAGCGCTTCGGGACATGCTCGACCGCTTCTAAGTGTCCCAGCGACGAATGTCACGGTTCGGATTTTTGCGCTGAGTCCGAATAAACGTCGTCTAAGCTCACCGCCCGGGGGCCAACGATCATGGGGGAAATGGCGATGCCGAGAGCGCTGCCGATTGCGATCATTGTGACCACGTTGTTCGTTTCCGCGTGTGGTGCTGCGAGCGACAAGAGCGTCGTGTCGTCGTCGACGACCGCGAGCCAGCCGCCGACGCCTTCCGCGGCCACGCCGGACAGCGACTACGCGGCGATTCCGCGGACGAACATCTTGTTGCGCCCGCCGACCGGAATGCGGGTCGACGCGAGCCTGCCGGGTCTGAGCCGGGGTGCGGGGTCTCGCACGTCGGTCCTCGTCATCAAGCAGCCGGTCAAGGGCAAGTCGCCGCAGGACGCGTTGACCGAGATCGCGGACGCGTTCCGCGGGGACAAGGCCACAGCGCAAGGGCTCGACATGGGGGAGGTCCGGAACCTGACGGTGGCCGATCGCCCTGCCGTCGCGGTGAGCGGGACCCAGCAGGCGGGTGGTGCGACCTTCGCCAAGGCGTTCGTCGTGGTGGCGGCGGGCGACGAGATCGTCATGATGAACGGCTCCATCGAGCAGGGCGACCCGCTGACGGCCGACGCGCTTCTCGAGGTGCTGGCCGGCGCGAGGTGGAGCGAGACGGTCGCGCCGGGTGGCTTCGGCTTCGACCTCACCGCGGCACCCGGCTACCAGCGCGGCGGGGGCAGTGGCGCGATCACCTTCGTCCTCGGCGAAGGTACCGATGCGGCCAAGTTGATCGCCGCGCCCTCGATCGGGGCGGCGGCGGTTCCCGCCGACCGGCGCCGCCAGGCCGCGACCGAGCGATTCGCCACACTGCCGCATTCGCCCTCGCTCCAGTCGACGCAGGAAGTGCAGATCGCCGGCAAGCCCGGTTTCGAGCTCACGGGACGAACCGGCGAAGGCAGGACTGTCTACGCCGTAATGCTGTTCACCGATTCCGGTTACATTCTGCTGACCGGAGATTTCGATCCGGCCAAGCACTCGGATCAACTTCCCGCGTTCCGCGCCATGGCTCAATCAATCGTTCTTCAGTGAGAACTCGTGCGACCTGTCGTTCGGGTCGATGGTGAAACCGATGGCCCTGTGACCGTCCACGGCTGAAGCGGTGGACGGTCACAGGTTGCTGGGATCGCGCCCATCGGTCGCAGGATCATCCACCACCGGTGGCGCGGAGGTGGGTCAGGCCCGGTCGTACTGCGTGGGCCCCACGACCGCGGTGCAGCAGCCCGGATTCGCCCATCCCTGCGCCACGAGGTTCCACGTGACCCGCACGCCTTCGGTGAAGTCGTAGTTGCAGGTCTTGGAGGTGTTGTCGCCCTTGCTGTTCACGCATTCGCCGGTGACCGCCCCGGCTTGCCAGAACACGACGGCAGCCCGGCCATCGGCTTCGTCGTCCCAGACCGTGAACGAGTCGCCGTTGCTCGTGAACGTCGCGTGCGCGAGCCGGTTCGGCCAGGTTCCGTAGACGTTGCTGCTGGAGTCGGCCATCGCGGGCGCGGCCATGACGGCGGACAGTGCCACCGCCACGACTGCGGTCACCCCGAACTTCTGCGACAGACGCAAGATCATCACTCCTGACCCGGATTCCGTTCGACTGGACAACTGTGTAGTCGACGGATCCGATCATTGGATGAATGGTCTGAACGTACGTACCGCGACGTCCATCAGGACGGCTCGAGCAGTCAGGTCTGATCGCGATGGCCACACGGACATGGCAGCTCAGACGGTGGTGCGGGGGTGGCCGTTGAGCGTGAAGGCGGTCGGTTCGCTGCGCGCCATGCCGGGCTCGACCGCGAGCACCGCGTAGTCGGTGCCGTCCGCCAGGTGGAGTGGGAGCAGCAGTGCTGACGGCTCAGAACGCGATCGTGCAGTTCACCACGCTGTACTTGCCCGGGACCACGTCGCGCCACCGGCGGTTCCACTTGCCACCCGCCTCGGCACAGAGCTGCGGCGCCTTCTCCTGCGCGTCGGCGTCGTCCGCGATCACACCGCGGGCGTCGATGTCCAGAACGCGCTTGGTGGTCGGCTCGAACACGAACGAGCACGTCACCATGCTGTACTCGCCCTCGGTCTGGCCGGGGGTGAACCACGCGACGTTGAACTTCCCGCCCACCTGCTCGCAGATGCCCGGCCCCTTCGCCTGTGCCTCGTCGTTGCCGAACAGCGGGCCACCGGCGGGGATGGTCAGCAGCCGCGTCGTGGTCTGGACGGTGGAGGACGGCGTCGCGGAGGGCGGCGTGGTGGAGGCGGAAGTGGACGGGGTGGATGCAGTGGACGTCCACGACCGGAACTGCGGGTACAGCACGACGACCGACGCCACCACGGCTAGCAGGACGAGCGCCGCGATCCCGAAGCGCCATCCGCCGAGCGTGCGCCGGGGACCGACCGGGCCAGGAGCGGGTTCCGGCAGCAGCCGGGTGTGGTGCGGTGCCACCACCGGGACGTCCGGTCTCCTCACCGGGACGAACGGTCGCGGGCCGGCGAGGGCCGTGCGCGCCGCTGTCGCCAGTGCCCCGGCGGTGGGGTGGCGGTGCCGGGGGTCCTTGGCCAGCGCGCGGGTGACGACCTCGTCCAGTCCGGGCGGGAGACCGGGGCGGAGGGCGCTGGGACGTGGTGGCGCGGTGTTGAGGTGGGCGAACATCATCGCCAGGTTGTTCTCGCCGGGGAAGGGCAACTGCCCGGTGAGGAGCTGGTGGAGCACGCACCCCAGGGCGTAGATGTCCACGGACCGCTGGAAGGCGTCCCTGCCCGGGACCGGTTGGAACCGCTCGGGCGCCGTGTAGGCGGGACTGCCGAGCACGGAGTCGGTGGTGACGGTCTCGAGCGAGTTGTGGACGATGCCGAAGTCGATGAGGTAGGCGAACTCGTCCGCGCCCGCTCCGGCGACGATCACGTTGGAGGGCTTGACGTCGCGGTGGATCAGGTTCTCGGCGTGCGCGGCGTCGAGCGCCGCGCCGATCTGCCCGACGATGTGCACCGCGCGCGCCGGGTCCAGCGGCCCTTCCCGGCGCAGGAGCGAGCCCAGGTCGAGGCCGTCGACCAGACGCATGTCGATGAACAGCTGGCCGTCGATCTCCCCGAAGTCGTGGATCGGGATGATGTGCGGCTCGCGCAGGCGGGCGGCCACCTGGGACTCGCGTCGGAACCGGGCCTGGTACCCCGTGTCGGAGGCGAGCCCGACCGGCAGGAGCTTCACGGCGACGGTGCGTTCCTTGACAGTGTCGTAGGCGCGGTAGACCTCGCCCATCCCGCCTCGGCCCAGCAGTGACTCCAACCGGTACGGACCGAACATTCCGGTCGCCGAACCGGAACCGCCGGGATCGATCACTGTGCAGACCCTCCGGGAGTCGCCGTTCAGGCGAACGAATCCGGCCACACGCTACCAGTCGGGTGAACGACCACTGCTCGGAGTTCGGCGGGATCGGCACCACCCCTCGGGTGCCGATCCCGCCGCGGTCACCGTGGTGCGATCACGGGTAGAAGACCGTGCCGTACGCGCGGACGTAGGCGCCACCGAGGTAGGAGGGCTCGATGAAGAAGCGGTACGTGCCGCCGCCGGTGTTCCAGGTCAGGTTGCGCGGGTGCGCGCAGGTGGCCGTCTTCATGCCCTGGCTGGACCAGCCGATGCCGTTCCACCTGTCCAGGCGGATCCTCACCGGGTCGCAGGCGTTGTTGTTGATGCGGTAGGCGCGGTCGACCCTGATCGTCGTGACACCGCCGGCGTTCGAGGTCCACTGCCGGGAGTCCAGGCAGCAGGCGATCTGGGCCTCCCAGCCGAACTGACCCGCGAGCGCGCCGATCTCCTCGGTCTTCGGTTGCGCCGAGGCCGTTCCCGTCACGCCGGCGAGCATGAGCGCCCCGAACGTGAGAATGCCCGCGACCACCGCCGCGAAGCGATACCTGAATGACATAAGGATTTCGTCCTCTCCGGAACTCGTGGACTCCACATGCGACCGTGGGGTGCAGGCCCGTGTCGGCCGGACGTTCGCTGGCCGGCTGCGCCTCTCGGTCGTGTGGAATCCACGTTTTCAGCCCGGAGTTCAGCAGCTGCCCAATCTCCGTTGAACCGCCTGGGTGCGTTGGGTACACAGGGTTTCGTGACGGAGAGCGTGCGGCGCGGCCCACGGCAGATCGTGATCGGGACACTGGGCAATCTGGAGGTTCGTGCCGCGGGCGCACCCGTCGTGGTCGGGCACGCGCGGCAGAAGGCCGTGCTGGCGGTGCTGGCGATCGAGGCCGGCCGGGTGGTGCCGCCGGACCGGCTGATCGACCGGGTCTGGGGTGGCCGCGCGCCTGCCCGCGCCCGGTCGGTGCTGCGGACGTACGTGTCCCAGCTGCGTCGTGCGCTGGACGCGACGGGGGCGACGATCACCTGGCGCGACACCGGCTACCTGGTGGACATCACGCCCGAGCACGTGGATCTGCACTGCTTCCGCGGCCTGCTCGCCGAAGCGCGTGACAGTGGCGACCCCCGGAGTGCCTTGGCGCTGGCCGACGAGGCGTTGGCGTTGTGGCGCGGCGAGCCGCTGGCGGAGCTCGACACCCCGTGGGCGCGGGCGACACGGGAGCACCTGCACCAGGAGCGGGCCGCCGCCTGGGCCGACCGGGTCGACTGGGCGCTCGAGTGTGGCCGGCACGCCGAGCTGCTGCCGGACCTGACCGCGCGGACAGCGGACGACCCGCTGGACGAACGCCTTGCCGGGCAGGTGATGGTCGCGCTCTCCCGATCCGGCCGCCCGGCCGAGGCTCTGGAGCACTACCAGCGCACACGGCGGCGGCTGACCGAGGAGCTGGGCACCGACCCGGGTCCCGCACTGCAGGAGCTGCACCAGCGCGTCCTCACCACCGACCCCGCCCTGGTGGTCCCTCCCGACCGCCGGCACAACGCGGCAGCGGACAGCCCTCGTCAGCTGCCGGCTCCGCCGACGGCGTTCGTCGGCCGTGACGAGGAGTTGGACCACCTGCACCGCGCACTGGTCGCCTCCGAGGAAGCGACGACGGTGGTGATCTCCGTCCTGGCCGGGGCGGGCGGCATCGGCAAGACCTGGCTGGCGCTGCACTGGGCTCACCGCCACGCCCACCGGTTCCCCGACGGGCAGCTGTTCGTCGACCTCCGCGGGTTCAACCCCATCGGCGACCCGGTCGACCCGGCGGTGGCGGTGCGCGGCTTCCTCGACGCCCTCGGCGCCGATCCCGGCCGCATCCCCGCCGACCTCGACGCCCAGGCGGCGCTGTACCGCAGCCTGGTGGCGCGGAAGCGGATGCTGATCGTGCTGGACAACGCCGCCGGCAGCGACCAGGTCGTCCCGCTGCTGCCCGGCACACCGACGTGCACCGTGCTGGTGACCAGCCGCCGCAAGCTGGCCTCGGTGATCGACCGGCACGGCGCCCGCCACCTGACCCTGGGCGTCCCGGACCGCGCCGAGGCCCGCGCCCTGCTGACCGCGCGCCTGCCCGCCGGCCGCGTCGCCACCGAACCGGCCGCCGTCGACGAGTTGGTGGCGCTGTGCGGTGCCTACCCGCTGGCCCTGGCGATCACCGCCCGCACCGCCGCCACCCGCCCCGCCCTCGCGCTGACCGAGATCGCCGCCGAACTGCGCGCTCTCGGCCTGGAAGCACTCGACCACGACACGGATCCCGCCGCCGGCCTGCCCGCCGTGCTGTCCTGGTCCCTGCGTCACCTCACCGACCACCAGCGCACCGTGTTCGCCCTGCTCGGGATCGCGCCCGGTCCCGACACGACCTCGGCCGCCACCGCCGCCCTCGCCGGTTTGCCCGAGAGCCCCGCGCGCAAAGCACTTGCGGCGCTGGAGGAAGCGTCACTGGTCGAGCGGCAACCAGTTGGCCGGTACGCGATGCACGACTTGATCCGCGCCTACGCCGCCACCACGGCCCAAGACCTGCCCGACGACCTCCGGGAGGCGGCGCTGACGCGGGTGGTCGACTTCCACCTGCACACCGCTCACGCCGCCGACCGCCTGCTGAACCCCGACCGCGAGCTCCTGCACCCCGACCCGCCCGTGCCCGCCGTCCGCCCGCACCCGTTGTCCGACAAGGCGGCCGCGCTCGCCTGGCTGCAGGCCGAGCACCCGACCCTCCTGGCCGTGCAGCGCACCGCGGCCACGCTGGGCCGCCATCACGCCGTCTGGCACCTCGCCTGGGTCCTGGAGAACTTCCACATCCGAAGAGGGCACCTGCGCGACGGGCTCACCGCGTGGCAAACCGCGCTGGAGGCCGCCCCGCACCTGCCCGCCCCTTCGCTCCACATCCGCACGCACCGGCTCCTGGGCCGGGCCTACTCCCGGCTCGGCCGGCACGAGCAGGCCACCGAACACCTGCAGGTGGCCCTGGACCTGGCTGTGCGCCACGACGACCTCGCCGCGCAGGCGAACATCCACCGCACCCTCGCGCTCGCGTGGGGACGGCGGGGAGACGACCGGCGGGCACTGCGGCACGCCCGGCTCGCCCTGGACCTCCACCGCACCATCGGTCAGCCGACGTGGGAAGCCCACGCGCTCAACGCGGTGGGCTGGTACGCCGCGCGCCTGGGGGAGTTCGACACCGCCCGCGACCACTGCCACGCCGCGCTCGACCTGTACCGGCGCCACCGCTACGCCACGGGGGAGGCGGCCACCCTGGACAGCCTCGGCTACATCGCCCACCGCACCGGCGACCACCGGCGCGCCCTCGACCACTACCACCAGGCCCTCACCCTGAACCGCACACTCGGCAACACCTACGAGATCGCGGAGACGCTGGACAGCGCGGGCCACCCCCAGGCCGCTCTCGGACGACACGAGCAGGCCCGCGCGCACTGGCGGGAGGCGTTGGAGCTGTTCCAGGACCAAGGCCGGAGCACCGACGCCCAACGGGTCCAACGGCAACTCGACGACCTCGACGACACCGGACGAACGTCGCCTTCCGAATCCACGTGAACGCGTTTTTCGTTGCCACCACGGCCATTCGAATCGAATGTGGTCGATGCGCCTGCGGGTGACTTGACCCGCGCCTGATTTCGCACCAGCGTCCAGCAAGCGGGGAATTCGGGGCGGTGGCGCGAAAGGAAGACGCCGTGGCGAGAAATCGGCGATTGCGAACGCTTGTGGCTCACGGGGCGGTGGCGTCGCTCGTCGGGGCGGCGCTCACCGGCCAGCCGGCCTGGAGCGCGCCGGCGGCGACCGGTCCCGAACTGGCGGTGGACGTGGCCGCGGCCCGGCACGCGATCAGTCCCGACATCTACGGCCTGAACGGTGGCGATCCGGCGTTCAACGCCGAGATCGGCCAGACGGTGGCCCGCTGGGGCGGCAACGCGTCCAGCCGCTACAACTTCAAGAACCGCACCTACAACACGGGCAGCGACTGGTTCTTCGAGAACATCGTCGCCGACGAGGCGCGTTCCCTCGAAGGCGTGGTCGGCTCGAACCTCGGCCGCGGGATCAAGCCGGTCGTCACCGTGCCCATGATCGGCTGGGTGGCCAAGGACTCGCCCTCCACCCACCCGTTCCACTGCGGGTTCCCGGCGACCCGGTTCCCCCAACAGGACCGGTTCGACGAGTGGGACCCCAACTGCGGCAACGGGGTGCTGAACGGGCTGAACCTCAGCGGCGTGCCCACCGACACGTCGGTGAGGGCGGACGCGGCGTTCGCCGGCGAGATGGTGTCGCACCTCGTGAACCGGTTCGGCACGGCGGCGCAGGGCGGCGTGCCGATCTACGAGCTCGACAACGAACCGGTGCTGTGGGCCCACACCCATCGGGACGTGCATCCCGAACTCGTCTCGTACGACGAGCTCGGCGGCAAGGGCACCGCGACCGCCGCGGCGATCAAGGCCGCCGATCCGAGCGCGGCGGTGCTCGGCCCGTCCGGCTGGGGCTACTGCGAGTGGGTCGCGTCCGGTGTGGACGGTTGTGGACCGGGTGCCGACTCGGCCGCGCACGGCGGGCTCAACCTCTCCCAGTGGTACCTGAAGAACATGAAGGACTTCAGCGACGCCAACGGGGGCAAGCGCTACCTGGACTACTTCGACCAGCACTTCTACCCGCAGATCAGCGGTGACAAGACGCCCGAGGCCAACGCGTTGCGGCTGCGGTCGATCCGGTCGCTGTGGGACCCGACGTACGTCGAGGAGTCGTGGATCGGACCCGGCGGGGTCAACGCGCCGCCGCTGCAGTTCATCCGCACGATGAAGTCGTGGATCGACCAGTACAACCCCGGCACCAAGACCGCGATCACCGAGTACAACTGGGGAGCGCTGGACGACATCAACGGTGCGCTGGCGCAGGCCGACGTCCTGGGCGTCTTCGGGCGGGAGGGCCTCGACCTCGCCACGATGTGGGGCGAGCCCAAGCCGACCGATCCGGGCGCGTACGCGTTCCGGATGTACCGCAACTACGACGGCGCGGGCAGCCGGTTCGGCGACGTCAGCGTGTCGGCGGCCTCCGCCGACCAGGGCCGGTTGTCGGTGTACGCCGCGGAGCGCTCGGCGGACAAGGCGCTGACCGTCATGGTCGTCAACAAGACCGGTGAGGAGCTGACCTCGCCGCTGTCGGTGGCCGGGTTCGACGGCACGGGCGTGGCGCAGCGGTTCACGTACGGCCCAGCCGATTTGGGCGCCATCCTGCGCGGCACCGACCTCCCGGTGGTCGACGGCCGGGTGCAGGCGACGTATCCGGCGAACTCCATCACGCTCCTGGTCCTGCCACCCGCGGGGTGCTCGGCGAGCCTGCAGGTCAACGGAGACTGGAGCAACGGGCACGTCGCGACGGTGACCGTCACCAACCACCGCGCCACGGCGACGGCCGGGTGGCGGGTCAGCTGGACGTGGCCGGCCGGCCAGCGGGTCACGAACTCGTGGAACGCCACCCTGCGGCAGAACGCCACCGGCGTCGTGGCGACAGATGCCGGGTGGAACGGCTCGATCGGAGCGGGTGGCAGCACGACGTTCGGGTTCGAGGCCACCGGGAGAGCAGCCGCACCGAAGCTGACCTGCACATCCTGAACCAGACCAACTCCGTGGAGACATCATGACGGCACGTCGAGACCACTCGGAGAACAAGTCGCCGCTCGTCCACCGCCGGACGCTGCTGGCAGCGGGCGCCGCACTGCCGGTGCTCGCCACGGCGACACCGGCTGCCGCGGCCACATCGGTGGTCGTCGAACCGTCGAACGTGCAGCAGACGATCCTCGGGTTCGGCGGGATGAACCACACCGTCTGGATCAACGACCTGACCGCCGCCCAGCGCGAGACCGCCTTCGGCAACGGCGCGGGCCAGCTCGGCTTCACCGTGCTGCGCATCCCCGTGCACGAGGACCGGGCCAACTGGAGTCGCGAGGTGGCCACCGCACGGCGTGCGGTCGAGCTCGGGGCCAAGGTGATCGCCTCACCGTGGAACCCTCCCGCCTCGATGACCGAGACCTTCTCCGGTGGCAAGAGGCTGCGCTATTCCTCCTACGGCGCCTATGCGCAGCACCTCAACGACTTCGTGGCCTTCATGGCGGGCAACGGGGTGAACCTGTACGGCATCTCGGTGCAGAACGAGCCGGACTACGCGCAGGAGTGGACGGCGTGGACGTCCAGCGAGATCGTGCGGTTCCTGCGCGAGAACGCGGGTGCGGTCAACACGAGGGTCATCGCGCCGGAGTCGTTCCAGTACCGCAAGAACCTCTCCGATCCCATCCTGAACGACGCCACCGCTTTGGCGAACGTGGACATCATCGGCGCACACCTCTACGGCACCCAGCCCGCGGACTTCCCGTACCCGCTCTTCCGGCAGAAGGGCGCCGGCAAGGAGCTGTGGATGACGGAGGTCTACCACCCCAACAGCAGCGACTCCGCCGACCTGTGGCCGCAGGCCCTCGACGTGGGCGAGCACATCCACCGGGCGTTGGTGGACGGCCGGTTCCAGACCTACGTCTGGTGGTACATCCGCCGCTCCTACGGCCCGTTGCGCGAGGATGGGCAGATCAGCAAGCGCGGAGCCAACATGGCCCACTTCGCGAAGTGGGTCCGCCCCGGCTTCTCGCGGATCACCGCGACCGCGAACCCGCAGTCGAACGTCTACATCTCGGCGTACAAGAGCGGGTCCAGGATCGTGATCGTGGCGATCAACAAGAACACGTCGCCGGTGGACCACGTGTTCACCCTCCGCGACACCGGTTCCGCGACGGCCTCGACCTGGCTGACGAACGCGAGCGCGAACCTCGCCCACTACAACGACTTCGCGATCTCCGGCGGCACGTTCAACGCTCAGCTGCCGGCGCGCAGCATCAGGACGTTCGTCCTGAACTGACAGCTCACCCGCCGAGCAGGGCGTCGGCCACGGCGCGGCCGGAGAGCCAGGCCGTCTGCACGCGTGGGCGTCCGAACGCGTCGCCGCACAGCCACACTCGGCCGTCGCTCGCGTACGGGGCCTCGGACGTCTTCTCGGGCTGGGCGTAGGTCCACCGGTGCGTCTCGATCCGCGGCGAATCGGTGATGCCGAGCAGTTCCCCGACGGCCGCGGCGAGAACCGGACCGGCCTCGGCGGGCGCGTCGAGGTGCTCGGAGGCCAGCTCGGCGGTGGAGTGGGCGACGAGGACCGGCGCGGCGTCGCCTCGGCGATCACCGTCGTCGAACACGGTGGCGAGCACCGGGTGGTCGTTGACGAACGCGCCGCGGAGGCCGTTCCACGAGCGGGCCGGATACGTGAGGACGGCGGCGATGACCGGCCGCCAGCTCTGCGCGGCCGCGGCGGAGGCGATCGCCGGCGGCGGGGACAGCTTCAGGGCCTGGGGTCCGGGCATGGCCAGCACCACCGCGTCCGCACCCCGCGCGACGGACTCGACGGAGGCGACCGGAGTGGAGAGGCGGACGTCGAGTCCGTCGGCGAGGTCGGCGGCGAGGCTGCGCAGTCCGCCGGGAGCGGCCCAGCGGACGGGACCGCGCGTGTCCGTGCCCTCGGGGTAGACCCGCAAGGTGTCGGTCCAGGGACGGGCGAGGCCCCGCGCGTGCCAGGACTCGGTCTGCGCGACGAACGCGGGGTCGTCGGCGACCAGGTAGGCCGCGCCGATGTCCGCGTACCGGCCGTCGACCCGCCGGCTGGCCAACCGGCCGCCCACGACGCGGCCACGGTCCAGAACCCGCACCCGTGCGCCGCCTTCTGCCAGCGCACGTGCGCACGAAAGACCCGCTATCCCTGCCCCGACCACGACGATCTCCACGAAAGACACATTAGGTGCCGCACAGTGAGGTCACAGGACGAACTCCGCGAAGGTGGCCGATGGTCTGCTCGGCCAAGTAGCGTCGGCATGTGCCAGAAGAGGGTGAGGTCGTCGCCGGGCGGTACCGGCTGGTGTCGTCGATCGGGCAAGGGTCCATGGGGGTGGTCTGGCAGGCCCGCGACGAGCAGCTCGACCGCGTCGTCGCGGTCAAGCTGCTCACCACCGACCGGCGCTCCCCGGACGCGGTGGCGCAGATGCTGCGCGAGGGCCGGGTGGCCGGACGGCTGCGGCACCCACACGCGATCAGCGTGTACGAGGTCGTCGAGCACGACGACAAGCCCTGCCTGGTGCTGGAGTACCTGCCCTCCCGCAGCCTCGCGGCGCTGATCGCCGAACGGGGCGCGCTCCCGCCAGGCGTGGTCGCGGCCGTGGGCAGGCAGGTCGCCGCCGCGCTGGCGGCGGCGCACGCGGAGGGCATCGTGCACCGCGACGTCTCGACGTTCAACGTCCTGCTGGCCGAGGACGGCATCGCGAAGATCACCGACTTCGGCATCGCCCGCGCGGTCGGCGAGGGCACGGTGACCGACGCCCGCCTGATCGTCGGCACGCCGGCCTTCCTGGCGCCCGAGGTGGCGGCGGGCGAGGCGGCGACGTTCGCCTCGGACGTGTTCTCCCTCGGCGCGACCCTCTACGCGGCGCTCGAGGGCACGCCGCCGTTCGGCGTGGACGACAACCCCTACGCGCTCCTGCAACGCGCGGTCCGGGGAGAGTTCGAGCCGCCACGATCGGGTGGCCCACTCGCCGAGGTGCTCGTGCGCCTCCTGCGCCGTGACGCGGCCCAACGCCCGACGATGGCCGAGGCCCACAAGCTGCTCGCGGCGGTCGCGGAGGGACTGCCGCTGCCCGCCGCGCCCCCGAAGAGCGGGACGCGGATGCTGCCCGTCCGCCGCCACCCGCCACGCCGAGTGATCGCGATGGCCGCCGGTGCGGCCGTCCTGGTCGCCGTGGGCGTGGTGATCGGCTTGGTCGCGCAGGGCGACCGGCCCAGCAGCAGCGCCCAGACCGACCCCACCACCGTGACGACCACGGCCACGACCGCCTGCGACGCCCGCTACGAGGTGACCAACTCGTGGCCGGGCGGCTACCAGGTCGAGGTGACCGTGGGCAACACCAGCGGACGCGGCCTGACCGGCTGGACCATCACGTGGCAGCCGGCCGCCGGCCACACCATCGGCAACCTGTGGAACGGCACCCTGACCCAGAACGCGACCGAGGTGACCGTCACCAACGCCGGCCACAACGCCGTGCTCGCCGCCGGGGCGACCACCTCGTTCGGGTTCGTCGCCGCCGGTCCCGACCCCGCTCGCCCGGCCGTGACCTGCTCCACCGTCAGCTGAAACACGCGGCGCCTGGGACACTGGACCTCCGAACACCCGTGAGACCAGGAGTGCACAGTGCAGCAGGGAACCGTCCGCTGGTACGACCTCGAGCGCGGCTTCGGCTTCCTCGCCCCCGACGACGGCGGCGACGACATCTTCGTGCACGTCTCGCAGGTGCAGGGCGAGGGCGCGGCCAAGGCTCTGCGGGAGGGCCAGGCGGTGGAGTTCGAGACCGGTGAGGGACCGCGCGGCCCGCAGGCACTGCGCGTCGCCGTCACCGGGGACGCCTCGCCCGGCGCGACCCTGGGCGTTCTCGCCACCGTCTCCTGGTACGAGCCGGCCAAGGGCTACGGGTTCGCCGCGCCGGACGGCGGGGGCGCGGAGGTGTTCGTGCACTCCTCCGCCATCGTCACCGGCGGCGTCCTCGCGTCCGGGCAGCGGGTGGCCTTCGTCGTCGCCGCGGGGGAGAAGGGGCCGCAGGCCCAGCACGTCGTGCCACTGAGCTTCGACGCCGGCGTCCGCCGAGCCCCTGTGGCCGCGGCCGGCGACGGCGCCGACGGCTCCGTCCTGTGGTTCGACGAGGAGAAGGCCTTCGGCTTCGTGGCCGCCGACGACGGAGCGGGCGACGTCTTCCTGCACGTGCGCGCCCTGGTCGACGAGGTGTACCTGCCGGCCGAGGGCGACCGGGTCTCGTTCACCACGGTCACCGTGGACCAGGGTCGTCAGGCGCGCGACGTGCGCTTCGTGTCCACCGGCGAGCCGGTGGACAGCGCCGCGCCCCCCGGCCGGGCCCCTGCGGCAGCCCGTGCCGGCGACGGCACGGTGGCTCGCTACGACGCGGACCGCGGCTTCGGCTTCATCACTCCCGACGCGGGCGGGCCCGACCTCTTCGTGCACGTCTCGGTGGTCTCCGGCAGCGCGCCCCTGGAGGCCGGCGACCGGGTGCGGTTCCGCATCCGGCAGAGCGACCGCGGTCCGCAGGCCGATGCCGTCGAGCGCGCCTGACCGTCCGGGACGGCCCGATGCTTGCCCCTTCACCCGGTCGGTGCTGGGATGAGACCGCTCCTGGCCTTCCCAGTGGCCGGGGCGCGGGGACCGATCTCGCGGGCACTGCCGGGCGTGCCGATCCGCAGGCATCGATGAGATCAACCGCTCTCACGCCGGCGCGAGCACCCCGGTGTCGCGCACAGCGTCGAGTGAGAGCGTCTTGTAGCCCACCTCGTCGAACAACACCATCAACCGGTCGGCCTCGTGCTGCACGACCGTGCCCCGGCCCCACCGTTCATGTCGCACGACGGAGTCCGGTGGGTATTCGCTGACCTCGGAGCGGTCGCCGGACCTGCCCTCGTCGCAGTTGTCGCAGTGGCCGCACGGCTGGTCGAGCTCCTGGCCGAAGTAGCCCAGCAGGAACCGCCTGCGGCAGTCGCGCGTCTCGGCGTAGCGCTGCACGACCTCGACCCGGGAGCGGTCCCGCTTCTCCTGCCTCTCCACGATCCCTGCGACGGCCGCGACGGCTTTCGCCGGTGGGGGAGCACCTTGCACGTACCGCACCCGGTCGTGGGTGGTCAGCACGACTTCCGCAGCCTCCAACAGGTTCACCACGCTGGTGACCTTCCTGCGGGAGCGGTCGAGCCGGCGCGCGCGAGGTCGGTGATCGTGATGCCGGACCGTCGCCGGCGGACGGCCGCGGCGACCTGGCGCGCACAGTCGCGGTCGAGAGTCCTGGCGGTCAGGAACCGTTGCAGCGCCCGGTCTTCCGGCCGGTGGAACAGAACCACCTCGGCTGGTTCCCCGTCGCGGCCGGCCCGGCCGACCTCCTGGTAGTACGCGTCGAGCGAGCCGGGTGTCGCGGCGTGCGCGACGAACCGCACGTCCGGCTTGTCGATGCCCATGCCGAACGCGGAGGTGGCCGCGATGACGTCGAGCTCTCCCCGCATGAAGCCGTCCTGCACCCGCTTCCGGTCCGCCGCCCTCATCCCGGCGTGGAAGGCGCCGGCCGCCAGACCTCGTGAGGTGAGATCGGCGGCGTACCGTTCGGCGTCGCCGCGGGTGGGCACGTACAGCAGACCGGGCCCGGTGCGGTCCGCCACCCAGTCGACGACGGCTCGCCCGCGTTCCTCGTCGTCGGTGCAGAAGCGGGTCGCCAGGTGCAGGTTGGGCCGGTCGAACCCGGCGACGACGACCGCCACGTCACGCAGGCCGAGGTGTTCGACGACGTCCGCGCGGACCGGGCCGCTCGCGGTGGCGGTCAGTGCGAGCACCGGCGGGTGCCCCAGCCGCTCGATCACGTGCCGCAGGCGGAGGTAGTCGGGCCGGAAGTCGTGCCCCCACGCGGACACGCAGTGGGCCTCGTCCACGACGAACAAGGAGGGCTTCGCCTGACGCAGCCGTTCGACCGTCTCGGTGTTCGCGAGTTGTTCGGGGGACAGGAACAGGTACTCGACATCGCCCGCGGCGAACCTCCGCCAGGTCTCCGCGTTGCGCTCGGCAGACCGCCCGGAGTTGACGGCGGCCGCCACCGGCGCCGCGGTCGACCGCAGCGAGCCGACCTGATCCCGTTGCAAAGCGATCAACGGGGACACGATCACGGTCGGACCGTCGAGCAGAATCGCCGGGACCTGGTAGATGGCGGACTTGCCGGCGCCGGTCGGCATGACGACCAGCGCGTCACGGCCGTCCAGGAGGTGCCGCATGCCGAGCAGTTGCTCCGGGAGCAGTTCGGTCCAGCCGAACACCTCCCGGGCCGTCCGGACGAGCTGGTCGTCAGCCGGCATCGCGCAGGTCGAACCGTTCGGCGGCCCACTCGGCCAGTCGCGGCCGCAGGGCGAGGTACACGTCGGGGTCGAGCCCCATTCCGGTGTGCGTGCTGTGCACCTCGACGCACTCGGCGTACGGGTCGAGGCTCAACCGCCACGGCACGATGCCGTCGGACTTGGAGTACACCGACAGCGCGGGCACCTCCAGGGGTGCGGTGGCCGCGGCGACGTTGTCCTCGAAGCAGGTGCCTGACAGGCAGTCTCCGTCCATCAGGCCGGGCACGCCGATCGCGGACAGCCGCGTCAAGGCCTTGGCGGCGAGCAGCACGTGCGGGTGGGCGCCCAGCGGGTCGAGCACCGGGCTGCCCAGCATCACCAGGCCGCGCACGAGGTCGGGACGGCGCGCCGCGGCGAGGCGGGCGAGTCCGCCGCCCCGGCTCTGGCCCAGCAGCACGACGGGTCCGCCGGTGGCCTCGACGTGCTCCTCCAGCCGCTGTTCGACGCGGTCCACCAGCTCCGACGTGCATCCGAGGTTGAACCCGACGCCCGCACCGATCGGCTCGTAACCGCGGTCGCGCAGCCAGGTGGTGGCGAAGCTGAGGCTGACGTCGCTCGCGCCGAAACCGGGCACCAGCACCACCCCGAGCCCCGCACCTTCCTGGACGTTGGCGTCGCGCCACACCCGGTGGCGCAGGAGGCGGGGGATCGTCAAGGCCGCCACGGCGACGTGCTCGCGCGCTAGCGACCGCAGCTGTCCGACAGCACTGATCGTCATTTCTGGCCCTTCCGTCCAGGTGGAGAGGAGTTAGCCCGGACCAGCGCGGGCAAACATGGACCAGGGTCACGTTTGGTGCGCTGAGGACGGAACGAGCTCCAGTCGTGCCGCGGCCGCCATCGCCGTTGTCGGCATCAAGACCGCCGCGGCACGACGTGGGCGAAGGGGTCAGCTGACTGCGGGCCCGGACTGATCCGAACCTGACAGCTCCTTGATGAACTGGTGGCACTGCCGTGCCCGCGCCGAGTCCTCCTCCATGACGCCGCGGAAGAAGTCGGCGATGTCCTGACGGCCGGCGTTGTCGGCGTCGCGGACGTACTGGCCGTAGTCGTGACCCGCCTTCAGAGCGTGGTACTGCACGGAGATCAGGTCGTAGGTGACGTCGTCGAAGCCGGTCTCACCCGTGGCCATCTCGTACCTCCTTCGGAGTGTCGGTAGCGGGGTCATACCCGGACGAACCGGGTCGAACCGATGACGCCGAAGTCGGTTCGGTTCCGGTTGTTCCGCTTCGGCACGGGTATCCACGGCCTTCGTGCGAGAGGCCGAACACCGCGTCCGGCGAGCCCGGCAGTCATCCAGCGGCGCACCTGGCCGCTGAGCGACCTCGACCCTTCTCGGAGAAATGACATGACCGGCTCGCTGTACTTCGTGGGCAACGCCACCACAGTGCTCCGCCTGGGGCCGTTCACACTGCTGACCGATCCCAACTTCCTCCACAGGGGACAGTGGACGCACATCGGCCAGGGTGTGGTGTCGCGCCGCCTCACCGAACCGGCGATCGGAATCGCCGACCTGCCGGAACTGGACGGCGTGGTGTTGTCGCACCTGCACGGCGACCACTTCGACCGGGTGGTGAGCAGGGAGCTCCAGCGGGATCTGCCCGTGTTCACCACGCCGCACGCGGCGAAGAGGCTGTCGCGGCGCGGTTTTCGCGAAGCCGCGCCGTTGCGCACGTGGGAGACCGGCGCGTTGTCGAAAGGGTCGGTGAAGCTGACCATCACCTCGCTGCCGGGCAGGCACGCGCTCGGGCCGCTGGGCCACCTGCTGCCTCCCGTGATGGGCACCATGCTGGAGTACCGGGAGGCGGCGGGCGTGCTGCCGTTCCGCGTCTACCTGAGCGGCGACACCCTGGTGCACCCGCAGCTGCGGCAGATCCGCGACCGCTTCGACGGCATCGACCTCGCTGTCGTGCACCTCGGTGGCACGAAGGTGCTCGGTGTGCTGCTGACGATGGACGGCCGGCAGGGCACGGATTTGGTGGAGTTGCTCGCCCCGCGCACCACCGTGCCGGTGCACTACGAGGAGTACGGCGTCATGAAGTCACCGCTGTCCGACTTCACCGAGGAGCTCTCGCGACGCGAGATCGGACGCGACGTCCGGGTGGTGGCACGAGGGGAGACCTTCACACTCCCGATCTGACCGGGTGTCGCCGACCAGGCTGCCCGGCACACCACACCGGTTGGGCACGGCAACAGCCCGACCGTACCTCAGGATCAACGCGCGGCTGTGGACGTGATCTTGTGAGTCGCGGGTACCCGGCCGGTGGTGCGACCCGGACGAGCGGTCGCCGTCCGAGGGAGCGAGATGAACGCACGAGGTCAAAGCCCGCCTGCCAGCCGCCACCAGGCGCTGGCCAGCGTGCCCAGCGGCCTGAACGTCCTGGCGGGGATCTGGCTGATGGTCTCCGCGGTCGTGCTGGACCACGGCGGGACTGTGGCGGGCCTGGACACGCGCTGGGTCGACCTGACGATCGGGTTCGCGATCGTGCTGGTGGCGTTGACGCGGGCGATCTCGCCACGAGCGGTGGCCAGGACCGGGTGGGTGGTCAACGTCGTGCTGGGCACGTGGCTGGTCGTCGCTCCGCTCGTGCTCGACTACGGCAGCAGGGCGGTCGTCGTCAACGACGTCGTGGTCGGCGCGGTCGTGGTGGTGCTGACCTGCGCGAGCCTCGCTCTCACGAAGCGGGCACGCCCGAACCTGGACATGGACAGGCAGGTGGGCGACTCCGCCCGGTTCGAGTGAGCGTTCACGGTTCGGCCCCACGTCAAGGGGTAGCCGTCACGGAACCTGATTCGGACCGAGGAGAGCTGACGTGACCACGACGACGATGCTGGAGAGCTACCCCGCGGAGATCAACCTCGACCGGGGCAAGCTGGCGGCGACGATCGACGCGCTGACCGCGTGCGCGGAAGCGTGCACCGCGTGCGCGGATGCCTGCCTGAGCGAGAGCTCGGTGGCGGAGCTGACGAAGTGCATCCGCACCGATCTGGACTGCGCGGACATCTGCGGTGCCACAGCGCGCGTGCTGTCGCGGCACACCGGCTACGACGCCAACGTCAGCCGGGCGTTGCTGCAGGCGTGTGCTGTGGCGTGCAAGGCCTGCGGTGACGAGTGCGAGGCGCACGCGAACATGCACGAGCACTGCCGCATCTGCGCCGAAGCCTGCCGCGCGTGTGAAGCCGCGTGCCGCGACCTGCTCGCCACGATCAGCTGACCGTCAGGACCGTGGTGAGCCTGCTGGCCGGGTCGCTCCTCGCACGGCGGGCTGTCGCACGGCGGCCCAGAACGCCACACCCATCAGTGCCGCCGCCACGCAGGTGAGTGCGGGTGCCGCGGTGTCGAGCACCACTCCACCCACCACGGCACCCCCCGCCACCGCGCCGTTCCAGGCCGCGATGGTGAGCGATTGGGCCCGATCCGCGTCCCGTCCTGCGATCAGGGCAGTGACCGACTGGAACGCCGTCGGCGCGCCGCCGAACGCCACACCCCACAGGGCGCACGCGGCCAGGGTCGTGGCGACGTCGTCCGACACGGCCAGCAGGACCATTCCCGCCGCTGTCAGCACCGGGCAGAAGCCCAGCACCGCGCGGGGATTTCGGTCCACTGTGGACCCGACCAGGAAGGTCCCGCACACGGCACCGCACCCGAACACCAGCAGCGCCGTGCTCAGCAAGCTGTCCTGCGCCAACCGCGTCAGCACGGGTCCGATGTAGGTGTAGAGCACGTTGTGCCCGAGCGAGTACGCGAACACCATCACCAGGGTCAGCCGCAGCAACGGCAGGGAGGCCCGCGTCGTCCGGGCGGGCTCGCTCGCGATCGCCGGCACCGCGAGCACGACCCAGACCAGCAACGGCACGGCGATCGCCGCCATCGCGGCGAACGACCAGCGCCAGCCGACCAGTTCGCCGAGCGCCGTGCCGGCGGGGACCCCCAGCGCGAACCCGATGGGTGTGCCCGCCATCGCGATCGCGAGCGCGCGTCCTGACCGTCCCGGTGGTGCCAGCCGCATCGCGTACACCGCGACCAGCGACCACATCACGCCGGTGGCCGCGCCCGACACCACTCGCGCGCCCAGGATGACGCCGTAGCTCGGGGACGCCGCGATCACCAGGTTCGTCACGGCGAACGTCAGCACCAGCGCCACCAGAACGTGCTTGCGCGGCAACCGGGAGGTCAGCGCGGTCAGGGGGATCGCGGTGATGGCGGTGGTGATCGCGTACACGGTGACCAGCTGCCCGGCGGCGGACGGTGTCACCCGCAGGTCCTCGGACAGGCCCAGCAGGAGCCCCGCGGGCAGCACCTCGGCGAGGCAGCCGAGCAGCACCACCAGGGTCAGCGCGAGCAAGGCCCGCCACGGCATCGTGTTGGGGGACAAGGATGTTCCTCTCGTGCGGGAGCCGCCCCGGCACGGTTCGCAGGGCCCGTGCCGGGGCGGAAGGATCAGCCCTTGGCGAGCTGGGTGTCGATCCACGCCCGCAGGGAGGCCTCACCCCGGAAGCCGATCATGCGCGAGCCCGGCAGTTCCGCGGCGTTGCGGACCGGCACCAGGGTGGGCAGGTACTGGATCCGGTACCGCGACGAGAGGTCGCGGCTGACGTCGACGTCGACCTCGCCGAGCAGGAACCGGCCGTTGTACTGCGCGGCCAGCCGCTCGATCACCGGCTTGAGCTGACGGCAGGGCGGGCACCAGGTGGCGCCGAAGTCCAGGACGACGAGCTTGGCCTTGGACACCTCCATCACCTGGGCGTAGTTCGCGGACGTCACCTGGACGACGTTCTCCGCGCTCATCTGGATGGTCGAGGCGGCCGACGGCGCGGCCTGGGCGGTGGCGGGCGCCAGCACCGCGGCCACGAGGGCCACGACGACGGCGACCGCGCGCAGCCCGTACTTGAGCAGGGACATCAGAAACTCCTCGCTGTGCAGGGGGATTTCGGGTACTCGCGGGCGCTCAGCCGGAGGTCGTGGTGACGAGGCCCGCACCGGCCCAGTCCTCGATGCCCTCGCGGTACTTGCGCACGTTCTCGTACCCCAGTTGAACCAGCCGGGACCCCACGAGCTCGCTGTTGCGACAGGGCACGTTGGCGCAGTAGACGACGATGGGGGCGGTCTTCTCCGGCAGGACGTCGGGTGCGAGCCGGTCGGTGAACTCCGCCGCCTGTTCGTAGGGGAAACCGGGGATGTTCACCGCGCCGGGCAGGTGTTCCATCTCGTAGTACGCCGCCGGCATGGTGTCGACCACGACCACGGTGCCCGCGTCGATTTCTTTCCGGAGTTCCTCTCGGGAGATCAGGGGCAACATCGATGAATCCCTTTCGGCACGGTTCGCGCGTTTTTTCGCGCCGATCCGAGTGTGGTCCGGTGGGGGATTCGCGCCCACTGCCAGCGGTCTATGCCGTGCCGTTATCCAGCCACTCCCGATAGCGCTCGTTCTGCGCCGCCAGTTGTTCGTAGGCGCTCACGGCGGCGCGGTGCACGTCGGCGAACCGGTCGTCGAGCGGGTGGTCGGCCCGCCAGAGCAGGACGTGCTGCACGGTCATGGGGTCGCCGGCCAGCGGCCTGATCACCATGCCCGGTGGTTCCTGCGTGGTCGGCTGCACCAGGCACACGCCGTGCTCGCCGGACACCAGGCGGTGCCGCACCTCGTCGACGTCGTGCGCGATGCGCGGTGTGAAGCCGTGCGCCAGGCACATCTCCCGGAACACGACCCGGCACCCGTCGCCGCAGCTGGACACGATCCACGGCTCCCGCGCCAGCTCGACCAGGTCGATGACGGGGGAGGAGGCCAGGCGGTGCGACGACGGCAGGGCGACGAACGACGGCTCGGCGACCACCCGCTCGGCGCGCACCCCGTCCGGCACCGCCAGCGTGCGCGGGCCGCAGATCATCGCCAGCGCGAGGTCCACGCACCCGTTCGCCACCTGCGTGACCAGCCTGCTGTGCGACAGGTCCGCGCGACTGGTGAACTCCCGTTCCGGCAGCAGCCGGCGGACACAGCCGAACAGACCGGGCACGAGTCCGCTGTCGTTCCACCCGATCCGCAGCTCGCCCTCCGACGGCTGCTGACGGCGGAAGTCCCGGTCCAGCTCGTCGAACGCCGGGATGATCGCCTTGGCGCGGGCGAGCACGAGCTCCCCGATCCGGGTGGGGCGCACGCCGTGTGGCCCGCGGTCGAACAGCGGGTCGCCCACCAGCTGCTCGATCCGGCGCAACTGGTGGCTGAGCGCGGGCTGGGCAAGCCGCAGCTCGCCCGCGGCACGGTTGAGGCTGCCCGCCCGCGCGATCGCGACCAACACCCGCAAGTGCCGAACCTGGAGCTCCATGTCACTCATTAGGCACGGACGTGCGCGCCGTGTCACCACTTCGGGGCCGAACGGAGCACGGCGTTGCGATGGTGGACGCATCAGCGGATGGCATGACCTTCCGGCAGTACCCACCGGCCCAGCGCCTGCCGATAGTGGGCGAATCCGCATTTCCCTGCCCCTGCGAATTCACCTTCGGAGTCGACGGTGTTGCTGACAACTCCGCTGACCGAGCACTGCGCTGTTCCGTTGCGAAGCGGACACCACGTGTGCATCGGCGTGAGCCCGTTCAACAGTTACTTCTCGGTTGACCGCATCACCGCACTCGCCCGGTGGGCCATTCGCGAATTCGAGCGGTTCCATTTCTTCGTGCCCGACCACGCGGCCGTGCACACGCTCGAGGCTCTCGGCTACGAGCCCGGCCGCGCGCAGCACAAGGCCGCGCGGCAGGGCCAGTACGTCGTGAACAAGATCTGCCGCGCGTTGCGCGAGGTGGGCGTGCGCGACCCCGAGGAGCACCTGCTCGACGGGGCCCACCTCGCCCGCAATGACGTGTACCGGGAGTTGCTGCGCGACGCGGGGGCCTGGTTCCTGACCGACGACGCGTTCGCCGCGGAGTGCCTGGAGGCCACTCGCTGGGTGCTCGACCGCAGGCTGCCGGAGGGGCAGTCGCCGACCGACGACCAGCTGCGCTGCGCCGTCCGCTACTTCCTGGCGGAACTGCCGATGTTCGTCGACACCCCGGCGATCGCGCGGGTCGACAGCTCGGTGTTCGCCTACCACCAGCGCGTCGCGTTCCTGGAACGGTTCTACGCCAGGGAACTGTCCTGGAAGCCGAGCCCCGCACAGGGGTTCGTGGTGCTGTCGCCCGCCGAGGAGGCGGCGTGACGGCGGCACACGACGACTACTCGCTGCGTCGCCTGCCCGACGAGGCGCGCCGGTCGTGGGTCTCCGTCGCCGTGCAGCGGTTCGGGCAGGTCTCCGCGTTCCACCAGTTCCTGCTCGGCGCCACCCTCGGGTTCGGCATGACGTTCTGGGACGCGGTGCTCGCGATCACCCTCGGGTCGGTGATGCTCGAGGTCGTCACCATCCTGATGGGGATCGCGGGGGTGCGGGAGAACGTGTCCACGTCGGTGCTGGCCCGCTGGGCCGGCTTCGGCGCGCGCGGGTCCGCGCTGGTGGGCCTGCTCGTGACGCTCAGCCTCGCCGGTTGGTTCGGCGTGCAGAACGAGGTGTTCGCCCAAGGCCTGCACCGGCTCGTGGGCGGTCCACCGGTCTGGGCGTGGGCCGCGCTCGGCGGTCTCGCGGTGACCGCGATCGTCGTGGCGGGCTTCCACACCATGGCGTGGACCGCCTACCTCACGGTGCCCGCGTTCCTGGTGCTGACGGGCTGGACGATCGTCACGGAGCTGCGCGAGCACGACCTCGGCGAGCTGGTCGGCATGCCGCCGCCCGGCCCGGTGCTGAGCATCGCGCAGGGCACGACGCTGGTCGCGGGCGCGTTCATCATGGGCGCGGTCATGACCCCCGACATGACCAGGTTCAACCGGCGTCCGTCCGACGTCGTGAAGCAGACGCTGATCAGCGTCACCCTCGGCGAGTACCTGATCGGCCTGACCGGCGTGCTGCTCGCCCACGCGTCGCGCAGCGCGGACGTCGTCGACATGATCATGTCCAGCTCCGGCGTCGTCGGCACGCTGATCATGGTCGCGGCGATTCTGAAGATCAACGACTGGAACCTCTACTCGGCCTCGCTGGCCCTGGTGAACACGGTTGACGTGCTGCTGCGCAGGAAGATCAGCCGGTCGGCCGCCACGTGGTGGCTGGGAGCCCTGGGCACCCTGGTGTCCGCGCTGGGCATCGTCGACCACTTCACGGTGTTCCTGACGTGGATCGGGGTGATCACGCCCCCGGTCGCGGGCATCGTGATCGCCGAGTACTTCGTGGTGCGCACCTGGCGCGCGCAGCTCGACGAGTCGCGTGCGAGGGGCGAGCTGCCGGCCGATCCGCCGGACTGGATCCCCGTCGCGCTGCTGTGCTGGGCCGCGGGCACCGCCGTCGGCCTGTTCGTACCGGTCGGCATCCCGACGATCAACTCCGTCGTGGTCGCGTTCGCGCTGTACGCTGCGATCGGCAGGACGGCCGGGATCGTGCGTCCGGTGCCGCGATCCAAGGCCGACACCCACCGCTGACGGGAAGCGACGGCATGGAACTCGACGTGCACCACCTGCGACTCGTGCGGGCGATCGGGGAGACCGGCAGCCTGTCCGAGGCGGCGGTGCGGCTCGGGATCAGCCAGCCCGCGGTCAGCGGCAGTCTCAAACGTCTCGAGAACGCGTTGGGGCAGCGGCTGTTCGAGCGTGGCTCCTCCGGCACGTCGGTCGTGCCGACGCCCACCGCCGAACTCCTGCTCGACCGGATCAGCGCGGTGCTGCCGATGATGGAGGGGCTGGTGCGGGACATCGAGGTCCGCACCAGCCCCTCCGAACTCGTCCGGGTCGGCGGCGTGTGCTCGCCGTTCCTCTGCCACCTGCCCGCGATCGTCGACGGCCACCGCCCGAGCGGCCCGGCCCCGCTGCTGTTCGACAGCGAATGCCGGGACCTGGTCGTCGAGATGGTGGCGCAGCGGCGGCTGGAAGTGGGCGTGGTGAAGGACTACCCGGGTTTCGAGGCGGTCGTCCCCGCGTCGGTGGACTGCGCGGTGGTGGCGCACGACCGGACACTGGTGCTGCTGCGCGAGGACCACCCGCTGGCCCGGCACAAGGTGATCGGCCTGGAACAGCTGCAGGACGAGGACTGGGTGCTGCCCCCGCCGGACTCGTCACGCTTCCACGAGTACTTCCACAGGTCCTGCGGCAGCAAGGGTTTCACCCCTCGTGTGAGGTACCTCGCGGAGTCGTTCGGCATGACGGTGGCCGCGGTGCGCAACGGCGCTGTCGCGCTGTCCCAGGCGGCGTGCGAGGGCCATCTCCAGGTCGCGGCGAGACTGCTCGCGGACAACGCCCTGTCGCGCAGGTTCCTGCTGGTGTGGCACAAGGAGAGCGATTTCGCGGCTGTCGCACCTGACGTCCTGGCGGACGTCGCGCTGGCCTACCGGCTCGAGTGCGAGGCGTCTCCCGTCTACTCCCGTTACCTGGCCTGACGAAGCGGTGTTGGGACCCGGAACCGGGGGCGCCCCGCCCCCCCCGCCCCGAGGGGCGCCCCCCCCGGCCCGCGCGCCCCCCCCCGCCGCCGGAACCGTCAGCGGAGCTCCGCCGGTGGCAGGGTCGTTCCGTGAACCCAGGCCTCGTGGAACTCGCTGAGGTCCTTGTCCGCCACCGCTGCCGTGTAGAGCTCCCAGTCGTACCAGCCCTGGTTGAGCTGAACGGCGATCTCCGGGTAGTCCCGCAACACCGTGAAGAACGGCCCGTCACCGATGTGCTTGCGCAGCGCGTGCACCATCAGCACGCCCTTGTCGGCGACCGAGAACTCCCTGCCCACGCCGGGATCGGCGAGCTTGCGGCCCCAGAACGCGGCGTCCGCGCCCACCCGGCGCAGCGAGTCCTGGTAGCGCTGCTCGACGGCGGGCCCGCCGCGCCCCTCCTCCCACAACCACACCAGGTAGCGCGCGAAAGACTCGACCATCGCCTGGTCCTTCCACATCTTGACGGAGAGCTGGTTGCCCCACCACTGCGAGGCCAGGGCCTGCACCAGCGCCGCCTGGTCCGCGCCGCCGCCGTGCACCGGACGCCCCTGGGAGGGTGGTGAGGGAGCCAGCCGGTCCGCCAGGTACACGCCACCCGTGGCGGGGAAGGGGAAGGGACCCAGCCGACCGGTCAGGAACTCCAGCGCTGCGGGCAGGCTCTTCGCCAGCGAGGTGCTTGTGGCGGGCCCGAAGGCGTCGAGCACGGCGGTCCCGTCCGCGAGGGTGGACTCGCGCACGGTGAACCGGTCGATGGCGACCATCGTGGTCGACGGCGCGACCGGGACATCCTCCGACCAGCTGTGCGTTCCGTTGTGGACGGACGTGCGCACTCCGGTGGACACCACGCTCCACCCCGCAGGGACGGTGGCGTCGAGGTGGAACGTTGCCTTGTCCACCGAGGTGTCGTTGACCGGGAACCACGTCGACGCCGAGTGCGGTGCCCCGGCCGCGATCACGCCACCGGACCACGTCGTGCGCCACCCGGTAGCGCCGCGGCCGGGCACGTGCTCCGGTTGCGGCCGTCCGCAGTAGACGACCTCGACGGTGAACCGGGTGTCCGCCTCGAGCACCGCGGAGGGCGTGATCACCAACTCGTGCTCCTTGGCGCGGGTGAACCTGGCGGGCGTGCCGTTGACCTTCACCGAGGTGACGACGAGACCGCGCAGGTCGAGGTTGAACCGGCTGAGGCGCTGCGTGGTGGTGGCCGTGACGACGGCCTTGGCGGTCAGGAACCGCGCGGCGGGGTCGTAGGACAGGCCAACGGTGTAGTCGCCGACGTCGTACCCGCCGTTGCCGTCGGTTGGGTAGTAGGGGTCGACGCCGAGCACGACACCGTTGGGCGCGACGTGCACGTAGCCGTCGGAACCGATCGTGTCGTCCCCGACCGCCGCGGCCTGGCCGGGCGGGGGACAGGACAGGGACAGACCGCACAGCAGCAGGGTGGCCGACGAGAGCGTTCGTCGAATCCGCACAGCCATCGGGAGACCTCTCGGAACGGTGGCAGGGTCCGGTCAGTCTCGGTGGGCTGTGAGCGGTCACGCCAATGCCATCCGCCCATGTCCGCACGTTATGAGCGACACCCTGGCGTCCGGTGGTGCCGCTCCGGGTCGGCTCGCCACCGCGGTGCGGTCATCAGTCGTGCAGCAGCGGTAGTGCCGGACCGGGCCCGCTGCGCGCCGCCTCGAACGCCCGTGAAACCGAGCTGGGTGAACCACACCTGGTGCGCGCGACCGAGCTCGAACTTCGTCATCCTTTCGACGACATTTCTCTTGTCATCGTTCCGACGACATGCTAGAACTGTGGTGCGCGTTGACAGCAAATGAGAACTTCGAGGAGGTGCCGGATGTTGATGCGCACTGACCCGTTCCGGGCGCTGGACCGGTTGGCGCAGCAGGTGTTCACCGGACCGGGCACGTGGTCGCGGCCCACGGCGATGCCGATGGACGCGTACCGGGCGGGCGACGATTACGTGGTGCACTTCGACCTCCCGGGCGTGTCCGCCGACGCGATCGAGCTGGACGTCGAACGCAACGTGCTGACCGTCAAGGCCGAGCGCAGGCCGGCCTTCTCCGGTGGTGACGTCGAGACGCAGGTCGCGGAACGACCGCTGGGCGTGTTCTCCCGCCAGCTCTTCCTCGGCGACTCGCTCGACACCGAGAACATCGAGGCCGCCTACGACGCCGGTGTGCTGACGTTGCGCATCCCGGTGCTGGACAAGGCGAAGCCGCGCAGGATCACGATCACCGGCACCGAGCGGGAACCGAAGCAGATCAACGCCTGACCGGGACCCGCCGTGGACACGCGGACACTGGACGAGGAGTTCCTCGCGCTGCTGTGCGAGGACGACGACCTGGTGCGCGCCGAGTTCGACGCGATCGTCGAAGCGAACTGGGGCGGGCCACCACCGCCCAGCGCACCTCGGCAACCGGTCCCGCCGACACCGCACCGCCACCGGGTCCACCCGCACGGCACGGGCCGCGTCCCGTTCAGCGGTCGGCCGCGGCAGCGTTCCCCTCCGGCACGGGAAGGCAGGTGATGCGTGGATTCCGAACAACGGCATCTCGAACAACGACGCGAGGACGTCCGGCCGACCGCTCGCACCGTCGGACCAGTCCGGTGGCCGGCCCGGCCAGCCACCAAGGCGCACAGGCGCGAACCACACGCGAGCCGCCCGGATTCCTCCACCGTGGCCCCGCACCGCAGCACCGCGGTGCGGGGCCACCTGTCGTCGGTCACCTCGGCGCGTGACGTCGTTCGGAATCACCGCGCGTTTGGCGCTGCTGACGACACGCGCGGCGGAAAGCGCGCCGGTCGCTGTGAGGAAGACGAGCACCACCTGGGCACTCAGGAGGTGGGTGCCCCGTTCCAGCACGGCAGCGAGGAGCGTGCTGCCGAACGCCGGCACGCGCGTCGCCTGTGCATCGGTGACGGAGCGGCACCGAGCCGCTGCCTCACCCGGTGCCCGGCGTCCGCGAGAGCGGAATCGCAAGGCCCCGTGAGCTGGCCGCAGGCGCGCTGACCTGTCCACACCTGAAGTCAGATGTTCAGCCGGGTGCCCGCGTTCCAGTCCAACGCGGCTGTGGCGTGTCGGCCGTGCGGGTCAATGCGCCGGACGCCTTTTCGGGCGTCGTGTCCGGGACGATCAGGCGGATGTAGGAAGTGGTCGTCGAACGCCACCGCCGAGGCCGTCCTGGCCGCCGCGGGTCACTGGTTCGACTGGTGTGCCGCGTACTCCTCCCGGTTCCACAGCGCGAAGTAGAGGACGTCGGTCCACCAGCTGAGGCCGATCGGGTTCTCGGTCCTGTCGTCACGGGTGTTGTCGAAGTCGTCGGTCAGCACGAGCCCGTGGAAGGCGTCCATCGGCGGCGCCGACCGCTCGGCCACGGCCGCGGCGAGCACGGCCCCGGCCGCCGCCGCGTCGTCGGGCAGCGCGTCGATGGCCGCGCCCGCCGCCCGGCACAGGTCGAGGTGGCCCTCGATGAGCGCCCGCAGCTCGTCCTCGCCGCTTTCGATCATGGTGTCGAGCTCGATGGTCTCGAGCAGGACGTACCGGTCGCGGTGCGCGTCGAGGAACCGCTGCGCCTCGGCGAGCGCGGCGTGCAGGCTTTCGGCGTCGCTCGCGGCGCGCGCGGCGGCGGCGAACTTCGTGAGCCGTGCGAACCCGGCGTCGAACTCGCCGCTGATGGCGTACAGAGTGGTCCTGCTCTGCGGGGGCTCGCCGTCGAACCCGTCGGCGATCAGGGACGCGCACAGCCGGGGATCGCCGGACAGGAGCACCAGGAAGGAGAACGGGATGGCGTAGGGCCATTCCGACAACCCGGAGATCGTCTCCGGCCGATCCTCATAGGACTCCGGCCGGTTGCTGGTGCTGTACAGGTACGAACGGTTCGCCATGACCGGATCCTATGACGGTCCTGCGGCGGGCTGGACCTGGCCGAGACAGATAGTCCGTTTCGATTGCGGTAGACGCGGCGTTCTCCGCTTCCCCGCCTCGCAGGGGTTGGCCCTTGAGGCTGATGAGGCCGCGTGTTCAACTGTCGCGAGTTCTCAGCGGTTGTCGCGGTGAGTGATCGCCGGGTGCCCCGTCCGGTCGAGAGTGTTCAAACAGGACTCAACCGGTTACGCGATCCGTTCGAAGATGGCGTGAACTTCCACTCCTGTGTACACGCGAACGCTTGTGCGGCAGAGGCTCGTCGAGTTCGACGACGTCCATGTCGGCTAGGGTGAGTCCGGCGCGGTTCAGGACGGCGGGGCGAAGTGCTCGGCGTTACCGGGGGACAGAACTCAAGCAGGTGTATGGGGCGAACGCGTTGTTCGATGCCCACTGTGACGACCCGTAGTTCGGCTACCGGTTTCTGGTCGACGAGGTGCGCGAGGCGGGCCTGTCGATGGCGGATTGGACCGCTTGGCGGATCTGCTCGTCCATGGCTGGTGAGTGCCTTCGGCGAGAACTCGGCCGCAATGGGAAAATCCGATCGCCGGTCCAGCTGTGGGCGGTCAAGGACGTCCGTCCCAACCGGATCGTGAGCTGTTCCATCGACTCCCGGATGCAGTCGCCGCGCTCACCAACGACGTCGCCCGCCGCGGCCCGACCGGCTCTGCTCGTGCAGCAGACCCGTCCACGCTGCTGAAGCCGACGTCATCCGGAGCCTGTTAGACCACGCACTGTTCGATCTTGTCGGCAGACCGGGAGACGGGCTCGTCGGTGGTGTCGAGGATGTGGGTGCTCCACCGAGGATCGTCGGCGGTCCAGTCGGTCCAGCGGTGCCAGACCATGTCCGGGCGCTGTGGTCCTGTCGAGCTCGGTGTTCCCGGGGGTCGTATCCACGGCACGCGATCGCGCGGCCGGACTCGTTGTCGCATGTTGATGAAGATGATTATCATGTGCAGATGCTTGGACGTACCCCTGTCACCGTCCTGTCCGGCTTCCTCGGTTCCGGGAAGACGACGTTGCTCAACCACGTGCTCGCCAACCGCGAAGGACGGCGGGTGGCGGTGATCGTGAACGACATGAGCGAGATCAACATCGATGCCGCGCTGGTCGCCGGTCAGGGCAGCCTCGACCGGACGCGGGAACGGCTGGTCGAGCTGACCAACGGCTGCATCTGCTGCACGCTGCGGGAGGACCTGCTCGACAGCGTCGGCGAGCTGGCGCGCTCGGGCCGGTTCGACACGATCCTGATCGAGTCCACGGGCATCTCGGAGCCCATGCCGGTCGCGGCGACCTTCGACTGGACGTTCGAGGACGGCACCAGCCTCTCCGACCACGCCCGGCTCGACACGATGGTCACCGTCGTGGACGCGGCCGGGTTCCTGCGTGAGCTGACCACCGGTGACCAGCTGATCGAGCGCGACATCGCCGCCGTGGAGGAGGACGAGCGCACGATCTCCGACCTGCTGGTCGACCAGGTCGAGTTCGCGGACCTGCTGGTGGTCAACAAGACGGACCTGGTGACCGAGGAGCAGCTCGCGACACTAGGCGCGGTGCTGCGCAGGCTCAACCCCGTCGCCCGGCTGGTGCACACCCGGCGTGGTGTCGTCGACCTGGCCGAGGTGCTCGACACCGGCCGCTACGACCCGATCACCGCCGCGCAGGCACCGGGCTGGGCCCAGGAGCTCGCGGGCACCGGCCACGTCCCGGAGACCGAGGAGTACGGCATCCGCTCGGTCACCTTCCGCGCCTCTCGGCCCTTCCACCCCGGCCGGTTGACGGCGGCGCTGGCCGATTGGGAGGGAGTGTTGCGCAGCAAGGGGTTCTGCCACATCGCCAGCCGCCCCGACGTGCTCGCGGTGTGGTCGCAGGCAGGCCCGAACCTCACCCTGGAACCGGGGCAGCTGCTGGACACCCCGCACGCCCGTCAGGAACTCGTCTTCATCGGCGTCGGCCTGGATCTGGACGAACCGCGCCGGCGGCTGGAGCCCGCGCTGCTGACCGAGGAGGAGTTCGCGGCCGGACCGGAGCACTGGCGCACGCTCGAGGACCCGCTGCCGCTGTGGGACCTCGCCGACCTGCACGAGCACGCCTGATGACCGGCCCGTCGACCGCCGACCCCGCCGCGGCGGAAGCGGTGTTCGCGCCGGCCGAGCTCGCGTTGCTGGACTCCTTGCCGGTCGACGGCGTGGTGGCCGACGTGGGACCGGGGGCCGGGACGAGCACGGTCCGCCTGGCCGGGCGCGCGCTCCGGGTGTACGCCGTGGACAACGACGAGGCGGTGCTCGAGGTGGTCCGCGACCGTGCCGCACGAGCGGGACTCGGCGACCGCGTCCGCACGGTCCTGCACGAGCTCGACGACGGCCCGGTTCCGCTGCCGGAACCGGTGTCGCTGATCTGGTCGGGTGCCTGCGTGCACCACGCGCTGTCGTGGCAGGACGCGGTGTCCGGACTGGCGGACCTGCTCGCACCCGGTGGTGTGCTCGCGCTCGGCGAGGGTGGTCTGCCGGCGCGGTGCCTGCCGTGGGACGTCGGCGTCGGCAGGCCCGGCCTGGAGAGCAGGCTGGACGCCGCGCACAACGAGTGGTTCACGGCGTGGTTCGAGGGCAGGCCCGGTGTCGTGCGCGAGCCACGCGGGTGGCCTGAGCTGATGAGGACCGCCGGGCTCGAGCAGGTCACCGGCCGCAGCGTCCTGCTGGACCTGCCCGCACCGCTCGGGTCCGGCGTGCGGGAGGTCGTGCTCGCGGAGCTCGCCGCACGGGTCGGGCGGGCGCGGGCTTTCCTGGACGAGGACGACCTGCGGGCGTGGGCGGCGTTGCTCGACCGCTCGTCGTCGGCTTGGCTGGGCGCTCGTGACGACGTGGCGCTGCTCGCCGCCAGGACCGTCCACACCGGAGTGAAACGGGGAGATCATGGCTGAGGACCGGCAGACCGAGATCCGCGGCGCGTTCGGCGCCGCGGCGGCCGACTTCACCGCGCTGGGCCGCCACCTCTGGGAGCCGATCGGTGCGGCGGCGGTCGCCGTGGCCGCCCCGGAACCCGGCGAGCGCGTCCTCGACGCCTGCTGCGGCACCGGCGCCTCGGCCATCCCGTCGGCGCGGCTCGTCGGGGTGGACGGGCACGTCGACGCCGTCGACATGTCCGGTCCGATGGTGGACGAGCTGCGCCGGCTGTCGACGGACCTGCCTCAGCTGCACGCGCACCAGGCCGATGTGACGACGTGGCCGGGGGAGGGCTACGACGTCGTGCAGTCGGCGCTGGGCATCTTCTTCTTCCCGGACATGACCGCCGGGACCGACCACCTGATCAGCCGGGCCCGGCCCGGTGGGCGGGCGGTGTTCACGATCTGGCGCGGGGAGTCGATGGCCGCGGCGGGGCGCCACCTCGGCCTCGCGATCGCCGAGGTCACGAACACCCCGGTGCCGGCGCCCCGCCCGCCGCACCTCATCGACGAGGTCAACCAGGCGGACACCTACGCGGCCTGGCTGACCGGACGCGGTCTGGCCGACGTCGAGGTCACGGTGAACGAGATGGCGCTGACGATGACCCCGGAGGTGGCGTGGCTGGTGGTCGTCGGGTCCGGGTTCCGGGGAGCGCTCGCGAAGGTGCCCGCCGAGCGGGTCGCGGACGTGCGCGAGCGCTACCTGGCGTCGCTGCGGGAGGCCGGTCTGGAGGAGCTCGACGCCACCACCCTGATCGGCAGCGGACGCCGTTCGAGGCGATGACCGCTGCGGAGGAGAAAGGCCGGGGACGGCCGAGCGCGACCACCCCCGACCGTCACGTCATCTCGGGTCGGCCGTCACGGCCAGGGCCGGGATCGGGATCTCGAAGTGCACGGTCTGGCTGCGGTCCGGGTCGCCGTCGCGGGCGTCGCACACCTCTTTCGCGACCGAGCGCCAGAACCCCTCCGCACCGGCGACGCGGGTGTCGGTGTGCAGGTAGATCTGTTCGTAGCCGGGGGTTTCGGCGACGAACCCGACCGCGGCGTCGACCAGGGCGCGAGCCAGACCACGGCGCCGGTGCTCGGCCCGGACGTACACGCGGAAGAGCTGTGCCGTCCGGTCACCGGAGTAGCGCTCGGCGATCCAGGCCGGGTGGGGAGGGCTCGCCGGCCCCTGCGCTCGCACGGCCGTGGTGCCCACGACCTCGTCGCCGCGCACCGCGACGAACAACGCGTGCCGCGGAGTCTCCAGGTACGTCGCGGCGAGGTCGATCACGTCGGCGTGCCACTGGGGGCTGTAGCCGTAGCCGAACTCGCGGTAGAAGGTGTCCAGCATGACGCTGCGGGCTCCGGGCAGGTCGGCGTGAGTCGCCGGCCGGACCTCGTAAGCGTCCGCTGCTTGGTGGTGCGTGTTCACTTCATCCTCTCTTTCGCGCCGTCCAGGGTCGTGGCGACCGGACCGTCCATGACGACGCGTCCTTCGTGGAGCACGACCACGTGGTCGGCGAGACGGGCCACGACGTCGAGGTCGTGGCTGATCAGCACGAGCGCGCACGGCACGCTCGCGAGCAGGTCGAGCAACCCGGCGCGGGTGACCGCGTCCAGGCCCGAGGTGATCTCGTCGCACACGAGCACCTCGGGTTCGGCGAGCAGGGCGCGCACGAGCGCCGCTCGTTGGAGTTCGCCGCCGGACAGACCGCGTGGGCGCCGCAGCACCGTTTCTTCGGCGAGTCCGACCTGTCCGAGCGCGGTGAGAGCCGCGGTGCGGGCCTCGACCGGTCGGACGCCGCGCAGCCGGACAGCGGTCCGCGCGACCTGGTCCAGCACGGAGCGGTGTTCGTCGAACGAGCCCCGTGCGTCCTGGAAGACGTACTGGACGGCGGCGAGCGCGGTGCGCGGCCGGCGGCGCAGCGACCGCGCCAGTGGCCGGTCGTGCAGGAGCACCTCGCCGGTGGCCTGCTGGTGCAGACCGGCCAGGCAACGCCCGAGAGTGGTCTTGCCGCTCCCGGAACGGCCGACGACAGCCAGGCGTTCACCGACGTCGAGATGCACGTCGTGCAGGACCGTGGTGGTGCGGTGCCGGGCGGTCAGACCGCGCACGCGCAGGCGAGGAGCCCGCTCGGGAACCTCGGCGAACTCCTGCGGCGTGGCGTCGAGCAACGCGCGGGTGTAGTCCTCGCGCGGATCGGTCAGCAACTCGTCCGCAGGCCCGGCTTCCACCACACGACCGGCCCGCAGCACCACGATCTCGTCCGCGAGCGCCCGCACCACCTCCACGTCGTGGGTCAGCAGCACCAGCGCCACCCCTTGGGAGACAACGGCGGCGAGCTCGTCGACGACCTCGGCGCGGGTCAGGGCGTCCTGACCGGTGGTGGGTTCGTCGGCCACCAGCACGGCCGGGTCCCCGACCAGCGCCTGGGCGAGCACGACGCGCTGCTGCTGCCCGCCGGAGAGCTGGTGCGGATAGCGGCGCAGCAGGTCGGCCGGCACGCGCGCCCGGCGCAAAGCCGTCTCCACCAGCTCGCCGGAATCACCGGAGTGCAGTGCGGCGAGCTCGCGGAACACGGAGTCCAGGCGGCGCACCGGGTTGAGCGCGGAGGCCGGTTGCTGCGGTACGAACCCGACGCGCCCGTGCACCTCCACGCGCCCGCTCACCGACACACCAGGACCGTGTTCACCGAGGAGAGCGAGCCCGGTCGTGGTCTTGCCGCTGCCCGACGCGCCGACCAGGGCGAGCACCCGGCCGGCGGACAACGCGAAGCTGACGCCGTCGAGCAGGACATGCCCGTTCGCCTCGGCCCGCAGGTCCTCGACGTGCACGACCGGGGTCACGTGCGCACCTGCTTGAGGGCGCGGTCGAACACCAGGTTCAGCCCGACGGACAACGCGACGATCAGCAGTGCGGGCACCACCACGGTCAACGGCTGGAGGAACAACCCACTTCGGTTGCGGTCCACCATCACGGCCCAGTCGGCCGCATCGGGTGGCACGCCGACGCCGAGGAAGCTGGCCGAGGCCACCAGGTACAGCGCCGCGGTGAGCCGCACGCCCACGTCGGCGGCGAGCGTGCGGAGCATCGACCGTCCGGTGTAGATGATCGAGGTCTGCCACCACGACTCGCCCTGCATGCGCATCGCCTCCAGGGCGGGTCGTCCGGAGATCTCGAGTGCCGCCGCCCGGGAGAGGCGGGCGACGTCGGGGAAGTTGACGAGCGTGACCACGCCGATCAGCACCGGGAGGCCTTGCCCGGCGATGGCGGCCACGAGGATCAGCACCAGCAGCGACGGCACCGCGAGCAGCACGTCGAGCGGCCGCATCAGAGCCTCGTCGACCAGCCGCAACCGGGTGGTGGCCGCGAGAACCCCGTAGGGCACACCGGCCAGGTAGGACGCCACCGTGGCGATCAACGCCACCAGCACCACCGTCTGCCCGCCCGCGAGCACCTGGTACCAGGCGTCACGACCGACGAAGTCCGTGCCCAGGAACCCGAGCGGCATGAACGGCGCGCCGCGGGTCTGCTGCTCCGGCACGAACAGCGGTCCCAGCAGCGCCAACGCCAGCGGCACCGCGATCAGCAGCACGCCGATGCCCGCCCGCTTCACGCGACCACCTCCGCGCGCGGAGCGAGCCGGAACGCCACCAGGTCGGCCAGCAGGTTCACGACCACCGTGGTGACGGCGAAGACCACCGCGAGACCCTGCACGACCGGGAGGTCGCGCGCGGCCACGGAGTCCACCAGGACGGTGCCGAGGCCGGGGATGACGAACACCGCCTCGACGACGATCACGCCGCCCAGCAACCAGTCCGTGGTCCGCGCGACCTGCTGCACGGCCGGTGCCAGCGCGTTCGGGAGCGCGTGGGCGAACCGCACCCGCGTCTCGCCGATGCCGAGACGACGGGCGTGGCGCACGTAGTCCGATGCCAGCGCGTCCACCATTCCCGCGCGGACCAGGCGGCTGATCGAGCAGATCGGCCGGACCAGCAGCACCACCAGCGGCAGCACGAGCACCGCGGGCTGGGCGAACAGGTCGGCGCCGACGGCGGTCGGCGGCAACCAGGCCAGCTGCACGCCGAACACCGCGATCAGCACCACGGCGAGCGCGAACTCGGGGATCGAGTGCAGCGCGACGCTGATCGACGTCAACGCCCGGTCCAGCAGGCTGCCCTCGTGCAACGCGGCCACCACCCCGACCAGCACCGAGATCGGGACCAGGAGCACGAGGGTCAGCGCCGCCAGCACGACGGTCGGCCCGATGCCTCCGAACAGGAAGTCCGCGACCGGCCGTCCGGACACCAGCGAGACGCCGAAGTCCAGCCGCGGCAGTCCCAGAAGCCACTCTCCGAACCGTTCGAGCGTCGGCCGGTCCAGCCCCATGGCCGCGCGGATCTGGTCGATCCGCGCGGGGTCCGGGTTGTCCCCGGCCAAGGCCACCGCCGCGTCTCCGGGCAGGGCCTCGACCAGGAAGAACACCAGCGTGACCACGGCGAGCACCTGCACCAGCCCGAGCGCGGCGCGCCGGGTCGTGTAGGAAGCGAGACTCACCCCAGCCACACCTTGTCGAACCGGGCCCAGTCGAGCGTGTTGGCGGGAGCGGTGGAGATGCCGCCGACGTTCGGCTTCGCGCCCACGATCCAGTCGGCGAAGCCCCACATCAGGTAGCCGCCCTCGGCGTGCAGCACGCGCTGCATCTCCCGGTACGCCTCACCACGCGCGGCCGGGTCCGAAGTGGACACCGCCTTCTCGTAGAGCGCGTCGAACTCGGGCCGCGCCCACTTGGTCACGTTGGTGCCCGAGCCGCTGAGCAGCCGCTGCGCGACGTGGGTCTCGATGGGCATGGCACCGGAGCGGAAGCTCGACAGGGAACCGTTCTTGAGCGTGTCGGCCCAGTAGCTGTCCTTGTTGCCCTGCACGACCTCGATCGTCAGCCCCGACCCCTTGGCCTGGTCGGCGAACACCGTGGCGGCCTCGACCATGCCGGCCGCGGCCGTGGAGGTGTCGAGCTTGACCGTGAGTCCTTCGGCACCGGCCTTGCGGATCAGGAACTTCGCCTTGTCCAGATCGCGCTGCCGCTGCGGGAGATCACCGGCGTAGTGCTGGTAGTCCTTGCCGAACAGGTCGTTGCCGACCTGCCCGCTGCCCGCGAGCACCGACTCCACCAGCTGCGGCCGGTCGGCGAGCAGGAACATCGCCTCCCGCAGGTCGCGGTTGTCGAACGGCGCCCGGTCCACCTTCATGGCGAACGCCTGCACGGCGCTGTTGGGGGAGCGGTGGATCGTCATGCGGTCGCCGGAGGCGTAGCTGCGGGCCGTGGTCGGCGTGAGGTCGTGCGCGTACTCGACCTGACCGCCGAGCAAAGCGTTGGTGCGCGCGGACTCCTCGTTGGCGATCACGAACTCGAGCTCGTCGAGCAGCGGCGCACCCTCCCAGTAGTCCGGGTTGCGCTTGAGCAGCACCGACCGGCCCGGTTCGAACGACACGAAGCTGAACGCCCCGGACCCGACGGGCTTGGCGAAGTCCTCGGCCCCCTCGGGCACGATGTACGCGCCGAAGGCGGCGAGGGCGTTGGGGAACTCGCCGAAAGGCCTCTTCAGCGCGAACTCCACGGTGCGGTCGTCGACGGCGCGGCTGTTCGCGAGGTCGATCAGGGCGAGGCTCGACTTGGCGCGGAACGCGCGGTTCGGGTCGAGGATGCGCGCGTAACTGGCGAGGACGTCCTGGGCGCGCACGGGTCTGCCGTCGTGGAACGTCGCCTGGCGCAGGCTGATCCGCCAGCGCGTCAGATCGGCGTTCGGCTCCCACTTCTCCGCGAGCCGAGGCTGTGGCGACACGTCGTTGCCGAGGTCGGCGAGCTTGTCGAACATCGCCTTGGACCGCGCGGCCTCGACGAACAGGTTGGCCAGGTGCGGGTCGAGGACCTCCTTGGCGCCCCCGCCGGCGAACGCGGCGCGCAGCCTGCCGCCCGTGCGCGGAGTGGAGGAGGCCGAGGTCGCACCGCTGCCGCACCCCGCGAGGGTGACGACCGCCAGACCGGAGGTGAGGCCGAGGAAACCGCGGCGGTTCAGGGACATGCTGGTTCCTTTCACTGGCACCCGTCTCGGCGGAGACGGGCCACGAGGTGGAGGCGGTCGCCGCTCAGCGCGCCGCTGAGCGGGGCGTCGGCGGTCCAGGGCTCGTCGGTGCGCGGGCCGGGGGAGTCGAACAGCGCGACGACGTCGAACCCGGCGAGGTCGAGCAGGTGCCGCAGTTCCTGCGGGAAGAGCAACCGCCAGGCCGACCGCTGCACAAGAGGTTCGGTGCGGCCGGCCCACTCCCAGGTGCGCCGGCGACGCAGCAGTTGGTCGGCGTGGTCGATCCACAGCTCGGTGTGCGAGGTGTACTCGGTGCCCCGCCACGTGACCGAACGGGTGCGGACACCGTCGAGGAGTTCGGTGTTGCCGAGGAAGAACGCGCCGTTGCGCATCTCCGCCACGAACAACCCGCCGGGCACCAGGTGCGCGCGGCACCGTTCCAGGAACGCGGTGAGGTCGGTGTTGGTGTGGCAGTACAGCATCGCGCTGTCCAGGCACGTGATGACGTCGAAGCGGCGGCCGAGGTCGAAGGACCGCATGTCGGCGAGCGCCACGTCGACCGCCGGGTGGTGCTCGCGGACGTGCGCGAGCATGGCATCCGAGCTGTCCACTCCGGCGACGCGATACCCGTTGCGGGACAACCATCCCGCGTCACGTCCGGTGCCGCAGCCGATGTCGAGCAGGTCGCGCCCGCCGCCGAACCGGACCACCACGTCGTGCACGAACCGAGCGGCCACGTGCTCGGCGTCGGGGAACTGGTGCTCGTAGAGCTCGGGGTTGTCGGTGAGCAGGTTCATCGGACGACCTCCGGCTGACGTGGGGTGAGCGCGCCACGGCGGTGCAACCACGCCACACCCGCGGCGCTGAGAAGGCCGATCGCGACGCACACCAGGGACGCGAGCCGGTCGCCGAACCCGCTCACCCAGCCGATCGCGGTGTTGCCCAGCGCGGCGGCCAGTCCCGAGCCGAGGTAGAACACGCCGAAGTGCGTGCCGGCGAGGCTTTCCGGGCCGAACGACGGGATCAGGTCGTAGACCAGGGGGTGCGCGATCATCACGCCGACGGCGAGCGCGAGGGTGGCCACCAGCACCGGCACGAGTCCGGACCACAGCGCGGGCGCCGCGAATCCCGCGCCCATGACGGCGAGGCCGACAGTGATCACCGGACCCCGTGCGCGATCGGACACGAGGCGGGTGATGCGGACCTGGAACAGCAGGGTGACGATCGTGGACACGATGAACAGCGCGGCGACCACGCCCGCCCAGCCGGTCGCCTTCTGCGCTTGGATCGGCAACAACAGGTAGAGCTGGTTCTGCAGGACGAACATGCCGCTGAGCACGCAGGTGAACGCGACGAACCGGCGGTTGGTCAGGCACTCGCGCCAGTCACCGAGGATCGACCCGCCCTTGCGCGTGGCCGCCCGTGCGGGCAGCACGACGGCCTGGGCGATGGTCAGCGCGGCGAAGATGCCGGCCGCCACGACCGCGGAGACCCGGAAGTCCCACAGCAGCAGCACGCTGCCGAGCACCGGGCCGCACAGCGCACCGGCCTGGGCGTAGACGTTGAACCGGGCGAAGGCCTCGGTGCGCGCCGTTCCTGCCTCCAGAGCGATGTACGCGCGCACCGCGGGGTTGAACAGCGCTCCTGCCAGTCCACTGAGGACGGAAGCTGCCAGCACCACGGTCAGGGACTCGCCGATGGCGAACAACCCGAACCCGACCGCGCGGAGACCGCAGCCGACCAGGATGGCCGTGCGCGGCCCGAGGCGGTCCGATGCGGTTCCCCCCACGAGGAACAGGCCCTGCTGGCTCAGCGTCCGGACCCCGAGCACGACGCCGATCACCGCCGCGGACATGCCGAGGCTGCCCAGGTGCGTGGCGAGGTAGGGGATGAGCAGGTAGAAGCCGGTGTTGACGGCGAACTGGTTGACCAGCAACAACCGCACCGGAAGCGCGAACCGCCTCATCGGCGCACCACGCCCAGCCCCGGCGCCCCGGACAGCCGCAGGACGCCGTCCTCACCGCCGATGCCCGACCACGGGTCGTCGGCGAGCAGCAGGTGCCCGTCCAGGTCGGACCACCGGGCGTGCCCGGTGAGGTGAACGGCGGGCGCGATGCCGAGCGAACTGGCGACCAGGCAGCCGAGCATCACGTCCAGCCCGCCCTCACGGGCGGCCGAGACGATGTCCAGCGCGGGCCTGAGGCCGCCGCACTTGGCGAGCTTGATGTTGACCCCGTCCACCGCGCCCGCGAGCTTGCGGACGTCGGACACCGTGGCGGCGTCCTCGTCGGCGACCAGCGGTGCGGGACACCTTTGGCGAATCCAGGCCAGCGCGTCCGGATCGCCGGGAGCGATCGGCTGCTCCACCGCGTCCAGCACGACTTCGGCCGCAGTGAGACGGTCCACGACGCGCACCGTCTCCTCCGGGCTCCAGCCACCGTTGGGATCGAGAACCAGGCGGGCGTCGGGCGCGGCGACCCGGACCGCGACCGCGGCGGCGACGTCGCGGTCCGGGTCGGTTCCCGCCTTCACCTTGAGCACCGAGAACCCGCGTCCGGTCAGCGCCGCTGCCTGGGCCGCGGCGTCCTCCGGCGTGGTGATCCCGATGGTGCGGGCGGTCGAAACGTCGTGCCACCGGTGGCTCCCGGTGAGCACGTGGACGGGCACGTCGCGCTGGAGGGCCAGCAGGTCGTGCAACGCCGCGTCGACCGCGGCCCGCACACCCTCCGGCACAACGGTTTCCGCGTGCAGGGCGTCGAGTGCGGCAGCCGGGGAGCCGGCGTCGGCGAGGACCGGCCGGAGCTGGTCCAGCCAGGACGTGATCGCCTCCACGTCGAGCCGGAAGTAGACGCTGGTGACCACCTCGCCATGCCCCCGGCGGCCGTCGTGCTCCACGACGACCCGCACGGCGTCGCGGCGTGCCATGACCGACCTGGAGATGCGCAGGGGCGTGCCCAGTTCGAGGCCGTAGACCTCCCACCCGATCCTCATGCGAGCACCACGGCCCTCGGCGCGGCGATCGACTGGCAGCGCGTCCAGCCCGTCGCCTCCACCCGGAGTGGATCACCGATCTCCACCGGTCGGTCGGCGGCTGTGCCGAGCAGGCCGCGGGCCGTGCAGAAGTCGTCGTCGAAGATCGTGCCGAGGTAGCGGTGCGGCCCGTCGGGGAAGATCGTCGCCACCACGGCGCCGGGCTCGACCCTGGCCACCCACGCCGCGACCAGCGCGACGGCGCCGCTGCTCCAGCCGCCGGTGACGAAGGCGTCGCGGGCGAGCCTGCGGCAGGCGTCCACCACCTCGACCGGCCCGAGCCAGTGGACCTCGTCGAACTCGGGGTAGGCGACGTTGCGGGGGTGGATGCTGCTGCCCAGCCCGCGCATCACCCTGGCGCGCGCGGGTTGCCCGAAGATCGTGGAGCCGATGGTGTCCACGCCGACCAGCCGCACACCCGGCCAGTACCGGCGCAGCTCCCGGACGACCCCGGCGCTGTGCCCGCCGGTGCCCACGCTGCAGACCAGCACGTCGACGGGATCGAGCTGTTCCACAAGCTCTCTGGCGAGCCCGACGTAGCCCTTCGGGTTGTCGGGGTTGTTGTACTGGTCGGGCCAGTAGGCGTCGGGGAACTCGCGCAGCACGGCTTGGAGCCGGTCCAGGCGTGCCTGCTGCCAGCCGCCCACGGGGTGCGGCCGGTCGACCACCTCGAGACGAGCCCCGTGTGCCCGCAGCAGAGCCCGCATCGACGGTTCCAGCTCGCTGTCCACGACGAGCACGACCGGGTGGCCGAAGACCTGGCAGGCGAACGCGAGGCCCAGCCCGAGGGTGCCGCTGGTCGACTCCACGACCACCGCGCCGGGGCGCAGTTCGCCGCGGTCGCGAGCGGCGCGGAGCATCGACACCGCCGGCCGTGCCTTCATCCCGCCGGCGCTGAGGCACTCCAGCTTGGCCCAGAAACCCCCGTGCCGGTGGGGAAGCGGTGTGGTGATGCGGGTGACCGGACTCCGACCGAGCAGCTCCAGCAGGTGCCCGTTCTGACGCGGGATGATCACGACAGGCGCTCCGTGTGGTGGTGGATCGTCGTCGGGCCGCCGTCGAGCCAGAAGAACGGGTAGGGCTCAGCCGAGACGGCGCGCACGCCACCGCCGATGAACCACGGCAGCACCGAGGCGGCCGTCTGCGCGAACATCACCATCGGCGTGTTCGCCGCGACCGCGAGCCTCAGGAGGGGTTCGAACGTGCCGTTGCCGACCGTCATCCCCGAGGCGAGCACGAGGTCGCAGCCGTCGAGCGCGTTCTCGGCCTCGGTGGTGATCGGCTCGTCCCACTCGGTCCTGCCGCCCTTGAGATCGCAGGCCACGTAGGTCGCGCCTCGCTCACGCAGGTGGTGCAGCAGCGAGTTGACCACTCCGACCACCAGCACCCGGTCGCCCGGTGCCGGGTCCAGCAGGTCGATCACGGCTTCGGCGCGCGCCATGGACTTCGCCAGGGAGCTGCCGGGACCGACCGTGATCGACTTGGTGGCGGACAGGTGGTGTGGCCGGACGTGCGCCAGGTAGGCGTCGAGCGCGGCGGTGCGGATGGCCTGGTCGGGGTGGTCGAGCAGCTCGAGCACGGTCGAACCGACGCAGTCGTGCACGTCGTCGTCGACGACGTCCTCCACCGCGCAGGAGCCGACCGCGTCCTCCACGCGAAGGCTCACGACGGTGTTGCGGTAGGACTGCCCGCGGGTGGCGTGCCGGGCACCCTGCCGGGTGGTGAACCCGACGCTCACGGCACACGACGCGGGATCAGGACCCAGTACGCCACCGCGAACGAGCTCGACGAGATCGGCGAGGATCACGCGAGCACCTCGGCGTAGTCGACGGACAGACCACCGACGAGCTGCTCGGCACGCGCACGTGCGCCCAGACCGGCCGAGTCGGTCACCACGACGTGGCCGAGATAGCTGTTGTTGCTGGTCGGGTCGCCTGCGCGGTGGCCGGGCTGCTTGACGGTCCAGTCCACGACCTCGGGTGCGGCGCCGAGCACCTCGGTGCCGCGGACGGCGGAGACCAGACCGGAACGCGGCGGCAGGAGGAAGGAGATCGCGGCGCTGCGCACACCGGTGTCCGCGGGACGCGGATCCGGTCGTTCGCCCACGGCCAGCTGGGCGTAGGCGGCGGGCAGGTCGACACCGGTGACGCGCCGGACCAGCTCCGTGATCTGGTTGCCCGCGGGGCGCGGGTTGACCTCGACGAGCTTCGGACCGTCGGGCGTGAGCTTGACCTCGGTGTGGGCGACGCAGCGGTCCAGGCCCAGGGCCTCGACCGCCGCCACGGCAACCGCTTCGGCGTCGCCGGTCGGCAGGTCGGCGGGGAACATGTGCCCGCTCTCCACGAACCACGGATCACCCGCGACGCTCTTGTCGGTGACGCCCACGACGTGCGTGGTGCCGTCCACGGTGATCGTTTCCACGCTCACCTCGGGGCCGACCAGCAACTCCTCCACCAGCACGGTCCGCACCCTGGGCTGGCTGCGCGCGTTGACCGGGAACGCCTCCATCGCGGCGAACGCCTCGCGCAGCTCCGACTCGCCGGTCACCTTGCGCACGTACATCCCGGCGCACAGGTCGACCGGCTTGACCACCAGCGGATAACCCAACCCGGCCGCCGCCTTGGCCAGTGCCGGCCAGTCCTCGGCCAGGGCGAAGCGCGGGCCCGGTACGCCGGCCGCGCTCAACGTCGTGCGGGTGAGGTCCTTGCGGCAGGCCCGTTCCACCGCGTCCGGGTCGGGACCGGGAAGGCCCAGGTGCGCGGCGACCCGCGCGGTGGCGGGGAGGTAGTAGTCGCACGACGAGATCACGCCGTCGAAGCGCAGCACCGCGTGCAGTCGCTCGACGTGCTCGAGCAGGGCAGGCACGTCGTTGGTGTCCGCGGTGAGCACGTTGTCGGCGGCCAGCAACGGATGCGGGTGCGCGGGGGCGGACCGCAGGTAGTGGTGCAGATCGCGGGTCATGAAGGTGAAGCGGTGCCCTGACTCGTTGATCGCCCTGGGCAGCAGCGAGCTCATCGCGCCGACCCAGCTCTCGATCATCAACAGGTGAGCCACAAGTCCTCCTCCCCGCCGCGACCCCCGCGGCGGAATTGAGGAACATGGTAATCATTATCGATCCGTGGTCTCTACCGCCTCTCGGGGACGTGGTTGCGCCAGGCAGGTGAGTGTTCGAGGAGCGACATCCATGCGTGCTGGCTAATATTTGTCGCGCTCAGCGACGACGCTAGGACGCCTGGGTGAAGTGAAGGCATGGGCGCCGGAAAGCGGGTCGATCATGACCACGGCACGCCGTCCACGACGGGCACTACGACGACCGTTGATCCGCGTCGCGGTCGCGTCCCGCGTGGGACGCGACCACCGCGTTCTTCACTGATCAGAAGCTGGCGACCAGGTAGTACAGCGCACTCAGCGCGACCGCCGCGGCGATGACGGCCGCGGTGACTTTGATCCAGCGTGGGTTCATGTCCGCTTCCAGGCTCGACGATGCGGGCTCCTGCTCGGTCAGGGTCAGTGTCCTCGAATCCGGCCCGGTGTGTGCCGTTTGTCTGTTGAAGCGACATTCATCTTCATTGACCCCGTCTCGGGGAGTCGAGGTCGCACTGGTCGCCGGTCGGGCGCCACGACCTGCTTCTCTGCACGCCGTCGTGCTCGCGGACACTCAGTCGGGTACCGGCGTTCCAGCCCGGCGGCAATGACCCGTCAGACGCCAAGCACTTGTCCGGGCGCGCAGAGCCCTTGTTCGCGCCGAAGGCGCGTACCACGCCACGTCCGTCCCTGATCAGCTCGGTGACATTCCGCGACTCAGCAACAGCTCCCCGCGTCGGACGCGCTGGGTCTCGACCGCGCGGCGCTGGTCGCCCACAGCGGCTGAGCCGCCGTGGCCGTTTGGCTCCGGAACGCGCGGGTAGTCCGGCCACGTCGGACGACGTGTGGTGGTGAGGATCGTGCTGGATCTCCTGGCGGACGCGAGCGAGAACCTGTACCCGGCGCGCATGCAGATGGCGCTCTCGCTGGGGTGGCACATCGTGTTCGCCTGCTTCGGCATCGCCTTCCCCGCGATCGTCGTGTTCACCGAGTGGCGGGGCCACCGGCGCGGTGACGAGGTGCTGAAAGCCTTGGCGCACAAGTGGGCCAAGGCGATGGCGGTGCTGTTCGCGGCCGGGGCGGTGTCGGGCACGTTGCTGTCGTTCGAGATGGGCATCCTCTGGCCGGGGCTGATGGGCCGGTTCGGCGAGGTGTTCGGGTTCCCTTTCGTGCTGGAGGGGTTCGCGTTCTTCGTCGAAGCGATCTTCGTCGGCGTGTACCTGTTCGGCTGGAACCGGTTGTCGCCGCGGGCGCACATGCTCAGCGCGCTGCCGATGGTGGCCGCGGGCGTCGTGGGGGCGTTCTGCGTGGTGTCCGCCAACGCGTGGATGAACAACCCCACCGGGTTCAGGCTGGACGAACAGGGCAACGTGGTCGACGCGAGGCCGTGGGCGGCCATGTTCGGGCCGTCGACGTGGGCGCAGTTCGTCCACATGTGGCTGGCGGCCTTCATGGTGACGGGGTTCCTGATCGCGTCGGTGTACGCGGTGGGCATGCTGCGCGGCCGGCGGGACCGCTACCACCGGGCGGGTCTGCTCATCCCGTTGACCGTCGCGGCGCTGGCCACGCCGGTGCAGATCGGTGTGGGGGACTGGATCGCGAACGTGGTGGCCGACAACCAGCCCGCGAAGCTCGCGGCGATGGAAGGCCAGTACGAGACGACCTCCGGCGCCGGGTTGTCCCTCGGCGGCCTCTACTGGGACGACCAGCTGCACTACGCCGTCGAGATCCCGTACGGGCTGTCGTTGCTGATCCACCACGATCCGCACGGCGTGGTGCCCGGTCTGGAGGAGGTGCCGGCCGACGAACGACCGCCGGTCAACGTCGTGCACCTCGCCTACAACGCCATGGTCGGCATCGGGGTCGCGTTGCTGCTCCTCAGCGCCTGGTACGGCCTGGTGTGGTGGCGGAGGCGGCGACTGCCGGACAGCGCGTGGTTCCTGCGTGCGGTCGCGGTGTCGGGCGTCGCGGCGGCGGTCGCGATGGAAGCGGGGTGGATCACCACTGAAGTCGGTCGGCAGCCTTGGGTCGTGTACGGCATCCTGCGCACCGCCGATGCCGTGAGCCCGGCGCCAGGGCTCGGCTGGGGCCTGGTCGCGGTGGCGGGCGTCTACACCGTGCTCACGGTCTTCACCGTGGTGGTGCTGCGCCGGTTGGCTCGCGATCGGGACACACCGGTGCCGCAGGAGCGGCGATGACGCTCGCGGAGGTGGTGCTCGGAGCGGCGTTCGCGGGCCTGGTCGCCTACGCGTTGTTCGGCGGCGCGGACTTCGGTGGCGGCGTGTGGGACCTGCTCGCGGGCGGCACGGAGCGCGGACGCCGGGTGCGGGACCGGATCGAGCGGTCGATCGGCCCGGTCTGGGAGGCCAACCACGTGTGGCTGATCTTCGTGCTGGTGGTGTTGTGGACCGGCTTCTCCCGCGCGTTCGCCGCGGCGGTCACCACCCTGTACGTCCCGCTGACGCTGGCGGGGTTCGGCATCATCGCCAGGGGAGCGGCGTTCGCCTACCGCAAGAGCGTCCGCACGCCGGGCATGCGCCGCTTCTTCGGCGCCGCGTTCGCGTTGTCGTCGCTGCTGACGCCGTTCTTCCTCGGCGCGGTGGTCGGCGGTGTGGCCTCCGGCCGGGTGCCGTCCGGCATCGCCGAGGGCGACGTGGTGAGCAGCTGGATCAACCCGACCTCGGTGCTGGGCGGCAGTCTCGCCGTGCTGGTCTGCGCGTACCTGGCGGCGGTGTTCCTGTGCGGCGACGCCCGCCGCGACGGCGAGCACGACCTGGCCGACGCGTTCCGCCTGCGCGCCCTGGTGACCGCGGCGGTCACGGGTCTCGTCGGTCTGGCCGGGATCGCCGTGCTCCACGCCGACGCGCCGGAGCTGTTCGACGGACTCGTCGGACGCGGCCTGCCGGTCGTGGTGCTGTCCGTCGCCGCCGGGCTCGGCGCACTCGTCCTGCTGCTGGTTCGCCGGTACACCGTCGCGAGGATCGCCTCCGCGCTCGCCGTCACGGCGATCCTGATCGGGTGGGCGGTCGGGCAGTACCCGTACGTGCTGCTGCCGTCCCTGACCGTCGAGCAGGCCGCGACCGGCCGCAGCACTCTCGTCGCGCTGCTCGTGGCGTTGGGAGCCGGGGCGCTGATCCTGTTGCCGTCGCTGACTTATCTTTACGTGCTGTTCCAGCGTCCGCAGACGTCCGGTCGCAAGTGAGGTGCCGGCCCTGGCGACGTCGCCGAGACCGGCACCTCACCGCACGGCTTACGGGGCCTTGGCGAACTCCTGCACGATGCGCTCGCAGAAGGCCGGCAGGTCGTCGGGCGACCGACTGGTGGTGATGTTGCCGTCGGTGACGACCTGTTCGTCGACCACCTCGGCGCCCGCGTTGCGCAGGTCGGTGCGCACGCTCGGCCACGAGGTCAGCCGGCGCCCGCGGGCGACGTCGGCCTCCACGAAGTTCCACGGACCGTGGCAGATCGAGGCCACCGGCTTGCCGGACTGGACGAACTCGCGGACGAACCGCACGGCGGCGGGGTCCATCCGCAACTTGTCCGGGTTCACCGTGCCGCCCGGCAGGAGCAGCGCGTCGTAGTCGTCGACCGACACGTCGCCGACCAGGCGGTCCACCGCGAAGGTGCCGGCGTCCTCGAGGTCGTGGTCGCGCGCCTGGATCTCGCCCTCGGCGAGGGAGACCACGACGGTGCCGGCTCCGGCGTCGTCGAGCGCCTTCCTCGGCTGTTCCAGCTCGACCCGCTCCACACCGTCGGCGGCGAGGATGGCGACCCGGCGTCCGTTCAGCTCTCCTGCCATGTCAGGCACCCGCCATCGCGGGATGCAGGACGACCTTCGTCCAGCCGTCGTCCCGCTTGTCGAAGTGCTCGTACGCCTCCGGCGCGCGGTCCGCGTCGGTCTACCTCGACGCGTCGCACGACACGGAGGACGCGGACAAGGTCGCCGAACTGCGCTGGCGCGGCCTCCGTGACCGGCTCGCGGACCAGGGCGCACCGGAGGACGTGCTCGCCGCGCTGGACGAGGCAGTGGCCGCGGCCGACCCGCCGGCCGGCAAGGCGGGGCGAGTGCTGATCGCCTCGGGGACAGAAGTGGTGGTGGACCAGCTCCTGCCGGTGCCACCACCCGCCGACGTCACGCGGTACTCCTCGCTACCGGACCTCCTGCCGCTCGCGTCCTACCTCCCGCCACCGGTGCCGCACGTCGTCGTGGTGGTCGACTCGTCCGGCGCCGATCTTCACTCGTTCGACGGACGGGCAGAGCTGGTGGAGACCGTGCGGGGCAAACAACACCCGCTGCACAAAACCCGCGGAGGGGGATGGGCGCACAGGCGGCTCCAGCAGCACGTGGAGGACACCGTCAAGCACAACGTGAAGCAGGTGGCCGAGGAAGTCGAACGGCTCGTGCGCGAGGTGCGCGCCGAACTGGTCGTGCTCGGCGGCGAGGTGCAAGCGCGCAGTGCACTGCGCAGCGAGCTCGGCCTCGACGACGATCTGGTCGTGGAAGTCGAAGGCGCGGGACTGGCCGCCGGTACGAACGACGAGGAGTTCGACAACGCGGTGCGCGCTCTCGTTGCCCAGCACCAACAACAAAAGGACGCAGAGTCCGTCGACCGGTTCCGCGCGGAGATGGGCCGCGACGGGCTGGCGGTGGAAGGTCTCGCCGCGGTCGCCGACGCGCTGCGCCAGGCCAACGTCGACACGGTGGTGGTGAACGCGGAAGTGCTCGCGGACCAGGTGGTGTGGACGAGCGGCAGCCCGGACCAGATCGGCGTCGACGAGGCCGGCGTTCGTCAGGGCACCGGCGCACCGGACGAGGTGGAGCGCAACCGCGCGGACGACGCGTTGGCGCGCGCGGCGGCCGTGACCGGTGCGAACGTTGTCGTCGGCGACGACATCGAGCTGTTGCAGGGTGTCGGGGCGCTCCTGCGCCACCGCCCTTGACCGTTCTCGGCGCCGCTCGTCCTGCACTGGGACGACTCGTCTTCGCCCGGTGCAACGCGAAGGACCTGATCACGATGCCAGGCAGCGGCCATGATGGTGAGCGCCCGATATGGACAGTGGCCTGAATCTCCCCGATCGAACGAGCACCGGACCCCACCGATCACTTGCCACCGCGGCGCTTCCTGAGGGTCCGGCTCGAGCCTCGGCAGGCAGTGTCCCGGCCGAAGTGCATCGCCAGGTTGACTGGCACGAGCTGTCGGCCACGGGACCGTTCCCGCATCCCGGTAAGTCGTTGCGCCACTGCGACCGTCTCACTGTCGATCGTGCCTCCCGTACGAAGTCGAGGACCGGTTGAAGGTGCCGATGCCGATGGCGGGTACGCCACAGCGGGGCGCCAGGTGATCCAGGCGTTCAGGCCGCGTTTGCTCCTGGCCTGGGCGCGGTTGAAAGCGAGGGCGTGGATCTCGATGTCGGGCTCGTGGTCCTCGCGGTTGAGGTTGGCGTGGTGGTGAACCTCAACTGCCTCACGTCTCGAGCGGTGGGTGTGTCCACGACGGTCCTGGGCGGAGTAGCGGGCGGTCCGGTGACCCCACGATCGCCTGGTTGTGCCCCCGCCCTGCGGCGGGATAGCGTGAGGGACAGGCAATTGATCATGCAGAGAGGTTCGTCTTCTGGTTCTCCGGGTGGGGCAGCGGCTCGTGTCGGCGCTTTTCACGGTTGGCTGATGGGAGTTGGGAATGGAACACGAGTTCGACGAGGCCTCGGACCAACCGGCCCTGCGCACCACTGACCACGACGGCATCGCGGTGGTCGAGCTCGCCGGCGAGCTCGACATGAAGACGGCGAAGACCTCGCTCGCTGACGTGCTCCTCGTGCTCGACCAACGCCCCGGTGGCATCGTCCTCGACCTTCACGCGGTGACCTTCTTCGGTTCCGCCGGTATCAGCTTGCTCGTCTCCGTCCAGCAGGCGGCCGGGCAGCAGGGTATTCCTTTCGGCATCGTCGCGGTGCACAAGGCTGTGACGAGGTCCTTGACGATGAGCGGCATGGGATCGCGGTTGCCGTTGTTCCCCACCGTGTCCGACGCCGTCATCACTCTCCGTGCTTCGTCCGGACCCCCGCGGCGCTGACAGGTCAGGACGGTCCTCCTCGACCGCGCGACTGTGCAGGACGGTGGCATCGTTGGCGCGGGGGCACAACGCGCGTGGAGTGGTCCTTCGGCCCTCAGACGGTCGCCAGCGCCCGCCGCTGGAACACCACCATCGCGACGCCCAGCACCACCACCGCCATGCCCGCCAGCACACCGGTCTCGACCAGGACCGACCCCAGCCCCGCCGACGGACGCGACAGCGTGAGCAACGCGTCCATCGCCCACGAGTGCGGGAACAGGTAGCCGATCGTGCCCAGCGTCTCGCCGGCCACCTCGCGCGGCCACAGGCAGCCGCCCAGCATGCCCAGCACGATGCCGACCGGGGGACCGATGGCGGGAGCCTGCTGCGGCGAGCGCACCAGGGCGCCGACCAGCATCGCGGCGCCCGTGGCGATCAGGCAGAACAGCGCGACGACCAGGCCCACGCCCAGCGGGTCGCCCCACCGCACGTCGAACAGGAGCCGGCTCACCACGATGATCAGCAACGACTGCGCGAGCGCCACAGCGAACCGGCTCAATGCCTCGCCCAGCAGCACCTGGCTGCGCCGCACGGGTGCGGCCAGGGAGCGGCGGACCATGCCGATGCGGCGGCTCTCGACCAGCGCGGCGGCCACGGCCATCGAGTTGACGAACGTGAAGAGCAGCAGGTTCGCGGGGGCGGTGTAGGCGAAGCCGGTCGGCTTGGCGGGCTCGCCGCCTCCGGTCGAGGCGACGGTGACCGCGGCCGACTCCTCCTTCGCCTTGCGGACGTACTGCTCGGCCTGCTCCGGTGTCGCGCCCGCCGCCCGTGCCGCGCGGGTCGCCTCCAGCACCGCCGCCACCCTGCCGACCGCCACGTCGATCTCGCTGCGCGCGGCCATGCCGCTGCCGCTGGTCTGGGTCATGACCAGCTCTAGGTCGGTGTCGCCCGGTGTGACGATCAACCCCGCGGCCAGCTCGCCCCGGCGGACGTCGTCGCGGACCTCCTGCGCGGACTCCGCGCGCCGCACCTGCAGCGCCTGGTCGGACTCCAGCTCGGCGACCACTGCGGCCGACACCGGGTCGGAGGTGTCGGCGACGACGGCCACCGGCAGCTTCGCGTCGGCCGCGTCGCCGCCCAGGGCCATGCCGACGAACAGAATCGTCACGAACGGCATGACGACGATGAAGAACATGCCGACCTTGTCGCGCAGTTGGCGCTGCAGATTGGCGAGCACCAGTGCGGTGAGCGGGCGGGGCCTCATGCGAACCTGCCTTTGCGGAAGCCGAGCAGCGCCGCCGTGCCCGCGACGACGCCGATGCCGGTGACCACGGCGATGGGCACGAGGACGGCGGACGGGCCGGCACCGGTGCCCGCCAGCTCGGACAGGCCCGCCGACACCCACCCGTTGGGGGTGATCAGCGAGACTCCGCGCAGCCACTCGGGCAGGTTGTAGGCGGGCACGATGCTGCCGCCCAGGAACGCGAAGACGAACGCCACGCCGAGCGTGTAGCCGTCGGCCTGCGCGTCGGTCTTCGCGCGGCTGGCCACCAGCATGACGATCGCGGTCGCCGCGAACACGTGCGCCAGCAGCAGCGGGAACACGCCGAGCGGGTCGCCCCAGCTCGCGCCGAAGATCAGCACGGACGACAGCCAGGTCGCGCACATGCTGAGCAGCGCCAGCCCGAACCCGACCGCACTCTTGCCCACCAGCGCCGTCCACAGGGGGATCGGCGCGGCGCGCATGCGGTCGAGCGTGCCGTTCTGCCGCTCGGTGAGCAGGCTGCGGGCCGTGGTGCCGACTACGAAGAACGCGAACATCACCGCCATGCCCGCGCCGTAGTGCACGGCGAGGTCCACCTTTCCGCCCGAGACCGGGTCGCCGACCAGCGACAGCGCGGGCCCGGCCGCGCCGTTCTCCTCGACGAACAGCTGCACGCGGTCGGCCGGCACGCCCGCCTCGAGCGAGGCGCGCACGGCCAGCGTCCTGGCCTGGACCAGGGCCGAGATCCGGTCGACCATGCTGCGGGCCACCACACCCGCCAGCGGCGACTCTGGCGACTCCAGGACGGACACCTGCCCGCCGCGGCCCGCGCCGACGCCCTCGCTGAACCCGGCGGGGAACACCAGGGCCGCACCCGACTCGCCACCGTCGACCGCGCTGCGCGCCGCGGCCTCGTCCGGGTACTGGCGGAAGGTCAGCACGCCCTTGAGCTCGTCGGTGTTCAGCGCTTCGCGCTGCACGCTGGCCGGGAACTCGCCGCCGTCGAGGTCGACCACGCCGATGGTCGCCTTCAGCGGCGGGTCGTCGTCACCGCCCAGCGCCAGCCCGAACAGGGTCGCGAGCAGGATCGGCGCGACGAGCGCGATCAGCGGCGCGGTGCCGTCCCGCAGCCGCGACCGCAGCTCGTGGCCGCCCACGACCAGCAGGGCGCGCAGAGTGCTCTTCCCCAAGGTTTTCGCCCAATCCCTAAGCTTCGGTCCGCGTCAGTCGCGCAGGGTGCTGCCGGTGAGGTGCAGGAACGCCGCCTCCAGGTCGGGTTCGACGACCTCGACGCCGGTCACCGCCCCCGCGTCGCCGATGGCGGCCAGCAGTGCGGGCAGCAGGTGCCGCCCGCCCGCGACGAGCAGCCGGATCGACGACGACCCGGTGACCACCGACTCGGACACGCCCTCCACGGCGCGCAGCTTCTCGGCCGCCGCGGTGACGTCGCCGTCGAGCGTCAGCTCCACCCGGTCCGTGCCGCCCAGTTCGGCGACCAGTTCGCGCTTGGTCCCGTCGGCGACCACGCGGCCCCGGTCGATGATCCCGACCCGCGTGCACACCCGCTCCACCTCCTCCATGTAGTGGGAGGTGTAGAGCAGGCTCATGCCCTCGCCGACCAGCGCCTCGACCCGGTCCAGGATCGCGACGCGGCTCTGCGGGTCCACGCCGACCGTGGGTTCGTCGAGGATGAGCAGGCGCGGCCGGTGCAGCAGGGCCACGGCGATGTTGGTGCGCCGCTTCATACCGCCGGAGTAGGTGCCCACCTTGTCGTCACCGCGGTCGGTCAGGCCGACCAGGTCGAGCACCTCGCCGATGCGCGAGGTCAGCTCACGCCGCGGCAGGCCGTAGAGCCTGCCGAAGTAGCGCAGGTTCTCCCGGGCGGTCAGCTCCGGGTACAGCGCGATCTCCTGCGGGACGTACCCGATGAGGCGCTTGGCCGCCACCGGGTCCTCGCCTACGTCGATGCCGCCGACCCGGACCGTTCCCTCGTCCGGGCGCAGCAGGCCGACGAGCATGGAGATGGTCGTGGTCTTGCCGGCCCCGTTGGGGCCGAGCAGGCCGTACGCCTCTCCCTCGTCGATGTGGAAGCCGACCCGGTCCACCACGGTCTTGTCGCCGTAGCGCTTGACCAGGTGCTCGCACACCAGTGCAGGCGTCATGTCGTCCTCTCGATCAAGATCCGCACCCGTCGATCAGCTCCGGCTGGGAGGTGCCCACCACGTTGTTGCGGAAGCGCTGGTTGCCGGGGTCGGTGCCGATCTGCACGTCGAACGGGCCGTTGCCGGTGATGGTGTTCCACTCGAAGGAGTTGTCGACCGAGTCGGAGCCGCCCCAGTCCGCCGACGAGGCCAGCACCAGCGCGGCGCCCATGACCGACGGACCGGTGGGTTCGTTGCCGTGCAACCGGTTGCCGACGACGGAGACGCGCTGGACCCCGATGGCGGCGATGCCCACGCCGGACATCGGCGGACCGGCGAAACCCAGCGCGCCGGGTTCGTCGCCGCCGGAGGCCAGGGTGTTTCCGGTGATGTCGTTGTCCGCGACGAGCACGTCGGCGACGCCGCCGGGCAGTTCACCCTCGTAGGTCTGGTGCAGCAGCAGCACGCCCGCCGCGTTGCCGTGGCAGCGGTTGCGCTGCACCCGTGCGCGGCTGGAGTTGTCGACGAACACGCCGAAGGCGTTGGCGGTGCTCTCACTGTCGGCGATCAGCGCGTCGGCGGCCGGGCAGAACGCCAGCGCGATGCCGCCGTACTGGCTGCCTTCCGCGCGGCACCGCAGGACCTCCACGCCGGCCGACTCGCGCACGTACAGGCCCCACACCGCGTTGCCGGCCGACTCGACGTCGACGAGCCGCAGACCGGTGGCGGTGTGCGCGTAGACGCCCGCGCCGGAGAACCCGCGCACGGTCAGGCCCTCGACGGTCACCCCGGACACGTCGTGCACGGTGATGCCGCTGACCACGTCCGCGGGTGCGTCGTGCAGCGCCGGCACGGTGCTGGGCGCGACGGCGCCGGGCACGATCACCGTGCGGCCCGCGCCCGCGCCGACGAGCACGACGTCCGGGCGGGCGATCACCAGGCTGCCCTCGTACGTCCCCTCGGCCAGGCGCAGCACCGCGCCCGGTGCGCAGTTCTCGAGCGCTTCCTGGACCGAATCCCCTGGTCGAATGCGAACTTCGGTCCTGACCTCGGTCACGGACATCGCAGCGCTCCTCTCGGCGTGATGATCAGTATGGCAACGGCGACGATCAGGTCTTCACGAACGCCCCAGCGGGCCATGCCCACGACGGCCTCGCCGTCGCCGGGGGCCGCGGATCGTCCGGTGAGCCGTGCCAGGGCGGCCGCACCGCTGGCACCGAGCACGGTGTAGGCGCACCGCTCGGTCATCGCGACCCCGGTGGCCTCCTCGACCTCGGGCACGGCGGCGGCCAGCAGGGGGTCCGCCCACTCCGCACCGGGCAGCGGCGCCTCGCCGCACGCCTCGAAGTCGTGCCAGGAGAACCCGCGCGGCCGGCCGCCGACCGCCTTCACGAGGCACTCCTTCACCGCGACCGTGGCCGCGGTGGCGAGACCGGGGTCGGCGTGCAGGTCCCGCTCGCCGGGGGAGACGACGTGCCGGGTGTAGGCCGGCCCGCTGTAGGACATGGCGCGGGTGACCCTGGCGACGTCGACCACGTCCACCCCGAACAGCATCGGCGGCGCGGTCACCCGGTGACCCTGTCGAGGAACCGCAGCAGCTCGGCGGTGTAGACCTCGCCGCGCTCGATCATCGGGATGTGCCCGCAGTCCTCGACGGTGACGAACTCGGTGTTCGCGTGCTGCGGCACCAGGTCGAGCCACGGCTCGATCGGCGTCATGCGGTCGTGGCGGCCCCAGACGTACAGCGACGGGCACGTGACCTTGTCCATCGCCGGGGCGACCTGGAAGGTCCGGGTGGCGCGGATGCTGCGGGCCATCGCGACCATCGCCGAGCCCTGGCGCAGCAGCTGCGCGGTCGACTCCACCTGCTCGTCGGTGAACAGCGGGTCACCGTGGAAGAGGGCGGCCAGCATGCGGTCGCGGAACTGCTCGCCCTGCAGCCGCACGTCGCCGCGCCGGTCCATGTTCAGGCCCACGTCGGGGTCGGCGCTCAGGCCGGGTGCGCCGCTGACCGCGATCGCCCTCACCCGGTCCGGGAAACGGCCGGCGAGGTCGATGGCGACCAGTCCTCCCAAGGAGTTCGCGCAGACCACGACCTCCTCCGCACCGGCCGCGTCGGCGGCCTCCATCAGGGCGTCGCCGAGTCGTTCGATGGACCCCGCGATCTTCGAGTCCACCCCGCAGATGGGTTCCTCGGTGCGCAGCACCGGCCACCCGGCGTCGGCGAGGGCGGCGAACGGGTGGTCCCAGATCCAGCCGCCCGCGAAGAGGGCGGACATGAAGGCCACCAGCGGTCGCCCGCCCGCCGCGGGCCGGTGGTCGGCGGTGAAGACCGTCATCGGGCAGCTCCTGGCGTCGTCAGAACAGGGCGTCAGAACAGGGGATCGGGGGTCGGGGTGGTACCGCACGCGCAGGTCCTGCCCGCCGCCGCGTCGACCATCTCGTCGCACTCGGGGCAGCGCAGGTGGAGGGTCTCCCGCTCCAGCGTCCACACGCTGGTGTAGGCCCCGGTGCACAGGCCGCCGCGGAAGAACTTCCGCAGGGAACGCTGGTGCGGCCGGGCGTGCACGGCGCGGATCGACTCCGGGCGGTCGAAGGCGCTGACCGTGTACTTGCGGGTGCCGATCTCGAACGTGCTCACGCCGAGGAAACCCTTCGAGGCGCGCAACGACTTGACCACCTCGGTGCTGAGCAGGTCGACCTCCGCGCCCTCGACGTCGTCGCGGAAGTCCAGGTAGGTGAACGTGAGCGCCCGCGGGTAGTCGGTCCTGCCCGCCGTGGTGCGCGCGCTGATGCCGTACTCCTGCACCTCGTCCTGGCTGAGCAGGAAGCGTGCGGTGTGGCCGAGCGACGAGGCCAGGGCGACCCGGTCGAAGTGGCGGCGCACGCGCACCTCGCCGTCCACGACGGTCAGCACGTCCACGCCGTCGGCCCTCGCCGTGCCGCCCGTGCCCGGTATCCCGAGGTAGGGGGCGCGGTGCGCGCCGGTCAGGGTCCAGGGGAGCACGGCGGTGCCGCCCGCGTCGGCGGCGGGCGCGAAGTCGAGCTCCAGGTCCGGGAACCGGGTCAGCACGGCCACGACGTGCGCGACGAGGTCCGCGCCCGCCACCGGTTCCGGTGTGTCCGGGTCGGCGAACTCCGCCACCGCGTCCGCGATGGCGGCGGCGTCGCGTTCGTGCCAGGCCGCGGCCCACCGCGCGGCGGTCTCGATCAGGTCCATGCGGTCATCGCTTCCAGCTCGTGGTCCTCGGCCAGCCGGGCCGCGGTCAGTGCCACCGCGAACGCGAGGTCGGCGGTGTGGCTGACGGAGACGCGGATGCGGGTGTCCTCCGCCTCCCGGCCGTCCAGCGCGCCGATCAGGCGCACACCCGGCGGGTGGCCGTGCAGGCAAGCCGCCGTACGGCTGCAGAGAGGCGCCGGCAGGGGGAGCACCTCCACCGCACCCAGGTGTTCCGCGGTCGCGGGTTCGTCCAGCAGGCGCAGCACGGCGTACTTGGCCGCGAGCCGGCCCGCCCAGTGCTGCAGGGTGCGGCCCGCGCCGGACCGCAGCCGTTCCGCGCGGGTGAACACGACCTCCAGCGGCATCGGCTCGACCAGCTGTCCCGGTGCGGTCAGCCCGCCGAAGGCGACCGCGGCGCTGCCCCACTTCGTCATGCCGCGGGCTCCGGGCGGCGCAGCCTGCGCACCGCGGCCGGGTCGGCCATGCTGACGCAGCTCGAGCCGACGCCGCGCAGCAGTCCGGCGAGCACCTTGCTGTCACCGACCTCGACCAGGGTCTCGGCGTCGGCGAGCACGTGCATCGTCGCCGTCCACCGCACCCGCTCCGTGAGCTGGGTGATCAGCGCGTCCACGATCGTCGGCAGATCCGTGGTGGCTTCGCCGGTCGCGTTCGGGATCACCGGGACGCGTGGCGAGCGCATCGGTGTGGCGCGCACGGCCTCGGCCCAGCCGTCCAGCGCTCCCGCCATCAGCGGCGAGTGGAACGCGTTGCTCACCTTGAGCGGCACCACCTTGCGGGCGCCGGCCGCTGCGGCCAGCTCGACGAGCCGGTCCACGGCGGCGGTCGCGCCGGAGACCACGGTGTGGTCCGGCGCGTTCTCCAGGCCGACGACCAGCGGCTCACCCGGCCCGGCGGCCTCGGCGGCCAGTTCCTCCACCCGCTGCGGCGTCAGCCCCAGCACGGCCGTCATGCCGCCGGTGTCCGGCAGGTCGGCCATCAGCCGGGCGCGGACGGCGACCAGGCGCAGCGCGGTGTCGGCGTCCAGCACGCCCGCCGCGCACAGCGCGCTGATCTCACCCACGCTGTGCCCGGCGACGACGTCCGGTTCCACCCCGCGTTCCCGCAGGACCGCGAGCGCGGCGAGGTTGCACGCCGTCACGGCGGGCTGCGCGTGCAGGGTGTCGACGAGCCTGTCCAGCGGCCCGCGGGCGCACAGCTCCGACACCGGTTCGGGCAGCAGCGCGTCGGCGCGCGCGACCACCGCCGCGCCCACCGGGTCGCGGCGCAGCCAGCCGCCCATGCCGATCCGGACCGTTCCCTGACCGGGGAACACGAAGCCGATCACCTGCGAACCTCCCGTCCTGTGCGCTGTCCTTGCCGACGAGCCGGGCACCGGTCAGAGCCGGCGCCGCCGGGTGGGCACCGCCGCGGCCTTCTCGGTGCCGAGGAAACCCAGCAGCAGCTTGGTGACGATCTCCGGCTGGTCCAGCGGGATCCAGTGGCTGGCGTCCTCGACGCGCTCGTAGCGCCACGAGCCCTTGACGAACTTCACCGAGCCCGTCATGCCCTCTTCGAGCAGCGCCTTGTCCCCGGTGGACCAGATGCCGAGGGTGGGCGCGAGCACGGGCGGGAAGTTGCCCTCCACGCGCAGTTCGGCCTCGGGGGAGCGGTTGGCGCGGTACCAGTTCAGCGCCGCGGTGAGCGCGCCCGGCTTGGCGAGCTCGCGCGGGTAGCGCTGGTGGTCGCCCTCGCCGCCCATGATCTCCTTGAACAGCCGCCACCCGTTGCGCCGCAACAACTGTTCGCTCACGCCGGGGAACTGGTAGAAGAGCATGTACCAGCTGGCCTTGCGCTGCTCGATCGACGGCGTGCCGAACACGCCGGGGTGGCCGACCGACAGCACGGCGAGGTGGTCGACGCGGCGCGGCATCAGGAACGCGTACATCCACGCGATGGCGGCGCCCCAGTCGTGCCCGACGATGTGCGCCTTGGGGATGCCGAGGTGCTGTGTCAGCGCCACGACGTCGTTGACGATCGTGCGCATGTCGTACGCCTCGACCTCCTGCGGCTTGCCGGACTCGCCGAAGCCGCGCAGGTCGGGCGCGATGACCCGGAAGCCCGCCTCGACCAACGGGTCGATCTGGTGCCGCCACAGGTAGTGCGAGTCGGGGAAGCCGTGCAGCAGCACGACCGGGTCGCCCTCGCCCTTGTCGACGTAGGCGATGTCGATGCCGTTGACGTGTGCCGACCCGGTCAGCAGGGTGTCCTTGACGCTCATGCCCTCTCCCTGAACAGCCTCTCGGCGAAGAACTCGCTGAACCCGAACTCCGGCACGTCCTCGGGCGGGACCATGTTGAGCAGGCCGGTCACCGACGCGGCGAAGTTGTCGGCCATGAGCTCGCGCGCCCGGCGCCGGCGCTCGGCCGCGACGGGCCCGAACTCGCAGTGCAGCTTGGCGATGATGCCCGCGCCGAAGTGCAGCCGGTCCATCCGGAACTTCCGCTCGGCCAGGTACCCCTCGAACGCGGCGGGCGACCAGTCGTCGCCTCCGGTCAGCACCTCGCACACGGCGCGGGTGTCGCGCAGGCTGCACGACAGGCCGGTGCCGAGCACGGTGTCGGCGTTGCCCGCCTCGTCGCCGACGAGCACCACGCCGTCCAGGACGATCGGCTGCTCTGGGAACATCGCGACCGACGGCCACAGCTTGAGCGGGCCGATCGACTTCGCGGCGGCGTACACGGCCTTGCCGCGGTCGGGCAGGGACGCCAGCTCGAAGTCGGCGATGAACCGCTTCTCGCCCTCCGGGCCCTGGTAGAGCTTCCGGTTGGCGGTGGGGAAGTTGATGTAGAGCCGGGCGTTGCCGTCGCCCTGCGGGAACACCATGAACATCTTCTCGTCCTCGGTGCCCATCGCCTGCACGTCCATCGGCCAGTCGTCTAGGCCGCTCACCCGCAGCCCGCCGCCCCAGTGGTGCACCGAGGTCGCCATGGACACGCCGACCTGGCGGCCGACCGTGCAGCCGCGGCCGGTGGCACCGATGACGATGCGCGGCCTGGCCAGGTGGTCCTGTCCGGCGTGGGTCCAGCGGACCTGCGGGCTGGTGCCGGCGGCGACCTGGACCCGCTGCGCGCCCATGACCACCTTCGCGCCGCCGTCCTCGGCCTGTTCGGCCATCAGCGCGCAGACCTCGTGGTGCGGGAACGACATGGGGCCACCGACACCGGGCACGAACCGCGTCATGTCCACGGTCTCCGCCTCGGCCGGGTCGACCGTCTCGTCCCACTGCGTCCACTCGCGGATCTCCCACGCGCCGCCGAGCCCGAACGCCTCCTCGACGCCCAGCGTCTGCGCCTCGCGCAGGCCCCACGGCGCGATCCACTCGCCGCGCACGATGTCCTGGTAGGTCTCCTGCTTCTCCAGCAGCACCACGGACAGGCCGTGCTGCACGAGGTTGGCCGCGGCGGACGCGCCCGCGATACCGCCGCCCACCACGACGACGTCGACTCCGGTGTGCTCGACGGTCATGCCTGCCACCTCTCCCAGGACGTGCGTTCCTTGGCCGGAACCCGCTTGGCGGGGCGGAAATCGGTGCCGATCGTGTAGGCGACCGGCACCAGGCAGACCTGGGTGACCCCGGCGGGGATGCCGAGCAGGTCACCCACCTGCCGCTCGAACGGCAGGTGCATGCACGTGATCGTGCTGCCGAGCCCGCGGCTGCGCAGGGCCAGCTGGAACGACCAGATCGCGGGGAAGATCGAACCGTAGAAGTTGCTGGCGCGCATGGCCCCGATCCGCACGCCCTCCTGCCAGGTGCCGAGGTTGCGGGTGCCGGTGGCGCCGAGCCACTCGGCGTCGATCGCGCCGATGTCCGGCGGCCTGCCGAGCACGCACGGGATCACCAGCGCGGGCACCCTGGCGATGGTCTCGGCCAGGGCGGCGGCGGAGTCGTTGTTCTTCCTGGCCTGAGGGGTGTTGCGACGGCGCCCGGAGCGCGTCCACACCTCCTTCTGGTGGAACTGCCAGGAGATGTCGAACAGTTCCGCCAGCCGGTCCTTCACCGCCTGCTCGGTGAGCACGACCCAGCGCCAGTTCTGCTGGTCGTTCGCCGTCGGTGCCTGCACGGCGACCTCCAGCGCCTCCTCGATCACCGCGCGGGGCACGGGCCGGTCGAGGTCGAGCCGGCGGCGCACCGACCGGGTGGTGGTGAGCAGCCGGTCGGTCTCGAGCACGTCGAAGGGCAGACCGGTCATACGGCACCCAGCAGGGTTCCTCCGCGCACCGAGCCAGGCGCGGCGCTGAGCACCAGGGCCTTGGCCGGCGTGGTCGGCAGCTCGGGCTTGGTGACGTAGGACTCGACCGCACCGGCACGGGGGTCGTCCAGCCCGGTGATGGCCGGTGCGACGCCGTCGCGCAGGGCGAGCGCGGCCAGTGCCAGGTTCAGCGCGCCGGTGGCCGCTCCCGCGTCACCGGTCAGGCCCGCGGTGGCGGTGAGCCGGGCGGACGGGACGGCACCGAGAACCGCGCTCGCCTCCGCCTCGTCGGTCGGGCCGCCGGTGGCGGCACCGACCACCAGGTCCACGCCTTCCGTGGGCAGTGCGGCGATGGAGCGCTCCACGAGGGACCGCTCGTCATCCGCTCCCGCGCTCGCGTGGGCGCTGCCCATCACCCGCGCGTACGGCGTCGCACCCCTGGCGGCGGCGTGCGCGGCGGACTCGACGACGAGCGCCACCGACGCGGACGCGGGCGCCTCGCCCGAGTTCCGGTCGTAGGGGTCCACCTGCGCGCCGTCGCCGGGCCTCGGTGCCTCGTCGGCGGCGACCACGATCACCACGTCCGCCTTGCCGGCCCGGATGGTCTCCACCGCGCAGTCCAGCGCGATGGACGCCGACGCGTTTCCGTTGCAGATCGTCGTGGTCGGGCCGCGCAGGCCCAGGGTCTGGCACACCGCGCCGCCGGTGGCGTTGAGCACCACGTTGGAGAAGCTGAGCACGGCGGGCTTGTTCGGGTTGGCCAGCACGCTCTCGTCGAACCCGCCGGTGCTCTCCACCGAGCCCGCCGCGGTGGCGAAGACGACGCCCACGTTGTCCAGGGCGGTGCGGGGCAGCTTCAGCCCGGCGTCCTCCCAGGCGAGCCGGGAGGCGGCGATCGCCATGCGGGACAGGTTGTTCATGTGCCGCCACAGTGAGCGCGGCGCGAAGGTGCGGCCCTCCAGCGACGGTTCCGTGCCGACCGCCGTGCGTCCGTTGGCGACCGCCTCGGCGACCTCGGCGATGCCGGTGCCGAGGCCGGTGACCGGTCCGAGTCCGGTGAGGACGACGTCGGCGGCGGGCAGGTCGTCGTACTCGCGGAGGCCGCCGGGGCGGCGCAGCACGAGCGAGGCGTTGTTGCCGCCGAACGCGTAGTTGTTGGAGACCACGACGTCCATGGGCAGCGGACGCGCGGCGTTCGGCACGAAGTCCAAAGTGGACTCCGCGATCGCCTCGTCGGTGAACCCGATGGTGGGCGGCGCGGTCGCGGTGCGCAGGGCCAGCACGCTGGCCACCGCCTCGACCGCACCCGCCGCGCCCAGCGTGTGCCCGACGAAGCTCTTGATGCTGCTGGTCGGCACCTGGGGCGCGCGCTCGCCGAACACGGCGCGCATGACCTTCTTCTCCATGGAGTCGTTGGCGGGCGTGCCGGTGCCGTGCCCGTTGACGTAGTCGACGGCGTCGGTGTCCAGACCGGCGTCGGCCAGCGCCCGGCGCATGGCCGTGATGCCGCCGCGGCCGGTCGGGTCCGGCGCGGTCGCGTGGTAGGCGTCGGCGGACAGGCCGTAGCCCGCGACCTCGGCCAGCGGCTCCGCGCCCCTGGCCAGCGCGTGGTCCAGCGCCTCCACGACCAGGAACGCGGCGCCCTCGCCCAGGTTCAGGCCGTCCGAGCGGCTGTAGGGGCCGCACGGGCGGGTGCTGAGGGCGTGCAGGCCCGCGAACCCCGCGTAGGTGCCGAACAGCAGCGGGTCGACGCCACCGGCGAGCACCACGTCCGCCTCACCGGTGAGGATCTTGTCCTTGGCCAGGCCGACCGCGTTGCCGCCCGCCGCGCACGCGGTCGAGACCAGGATGCGCGGGCCGGTCATGCCGAGCTTGCCGGCGACGACGTCACCGGTGGCGTGCATGGGCTGGTAGCCGCCCGCCGCGGTCGGGGTGGCCTGGCACTTGCCGAGCACCAGCCCGAACCTGTCCCCGGGCAGGTCCGCGCCCAGCCCTGCCCAGGTGACCGCCTGCCGGGCGGCGACGAGGGCGAGGCGGGCCGTGCGGTCCAGCCCGGTGTCCTCGGCCGGCAGCTGCGCGTCGATCCACTCGTCGGGCACCTGGCCCGCGAACCTGGCCTCGAACGCGGCGAACCGTTCGTCCTCCACGGCGGTGATGCCGCCCGCGCCCGCGGTGAGTCGCGCCCAGAACTCCTCCGGGTCGCGTCCCGCCGCGCAGATCACCCCGACTCCGGTGATGACCACTGGCCGCAGCGCCATGCTTGCTCCTCCTCGCGAACCCCGGGCGACGGCCCGGGGGACCAGATCAGATGATCGGGGTGCTCCAGCTCTTGGGCGTGACGTACGGGCTGGTCAGCGTGACGACCTCGGTGTCGCCGACGGTGAGCCTGAGCCCGGCGGCGGCCAGGTCCGGCGGCAGCCGCAGCAGGCCCAGGGCGGACTTCAGCCCGATGCTGTGCACGGCGTGGACGACCTCGCCGATCTGCTCCCCGCCCACGGTGACCGGCGTGCCCGGCGCGGGCACCTCGGCGCCGCCGGAGAAGCCGACGGTGCGGCGCTCCGCAGCGCCCTCGAAGGCGGCCACGACAGCGTCCCGTCCGAGGAACTCGTCCTTGGTGATGTCCACGAGCCAGCCCGCGCCCATCTCCAGCACGTCGACGCCCTCGCCGGCCTCGTGGCGCACGACCGGCTGCCGGACCTCCAGCATGGCCAGCTCCACGGCCTCCTGGCCGGCGGGCACGGCGTGCTCGAGGGCCTTGGTCCACAGCCGCTCGGCGGACTCGCGCGGTACCAGCACCTTGTACCCGTACTCGCCCGTCACACCGGTGCGGGCGAAGAGGATGTCGACGCCGTCCCACTGGCTGTCCACAACGGACTCGAACGGCAGCGCGGCCAGCTCGCCGTCGATCAGGCGGCCGACCACGCCCCACGCGTACGGGCCCTCCAGGCCGAAGAGCGCGTACTCCTCGGTGCGGTCGGTGATCTCCACGCCGTCCTCGGCGTGGGCGCGCAGGTGCTCCAGCAGCCGGGTGCCCGCGCCGGCGGAGGACTCCAGCAGCAGGCCGTCCTCCCGGCCCCACACCACGACCTGGTCCACGACGGTGCCGTCCTGCGCGAGCACCAGGCTCGTCATGCAGCGCTCGGCGGTCAGGTACTCGACGTCGCGCGCCAGCACCTTCTGCGCGAAGTCGACGGCGTTGCCGCCGGAGAGCTCGATGATCCGCTCGCCGGACAGGTCCAGCAGGGCGGCCCGTTCCCGGATCGCCTCGTACTCGGCGTCGAGCGTGCTGAACCGGAGAGCGACCTCGGCGTCCAGGACGGTGCCGTACGCGGCGCCCTCGGGGTGCGCGGCCTTCACCGGCGACGTCAGGGATTCCATTGGCGTGTCAAACCTTTCCGGTAGGGCTGGTGGCTGCCGGGTCGGCGATGGTGATGGTGCCCTCGGCGGCGATCTGGCCGTCGACCCTGGCGCTCACCTTGAACTCGCTGAAGCCCCGGCCTCCCGCCGTGCGGTCGGCGGTGAGCAGGAGCTGGTCCCCTGGGACGACGGGGCGTCGGAACCGCATCGACCGCACGCCCGCCAGGTAGCCGATCGGTCCCGCGCCGGCGAGCGCGACCACCACGCCGGCCAGCTGGGCCATCGCCTCGACGACGATCACGCCCGGAAGCACGGCCGCGCTCGGGAAGTGCCCCTGGAACCACATCTCCGTGGCCGCGACGTTCTTGATCCCGACCGCGGCGCCGGGGGAGACCTTGTCGACCCGGTCGATCAGCAGGAAGGGCCACCGGTGCGGCAGGATCTCGCGGAGCTGGTCGTTGGTGAGCGACGTCCCCGTCCGCACGGGCTCCCGGGTCGCCGTCATGCCGACCCGGTCGGCGCCTGCTCGGCCAGGGCCGGGTTCACGTGGTCGGCCAGGCGCGACACGGAGCCGAACACCGACATGTCGCTGTCGTAGAGGGCGACGCCGAACTCGGCCTCGATCGCCACGTACAGCTCGAGCACGTCGAGGCTGTCGAGCTCCAGGCCGCGGCCGAACAGCGGCTGGTCGTCGGTGATCCACGCGGGCTCGATCGGCAGGTCGAGCCGCGAGACGATCATCTTCTTGATCTGGGCGCACGTGTCGTGCCGGGCGGCCGCGGTGGCGCGCAGTTCGTCGAGGGTCACGCTAGTCCTTCCGTCCACTGTGTACTGCGGCTCGCTGTTTCTTCCTGGTGGGGATCAGCCGAGCCCGCCGCCGTTGGCGACGAACGTCTCGCTGGTGATGTAGGAGGCCTTGTCGGAGGCCAGGAACGTGACCAGGTTCGCGATCTCCTCCGGCCGGCCCATGCGGCCGAGCCGGATGCGCGAGGAGTAGCCGTCGCGCAGCTTCGCGGGGATGACCTTGGTCATGTCGGTCTCGACGAACCCCGGCGCCACCACGTTGACGCGCACGCCGTGCGGAGCGGCCTCGTAGGACAACGCCTTGGTGAACGCGATGATCGCGCCCTTGGACGCGACGTAGTTCGTCTGGCCGGGGAAGCCGCCGTCCAGGCCGCTCGCGGAGCTGAGGGTCACGATCGCGCCGCGCCGCTGGTGCTGCATGATGCGCATCGCCTCGCGGCAGGCCAGGAACGTGCCGTGCAGGTTGATGTCCATGGTCTCGCGGAACAGGTCGCTGCTCATCGCGACCAGGTGCCGGTCCCGCGTCACGCCCGCGCTGGTGACCAGCACGTCGAGCCTGCCGTGCTCGGAGCGCACGGAGCGGAACAGTTCGCGCACCGCGTCCTCGTCGGTCACGTCGGCCCGCACCGCGCTCGCGCTGCCGCCGTTCTGCTCGACCTGCGCGACCAGTTCCTTGGCCTGCTCCTCCGAGCGCGAGTAGTTGACGACCACGTGCACGCCGTGGGCCGCCAGGTCGACCACGACAGCCCGCCCGATACCGCGCGACCCGCCGGTGACCACGGCGACCGATCCTTCGGCGAACATGGTGCCTCCCCCGTTGTCCCAGGCTTGCCCACTGGGCCCGCCGTCGTTCGGCGCAACGCTACTGACCTGCGACTTCAGTGCTCTATCAGTTCGATATCCGCCTCCTTGACGTCCTCGCGGCGGTGTCGCAGGCTCCTGCTCATGGCTGACTTCGAGGTCGACGTCCTCATCGTGGGTGGTGGCCCGGTCGGCCTCGCCGCGTCGATCGAGTGCTCCCGCAACGGGTTGACGTCGCTGCTGGTGGAGCGACATGCCGGGACGTCGATCTTCCCCAAGGCGCGCCTGGTGTCCACCCGCACGATGGAACTGGTGCGGGCGTGGGGAGTGGCCGAGGAGGTCGAGCGCGTGGGCCTGCCGCGCGAGGACAGCCTGGCCGTTGGCGTCGGCTCTTCGCTGACCGCGGACGACTTCCACCGCGAGGTCGCCCCGGTCGCGCAGGACGCGCCGCACAGTCCCACGTACACCTACATCTGCGCGCAGGACAAGTTCGAGGTGGTGCTGCGAGGTCTGGCCGAGAGCTCGCCCGGTTCGGACGTCCGGTTCTCCACGACCCTCACGTCCCTGGAGCAGGACGAGTCCGGTGTGGACGGTGTGATCGAGTCCGCCTCGGGCCGCGCCACCGTGCGCGCCCGCTACGCCATCGCCGCGGACGGCGGGCGCAGCACCGTGCGCGACCGGCTCGGCATCGGCGTCGAAGGACCGCCCCCGCTCGGGCACATGATCAGCATCATGTTCGACGCCGACCTGGTGCCGCTGCTGACCGACCGGATGTGCGCGCTGTACTTCCTCCGCAGCGCCATCCCGTGCGCGGTCGAGGCGGTGGACAACCAGCGGCGCTGGATCATCCAGACCGGCTACGACCCGGCAGAGGGCGGCAGCGAGGCCGACTTCACGCCCGAGTTCTGCGTGCGGGTGGTGCGTGAGGCCGTCGGCGTGTCGGACCTGGACGTCGAACTGGTCGGCGTGATGCCGTGGCTGCAGCAGGCGGTGACCGCGACGCGCTTCCGCGAGGGCCGGGTGTTCCTGGCGGGCGACTCGGCGCACGTGTCGACGCCGCAGGGCGGTTTCGGGATGAACTGCGGCATTCAGGACGCGCACAACCTGGTGTGGAAGCTCGCGGCGGTGCTGTCGGGCACGGCCGGCGAGGCCCTGCTCGACACCTACGACGCCGAGCGCCACCCGATCGGCGAGCGCACCGTCGGCGAGAGCCTGGCCAACGCCTTCATCACGTTCCAGATGATGGAGGGCAAGCTGTCCATGAAGGAGGCCATCGCGCAGCAAGCGGGCCGGCGCAGCTGCGAGGGCCTGGTCCTCGGCTTCCACTACGACTCCGCCGCCGTCGTGCCGGACGGCACCGGCGCACCGGCGGTCGAGGACCCCTACCGGACGTACGTGGCGACCGCGCGACCAGGCCACCGCGCGCCGCACGTGCCACTGACCCGGGGTGCGGAGACGTTGTCCACATTGGACCTGTTCGGTGCGGGGCTCATCCTGCTCACCCCGGCGGGCAGCGGCTGGGCGCAGGCGGCGAAGGAGGTCGGCTCCCGGACCGGCGTGGCGATCACGGCGGTCGAGGTGTCGTCCGACGGCTCGACCGCGGTGGTGTCGCCGGAGTGGGCCTCGGTCTACGGCGTGGGTGCGGTGGGCGCGGTGCTGGTGCGGCCGGACGGTCACGTGGCCTGGCGCAGCACGGCTGCCGCGTCCGCGGACGCGCTGTCGGCGGCGGTCGACGCGGTTCTCGCGCGACGCTGACACGAGATGGGCAGGCCTGCTGCGACACGCACATGTCGCAGCAGGCAAGAGGCTCACGCTGCCCGCCGCGACTCGCACCGCCCGAACTGCGGGTGCCGCGCGTCCTGCGGGCGTCGCTCCGAACCGCCTGCGTCGCTCCGAACCGCCGGCACCGCTCAAGCAGGGACGCCGGCCAGCCGTCGGCGGTCCTGGCGGTGCGGTGCCGCCCGCACCCCCGCCGCCGCGCGGCGCAGCGGCAGCGGGAAGCCGTCGGCCGAGCCGACGATCCTGTTCGCCTCACCGCGTTCCTCGGCCACCCAGTCGTGCCCGAGCAGCATGGTCAGCAGCTGCCACGACTCCTCGGCCGTCAGCGGTTCGAGGAACGCCCGGTGCGCGCCCTGGCGGGCGACCAGCTCGTCCATCGGGAGCCTGCTGGTGACGATGACCCTGGTGTGCGTGCCGTTCGGCAGCAACGGCCGCACCTGGGCGTGGTCCACCGCACCGTCCAGCACCACCAGCACCCGCTTGTGCGACACCGTGCTGCGGTACAGCGCGACCTTCTCACCCGGATCGTCCGGAATGGACGCGGCTGGCACGCCGAGCGCCCGCAGGAACCGGTCCAGCACCACGGCCGGCGGTACCGGGCGGCCGAAGTCGTCGACCAGGTCGGAGTGCAGCTGCCCGTCCGGGAACCGGTCCAGGCGTTGGTGCGCCCAGCGCAGCGCCAGCGCGGTCTTGCCCACCTCGGCCGGACCCGACACCACGGCCACACCGGGCACGTCGGGACCCGCGGCGAGGGCGGCGTCCAGCTCGGTCAGCTCGCCCGGCCGACCGGCGAACGGCAGGACCTGACGCGGCAGCTGGGACGGCGCGACCGCCTGCACCTCGACGCGGACCGGCGCGAGCAGCGCGGGAGCGTCGCGCAGCACCTGCTCGTGCAGGTCCCGCAGCTCCGGGCCGGGCTCCAGGCCGATCTGGTCGACCAGCACCCGCCGGGCGTCCTGGTAGGTGCGCAGCGCGTCGGCCCGCCGGCCCGACCGGTACTGGGCCAGCATCAGCTGTGCCCGCGCCCGTTCGCGCAGCGGGTGTTCCGCCACCACCGAGGCCAGGTCCTTGCCGACCCGGTGGTGCAGCCCGAGCCGCAGCTCCAGCTCGGCGCACGCCTCCACCGCGTCCAGCCGCGCCGACTGCAGCGACACCGCCTCCGCGCGCAGACCGGGCAGGTCCTCGAACGGCACCCCGCGCCACAACCCGAGCGCCTCGCGCAGCAGCGCCGCCGCGCCCGCCAGGTCACCACTCGCCGCGCGCGGCCGGGCTCGGGCGACGAGTCCGTTGAACCGCAACCAGTCCACGGCGTCCTCGTCCAGCCGCGCCACGTAGCCGGGGCTCGCGGTGTCGATGGCCCGGCCCGCCTCGCCGAGCGCCCGCCGCAGCCGGGACACGCAGATCGCGACCTGACCGCGCGCACTGGCCGGCGGGTCGCCGTGCCACACCGCCTCGATGAGCCGGTCCACGCTGACCACGCGGCCGGCGTCGAACACCAGGCGCGCCAGCACCGCGCGCTCGCGGGGACCGCCCACCCGTCCCTCGACGCCGTCGCGCAGGAACCGGATCGGTCCCAGCACGCCGAACTCGGCCGGGGCGGGGGTCAACGCGACCGCGCCAGGTGCTTCTCGACCTCGTCGGCGGCGCGCGCCGCCCCGCCCGCTTCCGCGACGGCCTTGCGCATGAGGTCCGACCGGGCTGCGATGTCCTGGTCGCCGAGCACCGACGTGACCGCGTCGACCAGCGTCGCGGGCGTGAGGTCGGCGGGGGAGAGCACGGTGCCGAGGCCGAGCTCGCGGACCCGCCACCCTGTGGGCCGGTCGAGCGCGGAACCGGGCACGCACACCATCGGCGTGCCCGAGCGCAGTGCCTCCATCACGGTGCCCATGCCGGCGTGGGTGACGCACAGGGACGCGTGCTCCAGCACCGCCACGTGCGGAACGAAGTCGTGCACCTCGACGTTGGGCGGCAGGTCGCCGAGCGAGGCGCGGTCCACCCCGCCGCCGGTGGTCATCACCGCGTGCCACGGCCTGCCGCGGAACGCTTCGACGCACGTGCGGAAGAAGCCCTCGTCCTCGTTGAACACCGCGCCGAGCGACACCAGCACCACGGGCAGGTCGTCGGCGGGCGGCGTCCACGCCCCGAGGAAGCTTCGGTCGCCGACGCACGGCCCGACGAACGCGAACCGCTCGTCGAAGGTCTCGCCCGCGTACTGGAACTCGCGTGGGACGGTGACCAGGCTCAGCGGCGGCACCTCGAACCACACCTCGTGCGGCGCCGCGGCCACCCCGTACCGGGCGCACAGCGCGCCGATGCGCCCCATCGTGGCGCCGACCCACTCCGGCATCTCCTTCGGCCGTTCCGCGGCCGGTCGCTCGGCGGCGTCGGAGTCGGGGTTGTACATGGCGTTGAGGAAGGAGAAGTGCTCGTTGGAGGCGAACACCGGGATGACCTGCGTGGCGGGAATGTCCCAGTGCCGGGCCAGCACGCGGGCCGCGTAGAGCACCGAGGTGTCGTAGACCAGGCAGTCCGGCCGGTCGCCGTCGAGTTCGGCGGTCGCGGTGGCGAGCATGGCCTCGCTCTCGTCGAGCAGCACGCCCATCAGGTAGCCGGGATCGTTCGCCACGCGGGCGAAATCGGCGTCGCGGTACCGGGACGGGTAGGTCACGACGGTGGCGCCGGCCTCGGCGGCGATGTCCGCCATGCTCGGTGCGGTCAGGTAGGTGACCCGGTGCCCGCGCGCGGCCAGTTCGGTGACCACCGCGAGGTTCGGGATGACGTGCCCGTGATCCGGGTGGCACATGAACAGGAAATGCCGCGACATTTGTCGTCCTCGCCCCGATTGTTGTGCTGGAATCCGGCGACCCTGCCGGGAGCGTGGTCACCGTAAAGCGCTCGGAAGCGGCCTGGACACCCCTAGATCCCCTGTTCCGCCGCAGCGGGCGAACGGGTGGCCGCTCGCTTCCCGCGGGCTGCGCCGACCACCCTGACCTGCAGATTAGGGGTTACCCCCTAGTTGGGGGCCGGACCTAGGCTGGCCGGGAAGCCGACCACAGCGAAAGGGCTGCCGATGGCCACGCTCGTCTGGGACTACTCACGCGAATACGAATTGGAGCGCAAGGACATACTCGACGCGGTCGAGACCGTGTTCTCCTCCGGCCGACTCGTCCTCGGGCCGAGCGTGTCGTCCTTCGAGGCGGAGTTCGCGGCGTACCACGGCGTCGCCCACTGCGTCGGCGTGGACAACGGCACGAACGCCATCCGCCTGGCACTGCAGGCGCTCGGCATCGGCCGCGGCGACGAGGTCGTCACGGTGTCCAACACCGCCGCGCCGACCGTGCTGGCGATCGACGCCGTCGGCGCCACACCGGTGTTCGTCGACGTGCACCCGGACACCTACCTGATGGACGTCGCCCAGGTGGCTTCGGTGATCACGCCGCGCACCAAGGCTTTGCTGCCGGTGCACCTGTACGGCCAGTGCGTGGACATGGAACCGTTGCAGGAGCTCGCACAGCGGCACGGCTTGGTGGTGCTGGAGGACTGCGCCCAGGCACACGGCGCGCGCCACCACGGCCGGGTGGCCGGGTCGATGGGCGACGCCGCCGCGTTCTCCTTCTACCCCACCAAGGTTCTCGGTGCCTACGGCGACGGTGGCGCGACGATCACCAACAACCCGGAGGTGGACGCGAGCCTGCGCCGCCACCGCTACTACGGCATGGAGAAGACCTACTACGTCGTGGAGACGCCCGGCCACAACTGCCGCCTCGACGAGGTGCAGGCGGAGATCCTGCGCCGCAAGCTCGTCCGCCTGGACGACTACGTCGCGGCGAGGCAGGCGGTGGCCACGCGGTACGCGGAGGCGTTGGCCGACACCGATCTGGTGCTGCCCACGACCGCGCCGGGCAACACGCACTCGTACTACGTCCACGTGGTGCGCCACCCGCGGCGCGACGACATCCTGGAACGCCTGAAGGCCCACGACATCCACCTGAACATCAGCTACCCGTGGCCGGTGCACACCATGACCGGGTTCGCGCACCTGGGCCACGCCGAGGGCAGCCTGCCGGTGACCGAGCGGGTGGCCCGCGAGATCTTCTCGCTGCCGATGTACCCGTCGCTGCCCCAGGACACGCAGGAACACGTGGTGGACGCGCTCAAGCAGGTGCTGGCGACGCTCTGACCGGGCCGGTGGCGGGCGCGGTCAGCACGTCGCCCGCCTCACCCGCGTGGAACGAGGCTGCGCAGGCACAGCAACAGGGTTCGGGCCTGGATGTTGACGTAGAAGCTGTGCCGCAACAGCTCTTCGTACTGGTGCAGCGTCAGCCACCGGTACTCGGGGTCGTCCCGTGCGACGTCGGCGTCGGTCTCCACGACCAGGTACCGGTTGCGGGCGCCGAGGAACCGGCCGCCCTCCTCGGACAGCACGGCGTCGAAGCGGATCCTGGTGGAGCCGAGCACCTCGTCGAGGAACCGGGGCCGCACCGGCAGGTGGTCGTGCGCCTCGGGCACGCACTGCACGGTGGGCGCCAGCTCGGTCACGTCGGCGTAGCCCGCCTCGGTGCGCGCGTGGGTGAGCACGTGCAGGACGCCCCCGATCTCCTTGACCAGGAACGCGATCACCCCCGTGCCGACCGGTTCGATCAACGGCTGGGACCAGCCTCCGACCTCACGCCCACCGGCCCGCACGTCCACGCCCACGACGGTGAAGAACCTGCCGTCGCGGTGCGCGATGACGCCGTTCTCGCGCGTCCAGTCCGGCAACCCGGCCAGCGGGCCGAGGGCCACCCGGAGGTCGGTGCGCGTGCGGACCTCGGTGATCCAGCTCAGCACGTCCCCGATGGTGTGCACGCCGGGAGCGGCCGGATCTCCCGACCGGACCAGGGCTTCGCTGAACGGGTCGGTGGCCGCTGCGGCGAGGGCCGCGCCGCCTCCTGGCAAGCACGCCAGCACCGTGCGGGCGTCCATGTTCACGAGGTCCGGCACGGTCATCAGGCCGGCGATCTCGCCGAGGGTGAACCAGCGGAACCCCTCGCGCACCTCGATCTCGCCGTCGATCTCGACGACCATGTTGCGGTTGCGCTTGCGGTAGAACCACGCGCCCTGCTCGGACTGCCGGATGTCCACCAGGACGTGGTGGCCGGAGGTGTCGCGGAAGTGCTCCAGGTAGGGGATCGGCGCGCCCTGGTGCACGCGGGTGTAGTTGCTGCGCGTGGCCTGCACCGTCGGCGACAGCTGCAGGCCGTTGACGTTGCCCGGTTCGTGCTTGGCCTGCATCAGGAACTGCAGCACGCCGTCGACCTCGCGCACGAGGATGCCGAGGATGCCGATCTCCGGCTGGTTGATGATCGGCTGCGACCACTGCGGCACGGGCGCGCCCGGCAGGTCGACGGCGAGCGACTCGACGCTGAAGAACCGGCCGCTGTGGTGGCGGAGGGTGCCGGTGCCCGGTTCGGTGAGCCAGCCCGCTAGGCCGTCCAGCGGCACGCGCTCGACGGTCATCCAGCTGTGTTCGGCGGTGCGGGCGAGCCAGGCGTGCACGGCGTCGGCGTCACGCGCGGCGAGCATCGACTCGGCCAGGCGCGTCGGTGTGGGTCGGCGGGTGGGCGCGGTCACCTGGTGTGCTCTCCTCTGCTCAGACGGCGTGCACCGGCAGCAGTCCGGTGTCACGTGCGAGGACCAGGCCCGGCGCGGTGCGGTCGCGTTCGGACAGCACGACGTCGGCGGGCACGGGCAGCGCGAGATCCGGGTCCACGACGGACACGGCCAGCTCGTCCGCGGGGTCGTAGGCGCGGGACAGCAGGTAGTGGACGGTGGAGTGGTCTTCCAGCGCGAGGAACGCGTGGCCGAGTCCTGGCGGGAGGTAGACGGCGCGGAAGCCGTCGCCCGCCAGTTCGACGGAGTCCCACTCGCCGAATGTCGGCGAGCCGGCCCGCAGGTCCACCACGATGTCCAGCACGCGACCGCGGGAACAGGTCACGTACTTCGCGCACCCCGGTGCCGTGCGGGCGTAGTGCACCCCGCGGGCGACCCCGCGGCGCGACACGCTGGCGCTGGCCTGGGCCACGGCGAACAGCGGCGCGCCGACCGCTTCGGCGAACACCTCGTGCTGGAACGGCGAGACGAACAGGCCGCGGTCGTCCGGGAACACCTCGGGTTCGAACTCCCAGGCTCCGCCGACAGAGAGTGCGCGGGCTTTCATCGACGACCTCCGTCTCAGGACGGTGATCAGCGTGCAGAGGCCCGAACCGCGCGGTCAACCAGCTTAGGGGAACCCCTACCCGCTGTTAGGGGTCGCACCGTCCACTGAGGATTCGATCAGGTGGGTCACGGTCCTCGACACCGCGGCGGCCAAGGGAACGCGGGCTCTCCACCCGGTGGCCAGGGTGAGGCCGGCCGGGTCGGCCACCAGGCCGCGGAAGTCCGACGCGGTGGCGTGCGGCGGTGGCGGCACGGACTGCACCGGCACGGCCGGGCGACCGGTCAGTTCCGCGACGGTGGAGGCCACGAGCTCGAACAGCGCGCGCACCGGGACGCCGGTGCCCGAGCCGACGAGCCACGCCCGTCCGGCGAGCCGGTCGGCGTGCGCCACGGCCTCCGCGAACGCGTCGGCCACGTCCTCGACGAACACCAGGTCGCGGTCCACGTCCCCAGCTCCCCACACGGTCAGCGGCTCGCCTGCGAGCGCACGCCGCGCCATCGCGGTCACCACGCCCCGGTCCGGCGAGCCGGTGGAGGGGCCGAACACGGTGGGCAGCCTCAAGGAGCAGCCGCCCGCGTCGAGCACGAGCCGTTCGGCGGCGCACTTCTGCCGGTCGTACTCCGACTCGGGGTGGTCGACCTCGGTGCCGTCGATCCGCTCCGGCGCACCCGGCCCCACCTGCGAGGTGGAGCCGGGGAACACGACGGCCCCCCGCGCCGCGTCCACCGCCTCGGCGACGATCCCGACGTTGACCCTGTCGGCGTCGGCCGCGTCGCCGGCGGCGACCCGCCAGGAGCCGCCGCCGGTGAACAGCACGAGCGGGAGCACCACGTCCGCGCCCGCGACCGCGGCGGCCACCGCGCCGGGCTCGGTGAGGTCGGCCGCGACGACCTCGGCCGGGAACGGCGGCACGCCGGGATCGCGCGCCACCACCCGTACCCGCGCGCCCCGCGCCGCCAGCCGTGCGGACACCGCGGACCCCACGAACCCCGACCCGCCGAGCACCGCGACGCGGGCGCCGGACAGTTCTCCCGGCACGCTCACACCACGTGGACGTCGGGCACGTACAGGATCCACTTGCCGCCCGCCTCGCGGAACTCCTGCTCCTTCGCCATGATCTCCGCGGCGTGGTTCCAGGCGAACAGCAGCGCGTAGCCGGGGTAGGGGTCGGCGAAGGCGGCCGGCGGGCGCACCGGGATGCCCGAGCCGGGCGCCAGCCTGTGCTGCTTGGCGGGCGTGGTGTCGCTGATGAACTCGACCAGGTCCGGTCCGATGCCGCAGAAGTTCGCGGTGGTGGCGCTCTTCGCGGTCGCGCCGTAGCCGACGACCCGCTCTCCCTTCGCCTTCAGGTCCTCCAGCAGCGCCACGAGGTCGGTGCGGATCGCGCGGACCCGGTCCGCGAACCCGTCCAGGACGGCGCGGTCGTGCAGGCCGCGCGCATCCTCCTCGGCGAGCAGGGCGGCGACGGCGGGGGAGGGCGTGCGCGCACCGGGCAGCGCCAGGGTGTAGCGGACCTCGCCGCCGTGCACCGGAAGCCGTTCGACGTCGACCAGCTCGAGGCCGTGCCGGCGGGCCATGCCGTCCACGGAGGTGGCGCTGAACAAGAAGAAGTGCTCGTCGTAGATCTGGTCGAACGAGGTCTTCTCGACGATGTCGCCGAGGTAGGGGTCCTCGAACACGAACGCGCCACCGGGCTTGAGCAGCGCCACGACGCCGCGCAGGATCGAGTCCACGTAAGGGATGTGGCAGAACGTGTTCGCGGCGTACACGAGATCGGCCGGACCGTCCTGGTCGCGGATGGACAGTGCGGTGGCCTCTTCGAAGAAGTCCTTGCGGACCCGCACACCCGCCTCGGCGGCCAGGTCGGCGACCGCGCCGGACGGTTCCACGCCCAGGTGCCGCACGCCCGCCTCCGCGACGGTGCGCAACATGGTGCCGTCGTTGCAGCCCAGCTCGACCACGAGCGGGTCCTCACCCGCCAGCTCGGTGCTCAGGAACCGCTCGGCCAGGGCGTGGAAGTGCTCGCGCATCACCACGGATCCCTGTGACAGGTAGGGGTAGTCCTCGCGGAACATCTTCTCCCTGGGGACCTCCTCCAGCAGTTGCACCATCGCGCAGTCCGCGCACGCGCCCACGGCGAGGCGGTAGGTGAACTCGGCGGAGATGTCCTCGGGCAGGCGGAACGCGTCGGACAGCGGCTGGTCACCGAGGTCGAGGAACTCGGTGACCGTCCCGGCGCAGACGCGGCAGGTGGACTGGTTGGGCATCGGCGGGTTCTTTCTACTCGGGAGGTGCTTGGGTCACCCTCGGGCTTCGAACGCCCGCGGGCCGGTGCCGGTCCGCTGGGACAGGCGGTGCGGCAGGTCCGCCCGGCTGCGCATGCCCAGCTTGCGGTAGACCCTCGTGAGGTGTTGCTCGACGGTGCTGACGGTGATGTAGAGGATTCCGCTGATCTCGCGGTTCGTGTGGCCCTTGGCGGCGAGTTCGGCCACGCGCAGCTCGGAGTCGCTCAGGACCGATCGCCGGTCACCGGTGTCGCCGTCCTCCCAGTCGACCGGGAGGGGCACGGCGCCGGAGTACGACGCCTTGGTCTCGGCCACCGCGATCCGGGACAGCTCGCGGGCCTCGGCGTGCTCGCCCAGGGTGTCGAGCGCTTCTCCGAGGTCGGACAGGGCGCGCGCCAGCTCGATCCGGTCACCCGCCCGCCGCAGGTGCCGCACGGCTTCGCGCAGGAGCGCGGGACGCTCGGCGAGCTCGCCCGCGGCGGCGAGGACCCGCAGCGCGGCACCGCGGGTGCGGCGGTCGCCTGCCGGGAGCGACATCTGCTCGCTGATCAGCTCCCGCGCCGCCTCCTGGCGGCCGAGGGTGAGGTTGGCCTGGGCGAGACCGCAGCGCCACGGCGCGAGCACCGGCAGGTCGACGCGCCACTCGCGCATCCGGGTCCCGCAGTTCTGGAAGTCGCTGATGGCGGCGAGCACCCGCCCGACGGCGAGGTTGCCGGTGCCGCGGGCGTACAGGTAGCGCAGGCCGGCGGCGGTGGCGAACATCGCGTCGGGCACGCGCACCCGCATCACGTCGGCGATCACGTGGTGCCGGCCCAGCGCGGTGTTGGCGTCCAGCAGCACGGCCAGCGGGTAGCCGATGGACAGGCCCCAGCCCTGGTGCGGCAGCAGCGCGAGCGCGGTCTCCGCGCGTTGGGCTGCCACCACCACCTCCCCGCGCCGCAGGGCGATGTCGGCCCGGAGCACCTCCAGGACCGCCTGCCAGGTCACCGCGCCACCGCGGACGGCCTCGGCGGTGAGCCGGTCGCACCACCGCTCGGCCCGGTCGGGGTGGCCGCCGTGCGACAGGACCAGCAGGGCGGTGAGCACGACCTCCAGCGACATGTCGCCGAGCCGGCAGCTGCGCAGGACGTGCTCGGCGCTGGCGATGGCGTCGGGGTGGAACTCGGCCGTCCAGAACGTGCCGATGGCCTGCGCCGCGGCCACCCACGGATCCGCGTCCGCCACCAGGTCGGTGGCCACGGCGGTCGCCGGGTCGAGGCCGTGGAACCACTGGCAGACGATCCGCAGCTCGGCCGCGCTCTGCGCGTCCAGCATGCCGGGGTTCTCCTTCAGCACGGCGAGCGCGCGCACGGCCGTGGCCTCGTCCCCGATCCACAGCGCGTGGTGCACGACGGTCATGGCGTCCCGGCCGCCCAGCCGGCCCGCCCACATCGCCTCGTGCAGCGGTTCCATGTGCACGACGGCGGCGGCCGGGTTGACCCGCCACAGCGCGCGGACCAGGACGCTGGTGACGCCCAGCCGCTGCTCCGGCTCGACGACGGGCAGCGCGGGTTCCAGGTACCGCACGGCCGCTGCCACGTCGTCGCCCATGAGCGCTTCCTCGGCGGCGATGCGCAGCACGGAGACCGGCCAGCCCGGGGTGACCCGGTCGGCGGCCACGAGGTGGTCGGCCACCACGGCCGCCGCCGCGCCGCGCTGGTAGAGCAGTTCGGCCGCACGGGCGCGCAGCCGCACCCGTTCGGCACCCGGTGTGCTGTCGAGGACCGCCGGCCCCGCGCCGGGGTGGCGGAAGCGACCGTCGACCAGCAGACCCGCCGTGGTGAGCACGTCGACCGCCTGCTCGACGGCTTCGGGCGTGGTGCCGGCCAGCCGGCCGAGCAGGACCGGTGTGTGCTCCTCCCCGAGCACGGCGATGGCGCGCGCGACCTCGAGCAGCCCCGCCTCCCAGCGGTGCAGGCACTCCAGCAACGCGCGCCTGAACGCGGGACCGACCTGGTCGGGACAGGTCTCGTGCCCGGCCTCCCGGTCCTCGACGAGGGCTCGGACCAGCATCGGGTTCCCGCCGCTCAGCGTGTGCCAAGCAGGCGCGAGCGCGCCGGGATCGGGCACCCGGTCGCGCAGCAGTTCGGCGATCCTGCGCTCCGACAGAGGGGCGAGCCGGATGCGGTGGTGCGGCCGCCGGGTCAGTTCGGCGTGGAAGAGCGGCAGCGTCGGCTGCGGGTGCTGCCACTCGGCGAGCACGACGACCACTCGACCGGCCCTCATCCGTCGCCGCAGGTAGAGGATGAATTGCAGTGAGGAGCTGTCGGCGAATTGCACGTCGTCCACGCACAACACGACCGGGCGTTCCCGCGACAATTCAAGAAGGATTTGACACAATTCGTGCACGGGTCGCACGTGAGAATGGTGAGTTCTTCTCACGTCCGCTCCGGGTTCGGTCGCGGTCGCGGCGATCGGCGTGATGAGGTGGGAAACGCGGTCCGCTAATTCCGGCGGCAGTCCGGCGCCGTGGAACAACTGGTCGATGACACCGGCCTGGAGGGGGTGCTCGGCGGGCGCGCCCGTCGCGGTCAGCAACAATGCCCCCGAGGAGGCGGCGTGCCGCTGGAATCGCTGCAGCAACTCCGTCTTCCCGCTGGCTAAACCGCCACTGACCAGCGCGAGCCTGCCTGTCCCCGCCGAGCATTCGGCGAGCAGGCCGACCAGTTCAACGAGTGCGTCGTCATGGTCTGTCGGCACCAATCGTCCAGTTCCCTCCCAGCAAGGTCACCGATGGTCGTTCTGCTGCAGCGCATCCCCAGATGGACGCTTTATAGCACGTATGCCCGATTTTTCCAGTGCTTTCGGCAGCATCTCTCGAGAACAGCTGTAGAACGTGTTTCAGGCGCGTCCCGAAGCTATTGGGTTTACGAATCAGAATCTGCCTGGCTCGTGTCTCAACAGGTGGCGAACGGGCCAGTCGGTACGGCCGAATCGCGGAGCGCCGCACCTCGGGCGCGCGATGGCGGAACGTTCCGTAGCACAGTCCGCTCGGGGCATCGTCGTGATTATCGGATCCGTGTCGCAACCGTAGTCGCGCCTCCGTGGTGGGGGTGGGGCATCGCAGCGCCGCGCGCCCGGTCTCCACTCCGGCGCGTCCAGGGCTCCGGCCAAGATCCACCACTGGTTGCCGCTGCGGCAGCCGGGGGCGCTTGGGGTCGGCGGCGGACAATTGACATGGGTAACCGATACATCGGGTGAACGGTGAATCTTTCCCATGAACCGGACATAACGCCGAATTGGCGACCTTGGCGTACACGCCCAGATCGACCATTTCGCGTGTGCCTCGAGGCGAGCTCGCGATCACCTGATGGCGAGCGCGCCGGCGTTCTTCCGATGAGCGTTGACGACCGTCCGCGCTTCGGGGCCGAGGGCCGACATGACCACGTCCGCGGCAGCTGGACCGGTGACAAGGGGGTGGGTGGTGGTCATGGCGGTCCTCCGAGCCTTCGGGTGTGATCGCAAGATCAAAGTTACCGAGGCGTGCGGCCGGGCACAGTGGGTCGAACGACCCACACGCGCAGACCTGGACGGGCTGGCGACGATCTCGCGCTGCCCACTGCCTGGACCGTCCACATGGGAACGATGTCGGACGCCGGCTCGCGTGACGTGCGCCTCGGAGGCTAGATGCAAATGATTGTCATGAGCTAGCGTCACCGCGTCGCCGCTCCCACGACGTCAGGAAGCCTCATGCACCCCCGCACGCCCTTGGCCGCTGCCGGACTGGCCACCGCCTCCGTGCTCCTCGCCGGCTGTTTCGCTTCCGGAGCAGGGGAGACGGCGGGGCAGTCCGGTGAGGTCAGGATCAAGCTGGCCATGATGCAACCCCCGCGATCGGGCCTGTCGCCGTTCAGCGACGACGCGTTCAAGCTGTCCCGCTGGTCCGCCGCGGAGACGTTGGTGACGCTGGACGACAACGGCGACGCCCGTCCCGGACTCGCGACGGAGTGGCGGCGCACCTCGGACACCGCGTGGGAGTTCACCGTCCGGCCGGGCGTGACCTTCCACGACGGCAGCACCCTCACCGCCGCGGCCGCCGCGAACACCCTCACCAGGGCGACGGGAGCCGTGCCGAAGCCGCGCATCCTCGACGGCGTCGCGCTGACCGCAGCGGTGGCGGGGGAGAAGCTCCTCGTCACCACCGGGACGCCGGATCCGCTGCTGCCGCAACGGTTGTCGTCACCCCAGCTGTCCATCCTGGCCGAGAGCGCGTACGCCGCCGACGGCAAGGTGAACCCGGTCGGCACCGGCAGCGGGCCGTTCCGGTTGGTCGGCGTCGGCGGCACGACCAGCGCGACCCTCGACCGGTACGACGGCTACTGGGGCGAGAAGGCCAAGGCCGCGGGCATCGACGTGTCCTTCGTGCCGGACGGCACCGCACGGGCGGCCGCGATCCGCAGCGGGGAGGCGCACATCGCCGAAGCCGTCCCGGTCTCGCAGGCGGCGCTGCTCGACCCGCCGACCATCAGCGAGGTGCCGATGCCGCGCACCAACACGCTGTACCTCAACACGAAGACCGGCCCGTTCGCCGACCCGGCGGTGCGGGCCGCGGCGCGCGAGACGATCAACCGCGATCAACTCGTCAGCGGTGTCTACGAGAACCGCGCCGACTCCGCGAAGGGCCTGCTCGGGCCCGCGCTGCCGTGGACCGTGCAGGCCCGTCGAGAACTCACCGGCCGCACACCCGCCGGTCCGGTGAACGGCGCCACGATCACGCTGGCCACGTTCACCGACCGCGCCGAACTCCCCGAAGTCGCCTCCATCCTCCAGCAGCAGCTCCAAGACGCCGGTTTCCAGGTGAACCAGGTCGTCCGGGAGTACGCCCACATCGAGCAGGACATGCTCGCGGGCAGGTTCGACGCGTTCATCCTGTCCAGGGCGACCGTCCTCGACTCAGGTGACCCGGTGGCCTACCTGAAGTCCGACTTCACCTGCGCCGGCTCGTTCAACATCGCGCAGCTGTGCGACGAGAACGTCGACCGGGCCGTGCGCGAGGCCGAGGGCGCGGAGGCCGGTGACCAGCGCCGTGCGGCGATCCTCGAGGCGGAAGCGGCCGTGCTGCGCACCGACGCCGCCATCCCGATGCTGCACGAGCGCGTGATCCAGGGCGACGCCACGTCGGTGACGGGTTCCGTCAAGGACCCGCGCGAGCGGGCGCTCGTCACGTCCGCCACCCACGTGAAGTGATGGCGGGAAGACCGCACGGGCGCACTGGAGTCGTGGTCGCCCGGCTCCTCTCACTCGCGCTGATCACGATCGTCGTCGGTCTCCTGCCCTGGTTGTCCGGGCGCGATCCGGCGTTGTCGGTGCTGCGGGCCCGCTCGGCCGAGCAGGAGCCGACACCGGAGGCGCTGGACGCCGTGCGGCGCCAGCTCGGCCTCGACGCCGGACCGGTCGACGTGGTCACCCGCTGGATCTCCGGTGTGCTGCGCGGAGATCTGGGCCGGTCCTGGACCAGTGGCGCCGAGGTGCTGCCCTCCGTGCTGTCGGCGCTCGGTGTTTCCCTCACGCTGATGTGTGCCGCGGTCGTCGTCGCGCTCGGTGTGGCGTCGGCGTTGTGCCTGCCCGCGTTGATGCGCGGTGCTCGCGGTGGTGCTGCCGGTGGTGTGGGCGCGGCGCTGGCCGCGCTGCCCGAGTTCCTGCTCGCGACCGTGCTGCTGGTGACCCTGTCGGTGTGGCTGGGCTGGTTCCCGCCGTACGGCTGGCAGGGTCCGCAACACCTCGTGCTGCCCTCTCTCGCCCTCGGAATCCCAGCGGGAGCCGTGCTGGGCACCTTGTTCACCGACGCGCTTCCCGCCGTGTTCCGGGAACCGTGGGTCGGCGTGTGGCGGTCCTGGGGTTGCGGCCGGGCCGTTCTCGTCCGAGGTGTTGTGCGGCGTGCCCTGCCGCCGTTGCTGCCCCAGGCGGGGCTGGTCGTCGTCGGCTTGACCGGCGGCGCCGTGGCCGTGGAGGCGGTCTTCGCGGTCCCCGGCATCGGCAGGACGGCGCTCGGCGCGGCACGGGCGCAGGACGTGCCTCTGTTGCAGGGGTGTGTGCTCGCACTCGTGCTGCTGGGCCTCGCGGCCGGGACGGTCGTCGGCGTGGCTCGCCGGCACCTGCTAGGACCCGCGCTGCGGGACGCCTCCTTGTCGCTGCCCCCGATCGCGCACTGGAGCCCGAACCGGTGGCACGTGGCGGTTCCCGTCACGAGCGCGGCGCTGACAGCGGCGGTGATCGGGTGGGGCCTGCTGCGCGATCCGTCGCGCATCGACACGTCGGCCCGCCTGGCGTCCCCGACCTGGGCGCATCCGCTGGGCACCGACGGACTCGGACGCGACGTCCTGGCCCGCGTCGCCCACGGCGCACCCGCGACGATCGGCGTAGCCGCCGCGGTGTGCGTGTGCTCCTGCATCGCCGCTGTGGCGATGGGCCTCCTGCCCGGCATCGCGCGCGGAGCGGCGGAAGCGGCGAACGCGATGCCGCCCGTGATCGCCGGCATCCTCGTGGCCGCGGTGCTCGGCCCCGGCACGTTCGGGGCGTCGCTCGCCGTCGCGCTGGTGTCCTGGCCCGCCCTGGCGGCCCACTCCGCCGCTCTCGTGGAAGAAACCCGGGCCTCGACGCACATCACCGCGCACCGAGCACTCGGCGCGACACCGTCGTGGATCGAACTCCGCCACGTCCTGCCCGCCGTGGCGGGCCCGGTCGCCCGCAACGCCGTCCTCCGCTTCCCCGGCATCGCGCTCGCTCTCGCGTCGCTGGGCTTTCTCGGCCTGGGCACCCAGCCGCCCGCGCCCGAATGGGGCCTGATGCTGGCCGAGTCGTTGCCCTACGTCGAGCGAGCTCCTCTCGCGGCGTTGAGTCCTGCTGTGATGTTGTTGCTCGTTGCTGTGTTCAGCATGTCGTTGTCCGCCTTGCTCTCCGCTCGACCCAGGCCCCTGCCCTGGAGAAAACCATTGGTGACCGCCTCGCCCCGTTGATGCACTGGTGGGCGCCGTGAGTCTTCCGCGCGACGGAGGCAGGTGTGAGTGGCTCATCTCAGACGCAAGCTGAAGGTGCTTCACGAGTCGTATTCGGTCGAGATCTCGGTGGCGTACTTCTTCCAGAGCGGTTCCATGGTCTCGGCGTTGACCGGTTGCCCGGAATCGATCATGGCCTTGAAGTCGCGGAAGTACTGCACGTACAGGTCCGGCGTGAAGGTGTTCAGCATGACCGCGTTCTCGTCGCCGATGTTGGCGAACGTGTGCGGTGCCCCGGTCGGCACGATGACCCAGGTGCCCGGCCCGGCGTCGTAGTGGTCCTCGCCGACGGTGAACCGGAAAGTTCCCGCCAGCACGTAGAAGCCCTCGTCGTGCTGGGCGTGGCGGTGCTGCAACGGGCTCGGGGTGCCCGGCGGGATGGTGACCTCCGCGAACCCCAGCCGGTGCTCGGTGTGCTCACCGTTCTCCAGGATGCGGATCTGCTGGGCCCCGCTGCCGAGGATCTCGCCCTCACCGGGGCGGACGATGTTCACCTTCGCCACGACTTCTCCTACTGCTGTTGCCTGCCTTGGTCACCACCATCCTTTCCCTGCACGACGGAGCGCGTCTTGGTCGTCCGTGCACGGTTGCTGGTCATCAGCGCACGGGCGTTGTAGCCGTACGTCGCCTTGAAGAGCTTGCTGAAATGGGTGGGATCGGAGAACCCCCACCGGGCGGCCACGGCGGTGACGGTGCGTCCGCCTCCGGTCAGCTCGGCTCGGCAGCGCTCCAGACGGCGACGGCGGATCAGGGCGGCGACGGTGAGCGGCTGCTCCTCGAACAGCTTGTGCAGCCGGCGCACCGAGATGTGGTGGGCGGCGGCGATCCTGGGCGGGGACAGGTCGGGATCGGCCAGGCGGGCCTCGATGTAGCCGGTGATCCGGTCCCGCAGCCACTCGTCCGGGGCCGGTTGGTCGTCGTCGAGCCGGGCCTCCAGTGCGACCGCGATCAGTTCGACGAAGGCCGCCGCCGACCGCAGCGCCTCTGCCTCGCGGAACCCGGTCGCCGACCGCGCCGACTCCCGGGCCAGCACGGACACGAGAGCGCCCGGGCCGTGACTGCCGTCGATGCGCACGCCGATGAGCCGGTCGATCTGAGCGGGGCGGATCCGAAGCTCCCGGCGCGGAACCAGGATGGTGACGTGCGCCGCCGCGGTGCTCTCGAACCGGACCCCGCGCGTGGGATCGAGCAGTACGAAGTCGGTCGGCCCGAGGTCGGCGATCCCGCGCCCCTGCTCGATCCGCGTCCGGCCGCGGGTCATCACCTTGACCGCCAGGTTCCCGCTGTCGGAGGCGTCCCGCTCCCGCCCGACGCACGCGCTTTCCGGCGTGCGGAGGGAGACGAGCCGAAGCGGCCCGAGGTCGCAGGTCGCGATCGAGCCCTGGAAGCCGGCCCCGGCAAACTTGTTGACCAGCGGCGGAAATCCGCTGGCGGTCAGCTCGTCCTGGAACGTCTCGAGGTTGCCGATCACCGGTCAACGATATCGGCGACGCTTCCTCGCGAGCCCGCGGAGGCCAGGCGCCAGGCCGCCACTCGACACTGATCGATCTTCCGGGCTGATCTGCATTGGCTGGAGCAAGATCTTCTCGACTGAGTCGTCCACGAGTGTCGCCATGTGCTTTGTCCGGCATGGACGTGGTTTTCGGCTCGCACAGCCACCGAACCTCCTGACGCCACCGTGGCTGCAACCGCGGCGCCGTACTTCACCTTTCGTGGCGGGCACCGCTTCAGGTCACTGCCGAACCTGGTGCGGGTGTGATGACTGAGCGAGACTGCTTCGATGGTTTCCGACTACGTCCAGAGCGACCAGTTCCGCGGCGCTCGTATCCACCTGAGCAATCTCGATGGTCTCGAGATCCGCGATTGCGAGGTGACTGGTCTGAAGATCGTCGACTGCTACGGCAGCGACGTCTACCTCGGTGGCTTCTTCGAGCGCCTCGTCGTCAACGACGTAGACGTGACCGCCTACGTCGAGGCCGAGCTCGACCGCCGGCACCCCGCGCGGGTGCTGGCGCGGGAGGCGGTTTCCTCCGAGGACTTCCGGGCTGCCTGGGACGCCATCGAGACCCTGTGGGACGCGACGCTGGACCGGGCGAGGCAGTTGCCCGAGGCGGCACTGCACGAGCAGGTCGGCGGTGAGTGGTCGTTCGTTGAGACGCAACGGCATCTGCTGTTCGCCTGCGATGCCTGGTTCGGCAACGCGGTGCTGGAGGAGGAAGCACCCTTCCACCCGTTGGGCTTGCCCGCCGGGGGGACGCCGCCGGAGGAGGCGGCGAAGCTCGGCCTCACCCTCGAAGCCACCCCGACGCTCGAGGAGGTGCTGGCGCCGCGCCTCGCTCGCATGGCCGCGATGCGGCGTGTCGTCGACGGGCTCACCGCGGACGAACTCGACCGGGTGTGCGGCCGCAAGCCGGCGGACATGTATCCCGAGCAGGAGTACGTCGTGCGCCGCTGCCTCAAGGTTGTGCTGAAGGAAGAAGCCGAGCACCACCGGTACGCGGTGCGCGACCTGGCGGTACTGGAGGCAGGTGGGCCTGAAAGGCAGTAACCCCCGCGTGGACTCCGGCCACGCGGCGGCGCGGTGTCGCCGCGAATGACCGCACGCTCATCGGCATGAGAGTGCGTTGAGCTGGGCTTACGCAGATTAGCTCGTTGGGGGCGGAACGTTCTGGGCGGATGATCCGATGCTCTCGTGAGGGTGTTGGTTACTGAGGGTGGGACGTTGTTCATGGGAACAGCCGGTGGTGACGCGGCGAAGCCGGTGCGGGTGTTCATTTCGTATGCGCATGAGTCGGATGAGCACGTTGAGCGGGTGCGCGATCTGTGGATCTTTCTTCGCGCGCAGAAGATTGATGCGAAGTTGGACCGGGCGGCGGCACAGCGGCGGCAGGATTGGGCGTTGTGGATGGCTGATCAGGTTCGGGAGTCTGATCATGTCCTGATCGTGGCGTCAGCGGCCTACCGGGAGCGCGCCGAAGGTCGCAGCGGACCTGATGTGGGTCGTGGGGTTCAGTACGAGGCGCGGCTGATCCGGGATGCCTTCTACGCGAACCAGGAGAATCTCGACCGGTTCGTGCCGGTTGTACTGCCTGGTCAGTCGGTGGCGGGTGTGCCGGACTGGCTGGCGCCGGCGACCAGCACCGTGTTCACGGTTGAGGAGTACTCGAAGGCGGGGATGGAGGGTCTGCTGCGGTTTCTGCTGGACCAGCCTGAGGAGATCGAGCCGCCGCTGGGATCGCAGTCGCCCGTGTTCACCCGACGTGATCACACGTTGTCGTTGCCTGCTCAGCAGTTGGCTCATGAGTTCGCGTTGCGGCTGAGTGTGGTGGGGAACGGTCAGGTGCGGACCGAGACCCTGTTGGCCGGGACGGTGCTGGGTGAGCAGACGGCGGTGGTGCCGCCGGGCCTGGTGTCGTGGCAAGCGGAGCTGGACAGTCCGACCGGTGATGCCCGGCTGGTGCTGCTAGGGCAGGCGCTGTGGCGGGCGTTGCTGGACGATGCGACCGGCGGGCGGTTGCTGGAGCTGATCGACCGTTCCCCGTGGGGCAGCGTGGTCGATGTGGTGGTGGAGCTGCCGGATGAGTTGTCGTGGCTGCCGGTGGAGCTGCTGCGGCTGCCGGACGACCGGCTCGCGGTGACGGCGCCGGGGGTGCGGTTGTCCCGCAGACTGGCCGGAATACAGCGGCCACCGGTCCTGGCGTTGCCAGGACCGTTGAAGATTCTGGCCGCGGTCGCCGCGCCGGAGGAGACGCGGACGTCGAGTCCTCCGCTGGATGTCGAGGCGGAGATGCAGGCCCTGTTGGACGCGGTCACCGATCTCGACGCCGATGATCAGGTGGCGGCACAGGTTCGGGTTCTGGAGGTCGCGTCGCTGGCGGAGATCGGGCGTGCGCTGGCCGCGGATCAGTATCACGTGCTCCATTTGTCCGCGCACGGGTCGGCGACCATGGTGGAGTTGGAGGATGAGGACGGCCATCCGGTGGTCGCGGACGCGGACCGGCTGGTCGCGGCGTTGCGTTCGGGGGAACGTCCGTTGCCGCTAGTGGTGTTGTCCAGTTGCCGTGGTGCGGAGACGGGTACGGCGGGGCTGGCGGCGGCGCTGGTGCGGCATGGCGCGGATCGGGTGGTCGCGATGCAGGCTTCGGTCACCGACAGGTTCGCGACCGCGCTGGCACGCGGGCTCTATCACCAGCTGGCCCGCGATCCGGGCATGACGGTCACGCAGGCGCTGGCGGTGGCCCGGCGCGAGGTGAGCGAGCACCTCACCGAGCAGGCACGCAAGGCCGGGAACCGTTTGCCGCGGCCGGAGGCCGTGGTGCCGACCTTGCTGTGTGGTAGCGCTGACCTGCCCGTGCGCGATCCTGCCCGGCCCGAGCAGCCGCTGCGCCGCATTACCGTCGCTGCGACCGGTGTGGGCGGGGTGCGGGAGTTGCCGGTCGGGTATCTGATCGGGCGCCGGTCGGTTCTGCGGATCGCGGCAGCGGTGTTGCGGCGCACCGTGCAGGATCGGGAACAGGTCGGGGACTGGGCTGGGTTGGTGCTGACCGGGATCGGCGGGATCGGGAAGACCGCGGTCGCCGGCCGGATTCTGGCCCGTGCCCGCGAGCAGAGCTGGGCGATCGCCGAGCACGTCGGCGTGTGGAACCCGGCCGCGTTGACCGCCGCCGTCGCCACAGCGTTGGCCGAGCAAGGACACAGCGAGTTCGTGGACGCGTTGCGCGACCCACGACACGACGACACGACGAAGTTGTCACTGGTGCTCACCGCGCTGGTACGGGTACGGCTGGTGGTGTTGTTCGACGACTTCGAACAGAACCTCACCGCTGCCGGTGAGTTCCTCGATCCCGGATTCGCGGAGATCTTCACCGCGGTGTGTCATCGAGCCCAAGCGGGTCGGGTCCTGGTCACCTGCCGCTATCCGATACCCGGTGCCGAGTCGGTCCTGCTGCGACTCGAGGTGCCCGCGCTGACGCCTGCGGAGCTGGGGCGGTTTCTGCTGCGGCTGCCCGCGCTGCGTGACCTGTCCGCTCAGGACAGAAGAGTCGTGGTCAGGACGATCGGCGGGCATCCGCGTCTGATCGAGTTCCTCGACGTCCTGCTGCGCAGGGGCACCGCGGCGGGGTTCCGGCATGTCACCGGCAAACTGCACGCGCTGGCCGCGCGCGAGCACATCGACCTGACCGCACCTCGTGACCTGGCCACCGGTATCGGCGAGGCCGTGAGGCTGGGCAGTCGCGACATCCTGCTCGACACGATCACCGAAGAACTCACCCCGCGCCAGCGCGAACTCGCCCACCAGGCCGCCTTGGCCCGTGCGGCTTTCACCACGCAGGACCTCGCCCGCACCCAGCACGATACCGACCCCGCTCCGAACGAACTGGTGGCGACGGTGCACGATGTCGAGCGGCTACGCGATTTCACCCTGCTGTCGACCACCTTCGACGACGAGCTCGTCATGCACCCGTGGGTTGCCGGGTACTTCACCCGCGGCCAGGCCGACGCTGACACGAGCATTCGACACCAGCGGGGAGCCGCGATGCGGCTACGCCGGCTCGACACCGGCCGCGGCGGTGCCGACGACCTCGTGGACCTAATCCGCCACCTCGCCGGCAGCCACAACTACGACGACGCCGTCCGTGCCGCGTTCGAGGGGTGTGATCTGGTCGGCGGAGAAGTCGCTGTCGCAGCGCTACTGGCCGAGGCCGTCCCGCTCATCCCCACCGACCACCCTAACTATCTCGCGCTCGCCGACCGAGAGTGCGTCGCCCTGCAAAACATCGGCCTCGCCAGCGCGACCATGGACCGACGCCGCCACCTGCTGGCGATCGCCGAGCGGTTGGCGGTGGCTGATCCGGGCAACGCCGAGTACCAGCGGGACCTCAGCGTCAGCCACAACAGGCTGGGGGATGTGGCGGTGGCGATGGGTGACATTGGGACCGCACGTGAGCACTTCCAGGCCGGTCTCGACATCGCCGAGCGGTTGGCGGTGGCTGATCCGGGCAACGCCGAGTACCAGCGGGACCTCAGCATCAGCCACGAAAAACTGGGAGGTGTGGCGGTGGCGATGGGTGACATTGGGACCGCACGCGAGTACTTCCAGACCGGTCTCGACATCGCGCAGCGGTTGGCGGTGGCCGATCCGGGCAACGCCCAGTACCAGCGAGACCTCAACATCATCCACAAACGCTTGCGCGATCTTGACGAGCAGGACTGACCTTCACGACACAGCAGAAACTCCTATCGCTTGCCGCTCATACAGTTGGGCCTCGACGTTGTGGCCAGGTCGTCTTCAACGGTGACGGTAGGCCCAATACCCGAGCCCGATGGTTTCGAACGTCCGCTCATCGGCATGAGCGTGCGTTTGGAACGACCAGATCTGGCCATGTCGCTCGCCTCTGGAGTACTAAGCGCTCGCCTTACGGCGCGATCGACACACGCGTCCGTTCAAGCCTGTTGACCTGCGGTTTGACGCAGTTGAGCGCAGTTCAGAGCGATTCGAGGACTCCTTGTGTGTGAACTAGGGCGCCGATACTGCGCTGACCTGCGAAAACAACACTCCTGCAGGTCGGCGCGGTTCCGTTCAGATCCATTGAGGACAGTTCGGGCACGTTCAACGCACGGAGTTGCTCCCAATCTGCTCCCACTCCGTGCTCCCAAGGCTCATCGGCTCTGTCCGTCTGAGGTCGGCGTGCGAGCACGACTACCGCGAACTCAAAGACGGACTCGGCCTGGACCACTCCGAAGGCCGCACCTGGCACCACCACGTCACCCTCGCCGCCGTCGCCCAGGCCATCTGCACCCAGCTCCGCCGCACCCCCAAAGCCCCTGCGGAGGCCTGAGCTTCTACGCGGTCCTGCGCGAACTCCAGGCCTTACTCGCGGTCTAGACAGGCGTCTGCCACACCTGCCGACAA